>NC_002578.1:0-600000 GCF_000195915.1 Thermoplasma acidophilum DSM 1728 | reverse complement strand
TGACTCCGATTTCAAAGGCGTTCATCGGGTGGAGCCCGAATAGCATATCACTTCTCTCGCTGATCCTTGCGGGCCTCGGTGGCCTGTCCTATTATCTCGGTTATCCATACGTAACGCTTGTAATGGTCGTATTCTCGGCCTTGTTCGATGCCGTTGATGGCAAGGTCGCCAGGATAAAGGGATCTTCATCAAAGCTCGGTGATTTCATAGACCACAGCTTTGATCGCTTTGCAGATATCTTTCTCATACTTGGCTTTGCATTCAGCAGATTCGGCAACATTTATCTTGGAGTATTCGCACTTATAGGCGTTCTTATGACGAGTTACCTTGGCACCCAGGCCCAAGCTCTGGGTCTCAACCGCTTGTACGCCGGAATAATGGGCCGTGCCGACAGGCTTGTTATAATGATCGTATTGATTATTGTGCAGATATTTGTGGGAACCTTCTACAGGCTTCCAACCATCGACGTTACGCCGACCAACATCCTGCTCCTGGTGTTTGGCCTCTTCGGAACTGCAACGGTGATACAGAGATTCATAATCATATACAGAAGACTGTCAAAAAACTAGGATGGGATCATCCCAATTTTTCCTGCAGATCCCTTATCTTCGCCACGTACTGATCGGCATATTTTTTTGCCATGGCCATATCCGTGGATTCTGCATACACCCTTAGTATTTTTTCTGTACCAGATGGCCTTATGAGTATCCACCCATCATCCTTTATGATCTTTATGCCATCTGTAGTATCCACCTTCTCCCCCTTTCGAAGCTCTCTCTCCAGCAAGCCCCAGTCCACAGTCCGTTCTATCTGTCTCTTCTCCAAGAAATACGGTGGAAGTTCACGTATCAGTTCTGATATCTTCCTGTTGCTCCTGGCCATAAGATCCAGCATCAGTGAGAGTGTCATCGCGCCGTCCCTGCAGTACTGATGTTTTCCGTAGATGACGCCTCCGTTTTCCTCGCCTCCTATAACAGCACCGTTCTGTATCATCGTCCTTGCAACTATCGGCGCACCGACCTTCGTCCGTATGATCGTGGCGCCTATTGCCGAACACACATCTGATATGGTGTCCGATGAGCTGACTGGTGTAACAACTATATCGCTGGCAGAGGCGAAGTTTTTTACCAGGAGGGCCAGGCTCTTATCACCGTCTATGAAGTTTCCCCTTTCATCTATGAACACAACCCTGTCAGCATCGCCATCGTGGGCTATTCCAAGATCAAAATTTCCATTCGCCATGAGCGCCATGAGTTCTTTGAGGTTTTCGGGCTTCGGCTCTGCATTCCTCGAAGTGAATCTGCCATCAGGGTTGGCATTGAGCGTAACGACGCTGCATCCTAACTTTTCCAGGAGCTTAGGAGTGGAGGCATAGGCCGCGCCATTCCCTGTATCAACAAGCACTCTGAATCTTCTTTCTTTTATTCTCCTGACATCAACCTTTGATAAAACGCCATCTATGTACTGATCGATGGCATCGCTCACGTATCTTATCCTGCCTACGTCCTCCCACCTGACCATGTTGAACGATCCGGTGCTGTATATGTTTTCTATCTTTTCCTCAGAGGGGCGTTCTATCTCAGTGCCATCCCTATCTATTACCTTTATCCCATTGTACTGCGGCGGATTGTGCGACGCGGTTATCATAACTCCGTACAGTGCATGGTTCTTGCAGTAGTACTGAAGTGCAGGCGTGGGAAGTATGCCAAGATCTATTATATTGTGGCCTGTGGCCATGAGGCCAGCCAGAACGGAAGAGGCTATCATATCGCCGCTGATCCGTGTATCCCTTCCGACGGCAACGTCGCCAGATACGAACATGCCTATGCTCTTCCCAACCCGGATCGCAAAATCAACGGTGAGATCATCGTTTGGTATACCCCTTATTCCATTGGTACCGAATAGCCTCTGATCTGCCATGATCAAGAATAGCGTCATCGTCTATAAAATGATTGGGAAATTTCCGTATCTTTATCCTGTTAATCTCTCCGATATTTCCGAATATTGGCAAGGATCTTAAAGGCCAGCGGAAGCTAACGTAACCTAATATACGAGAATGTTATCTGCGAGTATGGTATATAAGGAGACCTGTACATCATGCGGTGTTGGGCTAATAGATGAAGGTTATTCAGTGTTTCTATGCCCCAACTGCGGAAACGAGGTAATAGGAAGATGCAAGACATGCAGAGAGCATTCTACGCCATATGTCTGTGATAACTGTGGATTTCAGGGGCCGTGATCCAGATGGGAGATGTCTTGGTTACTCTCAAGATCCTACCAAAGGACACCGATGCAGATATCAAATCAATAGAGGATCAGGTTAAGAGGAATATAGAGGGCCTCTGCTCCATAAACAGGATGGATGAGGTGGATATAGGCTTCGGACTCAAATATATAAAGCTGGAGATAATCGTTCAGGACAAGGAAGGGGAGATCGATAGGGTAGAGAACAGCATATCAAGCATAGAAGGCGTGGGCGAGATAAGCACCGAGAACGTTTCCCTTATATGAATCTGATCCTCTTAATTTTCATATTTTTGCTCACCCTAATAGCATTTGGTTTTTCCTACATTGGTATTTATAAAGATCGGGACGATACTTGTGAAAAGGATCCTTCTGCTAGGATTCTGGTCATAATACCGTGCAGAGGTGTCGATTACGGGTTAGAGGACAACCTGAGATCCATAGTGGACCAGAATATTGCAGCGGATTACTTGGCAGTCGTGGATGATGAATCTGATCCGGCCATCGAGTACATAAAGAAGGTTGGAATCCCGTACATCGTTTCCAACTACAGATGCACTACGTGCAGCGGCAAGGTCAGAGCAATATCCACCGCCATAAATTTGAAACATGACTACGATGTATACGTTATAGCAGATTCAGACATCAGGGCTAAGAGGGACTGGCTCAAACATCTGGTATGTCCGTTATCCGAAGGTGATGTTGGTATTTCAACAACATTCCCCTATTTTTACCCTGTGGGCGGCTTGCCTTCAAGGGTCAAGGCCGTATGGGGAACGGTGGGGCAGTCTCTGATGGAGTCAAAGATGACGCGATTCGGCTGGGGAGGATCCCTTGCCTTCAAGCGCACGCTGCTCGATGCCCACATGCAGTTCTTTGCGGAAAGCGTCTCTGATGATTCAGCTCTGACGGCTATCTGCAAGTCAGAGGGGCTGCGAATAGCCTATGTGAGGGATTCCAGGCCTGCAGTGTACAGCCCTGAAACTTTTCCCCAGTTCTGGGAATGGTCAAACAGGCAGACAGCATTATCCATAAGCGCGTCGCCAAAGGTATTCCGCTATGGTGTGATATTCTATTCTCTAGACATATTCCTCTTCTTCTCCGCACTGGTTTTGTCCCTAAGAAACCCAATCTTCGTTTATCTGTTCATACCCAAACTGATAGGCATCTACAGGATGTACGATAGAACAGTCCTGAAATGGCCTTCCTTTGCCATAATATTCCTAGCTCTCCCATTCATATACCTGGGAAATCTCGTCATTGCTAGAAAGATGAAGCATATTGTGTGGCGTGGAAACAGGTATGAACTGCAGAGATTTGTGGAGAAATGATGCCCGCAGCATATTGAAATGATTATGGGAAATGGAAACCATGAATTTTTAACAATTTCAAAAAATTAGCTGATATAAAAACAACACATGGAAGATAAGAATCCGTTCTCAGGATATTATGCATTGTTGTGCATCTCCCTCTTGCAGGCGTTGGAATCCTCGATAACAACCTGATCTTAACGGTACAGGTAGTTATCCTTCATCGAATCCCAAGAGGCACTGCCACTCACGGAAAACGGGGTACCGCAAAGGTGCAATCCTCTGACAGCGATCGACAGCGATGACAATCGATCCCTGTCAAAGGTGGCACCACAGTTATCACACTTGGACATCTTCCAGATTGGGTGCTCCAATATTCCACCACATACAGGACATTCCGAAGAAGTCCCCTCTGGATCTACATATAGCGTTTCATTCTTGGATTTATACTCCACGAACATTTGGAACAGCCTGTACGGCCATCTGTTGATATCTGTTCTGAACCTTTTAGAACTCTGGCCATCCCTTTTATGATCTTTATGCTTTTTTCCCTTCTTCTTTATATTCGTAAGATCCTCAAACACGAAGGTCTTATCTTCATTATTTTTGACTATGTTCGTGGTCAATTTCTGCAGTTTGTCCCTAACGATGTTGCGTTGCCTATGTTTTGCCTCCTTAAGCTTTCTGATCCTTTTAGCTGGATTTCTAATATGCTTCTGTATCTTCCTCCTCTTCCTCTCGTAATCCCTTTGAGTCTTTGCTATATCGTATGTATCTATAGAATCGACATAGGCTATTCTGTTGTCCTTTATCACCGTATAATCAACCGATTTAAAGTTCAAGTCAAAGCCTATTATGTTGTTTGCGATCACCGGCTTATCATCGCTTCCTGTTATGAACGTGATGTATACCCTGTTGTCCGTCAATAACACCTCGGATATAGGATATTTGGAGTATTCGCTGTATTTTTTGTTCCTATCAACGATATCAACGTATTCGTACACATTCGGCCTTATTGTTATCCTCAATCTATTATCCTCGATCTTCGCTAGCTCGGAATCTATTCTCATGGCCAGTCTTTTTGCTTTAACAACCTTCAATCTACCATTGTTCTTCTTGTACGACCTCAACATCGCTATCGCTGTCCTGCATACAGGATTTATGTGGTGCTTTGCATATGCTACGTTATTATCATAGTAATCTTTTAGCGATCTCCTCAGCGTGATGGGAGACGGCAGACTATCATCGTTTGATCTTGCTATTGAATATGCATTAAGTATTGCCCTATTTATTAAATCCCTCATATCCTTTAGATATTTTAGAATCGTATCGCTTGGTGTGTATCCGAACATTATAGTTCTTTTCTCGCCCCTGGACCTCCATGGATGGCTCATTCCTTCACCGCCTTCAATATATTCTTCATCTTATGTGATCTGAGACCGTAGAGCCTCGCTGAAAATGAAGTTATTATGGATATCAAAATCCTTAGTTAATTCTTCATTGGCTGATGATACTTCTTCGCCGTCCACCTCTATGATTTTTGTATTATGTATCTTACACACCTCTTCAATCAAATCAAAGCCAAATCTTGCCAACCTGTCTTTATGTGTGATGTATATGTTATTTATCTTATTGCCCTCGATCAGCTTCAATAATTCAAGGAATCCTTTCCTGTTGAATTTAAGACCTGATTTTATATCGCTGAATACCTGTGCGTCTTTGTATAACGATTTCAATCTGTTTATCTGATTGTGAAGATCGTTCTTCTGATCGTTGGAAGATACACGTGCATATATTGCATCTATTCTGTTGTTTTTAATTCCTAATATTCTGTTGATTTCCTCCTCTGGGACTCTTCTAAAATTATTTGACAACCTTATGCAGTGTATTTTTCCCTCACGGTCCCATCTCCTCAGAGTGGTTGCATCTATCTGCAATATATCACATGCTTCCCTGATTGTGTATACTTTACTCATATTTATATAGCAATATATAGCTATACATAAATATTTCAATTGACAGTTTGAACCCTTGTTATAATATCAGAATACGAAGAGAACTACAAATACGAGGGCTATAACGACAGAAACTATATAAACGTACAGATCCCATGAAAATACCTTGTATCCATCGAGCGGCGGTATAGGCAGAAGGTTGAAGAAACCAAACCAGAAATTCATCTCCGCTACATACCTGAATATTGCTATAGCTACAGGTATCAGTGTGAACAACGATATGGCGTAGAACAGAATGCCAAGGAAGATATTCATGGCCGGCCCGGCCAGTGATGTTTTGCCGATCTGATCCCTGCGATATATGCCCCCTATGTTGACTGCTCCCGGTGCTGCGAATATGAAGCCAAGAAGCGAGGTTATCAGGGCAAGCAGCAACCCGAGGGGCCACATCTTGAAGTAGGCTATTCCACCGTAAGACCTAGCAACGTACCTGTGGGCAAGTTCGTGCATGAGGAAAGCTGTCACCGCAACAAGAAAGGAAACTGCAAGTATGAAAAAAGGGCCATACGGTGATCTAAATCTGTTTGCTATGGCAAAGGCTGCCGTCAGGGCTATCACCGATACGGCTATGTCCTTCTCTTCGTTCGAAACGTCATGTCTGTACATTCTGATACCCTCTCTCTTTCATCCTCTTCATCAGGTCGACGACTGCGGCAGCGGTTCCTATGCCAACACCGTATCTCCTGATGATCTCGATCTCGTTTTCAGGAACTCCATCCCTCATGGCAGTATCGGCTATTCGCCTTATTTCATCTGTTTCGGCATGGTCTCCTTTTATTGCCCTGCGCATGTAAACGTAGATGTTCTTTGCCATAACAGGATCTCTGGGATCGAGATGGCCGAATATGGTATGGATGTATATTTCATCTGCGGATCTTATCTTCTCTTTTTCTGCAATTTTCTTTATGACCATTGCGGAGATATTCTCGAGATCTTTTGTATCCGGTGATCCTATGTATTTATCCTCTTCGAAGAACGCCTTTATATCGTTGGCGAAGTCCTCGGGAACGTCTGCCTTAGAAACCATTTCACCTATGGATAGTTTTCTGCCCTGCTTGAATTCCACGGCGAGTATTCTTGATGCGTATTTAGAAAGCCTGTCGATGTATCTCTTCTCATTTATGGCCTGCATCAGCGAAGTCCTCACGCTATCGGGCAGGCTATAGCTAGAGAGGATCTCCTCGGCCTGATCTGCTTCATCATCAGCGAGATACGACCTGACAACAAATGGGATTATGTTTGAATCTGCATCCTTTCTTTTCCTGAACATCTTTATTATCTGGTCATACTTCTTCATATCGTACATTATGCCGTAGATCCTTCGGTAAACCTCTATACAGCTATTTCCGCTGCATCTAGATGCAAGTTCCTCTGCAACCTGCAGCGATCTTTCGTTCTCCCCTGTTATCCTCAAAAGGTCCACATACGAAAGGCCTGCGTCCATATCTCCGTAATTCTCATAGAGGTATGATGCTATTCTGATGGCATCCTCATACCTACCCTCATTTTTGAATTTATCCATTATTATCTTTCCAGCCACAAGATCGCCAGTTTCCTCATAGTATTTAAGAAACGCCTCTTTGATGTTATCGTATGACCAACCGGATCTTGCTATGTACTTTATGTCCTCCGGCGATTTTTCCTCCTTTGAGTTCAGATACTCAACGATCTTGTCAGTCTTTCCCATCCTGAGATAGAACTTGATCGTCACCGGTATAACCGATGGGAGCCTTGATATTATATCGTCAGCTTCAGCGTAATTGCCTGTTTCGATCAGACAGTCTACGTATTCTGGGAACTGGACTGGATTTGCCCCCCTGCTTATGATCGCCCTGTAAACCGCTATTGCATCCTCGAAGTCTCTCCTTCTGTAGAATGAGTGGGCTGCCTCCCGGAGATCCTCGATGTTCTGGAATTTGTCCAGGTGATGCATCAGAAACTCTGCAGCAGAGTCCTCGCTGATGCTTCTTAGTATGGTGAAATGGGCCTGAATGTCCCCATCATCCGTTGAATCCTTGATGATCGAAGCTGATATATTGAGCGCGTCTTCCTTTTTCCCTGATCTGAAGAGATGGTCCCTTTCCAGCCTCATCACTTCAAGGCTCTGTATATTCTTTTCATGGAGCAGTGATATTATTCCGGACATCAATTCATGGTTATCAAGGTATTTTTCACGCAATATCTTGAAAGGTATTGCGTTTCTGTCAAGTTCGAGTATCGACGCGACATCATCAACGACAGAATCTTCGTCTATGGTTATGGAAAGAAGGTAAAAATCAATGTTTGAAAATGATTCCTTTGCCCTGCGGATCAGTTTTATGGCATCCTTTGTACGGTTCATTACGTACATCAGCCTGGCGTACTCGTAATCTAGAAACGGATCCTCCTTTGTGCCTTCGTACCTTTCTATGATCTTGTACGCTTCATCATAAAGGCCGGCCGTTATGAACGTGTCTATCGCAGGGTACAGGTATCTTGGATGATCCTCAAATATTTTCACATTCTCCTTACTGTAAATACCCTGCATAGAGATCATTATATCGTAGACCTCTTCGAGGCATTTCGTGGACAGTGCCACCTTTATCTTGTCCGGAACGGTATGCATCTTCCTGAATACTGCTTCTGCGGCTACGAAGGCCATGGCCTTGGAGCATGATTTTGTTGCGTAGTCCAGTATGTAATCGACCCCACGAATTTCAATCCCGAACAGTCTATCAACCGATAACCTGGAATATGTGTTCTCCAATCCGGAGGATATGAGCATCTGAACCTCTTCCTTTTTCCTAACCGAGAACAGTATCGAATCGACAAAGAATGGATCGTCGAGTATTTCCCGATGATCCCTTATCATGCTCACGGCATCGTCCATGTAGCCCATGTACACATAGGAGGCAGCGGCCATTCCCCGGTATTTTTCCTTCAAAGCATCATCCTGCAGCGATTCGTATATATTGAGTATATCTTCGTAGTTCCTCCGGCCGAAGAAGTAATCCATTACAAATTTCAGCGATTCATCGTCTGGCTTTATCCTGATGAGGTTCTGATAGGCCTGAAGTGCCTCGCCCACGTTGCCTATCTCCTTCATCGCAGCTGCGTAGGCCTTTATTATATCGATATTATCGGGAAATTTGGCAAGTGCTTCCTTCAGAAGGTTGACCGATCCCGAGACATCGCCGGAATCCTTTATCAGGCCGGACATTCTTATGTAATCCTCAGGCCTGAAGCTTTCTCTGTTGACGTGGTTCAGCGTTTCGGCATATTCCTTTGTCCGCCCGTGATTGTAAAGGATGTCCATCATCTCATAAACCGCTTCCCTGTTTTCAGGATGATAATTGCACACATCCCTGTAAAAATCCAGGCTCTCGTTTATCCTTCCCAGGGCGTATAGGGATCTTGCCATGATCAGCTTCAGATCCTCGCTGTCTGGATTCAGCTTCAGCCCTCTTTCGGCGATCTGCCTAGCCTTCTCGTACTTGCCCAGATCGAGTGCTGTGCGAGCCAGAATTGCAGAGGAATCTGCATTTTCCACCCGTTCCGGTTCTGCAAGTTCTACGGCATAGATCACGGATTCGCTGTCTTCCACCCGCTTTCCACATTCTATTAACTTGGTTATGTATCTTTCAGAGTATTCGTAGGCGAGTACGTGCCTCAGGAAGCTGATCACCGCCCTGCAGTCATTGTGCTTTTCATAGTTATCTATTATAATGTCCGTTGTTGAATCATCTCTATCACGTTCAGCGTATTTGGCAGCTATTCTGTCATCATACCTGCCGCACTTCGATAGGAAGATTGCAACTGTATCGTATTTCTCAAGGTGATCCGCGCTGGATATGACAAGGTTGACTATATTTTCAACCTCGCAGAAGTATGGGTCTGAAGTGACAAAACGGATAACGTCCAGATAATTTCCGGTGCTGTAATTCTCGAGCACCTTCGATTCAGCTATGCTCTTATTTCCGGGCGATATCATCTCTAGATACGGTATCATTTCACGTATCTGATCGCTGTCCGATACATTCCTCACCAGAACCGAAATGAAAGGATCAACATCGTTCCTGTCTATCTGGGTAAGATCCATCGTTTTTAGATCCTGTATCAGGTCAGCTATCTTACTCTTCTTTTTATCTGGATCCTTCTCCGTGATGATAGCATTCATCTTCATCATGAGAGCCTTCGTCAATTTGGGATCCGCCATCCTTTCAATAATAGTTCAATATATATAAAAAATTGTACCGATCGTGTTATTCTTCCTGCCTCAGCCTTGCATTCCCTCTAACTAATTCTGATGGCAGGTTCAAACGGTTGATGACAGTAGGATAGTTGTTATCTGAAGGGTGCCGTATACCACAAAGGAAACTATCCATATCATCAAGACAGTATGGTGGAGGCCGTTTACTATGCGCCCACCGTCGGAAACCTTCAGAGAAATGCCACCTATGAATGAGTGAACGAAGAGGATTATCATCAGAAAGATTTCGATCAGGTATACGGACGAAGATGGCGGTGCGAGGAATATTCCTGTCACGCCCAGGGCCGAAAGGTTGAAGCCTGAAAATATCCCGTCTATTATCTTTAGAATACCGAATGATATGGCGAGCGAGAAGGCAAGCCCTGCAGTTATGCCGTACATTATGCCTACAAAACTTGTGACGGATGAGTGCTTTCTCTTTCTTAGGCCTACGATCTTTTCGAAGTTTTCCGATACTACCATTCCGCTCTTGAGTGCGTCCGCGCCGAGATCTATACTTTCTGCATAGGTTTCAGAGTAGATCTCTATTAAATGCGAACCAGTGTCTGCGGAAAACATCTTCCAAGCCTTCAGCGAATTTATCCTGTAAAGAAGCCTCTTGTAAAGCTTATTTATGTCCTTTGACAGTATGCCGAAGTCATGCATCACTATTGCCTTGAGGGCATCGATCAGGAGATTCCCCATGGCTGAAGCCGAACCTGAAAGAGACCTTATGAAACTGCCGTACATCTCATCCTTCTTCTGCACCTCTCTTTCCATCTTTGATCCCAGATAGCTTGGATATGCTATCGGGCTAATCATTATTGCAAATGTGAAATAAAATGGCATTCTGTACATCAATTTCGTCACATCAAGGATTATGAACAGGATCATCGAGATGGTTATGGCTATGAGAAAGAGGTTTCTCATCTTTATATCCGTATCGGTCTTTATCCCTGTCTTGTGCCATAGAGGATCCTTGGGCAGAACAATGCTTATTCCGTACACAAGCATGAATTCACCCAGCGCCACCATCAGCAGGCTGAGGCTGAGCACAACGGTTATGTTGATCGGTATGAGTATTGGCATTATCATTATGAAGGTTATGAGAAATGCAAAGGAGAGAAGGAGTGAGACATAGATATCCCTGTAAAGATCGAAGCTGTAAAGTGCCGAGGTATAGGCAGTCTCGAAGCTGCTCATGGTGCTGAACACTTCGGTTCTAGCAAATTCCTGTATGTCCTGGCCGCTATCTATGGCATGCCCAAACCTTGTCAGGAAGTCTGAGAATATATCGCTCGGCGTCCTCTTCGCAACAAAGCTCATGGCCTCGGCAAGGCCCATGCCCCAGTTCCTGACAAGATTCAGTATCTTTTCCAGTTCCTTTCTCAGGTATCCCAGCTTCTCCTTCTTCGATAGTATGTCCAGAACTTCAATGATGTTGGCATCGCTGGTGGCAAGTGATGAGAACGCAGTAATGAAGAACGGTATATTCGAATTGATGTCGTTCTTCCTGTTGTCCCTGTCGATGATCGGCTTCAGAAAGAAAAATGCGGCGCCGAGCGCAAGCATGACAAAGAGAAGCAGTATAACAGTCTTCTTCGTCATGTAATAAATGAGATAGAACATTATTGAAAGTACGGCCGATCCTGCTATTATGGATAGATCCGTCTTCGAATAGTTTATGCCGATCCAGAAGCCTCTCTTGACCTTAGTATCCATTGGCTAACGCCCCCTCGTAGAACTCCTTTATCTTCTCATAGACCTGGTAATAATCCAAGATCTTCTGATCGGCAAGATCCTTCAGTATCCTGGCCCTGCGAAACAGCTCGTTGTATATCAGGCTTGTATCCACCAGGCCAGCCGTCTTTGCTATCTTCTCCTCCAAGATGTAGGAATTGTTCATTCCTCTGAACATATGCCTGTCCGTTGAAGGATCCCATTCAAACACTGCTCTTGTGGCAACACCGCCAAGATCTTCGTAATAGCCCTCTATTTCATTGATGCTGGTTGTTCTCCTCAGGAATTTGCCTCCGACGTATACGGCCTGCTGAATCAGCACTATGTTAAGGTTATCCATGAACGTGACCGGTATGTTTATCGGGTTGCCGGTGAACCTCTGTATCATCTTCTTCACCGATGAGGCGTGGAACGTGGATATCACTGGGTGACCGGTCTGCATAGCCTGGAAGGCCATAGCACCCTCAGCGCCCCTAATCTCTCCCACTATTATGTAGTTAGGCCTCGATCTCAGGGCCGTCCTGAGAAGATCGTAAAGAGTTACGCGGCTCTCCTCAGCACCGCTTTCCCTTGTCACCAACTGCTGCCAGGCTTTCTGTGGTGCCCTGATCTCCGGCGTATCCTCCGCGCTGAATATCTTCGATTCCGGCCTTATGAACGGGATTATTGCGTTTACGACTGTTGTCTTTCCGCTGGCCGTTTCTCCGCAGACAAAGACGCTCTGGCCATACTCAAGGGCAAGCCAGAGGTATGCGGCCTCCTCATAGGACATCGTGTTGTACTTGATCAGGTTCAGGATGCTCAGCGGTATCTCGGAGAACTTTCTTATTGTAAAACTTGGCCCTCTTTGTGATATGTCCGTGCTGTATACGATTGACAGCCTCGATCCGTCAGGAAGCGTTGCGTCAACGATTGGCCGCTTGTCGCTGACTGGCCTTCCCACACGCTCGGAAAGCCTCTTGCTGAACCTCATCAGCCTCTCCATGCTGCCAAAGGTTATGTCCGTGGGCATTGAACCGAATATCTTGTGAACTATGTAAACATCCTCAGGACCGATGCCGCTTATATCCTCTATGTGCGAATCCCTTATGAGGGGTTCCAGAGGCCCGAGGCCTATTATCTCCTTCTTGACGTTGTACAGCATCTTGTCATAGAGGGGTTTCTCAAGTGTAACGCTGTTCCTTTTTATCTTGTTTGAACCAACGGAAACGGTCTTCTTATAGACGTCCTCTATGTTCTTCTCCTGCTCTTCCTCATTCTCCGCAGGAGGATAATCAGATGCCCTGCTCATGATTATGTCAAGTATGGCATCCATGAACTCGAATTCGTCATCTTTCAGCAAAGGCTCTATGGGCTTGTACCTCCTTTCCTTTCCACGCTCGTAGATATGTATGAATATCGGATCGCCAACCGGATATATCACGTCCACATGGGCAAGGCTCTTCAGGGAGCTGTCTATGTTTACGAGGAAAGAAGGACTCCTGCCCGTTTCATTCCTGTATTTTGAAAGATATTCTGCCAGATGAGGATTCCTCGCTATTGCAACCTCGTAGCTGTCAGAAACAACTCCCTTCTCCATAATGATCACGACACGCTGGATATCTCAACGATTAGGCCTCTTCCGGGTTCAACCCTGAACGGTATGCTCTGCTGTATAGATCTGACTACCATTGGATATTTGACCAAATCGATGAAATGCCTCTTCACTCCTCCAAGCTCCTTCGAGTGAAGCGTAACTATGGTTGTGGAGAGCTGATTGATACGCAGAACGGTTGCATCGTCCAGGCTTGCTTGGTTCGCTGTTATTATTACAACCCTGTTTTCAGAGAATTTCCTGAGCTTCTCCATGTACGAATTGATCTCGAAGTCCCTGAACATACCAGGATTCAACGAATCTATTATGAGTACGCTCTTCTCCTTTATCCGATCGTTGTTGATGAGTTCGTCAAGATTTGCCCTGCGTGTTCTTCTGAGCATGAAGACGGGCGTTATGTACAGCATCGATCCGGATATGACTGAGTTCAGCACAGGGTAACCCAGGGCATCGGAGAATGATATAAATTCCCTTACTGGCATCTGTGATGAAACGTAGGTTATTGATATTCCATTCTTTAGAAATCCATAGGCAAGCCTGAGCGAAAGCAGCGTCTTTCCTTCGCTGTTATCACCAAATATGGTGAACAGCTGGCCAACGTATACGCCGCCGCCCATCCTCTTATCAAGCTCATCGCCATCAATCTTGAAGCTGAAGAACATCTAATTACACCTCAAATTCCAGCTGGTGAGATACGCCGCTGGACAGGGAAACGGTTATGCTGTTGTATCCGCTCAGTGTTTCATTTACCACTATTTCTCCGACCTGGCCTGGGTAGAGAACGCCGGTATTTCCTGGGGTCTCAAACTGAACGTACGATCCCGTGACTATATTGCCGTTTATGAGTACGGTTACAGATGTATTGGTCAGGGTAAAGGCCACGCTTCCCGTATTCTTTATGTAAAATACATAACCACCATTATAAGGTATTTGTGTAGGATTGTTTATTATCGCGAAGTTCTGCTGTATCATCTCAGAGGTTTTCTGCGAAGATGTCTGCATGCCGTCCACAAGATGGAACGTCTGATCAGACAGCACAGCCACCGCCGACGCGGTTATGAGCAATGTTACGATGAAGAAGACCAGTTCCGATACTGCTGTCGAAGCCATCAGGACACCACCTCCCTGAATATCTCATAGCCATCAGGCATCACTATTTCCAGCGAGTACGTTCCTGCAGGTTCCTTAAACGAAATGGAAACGGCCTGCAGTGGAAAGAGATATGGACCTGAAACGTTGAATTTAACCATCGTCCCATTGATCAGGACGTTGGCCATGCTCATGTTGAAGACCTGACTCCCATTGTTTGTCAGGTTGACGATGAATAATGATGAACTTGAATTATAATAATAACCAGTTATCGAAACATGCGTATTTTCTAAATCGTATATGCTTTTAACAAGCTTCTGGTTCGCATTTGCGATGTTTTCATTGGATTGAACATATGAAGTGTAAACGATTCCAAAAAATATAAGAGTAGACGAGAGCATTATTACCGCCGCCACTGTATAGCTAAATCCCATACAGCTCGTCAACTCCCTTTCTTATGGTTCTAAACTCCCTTTCGAGCGCCTCGATGAGATCCCTGTTGATCTCCTCACCTCTCAGCTTCTCTATGAACAGCATGTTTATGATGTGATCCTGTATCGATGGCTTTATCTTGTATTCCTGGGCAGGATTCATAACTCCTGTCATCTTTGCATACTTCATCATCTGTTCTTTCACTGTGGCTGAAATCCAGCCCAAACTTTCGTAATAGTCAAGGACATCCAGCGTGTTCTCAGGACCATAGTTGTCCAGCAGGAATTCGAGCCATCTCAATGATACCATTATCGATACCACATCATCTCCGATGACCTCCAGCTTTGCTTTTTTCTTTGGCTTCTCTACTGGCGCCTGCTGCTGAGCGGGCTCCGGCTGTTTTGCTGACATCACTTTTTCTATGTCCGATATTTCCTTGAATATCGAATCTATCTTTCCGATCAGCGAGTTCTCCTTTGTCTGTTCGTATCGCTTGAGCAGGTTCGAGACCAGGTCGTCTATGTCACTTTTACCGAACTGGATTGGGGAAGATATTATCTTCTGCTTCAGTTCTTCAAGCGCGAAACCGGGCACAGATTTCCTGGCGCCCTCCAGCTTTTCCTCCAGGTACGGTTTCAATGAGTCGTTGATCATTTTTTCTCCTCCATTTGTATGAACTGGTCTATGTCAGGTACGCCATACAGTTCTCTGAGATCCTTTATAGCGGCTTCCACCAATTGTTTTACATTGTTCACCTGTTCCGCCAGAGTGTCCGTTATTCCCCGTATCTCCTCCGGCGTCTTGTCCATGAATGGATTGAAATCGCGTGAAACCAGTTCGTAGAGTGAGACGACCATCTTAACATTCTCCTTTATTCCTTCAAGTTCGTTCTTTATGTCGTTAAGAGTCTTTTTCTGGCCTTCCATCTCTCCGCTCAATTTTCCCAAATCATTCTCGATCTTGGTCATCCTCTCGTTCATTGCGTCTATGACCTTGGGATCTATTCCATTGGTCACATGTATGGCCTGTACCTGTTTCTGGTCATCGCTGGTCTGCTGAGGGTTTTCTGTGGCCTCCTTCTTAACCATTTTTTTTACATTATCCAAGAGACCCATAGCTGTCACTAAAAATATAATACAGCTTCAATTTATACTTATTGAAGCTGTATCACATCCGATACGAAGGACTCTGGCGCCGTAAACTGTATCACACCCGGAGATCCAACTGGAGCCTGGACCTGGCCTGACACTGCCTGACCCTCGGTTATTCCGCCGAACACTGCGCTCACGTTAACCAGCAGATCAACCTGATCCTGGTATGATATCACTGGATACTGTGCAGTTAATGAGTTTGTCGGGTCGCTGAGTACGAGTATGGCAAAGTGTTTTGATCCGTTGGAAACGCCATTTATCGTGTTGAAGTATGATGCATTGAAGACGTTATTGGTACCTCCAACCGCAGAGTTAAAGCCGTATACATTCTTAGGACTTGTTGCATTACCTATGTTTTCAAGACCAACATACGTTAGAGAAGCTGCGACGCCATGGTATGTCATTGAAATCGTTACGTTTGCCAGGTTTATCGACGAACTGCCGGCGGTGACGGTTATCTGTATGGCTAGCCATTTAATTATACCGTGTGTAGGATAGGTTGCATTCGAGTCCAGTCCGTAAATGCTGGTAACCTGAATACCTGTAGATACCTGCTGTGTCGTCTGCGAGCCCGTGCTCGTTGCCTTCTGTTGCAGAGTTCCTGCGGTGTGTATTAGGACAGTAGCAGCCACTGCAGCCACGAGAACCATGGCTATAAAAACAATCAGTGTGCCTATCCCAGTTTCAGCCTTGTTATCTGCCTTAAGGCTGAACACCTTTCGCACTTTCCTTAAGAGCTTATTCATCTAGCACCTCATCCCTTCGATCAGCGGTATAAATATACTCCTTTTTTGCAGAGAACGCCGTATACTGTTATGTAGGTGATACGGGCTGCAGAAGTCTAAAAAAGATGAAACCATATCTGATTATGAAAATAGGAAAAAACGTATACATTGCTGAAACAGCGGTCATAATAGGTGATGTTGAGATAGGTGACAATGTATCGATCTTTGATGGTGCAGTTATAAGGGCAGATATGGATTCGATCAAGATCGGCGACAACACCAATGTGCAGGACAATGTAACGATACACACCGATACAGGATTCCCAACAAAGATAGGCAGCAACGTATCGATAGGGCACAATGCAGTCGTGCATGGATGTACCGTTGATGACTACGTGCTGATAGGCATGGGTGCAATACTGATGAATGGATCGCATATAAGAACAGGTTCCATAGTTGGCGCAGGCGCTTTGGTTACCCAGAATTTTGAATCCGAAGAATATTCTTTGATACTTGGAGTCCCCGCCAAGGTCACCAGAATAAATAAGGAACAGATGGCCTATGTGAAGGCCAATGCAGAGGACTACCTAAAGCTGAAGGATCTGCACATGAGCGGAAGGCTTGAACGCTATAGGCCCAAGTGATCCATATTTGCAATAAAAATTTCGTCAAGATCTATCTCAAAGAATGAAACTGGAACAGCCAGTGAAAACCGCTCTAGGAAAGCTGGATGTATCTCACCTATAACCCCGATGATCTTTTCACCAATCTTTATGGAACCGGATCTACCGTCTATGGATCCGTAGATCATCTGCGGTACTATCACTGGGTTTTCGCTTGTAAATCTTGCAAGAAACCCCTGCATGTATGATTTCGCTGTGGAAAACTCAGATCTGGTATCGGCTATAACGCATGACAGCGCAGTTCTCTGCTTTCCACCAACTATCTTATCCCCTATCTCGAATATCCTCTGTGGAAGGCTGTGTTTCTTGTTCCTGGCTATGAGATCCAGTAGATCCGGATAAATCTTGTCCCTTATCACCGAGTAATCTTCACTTTTCGGATTCTGTATCCTGACCCCTCCGGTGTATTCCTGCAGATATGACGCAGGCGAAAGAACGAAGGTCATTACCTCCTGAAAACCAAGCCCAATCATAGTATCACGTGCAAGGTCTTTGACTTTATTCATGAAGAGCGGTTCTCCAAACTTACCTATGAAGATCTGCTTCTCCTCTATGTTTTCTATTCCCTTAGACTTTAATATATCTTCTATTATGTCCGCCTCGCCCATCACATCCACGCGATACCCTGGTACGTACACCGCAATCTCAGGATACCCTGGTTCTGCAACATAACCCATCCTCCTCAAATGCGTTATGGTTTCCTCGCTATCCATCTTCTCGCCAAGATATCTCTCTATGCTTCGTCTTGCAGGCCTCATGATTCGGAAGTCGAATGCCCTTATGATCTCAGTTTCGCGTGATGGCAGGCCGTCAATTGATGGTGTCCTGATCCTGTACTTCAAACTGGAGAAAAAGTTTGACATAAGATGGTGCGCAAACTTTACAGAATTGAGATCCGTTCCAGTTATATCCACGAAGAATTTTTTTGTCCCTTCATCGATTCTTGATCTGTAGCTGTTGACTATTGGCGGGAGCGATAGTATGTTTCCTTCGTTATCCGTTATAGCCACGGACCTTCCAGTGCCAGGCAGAAGGCGGCCATACGCTATGCCCTTTTCATGGTTTTTGATGATCCAATCGACGGTTCCTTCCATTCCATCGTAGGTTTGCATCCTTTGGTTCCTGCTCACTGTCGTATAATGTATGCTGTCTCCAGTTTTCTCCAAATCATGTATGCCTATTGCCATCTTCGACCTGTCCTTTCCTATGGAAGCATGAAGGATCTCCTGATAATTTATCAGCTCATCGAAGTGGACGCCAATGGATGATCCTTCGGCGATCAGCGCCGAAAAATATGGCCTGATATCTCTCACGCCCTTGGATACCGTTACTTTCACCGCATCATCCCTTATTTGCGGCTTTCGTATCTCTACTTCACCGTAGAAGAATATCTTTATCTGTTTCATGAGGGTGGGAAAAGAGAAAAGATCAGGCCTGTCAGGATTGAACTCTATCTTTAATTCCTCGTCATGATCCACCGAATAACCTATAATACTTGAATAACGGAGTATAAGATCAACTATCTCTCTTCCATACCTCCCCTCAAGCTCCTTCAGCGGAGCCCTTATTACAACCATCGAGGAGAGTTAGACAAGGAGTTTATTTAATATTTTCTTCGTGAACTATTTTCTTTATTGTTTCCCGCACGGTTAATCCATTGATCCTATCAAGTATGAGCGAAGAGAACTCATCTAGGCTAAGGTTTACGGGTTTCGTTGAGTCCTTTCCGAGTTTCTCGATCAGGTTCTTCGGTACCATTATCTGTACCGGTAGGAAGTCACTGTTAACGCCACGGGATTCAAGCAATGCCGAGACGGCCTTTCTGACTAGATCAGAAACGCTCTCATATTCGTCCCTGTTTACAAGGTCTTCCATCTCTTCGACCATCGATCTGGATAGCCTGACCGTGACTCTCTTTTCATCGTTCAACCTATCTTTACCTCCTATGTCTGACATAGACAATAATCGAATATAAATTTTTGCAATTGCATGGTGATAATTTCATTTTTATAACAAGAATACTTTTTTAATAGCATCCTCCGATGCCGGATATCCAATGAAATCCATATATCTTAGTATTGTCTGCATGTCATATTTCAACTTGAAATTATAGCTTCCTAAACTATTCATCACTGCTCTTTTGCTGCATCTTGTTGCCTTTGACAGCATATCTATGACGTCCGACCTGATCTCCACATCCGTTTCCCTGTAGGCGTCTATTATACTTTTCAGATCCGCATCCTTTGACCTGCCCGATGAGACCGCTATACCACAGCAGGGGAATGTATCCATGAGGTCGGAATAATCATACAGCTTGTTCGCGCCTATTACCGAAGCATATGGTTCCCATATAGCTATGTATCTGAAATCTCCTGCCCTGAATCCATCACTGGCCTTAATAGGATCGCTGAAAATGGTTATCTTAACATCGCCCTCTCTTCTGCGGAACTCGCGTGATAGCAGCATCATCGAGGTTGATTCGCTTGTTGCGACAATATTTTCACAAGATGCAGGATTTTCAAATATTCCTGATCCACCTGAGGCAACTGGACCGGCAATAACTATATCATGCCTGGAAAGCGCAAAAAGCGTTTCCGTGAATATTGGAGACAGCCCAAATTCAAGCGTGCCCGTTGAAAGGTCGTGCAGTATGGATGTTGCATCGTTGTAAAACCTTATAACTGCCTTTATACCTTTATTCTCACAATAATCCTTGGCTGCACTCAGAAATCCTGCATATTCAGTGGATTTCAAGCAACCTATCCGTATCATCTCCGGATCACGGTATGGAATGAATTCTCGCAGCCACACCCTCTTCGATCTTCCGGATATCTGACGACGCGCTATGATACCTTCAGCTTCAAGCTTTGACAGGGCCTCCGATGCCGTTGACTTGGAGAACCCCATCAGCTCTTCTATCTCGTACTGGTCTATGCCGATAGGGCCTCTCCTTCTCAGCTCCCGAATCAGTTTTTCCCTTAGGGACATCACTGTATGCCTAGATTTATCTGAGTTTCTATGAACTGCCAGAGCTCATGTTCAAGCTCGAATGACCACAGTGATTCCGGAACCTCGATAAAGGCCACTACTGGAGTTATAAAGAAAGCCTCTATGGCAGCTACGCCGAGATCCTGCAACCATTTACCAATTCCGATCTGAATGCGAAAATCCGACGGAGATCCGGATATTATGATCGTAAATGCACGATCCATGCCAAGTATTGTTCTGAATATCCCACCTTTTTTGGCCTGAATCAAGTATCCATTTGGATGCTGGCTGGACTGCGTCACAAAGTTCTCCTCCTTGAAGTAGTCCTCGATGGCCTTTGCAAGTTTTGCAATATCCACATTCTTTCCCTTGTACTCTCTTATCGCGTATTTCATAATCGGGTTAACTGAAGCATGGGATATAACCATTCTCACCTCGTTGGTTTTCTGGTAATCTCTATTATCGGTAAGCTTATATACCGGTAAGCCATATTGAATCATGGTCGAGAAAGAAAAGAAGGATGAAGAGGAGACCAGAAAGATCACCATATCCGTTAAGGGTATCAGGGATGATGTGTACAGAAATGTAAGCGAGCTTGCAAGGCATACCGGTAAGACCATTGGCGAGATAACCAATGATGCCTACAGGACATTTCTGGGTACGGTGGAAGGCGTTAGAAACGTATCGCAGAGCTTTATAGAAGGTGCAAAGGGAGCCATTCCGCGTTACATAGACAACTTCAAGAAACTTGAGATAACTGCAGATGATCTGAAGGATCTCGGGCAGAAGGTTGCATTCAGAAACATAGATGAACTTACATTCAAAAATATCACTGACGAGGAATTCTCAAAGTACGTGGCATTCATAGACGGCGTGAAGGTGCTTAAGATACCGAAAACAGTGAAAAAGACAACCGTTATCAAAATTTCCACTTTCGTGGATGAGATCATACAGGAGTGAATACATCACTCCTTCTCTCATTTTCGAATAATCCTATATAGTCGTTTATGATCATAATCGCAGTTCATGAGCGTATCCAATAAACTTGGGGATCTGGCCTCGAAGGTTTACGAAAATGTTCTTCTTGAGGAGGTTAAGAAGTATCCGAGGCCACGCCATATCGGGATAATCACAGATGGAAACAGAAGGTATGCCAGGAACGTGGGCATATCTGAAAATGAGGGGCATGTAAAGGGAAAGGAAAAGGTTGAAGAGGTTGTTGACTGGTGCATGGAACTAGACATAAGAATCGTAACGTTTTATGCATTCTCGACAGAGAACTTTCGTAGGAGTCCCGAAGAGGTCGATTTCCTCTTTCATCTCATAGATAACGCCTTCAAGTCTCTCCTGAAGGACGAGCGTGTGTACAAAAACAGAATAAATGTTAAGGTCATAGGAAACCTATCAATACTCCCTGCTTATCTGAGGCAAACAATACATATTGTTGAGGAGACGACCAAAAATTTTAACAACTATCAGCTCAATCTGGCCATAGGATACGGTGGCCGGGAGGAGATATTGGATGCGATAAAGAGGATAACAAGAGACGCCATGGACGGGAAATTGAACATAGATGAACTGGACGAGGAAAAGTTCAGGATGTACTTGTATGACGGAAGGATACCAGATCCTGATCTCATACTCAGAACAAGCGGAGAGGAGAGGATATCCAATTTCCTGCTCTGGCAGAGTGCGTATTCTGAGCTTTATTTTTCAGATGTGTATTGGCCAGAATTTTCTAAACTTGATTTCCTTAGGGCAATATATTCCTATCAGAGGAGGCAGCGGAGGTTTGGGAGGTAATCCATGTTCATTGCAATCGACGATACTGATTCTCCAGACCGCATGTGCACAACTTATCTCGTACTGCGGATGATCTATGAGTCGAAGCTGGATGTCATCGGCAATCCACGCCTGGTGAGGCTGAATCCCAACATAAGGTTCAAAACAAGGGGAAATGGCGCGGTGGTTTTGCATCTAGGTCACGGTACTGGAAGATCGCACCGCATAGGCGACATACATGGCAAACCCATAATGTCATACGATAGAGAAATTGGAAGCCCTGACGCCAGTGACCTTATGGAAATAGCGAGGAATCTGGTGGAGGAGTATTCGGTTACGGATTACTACAGCACACATCCAGGAATCGTGGTCTCGGATCATCCACTTGATCGAAGCTTCTACAGGAGGGCTCTTGAAGAGGAGATTCCGGTATCCGATGCAGAGAAATTCATAAAGGATTCTGGGGCATCCTTCTATAAATTGAAGGATGGACATGGCATCGTTGGATCTGCTGCAGCCCTGGCATGGCCATCAGAAAGATATACTTACGAAATGCTTGCATACAGATATCCAACACCACTCGCGATGCAGAGGGATGAGAAAATGATGCTTGCATCGATGGCAGATCGGTACGAAGGCACATTCAACAACGTCGATCTGAGGAATGAGTATCCAGCCATATTTCCGCATCCAAAAACCCCAGTGATTTACGGTATACGCGGTTTCTACCAGCATTCGCTTCTCGAGGCGTCCGATGCCATAAACGAAACCGGGCATATAGATTACGAAGGCCGCATCATCTTCATAACAAACCAGGGAACGGATGACCACATAATACACGATCCAGATGATATCGAGGATCTGCATTCTTACGCGCTTACAGGTCAAGTGGTGTCCGATCCGATATCAGTACCCGGCGGCCATTATTTCCTCAAATTCTCCTACAGAAAACGTTACATAACTGCAGCGGCATTCGAGCCAACAAAGGAGTTCAGATCCATTTTCTCCAGGCTCAGAAGCGGCGATCTCGTAACATTCTACGGATCCTACGTTAACGGTAATCTGAACGTCGAAAAGATGATCGTACACACGGTGGCGAAGATATATCGCACGGAAAATCCAGTATGCAATGTCTGCGGCGTTCGTACGATTTCAAAGGGACAAAGCGATTTCAGGTGCCCTAAGTGCGGCAGGAGGTACAGATCCAGAGATTTCGTGGAGGTTCCCAGGGACATAACTCCAGGCAAATACGACGTTCCAGTTGTTGCCAGAAGACATCTTTCAATGCCCTTCGAGATAGAGGAACGGTTCAACATGCTATCAATGACTAACAATCCTGAAGGGTAATCCAAGGTTTCTGGCGAGCTGGCCATCGACGTCATCACGGTCGCCGATCACAAGCGATCCGCCTATATCAACTCTGAAATCAGATAGGGCTTCGTTTATGAGACCGATCCCAGGTTTTCTGCATGAACATCCTTCATCTGGTCTATGCGGGCAAAAATAGGTTGCGCTTACCTTTACCCCGAGGTCAAGCAATCTGTTAACTACACCATCGTTGAATCTCCTGAATTCCTCCATTGAGAAATAGCCCCTGCCTATGCCTGACTGATTCGTCACTATGATTATGCGGTATCCCTTCCCCTGGTAATGTTTCAGGATGCCAACCGTATCATCGTAAATTTGCAGATCGTCCAGTTCATGGCAGTATGGGCAATCCCGGTTTATTGTGCCGTCTCTATCAACAAATACGGTTTTCAGCGTCTGATTGTCTCTAACGTAGATTATCCTCACCGTCTCCACCTGTCCGATTCAATTTTATGACCTTTGGTAATGCAGGCGCAAACCTTCACTCGTCTTGATGCCATGCTTGGTTTACACAATTCTTACCGCTTAATCTCGTTTGCGGTCTTTGGGACGCATAATCGCACTATTGCGACCTACGATGCGGAGATGCCTGATTATCAATAAATATATTGCTATCATGGATATCGACAGGGTAGCTATATCCTGATAATTATCCACGATGAAACCTCTGATGATCGATTCCGGTGGCAGCCGATGCATCTTCAGGAATATAGTACTGTTTGAAGATACATCTATCGTCTCGAAAATATTGCTGTACCCATCTTTTTGAAGAATTATGCTGTGTTCCCCATATGGAAGATAGATGGTTAAGTCATTGCCGGATACGGAGTACGTTTTGTTCCCAGCATAAATTGTGAAGGAATCAACATCAGCTTCTATCGTTATTTTATAAAGTATCGCTCTGAGGGCGAATTCCAGCGTCATATTAGAGTTCAGCATGACGCTTTCACTGATCGGATAGTATCCTGGCCTTGATATTGATAGATCGTAATTTCCGTAAAAATCCAGAACGCTGAAATTCTGTCCATATTCCCTTGTATTGCCAAAGACGATGTCTGCAGGTATATCGGTTGCTATGTGTATCATAAACCTTAGCCTGCTGAAGGTTATGTTCAATATGGCAGATGAATCGTCAATGCTGATGTTTTTTCCATATGTTTCTGAGTAGCCCTGTACATTTTCCGCTCGTATGCTGTAAAGACCGAAGGGAATGTGAATCGTATCTCCTGCGTGCACATAATAATAGGAGGAATTCATCTTGATCTCGAATTCATCCGCATAACCGCTTGCATTGATGTATACCTTTGAATATGGCCGATAGTAATCGATATACAACGTTGTGTTGGATAATACATCAATCGTCGATCTGAAGTTTGTTCTCAAGTATGTTGAATTCAGAGCAATTATATTGTAAATACCCGAAGTCAGCGATATGTTGATAGAACCTGGCACGGAATAAGTGCTTCCATTGATCAGGATGTTCTGTGGAGATATCGATCCGTTGATCATCATCCGCATCTTATAAATCGCACGCTGGAAATTCAGGAATATAGTGAGGTTACTACCGTTAACGGTCATGTTTTCCCTAATCGGATCGTATCCAGACGGCGCATCAACGGTGAGGCAATAGGTGCCGTTTGGCAATGAAACGCTATCGCCAAAGTACTCGTTGCCGTTTATCAAGATGCTGAACCCAGATTTCAAATTGGATTTGAATGTTATTCCATATAGCACCTTGGAGATGTAAATGTTCACTGTGATATTTGAACCATCAATACTGAAGGATCTAGGGATTGCAATATGATATCCTGATATCCCTACTGCGGACGCGCTGTAAGTGCCGTTGGGCATCGTTATGATCGTGTTGTTCTGCTTAATTACGTAAAAGATGCCATTTATGCTGATGTTCATAGGATAAATCTGCTGGCCAAAAACCGAAAACTTGACATCATAATTACTGAATATTGGCCGGAGCCTTATTTTTGCCGTCTGATTCGGTATATAGTTGAACATGCTTTCATTGTATCTCAAGCCTACGAAGACTGATGTCAGATTCTTCGATGAGTTGGCAAAAACGGTGAGATTATCGTAGGATGACGGAGATACGTGTATGAAGGTATTTTTACTGATTGCCGTGCTATTTCCAGACAGAAAATACATCTGCAGGCCACCCTCTGCTGGATCGCCTGATGCATCGAACATGCTCAGATCAAACTTCAGATCGTGAAATGGCAATGTGTAACGATAATACCACCGCATCGTCAAGTTGACATGGTCTTCAACAACTACATTCACGTATTGATCGATAAAGATTATGTCAGATGAGTTCGTGGTAAAGTATGCCTGATACATGCCGGGCGATATGCTGAGATTCAGGTTTTCTGTTGCATTTCTTGTGGAATCAGCGCTGAGATTCATAATATGTATTCGGAAAATTAAGATGGATTCCGAACCGTTGATCAGATGCACATCTATGTATGCGTTCGATATCCCTGCATATGAGGATTTGTAGCCAATGCTTATAGTCTGATCCGTACCGGTATAGAGCACGCCTGGTATCGTTATGTTTAACTGAGGAATGGTGACCGAACCCACGAACGTCTGAAGCACATTGCTCAGGTATGGATATGGAGATATGGAAAAGTATTCCATTCTTCCGTAGACATCGATCTCATAGTTTCCCTTATAGGTTATAGTTCCATTGAAGATCCATACAGGAACCTCATGTACCGATGTTGAATAATATACGTATCGCGAAAGCGCTGAAACAGTACTGTTCAGATCTATCGCTTGGCCGTTTGCATAGTATACAGAGCCATTGTAATCGTAAGACCGCCCGTCTAGAAGGTAAGTTATATTTACTGCGGACATATAATATACGATCGATGCCGAGCTTATGAATGGGATTCTTGTTATGTTGGCTATTCCTGATCCACTGCTGACCATGTAGGCCGCTGAATGATAAAGGTATATGCCTGTAGCGTATGGGCTGATCAGGCCATCATCCAGGTACAGTGGCCTGTCGTTCAGGTCGAATTTCGAATCTACGCTATACATAATGCTATTGCTGAGGTAGAGATCGTAATGCTGCGACCCATAGAGATAGTACGTGTCATTTGCAATTGCTAGTGCGGTTATGTTATATACTTCCAGGTCGCTTTCATTGCTGTATACGTATATTTCTGGTAGCGGATTCGCGCTGGGCCGTTGAAGAATGAAGGTAAAATAAGATGTTGTCATGGTTGTTGAAGCGCTTAAATGCAGATACTGAGATTCGTTTTCATACACAACGTATATTGAGGCAGGATGGCTTGCATTTGCGTATTCGTATTCAACCGAGATATTCAGCCTGTAAGCATAGCCATGAGAATAATTTTCCATCTTCAGGCTAACCTGTCCTCCGGGCTGGTAGCTGTTGTTATAATACCTTGCCATTGTGTAGTTGAATTCATCCGATGTTGACTGGCCAGAAATGTTTGATCTCAAGATATACACCGATGAGTTAAAAGCTGAGAATGTTCCCGCATAACCATCAAACACCGTAGAGTTAAAGGATCTGAACGTCGATGCGTCCATGGTTATGGATCCATTACCCTCAACGCTTGAATTGCCGATGATGAACGTACCTCGAGTTATGCTGATCTCTGTATTATTCAGGATCAGTGTTGAGTTCTGCACAGAGAGTGTGCCGTTGACGTTCAGCGACCTGCCATATATGAAAAATATTTCGTTTATTATACTGAGCGACTCATTGCGCTGAACTGTCAAGTTTCCATACCAGTAGTAATCAGAATGAGTCTCTGGATCTCCTATATCGATCTGCTGTGCATGGGCATGAATCATAGGGTATGATGAAAACGTAAGGATCGCTGCAAACATTATTATAAGCTGTTTCCGCATGCACGCCGATGCACGAAATATATTTATGATCTTACTTATATTTTATTAACTTGGGAAATGTTTGAATTTTGTCCAAATTACAGCACCAAATCTTTGATTCGCAAATTGTATTTCTCATCTTGCCATATCATACGTGCTTACATTGATCAGCTTCAGACCATATCGGAATAGCGGGTCTTCAAATCATCCAGAAAAAATATTACCACAATTGCAATGATTAGACATGGGTTTTATTGAGGAAGTTAGAACCTTCCTTGGGAATTATGCCATCACAAGGAAGGAGGATCTCATCCCTTACATGAACGATGCTTCTTACTTCACCGGAGAAATGCCTGAAGCCGTCCTTCTGCCTGGATCACCGGAAGATGTTCAGAGAATAATGAAGCTTGCTTATAAATATGAGGTTCCTGTTGTCGTCAGGGGCGGCGGATCTTCGCTCACTGGATCATCGATCCTGAAGAATGAGGGTATCGTAATTTCAATGCTCAGAATGAACCACATAATCGATCTGAACCTGAACGATAAGTGCGTTGTTGCAGAACCTGGTGTTAGGTTGGACGATCTGGAACGATTCCTTGACAAATACGGGCACTTCTATCCTCCTGATCCAGCCAGTTCCAGATCTGCCACGGTAGGAGGATCCATATCCACCAACGCCGGAGGCCTCAGGGGTGTGGCCTACGGTGTGACGAAGGACTGGGTGCTCGGGCTCGAGGTAGTATTGGCAGATGGCACGCTCGTAAAATTTGGAAACAAGGCGCTGAAGAGATCCATGGGCTACGACATGACTGCACTGATGATCGGTTCCGAGGGGACTCTGGGTATAATAACCAAGGCGTACCTCAAGATATGGCCAAAGCCTGAACGCATAGCCAGAATACTTGCTTTCTTCAGAACGATAGATGATGCGGGGAATGCCATATCAGAGGTGAAGGAACGCATAATACCGGAGATGGCCGAATTCATGGACAAGATCTCGCTGGATTCAGTTCCAGACGCCATAAAGTACCCCGAAGGTACGAATTATGCACTGATCGTTGATGCCTCCGGGCCTCCGGAGACGCTGCAGAGGCGCAGGGAACAGATTGAGGGTATCCTGAAAAAATACGCCATAGAGACACGGAGCACAACAGACAAGGCGGAGATGAACAGGATTTACCTCGCAAGGAAGGGGCTGTATGCTTCAATACTCAGGCTAAGGAAGAGTGAAAAGGAATACATAGTCATCGGGGATATCGTTGTTCCCGTATCAGAATTGCCATCTGCCCTGAAGGAGATTGAGAAAGCACGTGATGTGGATGGTGTTAGATGCGCTCTCTTCGGTCACATAGGCGATGGAAACATACATGCAAACATATTCGCGGATCTTTCGAACGAGGAGGCCATGGCCAAGGTAAACAAGTTCATGATGGACATGGCGATGATCTCTGTTAGACACGGCGGTAGTGTATCAGCAGAACATGGAATAGGCCTCGAGAAGAAGAAACTGTTCGTTGAGGAGATGCGCTTCCACGATAACATGCGCACGCTGGATCTCATGAGATCGATAAAGCGCATCTTCGATCCGAAGAACATTCTAAACAGGGGTAATATATTTGACCAGGATGCAGGATCTGATAGCTGAAGCAGGAAAATGCGTTAACTGCGGCTTCTGCGAATCTGTGTGCCCAACGCTGCCGGCTGCGGGCTTCATCTCAACAAAGGGAGCTAGAGGGCGTGTAGACCTGGCTAAATTCCTTTACAATAAAGGTGAAATCGATCCCTCAGAATCGTTCTACTCATGCGTTGATTGCTATGCCTGTCTCAGTGTCTGCCCCGCAGGTGTAAATGCTGGAAAGGTAAGCGAGATCGGCAGGATGATCGTAGCAGAACAGGGTAAGGCGCCGGAGATAGCAAAGATGATCGTTGAATTCACAATGAAGTTCAAGAATCCCTTGGGTGTAAGGGAAAAATGCGCCGAATGGGCTTCTGGCATTGAGTTCGGATCCAAGGAAACGCTGCTCTACACGGGAAATATGTACCAGCTCATGGCCTATCTACGCAAGTTCGGGAGCATAAGGAAGCTCCTGGGACATTACGATAGCGCCATCGCCCATATAATGAGGGAGCACCCATCGTTCACCACCATGTTCCGGGATCTGTATGATAGAAGCATGATGGGAAGGATGAGCGATTACCTACGCAACATTGTCAAGCTACTGAAACAAAACGGCATTGAGTTCGGATACCTCGGAAAGGAGGAACCGTATCCTGGTACGTTCATATACGATCTGGGCTTTGAAAACGAATTCAGGGAATATGCAAAGTACGTTTCAGAACTGTTCAGATCCCATGGCGTTCGCAGGATAATTACCATTGATCCGCATACATACGAGATACTGAAGTACATATATCCAAAGTATGTTAACTTTGAATTTGATGTCATATATTATATGGATATGATCAAGATCGATAGAGTTGCTGGAAAATATGCAGTGCATGCACCTTGCCATTTCTCCAGATACTTCGATTTTACGGGATATGTCTCCAAGATCTTCGATGCGTACACGGAGGAAAATCCGACTAGATGCTGCGGTGGCCCAGATGAGTTGCTCTTTCCGGAAATATCCGAAAGAATATCGCAGAAAAGGTTCGAAGAGCTCAAGAGTACAGGATACCCGATAGTGACGGCATGCCCTATATGTTATGCTAACCTAGCCAAGGACGACAGCGTCATGGACATATCCGAGTTGCTGCTGAAATCTAAATAAAAAATAGCGCTGATTCCTTAACAGAACGGTGCAATCACGCGCTTTCCATCATCTATTTGGGATATACCCGCAGATGAAATAGGCTTCATCGATTGGACGAAGCAAGATAATTCACTGCTTATGCAATCATCGCTGATTATGATCGAACCTTCGCTGTATATAAATTGATTTTCTGATTATTTAAGATAATAACAGATGAATAAACGAGAGATCTCATTCAAAGGCAGCATCTGCCAAGAAAGACTTTACAGGATGCCGGACTGATGCATAATATACTTTATTATGACCTATTATCATATCATGACGGTGATGTTTTGGACGAAGATCGCGTGAGGAAGCAGGAGGCTCTCATCAAGAGTGTTTTATACAGAAACCTCATGGAAGACTACATCCCCTTTCCCCTGGACAAGAAGCTGGCAGTTAAGTGGGCCAGCGGTATGAACATACCTAGGGGCGGGAAAGTTATACTGTACACGTCTTACATGTACCAGATGGCGTCCGTATTCAAATCATACGAAAAATATGTGCCGACGCTCGGATCACTTGGTAAATCAAGGATCCTGGCATCGATAGGATCACGTCTCATAAAGCCCAAGGATGAGGATATAGATCGATCCGTAAGGATACTGCAGAACATATACAGGATGATCTCCAAGGTAAGGGCGGATGTAGGCTATCTCTACGAAGAGGAACCTTACAGTGGATCGCTTCTTTACGAACTGGGATTCCTTGACGAGTTCAAGGAGTACGGCACAGAGATTCTAAAGTTTTTCAAAGAAAAGGGTGTCGAGGAGATAATAACCGTGGATCCCCACACCACGAACACTCTCGCGAACCTGAAGAGATATATAGGCTTCGATATTCCATTCCGCAGTTATCTTACGATCATAGGCACAGTGAAGGGAAATGGCAAATTTGTCATGCACGATTCGTGCCTATATTCCAGGTTTCTCGATATGTACGATACAATTAGGGATAAGGCCAAATCTGCAGGTATAGAGCTGGTGGAGGATCCCACAGTGACAGGAAAGGGATCCGGATTCTGCTGTGGAGGGCCCGCTGGACCACTCAACGATGACCTTAGCGATAGCATAGCGAAGGCCAGAGCAGCTTCGCTCAAGGCGGTCTATGACAATGTGCTTGTCGCATGCCCACTGTGCTACGTCAACCTCGAGCCGTACTGCAATATTAAAGACATAGCGGAGGTGATCGGATGAACTGGATAGATCTCATGTCGATGGTGTCTAGCGGAAATTACGCTGAAGTCGAAAAGGTGCTTACCGAGTATCCATACATAGCCGAACTTGCTGATCATCTTAGGGATCAGAAGATGAAGGTGATAGAAAACCTGGATTCATACGTCAGTCTAACGATTAAGAACGTGGAGAGGCTCGGCGGACATGCATATCTAGCGAAGGACAAAGAAGAAGCTAGGAAGATCGCAGGAGACCTCGTCGGTGATAACAAAACGGTCGTCTTTTCAAAGACAAATGTTGCATACGAGATCGGGCTCAGGGAATACTTGGAATCTAAACACAACGAGGTCTGGGAAACGGATCTGGGCGAATATCTAATACAGATATCGAAGGGATGGCCAACACACATAGTTGCGCCTGCCCTGGGCATGACAAGGGAGGACGCTGCAAAAGCCGTCAAGAAGATCGATCCGAGCATCAACGAAAATTCAACGATTGAGGATGTCGTTGCGGCCGTCAGGAAGTTTCTGATGTCCAAGTACGTTAAGGCTGATGTTGGAATAACCGGCGCCAACGCTGTCGCTGCAGATTCCGGTGCCATAGCACTGGTTGAAAACGAGGGAAATATAAGGATCGACACAGTTATGCCACAGACGCACATTTCAATCACTGGCATCGATAAGATAGTGCCGACGCTAAGAGACGCGCTGGACGAGGTGATGGTGCAGTCGGCTTACGCTGGCCTGTTTCCGCCTACATACATAAACGTCACTGCCGGCCCGAGTTCAACTGCAGACATCGAACTGAGGCGTGTTTCTCCGGCGACCGGGCCGAAGAACTTCCATCTGATACTTCTGGATGATGGCAGGATGGATGCTAGCAAGGACGAGGGCCTGAAGGAAGCACTGCTTTGCATTAAATGCGGCCGCTGCTACTTTTCATGCCCGATATACAGAGTACTCGGCAAAGAATGGGTTTCCACAAAATCCCCATACAACGGGCCAACTGGTGTCATGTGGAACTACATAACCAATAAGGATCCGTGGCCTGCTTCCTACTGCGTCCATTCTGGCGGCTGCAAGGAAGTCTGCCCCATGCGAATAAACATACCAGAGGTCATAAAATATATAAAATACCTGGGATCAAAATCTCTGTGATAGATCATTTTTCAGCCAGTTTTTTCTCTTTTCTGCATGAGATAGGATAATGTATGCCTCCTGCATAGGAGTAAGAAAGGGTTGAGATGCGGGAGATAGAGATCCTCGATGGCGTTTTTCTCACGGACCTGTATTGCGTCTACTTGAGCGATATAGAGGCAGTGGTGGTATCCGATCTGCATCTGGGGTATGAGGAGGAGATGAACCTTCACGGCCTGTTCCTCCCAAGGATACAGAGGGATCACATCACTTCCGTAATGGACAGGATCATAGAAAGATACAACCCACAGAGGATAATAATAAATGGAGATTTCAAACAGGAGTTTTCTAAGAATCTACCCAGCGAATGGACAGATGTATTGTATTTCATAGATAGGTATGATGACCGAGATCTTATATTCATAAGGGGCAATCACGATAACTATCTTGCAACCATACTGTCAAAGAAGAACATAGGCATGATGGATTTTTACGAGGATGATAGGTACTTCATCTACCATGGAGACAGAAACATGGGAATCAAGAAGATCACCATACTTGGGCACGAGCATCCGTCACTTGTGCTAAGAGACCGTGTCGGCGGTGTCTACAAGCTTCCGGCATTCGCATTCAACTTCAGGCGCAACGTCATCATAACGCCGTCGATGAGTTTCTTCTCCTCAGGAACCGATCTTTCTCAATCCCTGTTGAGCGAGGAGCATTTTACACCTGCCCTAAAGGGTATGAAACCATCTTGCTTCAGGATCTTTGCAATAACCGACGAGTTCGGTCTCGTAGACTTTGGGTATCTTGACGACCTTCATAGCTCTGGAGAGCAGCAGATACGAGATCGCTGAAGTTGTCGTAGAATTTTGAAAATATCCGGCTGAAATCCTGGTTGCTCTGGGATCTGGCAACACTCTTCAGCGTCATGACCGGTATGTTCATGACCTTGTTTATCATGGAATGGGCAAATGCCTCAACGTCAGATGCTGGGATCTCAGGATGCATTCGGCTGAATTTTTCTATCTCCATCTTCTGAACGACGACGGCGAATTTGTAGAAATCCGCGAAAATTTCGTCAATCATGACGTCCTTTATCTTGTTCATGAGCGAAGCCATCTCGATCTCTATTATCCTGCGGGCCTCATCGACGCTTTCCATCCTGGCTGATCCATTTCTATTGGATACTGAGTAAATGTCATCGATTGTAATTATGTCCGCGCCTGGCTTATCCTCTATGTTTCTCGGATTCCCGAGATCGATGTAGAGTTTGCCCTCGACCATCTCTTCCCTTCTGATGATGGGTGTCTTAGAAGACGTAGCTGATATTATTGCATCGTTTCTCATGATCAACTCGTGCAGATCATTTATAGTAGTGTAGCTGTAGTTGTACTTTGATGCAAGATCCTTCACGTGATCTATGTTGCGGCCTGCTATGGTCACCTCGAATTTGCCGCTGAGATATGGCGCTATCTCACCTGCGATCATGCCGTTCCCTATGATCAGTACCTTTTGCACCACCCTGCTTGAGAGTATGTCGTATACGATCGATGGAACCGACACCTTCCCCCTTGATATCTCTGTTTCTGAACGCACCTTCTTGCCAACGAATATGGCCTTCTGAAAGATCAGGGACAGAACCTTGTCGACCTTCCCATTTCTGACAGATAGCTCGTAGGCCTCCTTCACCTGCTTTAGTATCTCGTTTTCTCCAAGGGACATCGAATCAAGGCCGGAAGAAACCTCCATCAAGTGCTTAATTGCTTCCTCATCATGTAATACGTTGGGCTTCATTGCTTCAAGATCCTCTGGAAATCCGGCACGGAGATATATCTCTACCCTGTTACAGGTCAATAGTATGACGTATCTGGAAATGCCGTTCTTCTCCAAAATATCGGCCCAATATTCGTAAGGATTGAGAACAGCTTGATTGAAGAAGTTATTATTTCTTTTGAAATCCCACGAAATGAGAGTAAGTATTTGCATTCGATTCGTAATTATGATCAGCAATTTAAAGCGTTGTATTTATTCTTCAATTTTAAAAAAATCCTATATCAAAGGTCCTATCTCTTCTCTGTATTTTTCTCCAGAATCAGGAAAGACCGTGAATATCTTCCTGTACCTCTCATGGAACAGCCTGGAGGCGTACAGATTTGCGCCAGCGGATATTCCTATAAGCTGGCCGCTCTTTTCATAATATCTTCGTATCTCTGATATGGCCTGATCTTCGTTAACGTATACAATCTCATCTATGAGATGACCGTACCTGTCGATTATCCCGCGGTATTTCGATGCGGACACATTCCTGAGACCGTGTATGTGGGAACCTGCTGCCGGCTGTACTCCTATGACCCTTACGCCCGGATCTATTTCCTTGAAGTACCTGGCGATACCAGTTATTGTTCCGCCTGTGCCTATCCCGGCGACTATTGCAGATGGCACGCCCATGGAATCGACCATTTCCCTTGCTGTGGTATAATAGTGAGAATCACTGTTCTTGGTATTCGAGTGCTGGTTGAGCCATATGAAATCATCTGTTGAGACCATCTCTTTGAGTCTGTTAATCGATCCCTCTGTACCCAGGGATGCGGGCGTCTCTATGACTCTTGATCCATTCTCCATAATGGATCTCTTGGTGAAGGGACTCGCATTCTCTGGAAGAACTATGATTGATCGTACGCCAAGCATCTTTGCTATTCCGGAGACGGCTAGGCCTGTGTTACCTGAGGAAGCCTCTATGAGTGTCTTTCCGTCGAGATCTCCAGATTCTTTAAGTGAATATATTATGAAGAATGCTGGCCTGTCCTTTATGGAACCGAACCTGTTCATCCATTCTATTTTGGCATATATACCATCATCAACCTCTATGAATGGCGTATTTCCAATGCCGATGCTGTGCATGGAATCGATGAGGTCATCGATCTGCGATCTGGCGTTGCTTCCGATCATCTGATCACATCATCTGAACGTTATCCTTTCTAATGAACCTCAGAACTGCAGCCATGCCGCCAAAGGCCTGCTTGAGAAGTTTACCCTCTTCGCTCTGATCCGATATGATCTCGACCTGGGCACCCGATTCTTTGGCTAGCCTGTAAAGGTCCTCTATGAAGTCATCTTCAGCAACCAGTTCCATTGGAGTGCCATCCTTTTCGCAAACTGGCCATTCATTCGGTTCTTGATTTAAGGTTAATTCTGCCTGGCATGTGGGACATCGATATGTATACCTGACCTTTCGGAGACCCTCTGATATGAGGAGCAGATCAACCATCTTCTGCTCCAGCGCATCTCGTATGGCTTGTTCGCCATAAATTGCGAGACCGCCATCGGGTTTTCTCACTTCACGGAGGAACCTGTTCATCAGATCCTTCTCCTTTGAGATCTTCATATCCTTTATGGATTCCGAAGCCTTTTCAACAAGTTCTCTGAGACCAGATTCATCGGTGTATCCAACATCGAACAGATCCTTTATCTTCTCCTTTACTTCATTTCGCAAGTAATCCTTCTCGAAGAAGTATTCCTTCGTAGCTCCAGGACCACCCAGGAATATTGCCCTTATGTCCTTTATTTTTGGCATGAATGCGTTATTCGCTATTTCGCCAACCTTCTTGAAGAACTCGTTGGCCGCTATCTCAATCAGTCTTTCGAACCTTCGCGAGGACTGGCCGCCCTGATGATGCTTGCTGGGAACCTGTGACTGCACATTATCAACAACCTCTATTCTCGTGCCGTTGAGGAAGCCAACGGTTGCTTCCTTCCTGTCTATGACGATGAGCCCATATATCTCCTTTTCCTCCAGCATCGTCTTTAGCATCTCCAGATGGAATTCCGAGTCGCACTTATACATGAATGTGGTGATGGGTTCAGGAGGTTCAATTATCTTGGTGTACATCTCCGTTTGATCACCTCTTGTCGCTATGTGCCCCTCGAAGAAGACGAAACCATTAGGTGGTGGAGTCTTGTAGTATTTCAGCCTGGCCATAATGGATTCTATGGCGGCCAGCACATTCTTTCTGGTGGATTTTGATTTTATATTCGAGGAAGTTGAATATTCATCCCTGAGGTATGCAACAACGTCCGATATCTGCTTGTCTGGTGGTATGTAGAGCGATATGAGTTCAGTTCCTCGCCCATGCAACTTCGAAAGCTCCTCCAGAGCACGCTTAAATTCATATCTCCTTATCTGTTCATCATCTTCCATAAATAACACCTTCCACTATACGGAAGTCAATTCACTGCGCAGCAGTGGACTTCACAGTACTGAATAGAGTTAAAACACGCACTTTTGTAACGGGTCGTCTCGGATTTCCCGTACAACTTACTTAATATTTTTAAAATTATATTTCTGCGTGATTGATTCATTTTATACATCTGCGTATCAATTTAAAGTATAATAGATCTTCTGTTGGCATCGAAATTAGGATAGAATACAACGCCATTATGTTCCATCGATTAATCGAGCACATAACATAGACAGTATGTGCGCACAAAACCAAAACCAATATGATAAAATTTAAACATAGAGACAAAATATCGGTGCTGCCTGTTTGAAGAGGCGGCTGGGGCCGTGGGGTAGCCTGGTATCCTTCCAGCTTCGGGAGCTGGAAACTCCGGTCCAAATCCGGACGGCCCCACTTGATTCTGGAAAATGAGATAAAATAGCAGTGAGCATAATTAATGATTGACCTTCTGGTTAAGATTGAACTATTAGGAGACGATTCAAAGATGATCTGTCATATCCGCTGATTATGCGTTCTCATTTGGCATCTAATTTTTCTATTTCTAGAATATGCTTATGATTGATTTACTGATGTTTCCAGCAGGATCATTGCCCAATTTGCTTTCATTGCTATCATCACAGTATAAATATATTGATTTTATCAGCAATTTGCAATGTCTCAATACTCAAATATGTATAAGTTCGAAATTGACATTCAGGGCAATTTGGAGGAGGTATACGGGAGGATTTTTAGCGTTTTAAAACAAGCCGGATACATTATACTTTCCTACGTGGATGTGGCAGAGATCCTCCAGCGGACAATGCAGAAAAAGATCGATCCACTCTATATACTCAACATATGCAAGCCAGCAGCTGCCAATGAATTTATAAGCGAATCGTATGAAACCAGCATGTTCATACCCTGCAAGCTTGTCCTACATCAGATGGGAGAAAATACCAGAGTTTCATTGCAGCTCATATCGCCGCAGATAGAAACTTTTACCGATCTCTCTACCGATGTTGCCAAAAAGTACGAAAATGAGATAGTTGATATTCTTAAAAAGATGTGAATGCAACCACTTGCAATCCACGAAAATATTAAATGATGAGATGAAATTAGGGATACTGCCTATCCCGGCTTAGCTCAGTTGGTAGAGCGGCGGACTGTAGAGAGTTCAACGGTGAATTCGCCGTAATCCGCAGGTCTCTGGTTCGAATCCGGAAGCCGGGATCCATTCTTGTTTTCATATTATTAAGATATGATAGGTTATTTCTAATTGATATTCGTAGAAAAGTGGAAACTAAGGTATTAGAGACAGAGCATTCTTTAAAGCGAATCGGTTGAATATCGCGGAATCAAAAATTAATCCTCGTAGAAATTGATGTTATATATTTACATTCATCGCACCTGGCGTTTCTATATTTTCAATAGATTTTCTCAATGTTTCGGCAGTTGTTCGGTCTGCCCCTATTTCTGTGAATCATTTCCATTTGGTGTCCTAAATTGGTATGATGTATCGGTATTGATCGATATACAATTGTGAATATAATGCGATAATAAATCGCATTTATGATTTATAATCATGATAATGCAAAATTTATCTTGTACGAAGAGATACAGTAATATGGAGCCTGATATTGGAAAGATATTAAAGATGAAAAAGAAAGAGCAGTCCGACGCAATGCTGGCCCTATTTCAAGGACTTCTCGACAAGGATGTCGATCAAATATCAACAGCTATGAAGGGGCTCATTGAAGATGTCGATAAAATAGCCAGCGATAAAGAATATATCTCTCTATGCGAAACGAATCTCAACTTGGTGAAAGGCCTTCCGGAAGCCACGGCAGAAAAGATCATAAGCGCCAGGTTGAAGGCTCAATCTGAACTCCCTGAAAATATAAAATCTAGAGACAGCAAAAATCTGGCTGAAGCGCTGAAAGCGGTTGACAAAGACGGCAAAATTGCGAAGATAATCAACAAGATAAATTCATAAAAGATCAGTAACGACGATCTAACTTTTCAAACTTTTTTTGATAGCGTTCTCTATATCATCCATTATATCTGATATTTCCTCTATCCCTACGGATAGTCTCATTAATCCGGGAACGACGCCTATTCTTGCGCGTTCCTTATCGCTTAGGTTCCTATGCGACATACTGTATGGATTAGATATGAGCGTTTCTACACTGCCCATGGTGTTTGCAGGAATTATCCTTTCGAGGGATGACATGAATTTAGATGCGTCTACACCATCATCTAGAACAAAGGAAACTACAGATCCATAATTTTTTAATGTCCGGAGAGCCAGATCGTGATAATCATTTTCGGTCAGCCCTGGATAGTAGACTCTCTCCACATGATCCAATGTCGACAAATGCTCTGCTATGATCTGCGCCGATCTTGATGATCTTTCTATGCGTATCTTCAGTGTTTTCATCCCCTGCAGAAATAAGAACGCAGAAAAAGGATCCATGGAAGATCCAAGGCTTCTCCTGTCAGAATCTATATTTTTTATAAATTCAGATGATCCGGATGACGACCCACCAATAGCAGCATTGTGTCCCCCAATGAATTTTGAGAGGCTATTGACGACGATATCAGCTCCATGATCGATCGCGCGCTGGCCAACGGGAGTTATTATTGTATCATCTACAACCAGAAGCGCATTGTTCTGTTTCGCAGAATCAGAAAGCCTTTTTATGTCATAAACTCGAAGTACAGGATTGGAGAGGCTTTCCACGAAGATCATCCGCGTTTTATCGCCTATGGCCTCGATAACTTTATCTGTTCCAGGGTCTGTTATGGAAACATTTATTCCGAATCTTGATAGAAAGTCCTTTGCAAAAAGATACGTTCTTCCAAAAACATCCATAGGCAACACCAGGCCGTCTCCTGGTTTCAGCAGGGAGAGAAAAACGGTTGATATAGATCCCATGCCGGATGAGAAGCATGCGGCTAACTGTGAACCTTCAAGCAGAGATATCTGCCTTGCCAGCTCCTCCACAGTGGGATTATTCTCCCTGGAATAGCGGAAATGATCACCCTCTGGAGACCTGTAGGCCGTAGTCGCATATATTGGAAAGTTAACAGAAAACGCATTTCTATCGAAACTATCCCTAATCGGAAACTGGAGATCCTTCGACAAACGCACCACCAGACATCCTTGCCTCTATTACACGCCCCGTAATATTATATCTTGAAAAGATTTCACTGATTCCTGCTCTTATCGAATCCATATCTGACATTTCATCGCACACCATGAGAATGGACGGTCCGGCACCGCTGACAGCAGCGGCCACAGCTTCATTTGCCAACGCCATACGCTTCATATCGTAATAGTAGGGAAAGAGCGAGATCCTAGAAGGCTCCACAATGTCGTCGTTCATGCCTACCCTAATTAGATTTCTGTTTCCTGACATCAAGCCAGCTATAAGAGATGCTGTACGCCCTAAGGCCTTGGAATAGCTATCCAGCGGAATGGATCTTGGGAGCATCTGTCTTGCTGCCCTGGTTTTATTCTCCGTAAAGAGATCAGGTATGGCAACTAGAAACCTGTAATCTCCAGATATATTTATCCTGGATGCCCTTAAGTCATCATCATGCGTCACAAGGACGAGCCCACCGATGATGGACGCTGAGACGTTGTCCGGATGCGGACTTCCGGATGATGCTATTTCACCGATCATAGCATAGCCTATCATTTCCTCCTGGGTCAGCCCGAGGCCGAAGTAGGCATCTAAGGCTTTCACGGCCGCTGCGGCACTTGCGCCACTGCTTCCAAGGCCTAGACCCTTTGGCACTCCCTTTTCTATCCTTATCTCAATGTCCCGTTCCAGACCGAGTTCGTCAAGAAGTGCTATCGCGGCGAGACCGGCCGTATTTCTTTCCGGATCAAGCGGAATGCCCTCGCCGGTAAGTTTAAAACCATCATGATCGCTGATCGTGACTCTATCGTGGAACGCGTCCAGTGCAATGGCGAGCGTATCGAATCCAGATCCGAGATTTGCAGAAGAACATGGAGCCGATGCTGTGACTTTCACTTGCGGCAATCCTTGTATTAATATTAATAATTTTGTTATAAATAATTACTATTAGTAATCATAATGTGTGCATAAATTTGACCAGCCTTTCAAGTCCCTCTTTGATAATGTCTTCCGAGGTCGCAAATGATATCCTGAAATGGTGTCGGCCACGATCGCCAAAGGCGCTTCCTGGGGTAACGACAACATGCTCCTGGTTCAGCAGCATCTCAGCGATCTTTTCGGAGGGTATATCCTTGCTGTACCCAGGAAACATGTAGAATGCGCCTTCTGGCTTGTGCACCTTCATATCCGTGCTCTCAGAAAGTATGCCGTATGCAAGGTCTCTGCGTTTCCTGAATTCGGATCTCATCCTAGCTGGACTTTCATTGTCATCAAGCGCTCTGAGAGCCGCATACTGCGATATAGATGAAGCACATGTTATTGTCTGCTGCTGTATGATGTTTGCGGCTTCAACGATCTCCTCAGTAGCCACGAAATACCCTATGCGCCATCCGGTCATGGCATATCCTTTTGAAAAGCCATTCAGCGTTATGGTGTGTTCAAATGCCTCCTTTCCCATAGAAGCTGGCGAATACAGGCTTCCCTCGTATATTAGATCCTCATATATTTCATCTGATACTATGTAAATATCATTTTCCAATGCGAAATCTACGAGGTCTCTTATCTCTTTCTCCGATAGAACCTTACCGGTTGGGTTATTTGGATTATTGAGAATTATGGCCCTTGTCCTTGGTGTCACGAATTTTCTCATCTCATCCAGATCAATATCGTAATCGTCGGTGGTTCGCACAGGTACAGGCTTACCTCCTGCAAGTTTAACTATATCGGGATATGATACGTAGTATGGATCCGGTATGATGACCTCATCACCAGGATTCAGTATGACCATCATTGCGAGGTTTATGCCGAACTTCGTCGGCGTGACGAGCACGTTTTCCGCATTTGCATCTATGCGATTTCTTGTCTTCAGCTTAGATGCAATTTTCTCGCGGAGTTCCATAATTCCAGCAGAGGGAGTATAATGGGTCTTTCCCTGTTTCGCCATCTCAAAGGCGTAATCTATGATCCCTTCCGGCGTTGTGAAATCAGGTTCACCAATGCCAAAATTATATATCTTCAGGCCCTGTTTTCTGAGCTTTTCAACGTTGTTTGATGCCGATACCGTAGCTGACTCGTTTATGTACTGCATCCTTTCGGAGAGCATTTTTACATAATCTCTGAGTGGAATAAAACTTTTCTATTTGTGTACGTGCGTTATTCGAGTATTTATCATAACGTATAATTGATAATGGCTGTGACATATATCTAAGATCTTTCCCAACAAGGATCAAAAGGATTTTAATCAGAAAGGAATAAGCTCAAGCATGGTTAACAAGGAACTGGCTTTGTTCGTGAGATCGCTGATGCCGGAGGGCAAGGGGAGAGGCGATCCGGACAGGCCAGTATCAATGTGGAATGAACTTGACAGGCTGAGAGGATACCCAGAGAAGACAACAGTGGTGATCTTCAGAACTAGGGGATGCTCCTGGTATAAATTTTCATCGTGCAGCATGTGCGGGTACTTCAACGATACACAGGATGTCACGGAGGAAAACCTGTACCATCAAATAGATCACGTAGCTTCCACCATGAACTCCGATGTCCTAAAAGTTTTCACATCTGGCAGCTTCCTCGATCCGATGGAGATACCTGATGGGGTAAGGTCTTATTTCTACGAGCGAATAGGCCAGAAAATATCGAAGCTCCTTGTGGAATCAAGAACGGAATACATAAGGCCGGAAAGGCTTGAGGAGTTGAGGAAGATAGGTATACCTGTTAGGATAGCAATTGGCCTAGAATCGGCCAACGACTACATAATAGAGAATTCAATAAACAAGGGCTCCAGTTTCAAAAAGTACATGGATGCAGCATCTGCCGCAAGAAAATATGGTATGGAGGTGCGTACGTATCTCCTTTTCAAACCGCCTTTCATATCAGAAAAAGCGGCAATTGCTGATGTGCTGGATTCAATAAGAAAAGTGCGTGATGTGACTACTGACGTCTCTATAAACCCAACAAACATACAGAAGAACACACTGGTTGAGTATCTGTGGAAAAATGGCCTTTACCGCCCACCCAGGCTCTATTCACTCGCTAAGGTGCTCATAGAGGGCATGAAAATCGGCCCTGAGGTCATATCATATCCCACCGGTGGAAATAAAGATCGCGGTGTTCACAACGATACGTTCGACGACAGGCTTCTCGATCTAATAGTGAAGAGTTCGCTGAATCAGGACGTTGCAGAACTCGAGCAGTATATGGAATCATTGGATCTCTCTGAATTCTGGTCAATGATCGAGGAGGAAGACAGATCCATGGTCCAGGTTGATTTTGAGAGAATGATAAAGCAGGCTCTCTCTGCTGTTCCTGAGATATGACCAGCATTCTTGATACATACCTAAGGATCGATGAATACCGCCGGCTTTTCGGAATAGCGAAGGACGCTTCGCGAATAATCGCCGAGCAGAGGAAGATAATAATAGTTTCACATATAGACGCCGATGGCTTATCCTCATCAGCGATAGCAAAAACGAGCCTGGACAGGGCAGGGATAGAGAATGAAGTTGTGTTCATAAAGAACCTAGATCCAATGGTGTTGAAGGGATTGCCACCAGGTTTTAAATGGTTCGTGGATCTAGGGTCCGGTTCCATGAACATGATAAGAGATGCAAATATAGAGTGCCTGATAACCGATCACCATCTTCCTGACCAGTTTGACATAGATCTGGAGTTCCGCAGGGACATCGTTAAGTTCCTCCAGCATTCTGATTTTGAAGGCATAACCCAGGTGAATCCGCACATGGTCGGGCTCAACGGATCGTATGAGATAAGCGGGTCCGGAACGACTTTTCTTGTATCTATGGCTATGTCAGATGAAAACGCGGATATGGTGGTTCCAGCCATCGTCGGGGCGATAGGAGACGTACAGGATGCAAACAGCGGTGTACTGGAGGGTATCAACAGATCCTTCATAGATCTGGGCGTGGATATAGGCCTTATCTCAGTGAAAAATGATCTCAGGTTCTTTGGCCGTGCCACCCGACCGCTGTCCAAATTTCTCGAGCTCGGATCTGACAGGATACCGGGCGTATCAAATTTAAGGGGATCAGCATCGAGGATGCTGAGATACCTCAATGTGCCGCTGAAGGATGGAGACAGATTCAGGGTATACAACGATCTCAGCGAGGATGAGAAGACGAGGATAAGGACTGAGATCCTGAAAAGGCTCATCATAGCGGGCATCGACGATCTGGATTCCATATTTGGAGAGACGTACGTATTTCCGAAGGAGGATGCCAGGTCTCCCACCTACGATGCAAAGGAGTTCGCCACGCTTCTCAATTCATGCGGCAGATACGATGAAGGCCTAACTGGGCTGAAGGTAGCGGCAGGCGACCGAGGAGAGAGCTATAGCAAAGCTCTTTCTCTAATGGCATCACATAGGAGAAAGCTTGTGAATGGATACAACCACATAATGGCTGAAGGCATTAAATCACTCAATAACATAGATTACTTCTATGCGGGGAAAGACATAAATGAGAACATCGTTGGCATAATAGCGAACATGATCCTGGCAAGGGATCCTGATACTGTAAGGCCGCTCATAACGATGGCGGATTCTGATCCGGGCACAGTAAAGGCCAGCGTCAGGGCAAACAAGACCTTTCTCAAGATTGGCATCGATCTGGCCGATCTCTTCAGAAGAGCGGCAGCAACGGTGGGCGGTGTAGGCGGTGGTCACGATCTTGCAGCCGGTGCAAACATACCTGCTGGCAGGATGAACGATTTTCTAAACTTCATCGATCTTGAGATAGGAAAAGCGGTATCATCCATTACTGAGATAAAATAAAATACTCAGTATAGAAAATTTCGCAAAATTTTAAGTGATCATCGTACGCTAGATGCAAATCCGATAACGGTAAAATACAGCAAGTGATGACCAGTGTGAGATGAAATTGAAGTATATCGGTGAACGGTCAATAATATCCAAGCTGGCATCGATAACCGGCCTTCCATATAAGGACGATTGCTCTTGGGTGGACGAGGGCGATCACTACCTTCTGATAACCACAGATTCCATAAGGAAGGAAACTCACTTGCCCGACGGAACAGATCCGCATCTGGCCGGAAGGTTCATGGCCTCCATAAACCTCAGCGACATAGCCGCAATGGCAGGCCATCCCATATCGTTCATGACGGCTTATTCAGTCAGCCCAGATCTTGATATGGAGTATCTTGAGGCGATCGAAGAAGGCATGATGTCCGTTTTGCGAAAGTACTCTGTGGATTTCATAGGTGGCGATCTGAAGGAGGGGGATGATCTAACGCTGGTTGGCATTGCAATCGGGCGGCAGACGAAGAAGCTCACAAGAAAGCGATCAGATATAGCAAAGGGGCAGATGGTAGGATACACCAACAGGATAGGAAGAGCGGCGAGCGGTTACATATTCTACAAAAGCGGCTACGATCGCAAGCGTGGCCTTTCAATGCTCCTAGGCGTGGAACCGAGGATAAGCGAAGCAATAAAGATGAGCGAATATGGAGCAAGATTCATGATGGATCTATCAGACGGCCTCTATGCTTCCCTGGATCAAATGAAACAAGATTATGGTGTTGGGTTCAGAATAGTGAGGGATGAGATCGCGTATGATGATTCCGTGAACAAAGCCTCCGAAATATCAGGTTCAGATGTTTATGACATAGCTGGCAACTACGGTGGAGACTATGAAATACTCTTTAGCGTGGATGAAGCCAATTACAAGGACTTCCAGGCAGCTATGGATTCGGAGCACATAGAGGTTCATTTCATAGGAGAAACGTGGAACGGAGACAACATAATGTTCGACGGGAATGCATGGCATCCAATAATTGGCAGGGGCTATGAGCATTTCTCAGAGAAACCGAAGCTCGGGAGGATCGTCTGATGAAGGCAATTGCCCTGATATCTGGCGGCAAGGACTCATTTCTATCTGCATATATTGCAATGCAGCAGGGGTTCGATATAGTCAGGGCGATGATAGTGCGCCCGCAGGAATACTCATACATGTTTCACTTCCCGAATGTGGATAAGGCCGGATACGTGGCAGGTATGCTTGGCATCGAGCCAGAATTCGTACTGGAGGATGGGTTTCAGCAGCGTGTGAAAGAATACGCATCTGACGGTGTGAAGGCCATCGTATCCGGCGCAATAGCATCTGAGTTCCAGAAGACAAGGCTGGAAAGAATTGCAACCGAGTTTTCCATAATCTCTTATACCCCCCTGTGGAAGGTCGATCAACACAGGGTTATGAGGGATATACTCGATGCTGGAATAAGGGCAATGATAGTATCGGTATCTGCAGAAGGATTCAGTGAGAATGATCTGGGAAGGGAGATAGATGATAAGTATCTAGAACGCCTGTATCACCTTGAGAAAAGGTACGGCATAAATATAACGGGAGAAGGCGGCGAGTATGAGACCTTTGTCTTTGGTTTTGGAAATAAGTACATATCCGTAAAGGGGCACAGGATATGGAAAGGATCCGGCGGTTACTTCAATATCGACAGCGTAGAAGAAAGACCGGATTCATGCTGAACATTTTATCAGAAATCAAGCGTTTTCTGCTTTTTTTCTGCTTCCGGTATCGTATATTTTTTCAGATCGATCACCTGCCCGAGCAGAGTCGAGATCAGATCGATCGTGTTATCAGCGGTTGCGTCCTTAGGAACAACGAGCATGTCCGTCTCAGGTATTATTATCCCTGACTCTGCAAGTTTTCTTATCAGATCCTTCCGTCTCTCCCATATTATGGTTTCGAAGTTCAGAGGCTTTTTTGTACCGCACCGCTCCACTTCCGTTAAGAAAACTGGCCTTCGCAGTATGGCATAGAGCAATCTCAACGCCGTATCACCATCCATCTTGCTTCCAGAGGATCTTATAGCGTTGCCGGTGAGCTCGTAGATGTTCATATCCTGGCGCCTGAGGACAGAGTAGAGCGTTACTGGTTTTATCCTCCTCTCCTTGAGTATGCCTGCATCCACAAGCGCCTTAAGGTATCCTGACAGCATGATCCTGTGCATCCTGAAGCCATTCTCCGCAAGGACACGTCCTATGCCCGATATGGACTGCTCGCCGTTCTGGAGCGTGTCCAGGATGATCTCCATAATGTGCCTGTTCTCAGGAAGCTTGCTCTCCATCTTTCATCCCGATCCTCTCTTTCGCCTTCTTTACTATCGTATCACATATGATCGGTGCCAATCCTATGAAGTTGGCCGGATCCATCGCCCTGTCAAGATCGGCTTTGCTGAGATATCTTTCAATGCCATTCTCTAGCAGGCCCTGCCTGAAGCTCATACCCTTGCTCCTTGCATTCATGGCCGATCTTCGGACAAATTCATGTGCGTCCTGCCTTGCCATACCGCGCTCAGTCAGTATCGTTACTATACTTTCAGAGTAGATGCTGTCATCGTTTTCCAGATTCCTGCGTATATTGTCCTCCTTGACGATGAGGGTTTTCAGAACACCGTTTAATCGATCAGTAGCATAATCTATCAGTATGCTCGCGTACGGTATAACAAAGCGTTCAGATGCACTATTGGTGAGATCCCGTTCATGCCATGTAACACCGGCCTCGTACTCAGATATTATCAAGGATCTTATGAAGCGTGAGAGGCTCACCACGTTTTCGGAATTTATTGGATTTACCTTGCTTGGCATGGAGCTTGAGCCGACCTGCTTTTCAAAGTCAAAGTATTCGGAGAGTTCATCTATCTCTGGTCTTTGAAGATTCCTTATCTCGGTAGCTATCTTTTCCAGCGTCACCGATATACCATTTATGACGGAGAGATACTCTATGTAACGATCCCTGTTGACGATCTGCGTTGCGCCGTCCTCCGGATATATACCCAGTATGTCCATGACCCTCTTCTGAACATCCAGTGCCATTTCTCCCAGAGCTGCTCCAGTACCGACAGGACCCAGCACCTTCCCGGCAAATGCTCTGCCAGCCATCTCATCCCACCGGTCGAGATGCCTTATCATCTCCGCAAGATAGACCGCAAACTTCAGGCCAAGGGTTATCGGCGAGGCATGCTGGCCATGAGTCCTACCCATCATTGGAAGATCGCGATATTTAGATGCGAGGCCTACAAGTGTTTCCATGAATGATACAAGGTTCGATCTGTAGATAGAAGAGAAATCATGCAGCTGAAGTGCAGTTGCGGTATCGTTTATATCGTTTGATGTGACACCGAAGTGTACATACTTAGACCCTGATCCGGAATATTTTGAAAGAACCCGGACAACGGCCATAACGTCATGTTTTATCTCATCCTCAACCTGCCTGACCTCGTCCAGAGTTATTGATCCGGAATCTACCGCTCTCTGGATCTCATTGTAGGCATCTTGCGGTATTATACCAAGCTCGGATTCTGCCTTCGCTATTGCGGCTTCAACCTTAAGCATGTAATTTAGGCGTGTTTCATCATCGAATATTTTCTTGACTTGTCTTCTGCCATACCTGTATTCTATGGGCGAGACTACCATCCTCTGTTAATTGTCATTGCCGTTTTATAGTTTGTTACATGATCTGATCACATCCAGTCTCTCATTGCATGTAATCACGCACGTATCAGGCCTATTCCTTTTAAAATAGTCATTACGATCTCGCAGACGCAAATATCAGAGAACAGGCTGATGCTCATGCCTTGAAAGATCGAAGATGAACCTTAATTCCAGAAAGCGGAAGCCGTTGATTCATCAGCATGATAAAGATGAAGCTATGGAGAGAGCGAGCTGACATCCCGTTAATCTTTATATTTAACATGTCAATATCAATTTATGACACTGGATCTTAATAAATTGCGATTCGGCAGCGAACTGATCAAGAGGGGATTCTCCGCGATGACGAAGGGCGGAGTCATCATGGACGTGACAACTGCCGATCAGGCAAAGATTGCTGAGGCTGCAGGTGCTGTGGCAGTTATGGCCCTTGAACGTGTTCCTGCCGATATTCGAGCGGCTGGCGGTGTTGCCAGAATGGCCGATCCTATGAAGATCAAGGAAATCATGGATGCCGTCTCAATCCCTGTAATGGCAAAGGTCAGGATAGGGCATATATCTGAAGCCTACGTCTTAGAGAAGATAGGCGTGGACATGCTGGACGAGAGCGAGGTACTGACACCGGCCGACCCATTCTTTCATCTTTACAAGAAAAATCTCACCGTACCGGTTGTTTCTGGGGCAAGAAATCTTCCCGAGGCGGTGCGCAGAATATTTGAAGGCGCGGCGATGATAAGGACAAAGGGTGAGGCAGGCACTGGAAACATCATAGAAGCGGTCAGGCATATAAGGAAGGTGAATGAGGAGATATCTGTACTCAAGAGAATGAGCGATGAGCAACTGCGTGCTGTTGCTTCAAATATATCGGCATCGTATTTCGTGCTCCGGGAAGAGGCTTCAAAGGATCTCATGGGTGTTGAGGGAAAGCTTTCATACGATTCTGCGTACGCCGGCATGGGTAGGAGTAGGATAGAGCGTGAAATATTGGCCATACTGAGGCAGATACGCAGGATGGGAAGGTTACCGGTTGTCAACTTCGCTGCAGGTGGAGTGGCTACACCAGCAGATGGCGCACTGATGATGGAACTTGGTGCAGATGGCGTATTTGTTGGCAGCGGGATCTTCAAGTCTCCGAATCCTGAGAAGATGGCAAGAAGCATCGTTGAAGCTGTAGAAAACTACAGAGACTACGATGTAGTGGAAAAAGCCAGTGAGGGCCTCCAGGGGATGCCAGGTGTTGACATAGAGTCAATACCCAAAGATATGAGGCTTCAGGAAAGGGGCTGGTAAAACGAGCTTGGAGACGATCGTCCTGACACTGCTAATCCTCGCGATACTCTTCGTACTTTCCCTGAAACTCAGGGTATTGGATCTAAAAGGCAGTGTTGCAGCGCTGTTCATAGGGGCAATCGTCTCTTTCATAGGATCCATCTACTGGCTTATACTAATGCTCATTTTTGTAGCTTCATCGTTTTTGGCCACAAAGGCCTTTTTCAGCAAAAAGGTAAAAATGAAGGTCCAGGAGGGCGAACACGGCGAGAGACGCATATCGAACGTTACCTATGCAGCGCTGGTTGGAATAATGATAACACTGATCTACGGGATATATCCACACATGCATAACTATTTCTTTGAACTCTTTGCCATTTCATTTGCCGTTATAAATTCTGATACATTCGCATCTGAGATAGGGGTTATCGATCAGAGAGTATACATGATCACCACATTCAAGAGGGTCAGGCCAGGTGTCAACGGCGGCGTCTCGCTGACCGGCGAACTTGCGGCCATATTGGGAGGATTCATAATAGCTATGTTCTACTCAATCTTCGCTTACCATGGATTCAACGTACCGCGCATTGCCGAGGTAACTGCGGCTGGATTCGTGGGTTGCCAGATAGATAGCATCCTAGGGGCGCTGTTCGAAAATCGCGGAAAATTGAACAAGGGCCAGGTGAACTTTCTATCCTCGTTCCTGACCGTCATGGCCAGCGCCGCTATGTTTATATGAAGGATCGAATCGGATTTCAGGGTTTTGTTCTTCTTATCGTCCTCGGATAGGGTATGGCCTCACGTATATTGTCTAGATGCATGATCCACATCGCAAGCCTGTCCAGGCCAAGCCCGAAGCCAGAGTGCGGTACGCTTCCATATTTTCTGAGGTCCACGTACCAGTAATAGGCGCTTTCATCTAGATTCGCCTCTCTTATCCTCTGCATAAGTTCATCGTAATTCCATATTCTCTGGCTCCCTCCGATTATCTCCCCGTAGCCCTCAGGAGCAAGCATATCATGGTTAAGGACCTCTCCCGGATTTTCCGGATCTACGGGCATGTAGAATGGCTTGAGATCCTTCGGATAGTTCGTGACAAATATCGGCCTGTCGTACTTCATGGTTATCTGTCTTTCTTCATCGGCGCCCAGATCATCCCCATACTTCAGCGGAAGGCCTATGGAATTTGCAACCTTTATTATTTCGGAATAGCGTATTCTTGGAAATGGCGGTTTCATAGCCTTCAGAACTTCAGGATCCCTGTTGAGCATTTTGAGTTCATCTTCATTATCCTCTGTTACCCTACTTACTATGTAGTATATCATGCGTTCCTCTATGTCCATCATCTCATTGTTATCTATCCAGGCCACCTCCGCCTCGGCATGCCAGTATTCGGTGAGATGTCTCCTTGTCCTTGACTTCTCAGCTCTAAAACTCGGTGCGATGGTGAATACCTTTTCCAGGCTGTAGATCATCGTCTCAAGATAGAACTGCGCGCTCTGATTGAGATATATTGGTTCACCGAAGAAGTCCACCTTGAACAGCGTTGATCCGCCCTCCACTGCCGTGGAAACCATGAATGGCGTCTGAACCTGATAGTAGCCGTTCTCATAGAAGAAGTCCGCGAAGGATCTGAATATGGTCGATCTTATCTTCAGCACTGAGGTGAACTCCCTGCTTCTCAACCAGAGATGCCTGTTGTCGAGGAGAAATTCCTCTCCCTGATCCTTCGTGATCGGGAAAACATCATTTTTCTGATACACTCTGAAAGAATCCACCGCGATCTCATAACCGGACGGAGACCGCCTATCTTCCTTCAACGTCCCGTGAAATTCCACACTGCTCTCTATACCCAATGAAGAGATCGTATCGTAAACATCTTCAGGCAATTCATTCTTTCTGGCTGTGCACTGAATTATGCCGCTGGAATCCCTGACGACAACGAACGTTACGCCGCCGCTACTCCTTATCCGGTAAACCCAGCCTCTGATCGATACTTTTGAACCTACGTATGCCTTGGTGGAAACTTCAGCAATAGACAACATCCAGAGGTTATTTATCTTTAAGAAATAAATATTTAGTTTAGTGTGTGCATTTCCAATATATGGTTATTTTGCAAAAATCGAAGAATTATCCTCAGATAATGCTAGCATCATAATTAGAATCGATAAATATATATTATACCGTCGGAATAAACTTATGGATGGCAGAAGAATCACCTTTAAAGGATGTCAGGTTCAAGATACCCGTGGATCTCGATGCCAGGGTAAAGGACAGTGGAAAGAGTTATCGTGATATAGTTTTCGAATACTTCAACGGCACAAATAATGGCAATTCCATACCAGAATGGATTTTCGAGCCTGAAAAGGTAAGCAGGATATCGCTTTACGGATACCTCAAGGGCCTGGAGGTGAATGATTACAATCAGAAATTTGTAAGGTACCTCTATCACAGAATAACCGAGCGTTTGGAAAAAAATCCGGGAGATGAGAAGCTCCTGGATCTCAAGGAGTTTGTCATACAGGACATGACCAATGAAGAGAGCCCGTTCGAACTTGAACTGGTGAGGTCGGCCATGAAACCTGTGATCGATATCATCGACAGCATTTACTCTGATGACGGCCTAGCAGGCGAGAGAAAGAAGGTCGAGGCGGAGATACAGGATCTCATGGTACAGAAGGAGAGGCTGACCCAGGAGATAGATCAGGCAAAACAGGAACTTGCCAATTTGGGTAACACAAAGGTGCAGCTGGATCAGGCCCTGGCCGACATGCAGAGGCAGATGGACGATATACAAAACGGCATAGATGAGAGGATAAAGCAGATATACGCTGAGAACGAGAGCATGAAGAAGACTCTGGAGGATTATGATAAGGTGAGGGGCGATCTTGCCAACGCCATGTCTACTATATCGCAGATGAAGGATCTGATACTGCAAAGAGATGCAGAGATAAAGAAGCTGAAGGACAGTTACAATGATATATTCAAAAAATACGACACACTGATAAATAAAATGACAAGGAAGGAATTTGAGAAAATAAATGCCAGAGAACTCCCCTCAAAGGAGTGACGCAAACTTATTTTGTTGAAAAATTAGCTATTGCGACTACTTTTAAAATGAATTTTATAGACGTGCGTTGCGCACAGGTTTTGGGATGCCGTACAATCTGATATGGGCATGCTATGTCATATTACGCGCGCATCTACAGTTTTTGATCAGGCATCTTAACAAAAGTCAAATATACAGGCAACCGTTTTAACTTTAATTCTAGGTGTAGCTGATGGTGGAGCTAAAAGTTAAGACAGAGATGGATGTCGACAGAAACCTCTGCAATTACTGCGGAGCCTGTGTGGGTATGTGCCCCACGGATGCCATATGGCTCGATGAAACGGTGATAAAGATCCATGAGGAAAAATGCATAGAGTGCGGGTTCTGCATCGTTGGATGCCCAACTGGGGCAATAACAGCGGAGTGGTTCCATGGAAACCTATGATGTTCTTGTGGTTGGAGGCGGCCCTGGCGGAAGTACGGCTGCCAGATATGCTGCCAAGTATGGCCTGAAAACACTGATGATAGAGAAGAGACCTGAGATAGGATCTCCTGTGAGATGCGGAGAGGGCCTTTCAAAGGGGATACTCAACGAAGCAGATATAAAAGCTGACAGATCCTTCATAGCCAACGAAGTGAAAGGTGCAAGGATTTACGGACCATCGGAGAAGAGGCCAATAATTCTGCAGAGCGAGAAGGCCGGAAATGAAGTTGGCTATGTTCTTGAGAGGGACAAGTTCGACAAGCATCTTGCTGCCCTTGCTGCCAAGGCGGGCGCAGATGTGTGGGTAAAGTCGCCGGCCCTTGGCGTGATAAAAGAGAACGGCAAGGTCGCTGGGGCAAAGATAAGGCACAATAACGAGATAGTGGATGTCAGGGCAAAGATGGTCATAGCCGCAGACGGTTTCGAGAGCGAATTCGGAAGGTGGGCCGGCCTGAAGAGCGTGATACTGGCAAGGAATGACATAATATCCGCGCTTCAGTACAGGATGATCAATGTCGATGTGGACCCTGACTACACCGACTTCTACCTCGGTTCGATAGCGCCGGCCGGTTATATATGGGTATTCCCGAAGGGGGAAGGCATGGCCAACGTGGGCATAGGGTCCTCCATAAACTGGATACACAACAGGTTCGAGCTGAAGAACTACCTTGACAGGTTCATAGAGAACCATCCTGGTTTGAAGAAGGGCCAGGATATACAGCTTGTTACAGGCGGCGTTTCGGTTTCTAAGGTCAAGATGCCTATCACTATGCCGGGCCTAATGCTCGTAGGAGACGCTGCAAGGCTCATCGATCCAATCACGGGTGGTGGAATAGCAAACGCCATTGTCTCTGGTATGTACGCTGCGCAGGTTACCAAGGAAGCAATTGAGAGCAATGATTACTCGCCGCAGATGATGCAGAAATACGAAAAACTGATAAAGGAACGCTTCGAGAGAAAGCACCTCAGGAACTGGGTGGCGAAGGAGAAACTTGCCATGCTATCGGATGATACGCTTGACAAGCTCGTCGATATAGTATCTGAGCAGGTGCTTACAACCATATCTGTCGAGGCGATACTGAAGGCGATCGCTGAAAAATACCCTGAGGTCGTCAAGGAGCTGGAAGACCTCATCTGATTTTTATCCATTCATTTATACATTTTTTACGAAGAATTCAGCAGTTTTGAAAAATAATTGAAATTTTGATGCTTTAGCTGATATGTGCTGGCAAATGCCTGATCTCACTCCTTTATGCCGAGATCCTCCAGGCCGAAGTTTCCGGATCTGAAGTTTGCCTGCAGCATTTTCTTTAGGCCACGGTTTCCCTTCATCATCTTCATGTTGTTCTTCATGGCCTTGAACTCCTTCAAAAGCATCCTCACATCTTCTTCCCTGACACCTGCGCCTCTGGCAATCCTCGTTATTCTCTTGGCATTTATTATTTCAGGGTTCTCGAGCTCTTCAAACGTCATCGAATCCATGATGATCCTGTACATTCTCAGCTTATCCTCGGCGCTCTGTATCTTGCTGTCATCGATCTTCTGCGAACCCGGTATCCTTGCCAGCGGGAGAGCGTCAACCAGTTTCTTCATCAGGCCCGGTTTGGAGAACTTCTCCCAGACATCGTACATGTCCTTCAGGTTGAACTTTCCCGTCATCAGCTTTTCAAACGATTCCTGAGCCTCCTCCTCCGTTATATCCGCCTCCTGGACGGTTTCGAAGAGGGATTCTAGATCGCCTAGGCCGAGAAGCCTTGACAGGAATTTCTTTGGGTCAAAGACCTCCAGATCATCCATGTGCTCTCCAGTACCTATGAAGTATATGGGAACGTGTATTTCAGCGACTGCACTGAGGGCACCGCCGCCCTTGGCCGTTCCATCCATCTTTGTTATGATAATGCCTGTTACGCCTATTGCGTCATTGAATGCCTTCGCCTCCGGCCCGGCCTGCTGCCCCATGGTAGCATCGATGATCATGAGGACCTCGTCAGGTGCCACGGCTTCCTTGATCCTCCTTATCTCATCGAAGAGCTCGGCGTCCATGGAATCCCTGCCACTGGTATCGATGATCTTGACCGCCACATCCTTCAGCTGTTCCAGGCCGTGCTTTATCAACCTGACCGGATCCTTTTCGCTCTGGTCACCATAGAACTTCGCATTGACCTCTGAAGCGATCTGCTTCAGCTGATCGTATGCGGCATATCTGTGAACATCTGCCGCTATCAGGCCAGAGTTCAGGCCCTTCTTGGCGAAGAATCTGGCCAGCTTCCCGGCAGTTGTGGTCTTTCCGTTTCCATACAGACCGACAAGCATTATTGTCTGGGGCTTGAGCTTGACGTTTGATGGTTCTCCAAGGATCTTCAGGAGTTCTTCATAAATTATGCGGACCATGTAATCCTGGTGCGCCATTCCGGCTGGAGGCTTTTCTTCCAAGGCGCGCCTCTCCATTTCCTTCGTTACTTGAAGAACAGTCTTGACGTTGACGTCGGCCTTCAGCAGTATGCGTTGCAGATCCTTCGATATCTCCTTAACGGTTTCCTTATCGATATAAGACGATCCTGTGATCTTACGTATCGTCTCACGTAGCGAGGCCGAGAAACTTTCAAGAACCATACGTATCCATATTGATCTTTGAATATTTAAGTTATCTACACAATCGATGATGCGCAACGGAACAGGGATATCGAGACGTTCTCAAATATAGCACATAAATTGCTGTCCCTACGATCAGAAAATTAAAAATTAAAAAATGCGCCTATACGACCTCTTTCCTCAGGAGGCCCATGTTCCACTCCTCAGTGCTGTACTTTTTGTCAAACAGTTCCCGTGCCAGGCTTTCTTCCTTTTCTGTTATGGTATCCTCCCTGAAATCTATGTGAAGCGTCTCAGAGAAACCCCTGATGAGCGCGTTTCTCACTTCATCAATGGAAACATCCACGAAGTCCGTTACGTTTGCCACCCGCTCCCTTGTACTCTTGGCGATCTTGTCTCTGAACTTTTCATCTGGGACCTTCAGCACGGCAGATAGCATATCCAGATCTGTGTGTACCAGCATAGCTGCATGCCAGAGTTTGGCTCCCTTTCTCATCGCACCTGCTGCGCCCATTATCTTTTTCTCGCCTGCCATAATGTCGGTTTTCTTGTTAACTGGTATGGAAACATCGTTGAGTTCGCCCGGCCTTGCATCCAGCCCCAAGATCCTGAGAGAATTCACAACTGCCTCATTCATCGTCCTGAACATCGATGTGATGTCCATGTCATCGCTGGATCGCACAACCGAAAAGTTGAGATCGCCGAGATCATGATATACTGCGCCTCCGCCGGTATAGCGCCTGGCAAGCATTATTCCGTTCTTCTTCATGTAATCAAGATCTACCTCCTCCTCTGCAACCTGGAAATAGCCTATGATCACCGATCTGTCGTGTCTGTAGAATCTCAGTATGGGCTTATCACCGTACTGGAAGCTGCGGTATATGGCTTCGTCATAAGCAAGGCTCATTCGCGTGTTGCCTGGTGTTTCTAGTAAAAGAAGCCTGCCTTCCATCAGATCACCCTCAAAGCCTGAATAAAGTCCTCAGGTTCTACGCCAGGAGTTATCACGCCCTGATTATAGAAATCCCTTATAATATCGTTTATCTTTTCAATGCTCGATCCCCTCAGCATATCTTCTAGTCTGTTTATGGAATCTTCCGGAAACATGAAGAAATCTCCGGAAATGTGTATGTCCTTTATTCTATTCCCGTCCAGATCCAGCGTTACCCTTATGAGTCCCTTCTTCGCCTTCCAGTTCTTGCTGTACATCATATGCATAGTATAATTGAGAACCATTTATTATCATTTTGACGTGTACGGGGATACAGTATTGGAATCTGTGAAATGCAAAGATTTCTTAGCGCCATAGCAGCACCCAAAAAGCCTTCCGCAATCTCCATGTAACATTTATTAACGGCACCAGCGATAACCGGTGCGATGCATTTAATTGAGAAGATCTACAAGAATACGCGGGAGGTAGTCACAAGGGAAGATGCAGAGAGACTCGAGGGGAAGAGCGATATAAAGTCATACATTGGCATAGAGCCATCTGGCATTCCGCATATTGCAACCGCAGTGATGTGGCCGAGAAAACTTGCAGAGATCCAGGATGACATAAAGGTCACAGTTCTGCTAGCTGACTGGCACGCAATGATAAACAATAAGCTTCACGGGGATCTCGATCTCATAAGGAAGGGGGGTGAGATTCTCCGGAAAACCTTCCAAGCTGAAGGCCTGACCAAGGCTGATTATGTGTGGGCATCGGATCTTGTAGACTCTTCCGAGTACTGGAGGATGTTCATAGATACGGCTAAGAGGAGCACGCTCAAGCGTGTGATAAGATCACTTCCCATAATGGGCAGGAATGAGACCGACGCCGAGAAGGACTTCAGCATGTATCTCTATCCGATAATGCAGGTCACCGACATATTCTATCTGGATGTGGACATGGCATTCGGCGGAATGGATCAGAGGCATGCGCACATGCTGGCCAGGGATATCGCAGAAAAGATGAAGAGGAAGAAGGTTGTTTCGGTTCACGGTTTCCTGCTGAGCAGTCTGAAGGGAAACGCCAGAATGGATAACTTCGTGAAGATGTCAAAGAGCGATCCGAATTCAGCAATACTGGTGACCGATCATATGGAAGATATCGAAAGGAAGATAAATGCAGCTTACTGCCCGCCACAGCAGGTAGAGGGGAATCCTGTTGCCGAAATTATGAAATACATAATAATACCTTATTACGGAAAGAGTATTGAGATACACGGATCCAATGGCGTAATAAATCTCGACAGCGTAGAAAACTTCGATCAGGCTTACCAAAGGGGAGAGATTCAACCGGCAGATCTCAAGCATAAAGTTGCCACTATCCTTAATGAAATGGTGGAACCAGCTAGGAGATCCCTGGAGGGATTGGATCTCTCAGAATTTCAGTGATTCACTCAATTTTTTCAATGGTTATCCTTCCGTCGTCATCGAAAAACCCAATGATGTCTTCCGGCTTTATATCCAGTCTCTGTATCACTTTCTTTGGTATGGTTATGCGCAGAGACGAACCTCTGCTCGATACGTGCGAAACATCGAGTAATTTTTTTACCGTAATTAGATATCAAAGTCTTAATATTAAGATTTTTTCATTTTTGCGAAATTTCAATATTTGAAAAAAGTGTAATTATTACCAATATGTAGTTTCTGACCATAAAATAAGATATTGAACAATAGGATATTCCGCCATTAGCTTCGCATTGAAATGCATGTCCGATGCTGAAAGGTAGAAAGCCAGGTGCGATCTAAGCCCATGCATAACCGTTTATGCATTTCTGGCAAACGATATATCTCCGTTTGTTATTGCGCCTTGTCTTGAGTATCATCGTGAATAATGAACGATTCAGTTCGCTGATAGGGGACAGAAATGTCAGCCTCATAGGTATAATAGAAGGAATCAGAACGTTCGCCGCCTTCCTCCCCATCCCTGTATTTTCAATTTACGCTCTCAGATTTACAAGTTCCGGGCTTCTTGCAGGACTTGCCATGGGCGTATACGGCATCGCCATGATATTTTCCCAGATAATGATGGGATCTCTATCCGACATAATCGGAAGAAAGAGAGTATCCATGGTTTCATCTGTTCTCTTTTCGCTGGGCAACCTCATATCATGGCATCCGTTCTCCATTCAAATTCTGGTATTTTCCAGACTCCTTGCCGGCCTCGGAGCGATAAGTTCTCCACTGATGGCGTTGCTGAACGAAAGGTCAGATATGGATGAAAGAACATCCCGTATGGCATTCGTCGGCACGTTATCTGGCCTGGGGATAGTCATAGGGGTTATTGCCGGTCCTGAGATATCTACCTATATTGGAATAGATACGATATTCCTGTTCTCAGCGATCCTTGGCTTCATTTCACTGCTGCCAATTTTGATGTTGGCAGAAGATCGCGTCACAGTCAGGAGGCGATTAAAAATCAAGTGGGATCCTTCCTTTACATTCTCATCTTTCGTTTCCTCCTTTATCCTCTTTGCAATATTCTTTTTCCTGCCGATCTATTGGATGTCAAGGAGCCAGATACTGCCTTATGGGTCGTTTATCGCGATATCCCTGGTGGCTGCTGGATCTATAGGAATACTGATAAGCATAAAGTTTGGGATGCTAAGCAGAATTACAGCGATCACACTCACACTGTTCGCGGTTTCATCTCTGGCCATGTTCTATTTCAGTGAATATCCGTACGCTGTTATGTCAGGATTCTTCATCTTCGCAATAGGTTACACCATATTCGAGATATCGTTCATACCTCTTCTGATAAAAGAACACGGGGGCGATTACGGATCGCTCATAGGCTTCTTCAATGGTGGAAGGTATGCAGGGGAGTTTGCAGGATCCTTGACCATGGGCGCACTCATTAAAAATCCGATAGATTTACATGGCCTTCATCTTTTGTTTCTGGCAATAGTTTTCATGATTACATTATCGATATTATTACTAAAGATTAGATTTTCCAAATATGGCAATGTGTTCAATATACACAATTAGATTAAAATATATGATAATGATAATTCCTTATGAATTATAAAAGGTTAATTCCTCTGATTGCAGTTGCGCTGCTGCTTCCAACGGTTGCAACAGCGTCGGTGATTGTTTCTGATAGTTTCAATGTATCCGTTAGTTCAACCACTACTGGGCTTTACCTATCACCTGGTCCAAACTATGCCACAGCGCATAGCTCCGGTTACATATACGCCCCAGCGGTTGGAACAGGAAACAGCGAAAACATAACCTCTGGATCTGAGATAATGGTCAATTACACCGAATATTCAGGTACGGATTATCTGATGAATGTTCTGGAGATAAAGGATGTTGGTTTCAGCGGCGTATTATACCTGAATGGATCACTACCCGCTGGTGTGAGTATCTACGTAAGCAACAACAGTCAATCTAAGCTCGTGTGGGATTCTAGTTATGATAGCTACCTAGTCGAAAATGGAACCCAACCAACAGTAGAAAGTAATTACAACCTTGATAGTGCGATAACACTAACGGCTGGCCATATATATTACATAAGCTTCGTTATAAGCGTATCTGGTTCATCATCCGTGTTATCTGGCCCTTCAACTATATATCTTAACTATGTCAGTGATTAAATACGTGATCGCGGCCATCATGGCTTTTTTTATGATGGCCCTTTCAATATCTGGGGCTATGCCGCCAATTACTGTCTCCAATCAATATGCCACCCAGTGAATACTATATCCGATAAGATCTATCTCACCTATGGTTCAGCCATTCCTTTGATAGGCAATATTTCCGTTAATAATACTGTAAATTCCAGCGTCATTGGAAGCGGGTCGACTATCTCTCTAAATGCCGCTTCAATTGTCTCATTTTCCACTTTCTTATTTTCCATTCTCTACGTTGTAGATGGACTCCAGGTGAATGACTCTTTGTCTCCCATATATAGGGCAGAGCTTTGGATAAATGGATCAATACCCTCTGATCTCACAATCTTCGCACATAACAACACATCTAATTATATTTTATCTGGAAATAACAGCTTTAATCTCTCAAATACATCCCCGTTATATTTAAGCTTCTTTGCTGTTAACATAAACAATAGCACGCAGAATTTTTCTCTGTATTTCAATTACGTCATCGACAATGAGATCGTGATTGAATACACGTACAATTTTGTGATTGACTAAGGGCTGTAACTCGTGATAGTCCGCCTTCGTCATAATCAATCAAGCTGATCTGTGATATCATCTGACGATGGATCATTGTGCTTAACATCAGTTATCTGGATGATCGTTTTCAGCAAAAGAATTATTTATACAAGGGATTATAGTAGCCATATGGTTGACCAGAACGAAAGCGCTGAGGACATCTGGACAAAGGACGAGGATCTGACAAGAATAATTGAGGATAGAAATTTCAGGATAAAGGTGTTCGGTTTTGGAGGTTCAGGTTCAAACACAATCAACAGGCTGATGAGGGAAAACCTCGTTGGTGTTAAGCTGATCGCATGCAATACGGATGCTGCACATCTTCTCAGAATAAGAGCACATGCAAAGATACTTCTGGGCAAAAATCTGACTAGAGGCCTCGGCGCAGGTGCCGATCCAACCGTCGGTGAGATGGCCGCTAAGGAATCAGAGAGCGAGATCCTCAGGCATATCGATGAGACCAGCATAGTGTTCATAACTGCAGGTTTTGGCGGAGGTACAGGTACGGGAGCTGCCCCGTACGTTGCGAAACTTGCAAAGGATCGTGGAGCCCTCACCATCGCCTTCGCGACGCTGCCATTCAGCTCTGAGGGCTATGTAAGGATGAAAAATGCGGCAGAAGGTATAAGAAAGCTTGTCAAGAACAGCGATGCTGCTATCGTTATACCCAATGATAAGCTTATAGAGAAGTACAACGATGTTCCCGTATACAAGGCCTTCAAGTTTGAGGATGAGGTGATATCTACCGGCATTAAGGGAATAACAGATCTCATCATGAACACCGGTACCATAAACCTGGACTTCAATGACCTCCGAAAGGTCATGAAAGATGCAGGATACGCCGCCATAGGAATGGGTTCGTCAAACCAGGCTGTGAACGACAGAATTGTCGAAGCGCTGGAGAAGGCTCTTGATTCTCCATTCATGGATTATGATATATCACGTGCGAAAGGAGCAATAGTCAACGTCACCGGTGGGAGGGATCTCCAATTACAGGAAGCGCAGCAGGCTGCCGACATGCTGAGGAAAAAGATAGCCAGAGACGCCACGATAATGTGGGGTACCGTAATAGATGAAAACATGCGCAGCGGTGTTCGCATTCTGATAATAGTGGCGGGCATAAAGCCCAACTTCAAGCTCGATCAGGATCTTGAAGAGGTCAGATGACAGGTTAATGATAATTACTATAATGTAATATCCATTCATGACTGAGATATACACTTCAGTCCTATCTTATAGACTGCTGGAAGGAAAGGCGTACAGTGATGCGGATACAAGATCCCTGGACAGGATGATGAGGTCGATAGATGAATTCTTTTCTGCAAACCCCGGATATATAAATTTTCATATTTACCGATCGTACAGAACAGATTCTGATGTAATTTTCTGGTATTCCAGCAGAAACCCAGATCTGATGATCTTGGCAAAGGAACGCGTACAGGCATCGATGCGCCCCATCGCTGTTTCCTCATTTTCCTCCATCTCCATATACGACGAGAGCCCTTACAATGCCATGAATAAGAAGCTCGAGGATAGTCTGAGACTGCCCCCTCTCAGGTATTTTGTGGCCTATCCAATGTCGAAGACACCTGACTGGTACCTCCTTGACTTTGACACCAGGAAGGAGATAATGCACGAGCACATAAAGATGGCACTCAACCATCCCGATGAAAAGGGTATACGATCCTACACGACCTACTCGTTCGGAATAGGCGATCAGGAGTTCGTGGTGCTTTACGAGATTCCTGACATAGCCGCATGGTCGAGGGTAACAGAGAAGCTCAGGGAGGCAAGGGCAAGAAAATGGATTATAAAGGAGACACCGATATTACTCGGCAGGCTGGTCGATGCCGGTGATATTGCCGGATTCCTTCTCTGATAACCTCTTTTTAAGGTCGCTGAACGTTGAATAATATGCAGTTATGCCGCGGTTTCTGAGCATGGATGCGACGTATGCACTCTGCAGGCCCATTCCGCAGTATACCACGTAAGTCCTGCCCTTATCTTCAACATTGATCGCGTCGCCCAGCGGCAGATTTATCGAATTTGGTATGTGATCTTTCTCGTACTGAGACCTCGATCTCAGATCTATTATCACAGCATCCTTCGGAATCGAACCTTTAAGCGATAGATCGGTTCTCAACGCTACAGAAAGGTCATCGATGTCATACGCCCTTATGCCCTCAAACAGTTCTTCCATATCAATCTGCTTCATATCCTCGTCTATATCCTCCGGCTTTGACCTTATGATGGGGCGGGATGCGAAGAGAGAGCAGAACTCCCCCATGCTCAACTCCGGAAATGTTCCGATCCTGCGTGCCATATCAACGACCTCGTCCTTGTCCATCCCGATGAGCGGCCTCAGTATCGGAACGCCTATCCCGCTCTCTATGGCCTTCAGGTTCTCAGCAGTCTGCGAGGATACCTGCCCGAGGGATTCACCGGTCACTATGCCGTTGTATCCGTTTTCAAGCGCGATCTTCTCGGCGATCCTGTATATTACCCTCTTGAATGTCACGTTTGAGTACTTTGTCCTGCCCTCGATGACCATGGTTCGTATGAGAGACCTGCAGTCTGCAACGTATATCCTGGGTTTTCTGTATGGCGCCCATCTCTCCACAAGTTTCTTTACAACATCGACAAATGGCCTCAGATCCACAGGGTACGACAGCGAACAGAACAGTATATCGCACGGTGATCCGCGCTTCATTATCATCCAGGTTGACACGGGGGAATCTATTCCACCCGATACCAGTGAAATGTACTTCCCCTCTGATCCAAGTGGAAGCCCTCCCGGGCCGGGTATGATTTCATGGTAAAAGAAAACATCCTTCCCGACAATATCGGCATGTATCCATATGTCGGGATTTTTTAGATTCACACCGGCAGATGCATCGTATAGCGAATCTCCTATGGCACGCTCAACGTCAAGCGAGGTGAATGAATGAGTGCCGGTGCGGTTGCATCTGACGCCGAAGGTCTTTCCCCTGACCTTCTCCCTGTAGATCTCAGATGCAATTCGCGTGATGTCTTCAAGTGTTTCGGCCCTGAAACGCAGAACCGGGGAATAGGATTTTATCCCCATGATGTGGCGAAGTGGGCCGTCACCATCAGCCTCCACAAGTACATGCCCGGACATTATCCTGCAGCTGGCCCTGAGTCCTATGATCTCGTAGTATTTTCTTATATTATCCATCAGGATGCTTTCCATCCTGCTTCTTTCCCTGTCTCCCTTCAAACCGATCTCAGAATACCTGACCATGTAGAGGCTCATTGCGTTACACCTGCAGATGCCATCAGATCCTGGACTATATTTGGGTTTATGTTGGCCAGCCTGGTCCTAAGATCATCGATGGATATGTGTCCGTCCGAGATGAGTCCTTTGACGAGATAGGAATACTTCTGGAACACGTATTTAACAAGAGGTAGGAGATCGCTCTTCTCCAGCAGATTGGTATCCCCTATAATTACGGATGTCACGGTCTTCTTTCTCGCCATCAGGTTCTGCATAACGCCAGCTATGTATCCCGATATCGATCTGATAGTCTTGTAATCGATGTACTTTGATAGTATTGGATCGCCATCAACGTTCACCTTTCCGGAGTCATCCTTGTAGTCTATCCGTATCATATCAGGGTTGTCCACCGGATAGAAGAATGAGATCTGGGACAGCGTATCTTCGTTCTCTATCATCACGTTTATGTACTTCGGGCTGTATTCAACATAGGAAAGGATGTACTTATCCAGTTTTTCATAATCCACAGAGACCTCGGAGCTCATCAGCGATCTGCCCTTCCTCACCGGTATGCGTATTCCCTTTGATATCGAGGACATGTAGACCGTGTCCTTGAGCTCCGGCACAAGGCTGCAGTTCAGTGAAAATTCGTATGATATGTTGTCATCGCATCTGTAAACTGCCCTGGCCTGATAGGAACCGCTGACATGGTTAAGGTATACCGTGTAATCGATTATGTGGAACGGGTCCTGGATCATGAAGAGGCTCAGGCTTCCTATTGACCTGTTAAGATCGCCATCCATCTTCTGTTTTATGGCGTTCTGGTCATCCCTTGCCCTGGCCTCGATCTTCTCCTTTATCTGAGACACCGCAAGGGATGCAAACTCTATTATCTTGTTCTTGACGTCAGATGCATCGATCCCTGTCTGTGAAAAATCGAAATTCTGGACTGTGTTTTTTATTTCCAGTACGAAATTATCTGCTATCTTCTTTCTGCTTTCAACAAGTATGCTGAAATTTTCATAGTCCCCCTTGCCCTTTCGGTAATTTTCCATATATACGAGGGCGTCGATGAGATTCGATATCGATTCTGCGGTTATTGCCATGACATTCGTTTATTCAAAAGTATTATAAAGCAATATCTCAATAATGAATGGATCTTTATGGCAGACACACTGGATAAGGCGATAGATGACACCATCCTTCAGATCAAGGCACTAATGCTCATCGCGGGAAACGACCGTAGCTCTCAGGCCAGAATAAGGAAGCGCCTCTCTGAGAGCAGGGATCAGTCTGTCATGGAATTCAGGCAGATAGTCGGACAGGAGACGCCTGGTCGTGAATATCTGTACGCTGCCATAGGTGAGTTCATAATCTCTTCGTTTCTCATTCTGCTCTCAGCCATCATAATGACGCCAGCGCTTGCCTCCTTCGTAAATGCTGATCTGGTATCCAGATACCTTGATGGAATTGCGGTCAACATAGTGGCCCTAAATGCAATAGGATATGCCGAAGTAATAGGCATGCTGCTCCTTGCCTTCTTCATACTATTCCTCGGTTTGCACACCATAAGGTTGGGCGCAGAGAAAACGGCAAGGATGTGGTGATTCCATGTTCAGGAGATACAGGAGGATCACTCTCATCACCAAGGCCTTTTCCACAGCCGTGGGTGTCTTCTTCCTCTATTCAACCATTTTTTACCTCATCACATCGAACCCGTTGAGTCACTTTTCATTTGGGTATCTGATCGTTTTCTTTGCGGTCATATCCTCGCTCGTACTTTCTTCCATACTCATTGCGGAGCTGCCTTCAGTCTACAGGGTAAAATTCCGCAAGCCCACGCTGAAGGAAACTGGCAGTCCGGTCTATGGTTTCTTCACCCTTTTTGCAATAGGCCTCGGTACGACCATAGGTTCACCGCTGTTCATTCTCATACCGGAGAATGTCTACGAATACTTCATAGTATCAATAGCTTCGCTGATCCTGGCCATTGTAATGTCGTATCTCCTGGCTTATCTGTACGATAAGATGCACGTTTATTCGCTGGAACACGATCTGAACGCTCTTGGCGGTCCTTCATTCATAAGGACGGCGCATGGAAGGCAGAGCCTGAGGTATTTCATCTCCCGATTCTCCATGTGGATAGCCAACACGTCACTGGCAGCCTTCTCCGTAATTTACTTTGTGGAGTTTACGTTCAACGTCATATCACCTCTGCTTGCCGAACTTGGCCTTTCGCCGATTTTCAGGTACACGGCCGTCGCAGGCGCAATACTCTTCATGGTCATATGGTTCATACTCAACGCCTTCTACGGAAAGAGGTACATGAAGGGCATCGGGATGGCACAGATAGTCTTACTCATAATAATGGTCTCGATTATATTCCTGGATGCGCTTGATCTTGGCTTCATGAATTCATGGAACCTCACGGGGCTTCTGACATTCCACGCCAATGCTCCGGAGCTTATACTGATAAACACCGGATATCTGTTCATACTGTTCTTTGGTTTCCAGGAGATACAGGTCATGGTTCGTGATTCGAAGGATGAATCGAAAATACCGATCATTTCTGCAATAACCGGAAAGGCCTACCCAAAGAAAAGATACATGCCGTACTCGATGTACGCAACCATAGCCGGAGCCGGGTTCATACAGCTGCTTTATGCGCTTGCAGTCTTCTCAGTCCATGCCCCTTATTCAGCAGTTGAAAGCGCAGTTATACCGGCAATATACATAGCATCGGTATTTCAGAACAATATCTGGGCTCTGGGAATGGCCATATCGTTCCTTCTCGCAACCGTAACGACATTTGTTCCCGCCTTCATGGCCGCATCGCGCCACCTCAGGTCGCTGGCAGAGGATGGAATATTTCCGCAGTCCTTTGCTGCGCTTTCCTGGGTTTTCACCTTCGTGCTCATACTTTTCATGAGTCTTGGGGGTACGGGGTTTCTGGTTAACATAACCGATTTCATGGTTCTGATCGCGTTATCCATAATAGCCCTAACCGCCATAGCGCTTCGGGACAGGCACAGGTTCGATCATGTGGAAGCTATATCGATAATCACGTTCATGATGTTCATGATCGGTGCAGTGAGCATATACTTCAGCGATAAATCTGTGGTTATCCTCGGGATAATGGCCATAGTTGCGGCCTATCTTCTATACGACATAATGAAACTCTCCATGATGGGCATGGAGCTCTTTGGGTTCACCCTGGGGATACTATCACTCCTGCCGCTGATCGTCTTCAGGACGGAAGCATCTCCAACCATCAGGATAATAGGAAACATCCTGATAAGATCGCCGTACAATCTGATATACATCCAGATATCCCTGCTGATAATGGTGGTAGTTCTGATGTTGAACGTAATTTTGCGGATAAGGCTCCAATCAAGGAATATTAATACGGTATGAATCGCCGGAAAATAGCCGAAAACTTTCACGATTTTGGAGTATCATGCCATTTCTCGCTCGACGAGAGGAAATAGAGGGTAACGGCGAGGGAAACGATGACAATTGCAAGCGCGGACAGCGAATAGATGTCCTTTATTCCGGTTGATATATCAACTATTATTTCCCTTATTATGTAAGAGAGTCCGGCTTCCACGACATGTCGGAGACCAGAAGGGCTCCTTACCACAAAATCATGGGCCCCCAGGTAAAGTTCTAGAAGGACAAGGGCAAAGAACGCGTTCTCAACGAGCGAATACGAAAGGGCCTCCAGCCCCTCCGATCTCATGAGGTATATATCGTAAATCGCATATCCAATGTCCAGAATTATGCTCACGACCAGAAGGGCCTCTATGATGTAACCGAACGTCTTTATTATGAGTGGAGTTACGTCCACGAAGCATGATCTGCATGCTAATTATAAATTATCTTTCGGTACTCTCGTCGATCTGTTGCCATCTCGATCCAAGGCTTATGGCAAGATCCACTGCCTTCTGCGGGTCTGGCTCGATGTAAATGTGGCCCTCGTGTTCCTTTGTTCTCGGTATATTCAGTGGATAGATTGAAACCACGTCCTTGCCTTCAGATATTGCAAACGATGCTTCTGAGAGCGTGCCGGCCGAACCATCTATTGCTATTATTGCCTGTGATGCCCTGATTATCAGAAAATTTCTCATGTAACCCATGCCTGTGGGAAGGGGTATCCTGACATACCGATTGGCCTGGGACGCATCGTATCCCGGAAGGATCCCAACAACAATGCCACCCTCATCGTACACACCGTGAGATGCACATTCCATGACGCCGGTCAGACCACCGCATACAACGATAACGCCTTTCTGCGCCAGTAATCTTCCGACCCTGTAAGCCACCTCGCATACATCGTCGTGGACCCTGCTTCCGCCTATCACACCTATATTCATGCTATCACTCAGAAAAGATCAGGAATTTCATTATCCGCATCAAGCACAAGAACCTTTGGTGTGTTGCCACTTGATATCCATTCAAGATCTCCTTCGCCGGAATAGGTTCTCACGTCGACCCCGAACCCCTCTGCAACTTTCTCTATGCGGAAATTGAATCTCAGATAATCGGCGTTCTCTATGCCGTACCCGAACGTCCTGGAGTAGCTCCTCAGTATATTGTAGCCATTGTTTCTGATGACGATGAATTTTGCCGGTATTCCATACCTGTATGCTGTCCAAAGGCTCTGGGGGGTATACATAAAGGCACCGTCTCCAATTATTCCCACCGTTTTGCTATTCGCCATGGCAACAGAAACTGTGGCTGCATCGCCCCAGCCGAGCGGGCCCCCGCGGGAGGTGAAATACGTTTTCGGTCCGTCAGCAAAGTACTTTCTCACAGATCCGGATGCCGTCACGGCTTCATCCACGGCAGTATAACCTTTAAGATGCCTGTGGATCTTGGCAATGATGTCTTCGTAAACCAGTTTTTCCTTCACGACTTTGGGAACAAACTTTTCCTTTGGCCTTGCATATTTCAAGGCACTTTGCAGGAAGCATTTTGGATCCGATCGGTAAGTGTCCCCGATGTAGTGTCCCGATCTTGTCGATATGAATATTGACCTGTCTGCAAACGAAGGATCCTCGCCTGTGTACGGGTAAACGAATATATCTGATCCGATGAACACTATCAGATCGTACTGATTTAGGATCCTGTTCATGGCCTGAAACGATGAGGGCAGATCCTGCACATAGAGATCGTCCCTGTAATACGATGACGACTGGGACCATGGCTCAACGTAAACGGGTGCATTGAGTGCATGCGCGAAGCTCCTGGCATCCTCCATTGATCCATACATATCTACTTCGGATCCGAATACCAGCGCAACACGATCGGCTGAGTTTATGCGATCCATGATGCTTCTTATATCGTCCTCGCCAAGGCACATCTGCGTGTGGTACTTAACTTCGCTTTCAATTGGGGTCGCATCTTCATCCATAATGTCCATGGGAAATGAAACGAAGGTTGGCCCGAATGGCGGCGTCATTGAAATCTCGTAAGCTCTTTTCAGTGCCAGGGGTATTTCCTCCGGCCTCCTGACCTCGTAGGCGTATTTAACGTAATTTGATACCATGCCGATCTGATCGCCAGACAGCAGTGGATCATAATATAGATGCCTTCTGTCCTGCTGACCGGCAGTTATTATAACTGGCGCATTATCCTTCATCGCCGATATTATGAAGGCCATGGAGTTCGAGATGCCAGGAAGCGAATGCAGGTTCACTATGGAAGGATGGCCTGTGTACTGGGCATAGGCATCTGCCATGGCAACGGATATGGAATCGTGAAGCGTGAGGACGTAATCCTCAACATTGGAGAGCATGGGTATCTCGGTGGTGCCCGGATTCCCGAAAAGCGGATGAAGTCCATTTCTCTTGAGAAAATCTGAAAATATCTGTGAAGCCTTCATATCTATGCTTATTATTTTTATCTAATATTCTTTTTGTGATAGACTGTATATATCATTCATGGAAAATATAGTCATGGCAGCATTCAGCGTTAATGTATATCGGATAACAATCCCAAAAATCCTCGGTTCTCCTTTCTTTATTTATACATTGAGAAAATCACAGCGGAAAAACCTGATAAATCCCCGGCAAAGTCTATCGCAAGCCAGGCTTTTATGACTTTCCGCATGCGTTTTGTGAAGATCGTTTACGTATGGGCAGGATATGTTACTCGGACAGGGGTTTTCGTGCGATTCATCGAATATTCATTGACGGTAGCAATCTCAAATATCCCGGACATAGAGTGAATCAACTGCCCAGCAACAGATAATATTTAAACAGAAAGCTATAAGGGGATCTATGAAGACGAAGGCGTTATACCTAGACGACTCGTACGCGACTGAAGGCACCGGCACTGCAATATTCGTCGAATTTACCGATATGAAGGTGGATCAATCGATCTTCTATCCAACGACTTTCGGTGAGCCAAACGATACAGGAAAGGTTATAATTGATGGAAAGGAATATCAGATAGTTGACACGATATACGACGGTGAATATATACACCTGATCTCAATGGACACATATCCGCAGACCGTAGTGGGCAAGACGGTGAAACAGAAGATCGACTGGGATAAGCGATACATACACATGAGGTTCAGGACAGCCCTGCGTATTATTTCTGGCCTGGCGTATGCAAAGTGGAAAGTTTCATGCAGAGTCAATGAAACGTATGATGACAGGGCATGGATCGACATTGAGAAGCCGGACATAACCGAGGATGAGATAAATGAAATTATGGCTGAGGCCAATGACGTAGTCAAAAAAGATCTGGATGTCAGATTCAGGTACATTGGACTTGAAGATTTCAACAGGAGCGAAGACCTGAAGAAGATGTCGATCCACGATGCATATGATGAGGACAGGATAAGGATAATGAGCATAGAGGGCCTCCCGGATCAGCCGGAATTCGGTGTTAACGTAAAGAAGACCGGAGAGGTTGGGCAGATAAATTACAAGACAACAAAACTGAAGGGTAAAATTTCAAATCGAGTAAATATAACCCTTCAATGAAAATTAATTCAATACGAAATTTGTTTTGCCATTTTCTGAATGACCCGATTGCTGAACGGTAATCTCATTTGATTCCTGAGGATCTGCGCGATAACCCCGGGAAACATTGATGCTTCGCAGGTCAGCCCGAATATCTAACCCCGCTTATGATTTACGTATTAGTGACAGGGAAACTTCATTGAAAACAGAAGAATTCTGAAGGCAATCCATTACCGATCATATATGATCAGGCCAGAACGCCTCAATCCAGCCATAATTTAAAAGGACTGTTAACAACTTCAATATTGTCCCTTTTTTTGATTTTAACGTTTCTCCTTCGTTACTTCCAGGATCTTGTTTTTTATATCATCAGTGAAATCATAGATATTGTGGGCGTATCTGAAATGCATCTTCACCATCGGTGGTATATCTTCCTTTCTCTCCTCTTCCAAGGTGTAACTGCAGTCGAAACCATAGTCCTTGCATCTAAATATGTACGTCATTATACGAAAATCCCCCAAGTATAAATAACTCTTTTGTTTTCGGGCACCCAAAAATGCATATTCAGAATCATACCTCAAATTGACCGTTTCTTCTGCACGTGTGCACATCAGTTTCCGTACATATCTCCGCCAGAATAATGATCATGGATTCTCCCATATATGTCGATCTTGATATTGAATGGACCCACGTCGTCTGGTGATACGACATGATGGCAGTGATCGCACTCAAGGTTCATGTCACCTCTCACATGGAATACAATACCTCCGCATTCTGGGCAGCTACTTCTTATGAAGAGATCTTCCGGCTTCAGCAGTGGGGCCTGCACTTCCCGCCTTGCTTCCTGAGCGGCCCTGGTTTTTTCCCTGTCCATCCTTTCCTGGCTTATTCTCTTCTGCCTGGACTCATTCTCCAGGAATAGATAGTAAATGCCCACCGAGGCCCATGCGAAGAGGAATATGGTCAGAAGCAGTGAATAGGCGGGTATCTTGGAGACCAGGACACTGAGGAAGCTTATCATGCTCATTATGAAGTTGGTCAAAATGGCCCTAATCAGACCGAATTTCAGGTATATTATGGAAACCATGAGCGTGGTCACATATGCAGAAACAACGTAGTATATGTTCTGGCCTAGAACCACGTAAAGTATGGCTGCATACGTTGCAACCCCTATCGATATGGCACCCACGATATTCCAGCTCAGATCTCCGCTTTTTATTATGACGCTTATCTTCTTCGAGGCAAAGCCGTATATCAGAAGTATCACGGATATGGGTATGATGGAGAAAAACAGTGTCTCTCCTGGTACAGAAACGAGGTAATAGTAAACCTGCACAAAGTTTGGCAATCTGTTTATGCTTGTGATGCCATAGGAAGGATATATGCTGGATATTATGAATGATAGAATCAGATCAACCAAAACGTATATTGCAAGATACCAGAAATATCTGCCAGATGGCCTATTCGTGAATGATGTTGTGTAATCTTTTTTAAATCTGACCAGTGAAAATAGGCCAGCAATGACGATCACAAGGGAAATCACTATCATCCCTATGAAGAAACTAACGGTACCGTGAAATGAGAACATCGCATAATCTGAAACAGGAACCGCTGACAGATCTCCTGGCTTCATTATCATCTCTGGAATGTAGTATATGGTGAAAGCCAGGGCGATTACAATACCCGCTGCACCAAATATCAGGCCAGGCAGATCCTTTCTATCCATGAACGCAGGTATATTAGAACTTCGGATTAAGACTTATCGGAACTGATATCTGGCGAAATTCATATCAAGCGGAACAATGATTTTAAATGCAGATTCATTGGTAAAATCATGCAGGATAAGGCCGTTTCACCGATCATCGCCACGATCCTCCTGATCGCGATAACGGTCACCCTTGCCGCAACCTTTTATACGGAGGTCACGCCTTATTTCACCCAGAATCAGTATTTCACCCCTCAGGCCCAGATCCAAGTGTTGAGTGAGAATCATACATCGAGTTATGGGTACTACGTTTACGTTTCTTACTTCCCAGGGACGCTTTCCCTTCACGATGTGGATCTCAATATTATAAGCAATGGTACGTATGTATCCGTAAATCTCGGGGCCGTATACCCATCGTCCACCATCAGCAATTCTGGAGTCAGTGCAAGCATAACACTGTACACACAGGGAGAGGTCTTTACATCTGGATCCTACATCCTCCTGAATCTGTCCAGCCCGATATCCTATCTGGCCATAGTGGATATGAATACAGGATCGAATGTGGTTACATTTTCTCCAGATCAATGATCACCATAACGCAGGGGATAGAGCGATGCATCTCAATGGACGTTGAAACCATACTGCCTTGTTCGCCGCGGTAATGCATACGGGATGTGGACCGCAATTTTTATCGATGGGGGAATATGAGAAATTTTTGTTTTAGAGGAAATATCTGTGGCTTCGCAGATGGAAATTTTTAATAGATGGAGTATATAAACATATGCTATGAATACGATGCGGCGACTCATTGGGACGCGTTCCCTGTGGTATAATATGATCCGTGCATTTGTCGACTTTCAGCGCAACCACGAACTCCATTTGCCCGGATGGGTATCTGTTCGCAGTGAATATCATGATCTTCAGCCAAGGAGTGACTGACAATGGTTAAGAATGATCCTGTCACGGAAGTGCCCGCATACTGTATGGTGTGCGGAAAGAAACGAGTTGGGGAAGAACTGAGATGCAAGAGTTGCGGATCGCCGTTTGAGATTCGAACGGGGTTTCATTATCGGGAAAACATCGAGGACAATTTTCCATACATTAAGAATATGATCTCGCTTGGAGAATCGGAGACGCCGATCTTTCATGGGGACGATTTTGACCTGAAGCTGGATTATATGCTTCCAACATTCTCCTATAAGGATAGGGGTAGCAGGATACTCATCTCGCACATTGCCGACATAAGGGATTCGTATGGTATAACCCGTATTTCAGAGGATTCATCCGGAAATGCAGGTGCGTCGATAGCCGCATATGGATCGGCGGCTGGTTTAGCGGTAGATATATACGTTCCCGAAACCGTCGCCGGAAGAAAATTCTCACAGATACAGGCTTACGGCGCAAATGTGATAAAGGTAAAGGGCAGCAGGGAGGATGTCCAGTCTGCCGCCGAGAGATCTGAATCGTTCTATGCCAGCCATGTGCTCAGACCGGAATTCAGGGACGGCATACGAACACTGGCCTATGAGATCTACAGGCAGTACGATCGCATGCCAAGAAATATATACATACCGGTTTCAGCGGGCACGCTTCTGCTTGGCCTCTATTCAGGGCTTCGCCATCTTATGGAGTCCGGAGAGATCGCCGAAATGCCGGCAATAGTTGCAGTTCAGACCGAAGCGGTTTCGCCCCTCTGTGCGAAAATAAATGGATTGAATTATGATCCTGACAATAAGCTGTCTTCCATTGCAGATGCACTTGTGTCCAGAAAGCCGGTACTATTGCAAAAGATGTATCAGGTCATTTCGGAATATGGAAGATGCATGACCGTTAGCGATGATGAGATCATAGAGGCGAGAAACAGACTTGCAAAAAAGGGTTTCCTTGTTGAATACAGCTCCGCAACGGTATACGCTGCATTCAGGAAAAAACCGCAGGAAAATAGCCTGCTGGTGCTCACTGGGTCTGGGCTGAAGAACGATTCTTGATCTTTTCTTTTTTCTCCTTCTTCAGCTTCTCTATTCTCTCCTTCTCCTCCCTGGTTCTTATCGCCTGCCCTACAAATTCGCCCTCATTGGTCAGTATTATCTTTTCTCCGAGGCGCTCTTTATCATCAGCAGCGAAGCCATAGTCGAAGAGATTCTTCAGAACAGCCTCCGGATCCTTAACGCCACTTTCATTCTTAATCCTGTACAGCGGAACCTTTCCCCCGTGGTTTTTTATGAACATCAAAAGCTTCACTTCATCGTCTGTCATATCGTAGTTGTTCTCGAGCTTGCCCTTTATCACTGGCTTATTGAAAGGAGAACCTTTAACCAGCACCTTTGACTCTGCCATTCATACTCGCCTCCATCCGCTATGTTTTCATCACGGCTAACGACATCAATTATTGATCACCATATAAAGATCCAGTTATCAGCTTTTTGCTGGATCCTAACACTTTAGCCAAGATCTGAATTGATATCGTTCAATTTACTATTAATCTTTGCCTTTTGTCTGCGGATATCGTCATGATTTGCCCATTTAAGTACGCTGACCTCGCTGCACTATCTGCGGATTCCGCCTTAAGGGCCCTGGCGTGCATTGAACATCATTCTTTCCTGGTTTCATATATCACATGGTCGATCATTTCAAGTATGAGCTTCGCTCCGACATCCTGGGCCTTTGGCGATCCTGGGAGGACGAAGACAGGCTTTCCATAGATTATGAACAGGTTGGAGGAGGATATGTATGCGAATACACCTGCCTGTGCCTCACTCCTGCGCCTGAATATCTCACCGAAACCTGGCACCTCCTTGTCAGCAACCCTCCTCAGCGTAACCGATGTCAGGTCGTACCTGCTCACTCCTGTTCCTCCGTTGTACACGAAAGCGTCATAATCGGTGAAATCTTTGAAAAGCTCGGAGAGTATCTGGACGGGATCATCCCTGATTATTGTTCTCGAGATGCTGTGCATCTCGAAATGCTTTTCCAGTATTCTTCCAGATTCATCCGTATCCGGAGTCCTGGTGCTTGAAACTGTTATTATCTTAATCCTGAGCCTGCCTGGCTTTTCACCGTGGTGTGGTCTCTCTTCCATGCCTGTTGATATTTTCCTAATAGATATCAGTATTGGATTTTTTTCTGAGGATCAAAAAGCTAAATTCCATCAACGCATGATCGAACTATGATCAATATCTCGGAAAAGGCAATAAGTGCAAGAACAGCAACTGCTACTGGCAGAATACACCTCAGGAGATCCACTATCCAGGCGATCAGAGAAAAAAAGGTGAAGAAAGGCGATGTGCTCGAGGTGAGCAGGGTTGTCGGTACGCAGCACGCGAAAAATACATTTTTGCAGATACCTTACTGCCATAACATACCCATAGAAGGCGTGGACGTGGATTTCAACGTCGGGGAAGACTATGTGGAGGTGTCATGCACATTGACCACAACGTATAAAACCGGAATTGAGATGGAAGCTATAAGCTGTGTTTCCGGAGCTCTGATCAACATATGGGACATGGTAAAGTATCTGGAGAAGGATGAAAGTGGAAATTATCCGGAAACCAGAATAGATGGCATTCATGTCGTTGAGAAGAGAAAGACACCGGTATGACATTCCATTCCACGTCACTCATATTGTGAAAGAAATATAGCCATTTATCTATATGCATTTTCTTTCGTTATTTCCGGGCTATGAATCGTTTTTTGTAGCAAATGTTGTCAATAATTCATTTATATAATGATGAATTATTGAGTTATGAAAGTTTTACTAATAAAGCCTCTCAACCCCACCGGTAGCGGATACACAACAAAATTTGGCTTCCTGCCAACTCCCCTTGGGCTCCAGGTGCTTGCGGCACAGGCCAGGGCAATAGGCATAAATGATGTACGCATAGTGGACATGGAAGCTGATGACCTCACGGCCGATCAGATGGTAGAATACGTTGAAAGATGGAGGCCTGATGTTATAGGCATAACGCTTCATGCAACGGCCGCACACGCATTTTCTCAGGATCTTGCGAAGCGCATAAAGGCCATATACAACCCGCTCATCGTTGCCGGCGGCCATCAGGCAACCTTTGTCCCTGGAGAACTACTTGACAACGGGTTCGATATCATAGTTTTAGGTGAGGGCGATGAGGCCTTCAGGGATGTACTGGAACATTACAGGGATAATGCTGATTTCTCCGATATCCCTGGCATAATATTCAAAAGCGGAAACATGAAGATAAGGACAGAAAAGAGGGAGCTGATCGATGATCTGGACAGGCTTCCAATTCCCGCCTTCGATCTGGTCGACAAGGAAAGATACACATTCAAGGTCTTCGGCGAAGGGAGCGTTGCGACGGTTGAAACAGCTCGAGGATGCCCATATGCATGCGATTTCTGCTCCGTGACTCCAACATGGGGAAATAAATGGAGAAACAAATCAAACGACAGGATCATGGAAGAACTCCGCATCGTCAAGAGTCTGGGCTACAGATGGGTATTCTTCACCGATGATATCTTCGTGGTTTATCCAAATGTGAAGCAGAGATCCGATCTGTTTGACCGCATAATAGAAGAGGATCTTGGCCTGAAATTCATAGTCCAGATGAGAGCTGATGTAACTTCCAAGAATCCGGATCTGATCAGAAAGGCCAGCCAGGCGGGCCTGACCATAGCCTTCCTTGGGATAGAATCCGGCAGTGAGGAGGTACTGAAGGCGATGCATAAGGGGATAATGACTTCCGCATCGGTGAATGCCGTGAAGATACTTACCCAGAATAACATAGTGGTGCTCGGAGGAATGATGCTCGGTGCTCCTTATGAAAGCTTCAGAGATATGATGAAGACCATAAAGTTCTCCAGGGTTCTTGCAAGGGCCGGCATAGACGCAATTCAGATAAGCACGTACACGCCGCTTCCCGGTACACGGATATTTCTAGACGCACTCAGAAAAAACGAGATATTCACCCTTGACTGGTCAAGGTATGATATACTTACACCGGTTGCAAAGACGAGGGTCAATCCTGCAATAATTCAGGCGCTTACGGCATATGGATACTATTCGTTCTATGCATACAAATGGCTCCATGACAGGCTCCATGAAGTGAGGGCTGTAGGTTTCAAGGATCAGATAATGATGAATGCCCAGAAGTTCATAATGAGAATGATGCCTTCATACATCAAGGACATTTTCAGGCTCCCGTCTGACATAATGAAAACCGCCATTCTTTACAGAAACGGCATAAGGAAGAGGATAGCCACCGATGAACATGTGAGGGAACTTATCGCTGACTCCAGTTCCATAGTGTATAAGGAAACAGATGTTAAAAATCCATACTTCAAGATAAAAACACAGTGAAACAAAATATTTATTAATGTATGACGTTTATTTATACTAATGTATGACGCGGAGATAAGCAGGAGGAATCCGGGCCTCTTCATATTTCTGATCGATCAGTCCAGGTCGATGATAAGGAAGATGGCAGGCGGTAGCGAATCAAAGGCGAAGGAAGCGGCGGATGCCATCAACAGGCAGATAGGGGAACTCATAATGAGGTGCACTAAGAATGACGGTGTCCGTGATTATTTCTATGTTGGCGTTATAGGATATGGAGGAGAAAAGGGAAGGGCATCTTATCTGCTTGATGGTGAAGTTGTCCCGGTTTCCAGGCTCGCGGAGAATCCCCTCAGGACAGAAAAGAGAATGATGAAGGTACCTGACGGATCGGGCGGAACCGTTGATGTGGAGTATGAGTTTGGAGTCTGGTTCGAGCCAGTGGCCAACAGCGACACGCCCATGGTGAGGGCGATGAACATGGCCAAGGAGGCCATTGAGAGATGGATCGACGAACATCCCTCCTCTTATCCCCCGATACTGATAAATATAACCGATGGCCAGTCAACGGATGGCGATCCGTATCCCGTGGCCCAGTCCATAATGGAGATGGAAACTGAAGACGGAAACCCGCTCATATGGAACTGTCACGTTTCTACAGAAAACTCTGCCCCGCTGTCATTTCCGTATTCCGAGAATCAGCTACCCAATGATATGTATGCAAGATCCCTGTTCAAGATGTCCAGCGTGCTTCCAACCAAGTACATCAATTACGCCATAGAGACATTTCCAGACATAAGGGATGGTTCCAGGTCCTACGTTTTCAACGCACAGCTTGAACAGATGATAGAGTTCATAGACATAGGAACAAGGGGCGCAATAAGCTCGATGGAATGAACGGATGATAAGCGTATTCCACTATCATCAGCCCAAGATCGGGAACAGCGAGAGCGAATATGAGGACGCTTTCTCCTATGACGTTGAGAAGGGCCTGTTTGCAATGGCGGATGGATCTTCGGAATCCGTTTTTTCCAATGAATGGGCCAGATCCCTTGTCGACACATTTGTGGCTGGAAAATATGACATGAAGATAGACGACATGGTGGAAACTGCCGTCGGCATGTGGAGATCAAAGCTCCCATGGAACAACATGAAATGGTTCGTGAAGAACAAGATCGCCAGGGGATCGATGGCCACCTTTCTGGGCCTTGAGGTTCTGGACGGATCTTTCAGATCCGTTGCCGTTGGTGATACCTGCCTCTTCATAATCACGCCGGAGGGCATGAAGAGCTTTCCGGTCAAATATCCGTCTGAGTTTGGGAATACCCCAAAGCTAATCTGGACGGGCAATCCCCTCCTGCGCACCAGGCGATCCATAAAATGGGCAAACTACATGGAGGGCAGGATATCGGAAAGCGATCTTCTGATAATGGCAACCGATTCGCTCGCCCACTGGATGCTCAGCAGGGCAAAGCAGAGGCCGTGGCAGATCCTTATCGATCATTCCGAGAACGAGGGAGAATTCATAGGGAGCCTGATAAATTCCGGCGAGATGAAGAATGATGACGTTACCTTCGCGATCATCTCGCTGAAATAGCCTTGCGGAGGTCTATGCTTCCGTCGCCATCCGATTTCAAAGATTTAATGATCATTGAGGCAAGCCTCCAGGACTTTCCGCCCATGGCCTTTATGTATGCGAATACCTCGGATTTTTCAGGATCCAGAAAGTCCGCTTTCCTGAACAGCAGTGCGTCTGGATCGTCACCGTTGAACTTCCATGCCTCCGGCCTCAGCGATAGCACATACAGCGAGGTGTATATAACGAGTGCCGAGAAATCGTCCATGTTCTCCGAGAAATCGCCCGGCTTCCTGTCAGGCCTCTGAAAATTCTCGTGGCCGTTTTCATTCGATGGCATGTCCCTGAGGGCGGGCACGTACATGCCGTCATAATCCACAAATATCACCCTGCCGTTGCTGATCAGTATGTTATCGCATGATAGATCCCCATGCGCCATCCTGTTCCTCTTCAGATCCAGAACCATATTCATGAATTCTCCCGCGATCCTCCTTATCTCCTTTCCGTTGTCGATGTTCTTCTTAAGAAAGGTGTAGAGGGAATCACCGTCGACCCAGTCCATCTTCAGCACGGGATAGTAGGTCGTGGGATCCTTCATCGTCCTCACACCGTTCTCTATGTATTCGAAGCGAACCATGCACGGCACGTTTCGCCCCTGAAGATGGCGGCCTATCTCGAAGTATCGCCTGTGAAGATCCGATCCCTTCGTGAAGCACTTTATAGCATAGTAGGATCCGCCGTTCTCAAGCTTGAATATTATACCGTAGTTTCCTGAGGAATATATGGTGTTTCCGGCCATCTTAACATTTGGATTCCTTATTATCTTATAGCCGCTCAGATCCCCTGATAGGGAGTATGATGGATTCTGAAAGGCCTGTGCATAATCGAACTGGCTCGGCCATTTCTTGATTTCCCTGAATACCAGGTCTTGCCGATCCTTCTCATTGTTTTGCTGCTTCGTTTTCCCTTCAGGCTTCTCCTCAATATCCGGAGTTGTCTTGCCTTTAACCTCAGCGAACTCTCTGTATGACAGGAATATGTAGGCAAAAATGGCTGTGTCGATCACCAGGAGATAGAATATAACGTTCGTCGATGCAGCGATGACCAGAAGGTATGACTTAATATACACTAGAAAGGTGTAATCCGGTGCCACATAGGCGAAGAACACATACACCGCAGTAAACAGGGATATCACTGAACCGAAAAGTGCTGCGATCCTTATCTGCGGTTTCAAATCAGGGAATTAAGCCAGAATTGAATTTAAAATTATCGCTTAACGCTACCTCCCAGCTTGACAGCGTATTCCCCTGCACGTGCGATTGCATCTTCGATCTTCTTCCTGAGTGCGGCCTCATCCTCGCCGAAGCCAGATATCTCTATCTCTAGCTCTGGATTCTTCACCTCGACGTTTCTCGGATGGCTCTTGACGTATATGCCATCGAATTCCTTCATGATCCTGTCAACATATGGTGCGAAAGCACTCTCCATCACGTCGGCTATTATAACTGAGTCATCGTAGTAATGCGTGTCAGGGATGATTATATCTTTCTCCATCGCCTTCAGAAGGGCCTCCATTTCTTTCGGCACTCCAGGGAGGATTATGACCTTCTTGCCTCCCACGGCGCAGATCAAGCCAGGTGCCGTTCCCACCGGATTCTCAATCGGCCTGCAGCTTGGCGGTATTTTGGCCATCTTCAGCCTCTGCGGTGTCAGATCTGCCTGCCCGTATTTTTTCTTAATCATGGCTAGCGCGTCTTCATCAATCCTAAGATCCTGGCCTATGCACTTCGCAAAGCCCTCCACAGTCATGTCATCAAACGTTGGGCCCAGGCCTCCCGAAGATACGACAAGATCGGACACTTCAAGGGCAACCCTGAAGGCCCAGCCGATCTCGTCCAGATCGTCCATCACAACAAATCCGCGCCTCACCTGATACCCATGGTACGTGAGGAAGTTTCCTATGAATGCCGCATTTGTATTTACCGTCCTGCCCTTGAGTATTTCATTGCCTACAGTTATAACGCTGGCATTCTTCAAATGATCAACCTCAATATACGCATGATTTCATGGAGTTTAAGGCTACTCATGCTAAGGACATTACGATCAGGGTTCAGGATCTCTGATCATCGTCTATGAACGTTGATACAGCCCGATCTCCCTTCAGTATCTTTTCTAGATTGTCTATATCCCTTGACGTGACTATGACCCTTATCCTTGAACGCATTGCGATGGTCAGCGCAGTTATATCCATGAATACGTTCGGCCCGGCCCCAGCAGAGCTCTTGGTTGAGAGGGCTATGGCCTCCCTGTAGCCTATGCGATCGAACCTCTTTGCGTTTGCGAATCTGTGGGGATCCATATCATATACGCCGTCAACCGAAGTGACGTTTATCAGGGTTCTAGTGGCACTCCTCTCACAGAGGAGAGCAGCCACTGTGTCTGTGGTGTGGCCGGGTTCCGTGCCACCCATGACAACGAAACGATAGGTGTTCATGAGGTTGACTGCATCCTCCACCGTGAACGGTATTGTAGGATTGGAACCAGGGATCAGGCTTGCCATGGAAAGGGCATTCATCCTTGTGGCGTATATGCCGATCTCGTCGAGAACGTTTTCATTCACATTCAGCTTTCTCAAGACGGATATGTAGGATCTTGCAGTTCTTCCACCGCCGGTTACGATGCCAACTCTTCTGTATTTCGAAGCTTCCAGAATCCTGGCAAAGCTCTTCATGTAATCAGCGTCTATCGGATCGCCCGATATAACAGACCCTCCAAGAGAGATCACTATGGATTCGTTCACTTTGATCCCATGGTGATGAAATACTGATTAAAATATAATCGCTGCCTATGTTCCCATGGATCGTAATCCATGAAGGAAATTTGTTCGATACGCAGAAACCATTAAAATGCGCAATTCTGTCTGAATTTCAAAGCATGGTTTCCGAAAGTGATGGGCCGTCCAGCAGTAAAACAGGTGGCATCAGTAGCAGTATGACTCATCCGCTGGACATGCTGGGGGACACCTACGGAATATTCGATCTGATGATGGATACGAGCAGTATCAAGCCCATACTCACCGAGATACTGTGCTCCAGCGATCACTGGAGGCGGAATGGAAGACATCCTGTGGTTCTATCGACTTTTCCATTTTCCGCTATTGCCAGGGAAATAAACGCATCCTGTTCTGAAGCGCTGTTCTATGAAATAGCCAACGTGGAACGCATGATCGTGGGAGATTCCAGGCATGCAATGAACCTCGGGGATCAGCTTGCGTTTGAGATCTTCTCAACGGTTATGATGATCAGCGATCTTGATATATTTCTGCTGGGCGCATCCAATCTTTACCTATCGGATAGAAGGGGATTCAATAGGGATCTTACGGATGTTTTTTGGAGTTCCTTCATCTCTTCACTGCTGATGCGCAACGACAGGAACCGGCTCTTTATTTTAATAAAAGGAGGCCTGAAGTACGTCAGCGATCTTCTATCCGAATACATCGTTGCGAGGATCAGCATGGAGCTTTCGGATCAAACGATAAGGATCAGGTTGATATATTTATGAGGCTGAACTTCCAGGTCATCTTCTTCATTATTTTCTTTGTCTCGCCTGCCATCTTCGCCTATTTCACATCGAGCAGCGTATTTGTCATGCCTCTGGTTTACGTCTTCTGGCTCCTCCTCGCCGTTTCGCTGGCCACTGTGATAATCTTTCAGTGGCAGATGTTCAAGGCTGACAGGTATACGGCAAAATTGATCCACAGAAGTGCTGGGTCCAGGCTGATCAGCTTCGTTGTAAGCTACAACGAGAACGTGGAAATGGTTAAGAAGACCCTGATTGCTGTCAAAAAGGCCAATATCTTCGGCGAAACCTGGCTTCTTGATGATTCAAATGATCCGAAGATAGTATCTGGCCTCGCTGAGGTATGTGAGGAACTTGGCATAAAATTCGTTCACAGGAACAACAGGAGAGGATTCAAGGCAGGCGCTATAAACGATGCCCTGAAACGGGTTGATGATTCTTATGAGTTCATGGCGGTGTTTGACAGCGATCAGAGGCCTACTCCACGGTTCTTCAACGGTGTTTTCAGCTATTTCGACCGTAAAATGGTGGCCGTGGTCCAGATGCCTCAAACATACACAGCTATCTCCACGGCCATAAGCGAATCCGCCTTCTTTCAGCAGGAGGTTTTCCTGAGGAAGATTATGCGGGCCAGGAACGGAAGATCGGCATTCATTCTTGGGTCTGGATTCGTTGCGAGAATCTCTGCAATAAGGTCGGTTGGAGGTTTTCGAGAAGACGTAGTTACTGAAGATCTGGCCACATCCATACTCCTGCAGAGCCTCGGGTGGGAGATAGTTTACGTTGATTCAACAGACATCTGGTATGGTAGGCCGCCTGAAACCATAAGCGCGTATCTTACGCAGCAGGGCAGGTGGTCCCTTGGCGGGTTTCAAGCGCTAAGCATTATTCTCGGACTCAAGCTAAAGCTCTCGGTATACGCAGAGTACATGGCCGGATGGCTATACTGGATCTGGGTTGGCCCGATACGCCTTGTCTCCATAATCATACTAATTCTCTTCCTGGACTTCAGGTTGATAACCGTGATGATAAATCCTGTATTCTTCGTATTTTTCTACTTCCCATACTTTATTTACTCTATGCTTTTTTACCATTACACCGCTTCCGATGGCCTAATGAACTATGGCATTAGAGGGTTTTTCCTGCACCAGGGGGCTGAGCTGCTTCTCATGTTCACCGTGACCTCGTCCTTCATCTCCTGGATCCTGAGAAGAAGAAAACCATTCAAAGTTACGCCAAAGGGTGTCAGAGGATCATACTCATTCTGGCAGGCAATGCCAATGATATCCATTGAACTGCTGATGACCAGTACGGTCTCTGCTGGACTTGTATGGATCAGGGAGACAGCCTCAAGGCTTATGCAGCTGGCCATAGCAGTGAACATATTTTTTGCACTCTATCTGATTCCGTTCATGATAGCGGCCAGCGTCATATTATTCACGAGCAACTACAATGGAGAGAAGAATGAAATTTCTCTCCACAGGATCAATACCTAGGATCTGTATGCACCGTGCACGCATATGATACATAATACATAACCAATGCTTCTCTAATCGGGATGCTATGCGGGTTCTGGAGATCAAAATTATTCTTCCTTCAATTCAAGCAGCATCACGATGATGCTGAAACCTGAGGGATGCGGGGGCCAGTGTTGATAAAGAAAAATCGCATTCATCCAAGAGGTATGAATTAATTAATGTGGGAAATTAAGAAATAAATGACGGGAAACATGGAGGCATAAGGGACGATCGCCTGTCGTTATTCTAAAAAAGCACGGAAAAGGTGCAAAAACATTGATATATGGTATGAAACTTTTTGAAACAGCGACATAAATGAGATTTCCTGAGGAAGTTCTGAAGGAGAGGTATTTACGCGTGCAGGAAAAAATCATAGAAAAAGGCCTGGACGCTGCAGTAATAAGAACAATGTCAACGTTCATCTATATTACAGGTATAAAATGGCTTCGACCGAGTCTAATAATCCCGGCGGAGGGAGATCCAACCGTTCTCCTGGCAGATGGTGAAGAAGATGGCTTCAGGGAGATGGCATGGATCAAGAACGTTCTCAGTTACTCCGATGGCAGCCAGCTCATGGGTGAAGTAGTAAAGTATCTGAAAGATCTGAATGCAAAGAAAGTAGGAATGGAGTACGCTGTAGAGCGTGATGCCTTCATCTTCTTCTATGATCTATTCAAGAAATTAAACAGAAACGTTGAAGTCGTCGACATAACGGATATTCTTGACGACATCAAAGTCATAAAGGACAGATATGAGATAGATTACATCATGAAGGCAGGGGAAGTAACAAGAAAAGTTGCCGCTGCACTTGCAGATCTTGTCAGAGAAGGTATGAAGGAAACTGACATAGCCGCCGAGGCATACTACATGTTATACAAGGCAGGTTCTGAAGAGCCGCTTATATATATCAATGCCGGTCCTAATCCGAGAGTCCATTCTGAACCGCTTTCTACCGTAACGATTAGGAATAACAGCATAGTTACAATCACATTGGACGCAGATTTTTCCAGATATTACGTTAACAAAAGCCTGACGATCCCGATCGGCAATCCTGGAGATACCGCTCTAAATGCGATAAAATGCATGGACGAAGCACAAAAAGTGGCTGTTGAGAATACAAGACCAGGAACAAAATTCATCGAAGTAATGGAAAAACTTGATGAAACATATAAAAAATACGATATGCTAAGGTATAGAGTGATAGGATACGCGCATTCCGTGGGCCTTAAACCAGAGGAAATGCCTATAACCACTATCGTTCCTAAGGACAGATTTGTGGAAGTTAAACCATACATGGTACTTGCGCTTGGCCATGCTCCCCTGATGATACCTGGGATCGGATCTGTAAAAATAGAGGAAACCTATGTGGTCGACCCAAGTGGAAACCTCATAAGATGCACATAAGAATTGTAAGAATTTGGCGTTGATTCAGTATTTTTTCCTTGATGTAAAAATTCATCACCGTTATATATAATGATTGTATATTTCAATCATGGTAGAAGAATCTCTGATCGAAAGTTTTGTAAGGGCCTTAGAGGGGACAAAGGGAACAGTCGAATTCTCGTTCGATAATTTAAGCATAAAACTGCCAGGAATGAACGCAAACGTACTGATAAATGGAAAAGTGAATGTAACGGCAATCCCTGTAAATGAAAAAACCAAGCAATGATCAGGATACAGCTCCAGATAAATGTGCCTTGCTATCTGGAACCGTGCATATAAGGATAGATAATTATGAACTGGCAGAGATCAGCATATCGAATAATCATCTAAAGGTTACCTTGAAAGATGCAGAAACCGTGAAAGGCCTTTCCGAAAAAATACACGGTACACTTAAAATGATCAAAATCATTCGTGAACTGTCCTATTCGATGACAAGAAAAGGCATAAAGGTAGAAATCTATGATTCGGACAATATGATTCTTTCCATGGGAGCCGGTGTCCATTCTTTACTTGGAAACTTCGAAATCAAACCTACGAGGATCAGGAAATATCTTTAAGCTAGATATGGTCTGTTCGTAATCATTTTGTTGAGGGGTCACAATCATCTCCTGGAAACCAGCCAGATCCATGCAAGATTTAAAAGATAAACAGTGATACTTGTCCATGCAGAATAGATGGGCAGAGACAAAGTTTGACAGTGATATTGATGAGGTGGTATACGGATCAAGGCTCATAGGTAGCGATCCGGATCTTGTCCTCCACGGTGGGGGAAATACCTCTGTCAAGACAACTGAGAGGGATCATGCCGGCAGAATCATTAGCGTTCTCCGGGTCAAAAACAGCGGTTCGAACCTTGGGACGATAGACAGCAGGGGTTTCACAGGTATAAGGATGGATGACGCTCTTGCGGCCGCAAAGATTGACAAAATGACCGATGAAGCCATGGTGGATTACCTGAAGAAAAGCATGGTTAACCCATCGGAGCCATCACCATCTGTGGAAACCTTTCTGCATGCTTTTTTGCCATACAAGTTTGTCATGCACTCCCACGCCGATGCTATACTTTCAATAACCAACACGGATCTTCCTTCTGATCAGATCGCGAAAATACTCGGCAATGTCGTGGTTCTGCCTTACATACCTCCTGGTTTTACGCTTGCAAAGGAGGTCATGAACTGCTTCAAGAAGGGCATTGACGGCATAGTGCTGAGAAAGCACGGCCTTCTTACCTTCGGCGATACGGGAAAGGAGGCCTACGATAGGCACATAAACATCGTAAGCAGAGCCGAGAATTTCATCAGGGAAAAGACGGACGGAAAATTCTTTAAAGAAGAAATCCCAGCCGTTGAATACAAGAAGATCGCTGAATACATTCCTGTCATAAGGGGTGCGGTATCAAAGAAGAAAAAGAAGATCCTTTACATAGATACGTCCGATGAGGCCAGCCGGATAGCCAGAACGGAAAAGACAAGGGAGATGTGCTCATACGGGCCGGCCACACCTGACATGCTCATCAGGACAAAGTACGACTTTCTCTATCTTGACGATCCATCGAAGGCCGGCGAATACATAGAGAAATTTGCATCGAAATACGCTGAGGAATACGCTGAATACGTAAAGGACTTCGCCATGCACGATCCATATCCTGCGGTTATGGTCATCAGGGGCTTCGGTATAATAACGGCAGGTACAAGCTACAGAGAAGCGAAGATCATCGACGATCTTGCCATACACAGCTTCAGGGTAAACGCAAACGCAGAACAGATATCCAGGCATGAGTTCATATCGAAGCGGGAGGCCTATGCTATGGAGTACTGGCCACTGGAAGAGGCCAAGCTGAAGAAGACCACACACAAGTTCCTTCTTGGATCCATAGGCCTTGTAACCGGCGCAGCCAGTGGAATTGGACTCGAAGCCATGAAGAAGCTTGCCGAGAACGAGTGCACAGTTATCGGATGCGATATTGATCCTTCGATAACCGACCGCTGCAGGGAGGTTGAGGAACAGTATGGAGTCAGGGCGATACCCTTTGTCGTGGATCTATCCTCGGAATCCCAGATCCTGGATATGTTCGGACAGTTTGTGCGTGAGGTTGGCGGCCTGGACATACTGTTCAACAATGCGGGCATACTCAAGAGTTCAAAGATAGTTGAAACAAGCGTAGAGGATCTGGACAGGCATTATGCCATAATAGGAAGGGCTTCATTCATAACCTCCCGTGAAGCAATGAAGATAATGATCTCACAGGGCATAGGCGGAAACATAGTTTACAACATATCAAAGAACCTGACGCATCCTGGGCCGGAGATGGTATCATACGGATCGGCAAAGGCGTTCGCTGCACAGGTATGCCACTATGTTGCAAAGGAAGGCGGCCGATACGGCATAAGAGCCAACATAATAAATCCCGACAAGATATTCAGGGGTTCCAAGATATGGGAGAATGGCGTGCTCGAGGCCAGGGCAAAGGCAAAGGGCCAGACCGTTGAAGAGTACGTGACCGGAAACCTCCTTAGGAGGGAGGTTTTGCCATCGCATGTCGCGAACATGCTCCTTGCCATGGTGAACGAAGATATCTTCGGAGCTACCACCGATGCCATGGTTCCGGTGGACGGTGGCATCCTCTGAATTTCATTTTTTTATTTCGTGTTCCAAGCGCTCGCCCGTTCATGCGATGCCCAGATTGCGCAGGACTCTGTATGCCGTTGCTATATCCTCCAGGCCGATGCCCATCGATTTGAACACCGTCCTCCTTAGGCCAGAGAACTCGCCATACCTTCCTGCTATTTCCCTCAGCTCCACTGGTTTTCCTCCAAACTTCACGTATTCGGATATTTCGGCGCTCTCTACCATTGACTGATCGTAGTGCTCCGTGACGACCAGGTCCGCATCATGAAGAACCTCATACTCCGCCTCTCTCCTGTTCATGTAGTTTGATCCGGCGAGGTTCACATGGTATTCATCGCCCAAGTATTTTCTCAATATCACGGGCGACGTGCTGTTTGTGATGGATGACACGGTATCCGCGTCAGATAGAGCTGCCTCTGCATTGTCAACAGGCCTTATATCTACTCCGAATTGCTTTGACATGCGTGAGGCAAAATCCTTCGCATGATCGTAGTTGCGTGAGTATACTCTTATGGACTGCGGATGTGAAACCGTGATCATGCCCTCAAGCTGTGTCTCGGCCTGAAAGCCAGATCCTATGATCGTGAAGTTCTCCACGTGTGGATGCAGAATGCTAGTTGCATACGCGGTGACGGCTCCGGTTCTCATCTGGCCGAGCCTGTTCGCCTCCACGATTGCGATCAGGTCATTGTTCCTTGAATCGAACAGAGTTACCACAAATCTTGCCCCGTTTCTGGAGGCAGAATATGTCTTGTGCCCCAGGATGTGGTATTTTTCCATCGATGCCGGCATGGTGTTGAGCACAGAACCCTCGGAGAACGTCCTGACCCTTGTATTGGAAGATGCCCTGCCAGCCCTGTATTCTTCAAATGCCTCTCTTATTGCATCGATCGTATCCTTCATGGTCAAGTTTGAGCGGACCTCTTCCTCATTTATATAATACATACCATCATAATGCATCATAACGATTAATCAGTTGCGATCTGAAATTTTTGCCAATTTTTATTAATTAATAATAAATATGGCAGATATGACCGATCAGCTACCGGAAGTCAGGAAATCACATCCTTACGTGATGTACGAGATGATGAAAGACATACCGAACGGCATTGACAGAACCCTCTCCTCAATGCAGAATGCGGATCTATCGTTTATTGGCGATGATCTGATCTTTCTTGGAAACGGGACAGCCTACCATTCGGCATACGTTGGCAGCCAGATACTGGACCGGGTTTCAAAGAGGCATGCGGTTGTGCAGGCCTATGAATACCTGAATTACATGCAATCCAATGCAGCCACCATTGCCATATCGCATACGGGAAAGACCAAGAGCACCGTCGATGCCGTCATCAAGGCAAGGAAGACGGCCAAGACCGCCGGAATAACCCACTATGCTGATTCGCCTCTTTACAATTCGGTGGATTATCCCATTGCCATAGCGGATGAGGACAAATCCCTCTGCAATACGAAGGCCTTCTTCAACAATGCCTTCGCCTCGCTCTACATTGCGGATTATTACGGGAATCTCTCCTACGATATGAAGAATCTGAGATCCGAGATAGCAAAGCATGTTGGGAAGGATGATCCGGAGATGAGATCCGCTGCCGAGGAACTTGACCAGATAGATGACATCTTCGTGCTTGGTTCTGGCTTCAATTTCCCCGTTGCCAGGGAGGCCGCACAGAAGATCAAGGAGGCGACGCACATCCACGCGGAGGGCATCGAATTCGAAGAGTTCAACCATGGATGCACCGCCGTGATGGATGAGAACACCCTTGTAATACTCATAGAGGGCGAGAAGGACAGGGCAAGGGGAGATCAGATAGCGAGAGCATCCCGCTACGTCGGATCGAAGACCCTTGCTATCAACGGTGTTGGGGACATAAGCGTCTACAACGATCCGCAGGATGACCTGTCCGCAGCATTCCTGAACACGCTTGACCTGTACTACCTTGCCTACTATCTGGCAGTGCGCAGAAACATAAACCCGGACATGCTGAGGTTCGAGGACAGGAGATACAGGGACTACGACAGCGTCGTCTTTCCTCCAGGAGAACACTGAATCCGTAGGGATATCGTTTATTGAAGCATCGGATCCTGACCATTCGAGGATGAAAATCCGTCCGTACGGATGTATTTCACAGAAACTCGGTGCAGCGATACAAATACGTGTGATTCAATCACGATGAAGCATACGTCGTCTCTGCGGCTTGTTTAGGATTGCGATCGCATCGCATATCAGGATCAATTGAATTTCCAATTTCGGAAAAGCTCGTATATGCTGTCAAAAGTTGAGTTTTCTGTGCCTCAGAATAATTAATAACGTTTCCATAAATTTTCCATTTTCGCAGTCTGTACGAGATATTTATATATCCGTTGGCAATGTAAGGTTATCCTTACGGTGCTAGAATGAACATTGAAATAGCGAAGCCGGCGAACATCCACAGGATACTGTCCAGAATCGGGCCAGCATGGATAGTCATGATGGCCGATGTTGACGTTGCAAGCGTCATAACTGGGCTTCAGTCTGGCGCCGCATTCGGCTACAGGATGATCTTCATCATGATCATACTGATACCCCCGCTCTTCATAGTCCAGAACGCAGCCGGCTACCTTGGCATATTCTCCGGCATGGGAATGGGCGAGGCCGTTAGGACAAGATACGGAAAGAAGCTTGCCATGCTGGTAGCAGTGCCCATGGCCTCTACCGATGTTCTTTCGTACATAGCGGAATACAGCGGTATGGCCATCGGCCTATCGCTGATCGGCATCCCGCCGATAATCTCAATACCAATCATATTCGCCATCCACAATGGGATAATAATGGCCGGCAGGTACCACAGGATAGAACGTGTTCTCCTTCTGATCTCGCTCGTGCTTGTTATATCCATAGTATCCAGCGCGGTCATGATGAGGCCTTCGCTGATCGATATAGTGCGCATAGGCCTCAATCCGCTGCAGCCATACACGAACAGGCAGTACGAAACGCTGCTGATAGCAAATATAGGCGCCGTCATAATGCCATTCATGATATTCTACCAGGCAGGCGCCAGCGTCCAGAAACACATGATAAAGGAGGATATCAGGATAAGCAGGAACGAAACTGCGGTAGGTTCCATCGTGAGCGAGATCCTCATGGTTATGACCGTTATAGCAGGAACATTCATAGGTGGATATGCCACTGATCCCGCGCTTCTGGATCGGGCGCTGAAACCGTTTGGCAGCCTTGCTCCATATATAATGGCAGCTGGTTTCTTCACTGCCGGTTTCCTAGCGCTCATCGTAATCTCGCTGGCATCGACATGGGGTATCGCTGAGGCACTCGGATGGAAATTCCACAGGCACGGAAGATACCTGATAAGGAAGGGGGATCTGAGCGAACCGGAAATGGAATCGGCCAGAAAGAACATGATATCCGACAGAAGAAAGTTTCTGATACTATACATGACTGAAAGCATACCGGCTGCAGTGATAGCCATCCTGGCCTCATCCTATCTTCTCTCGCTTGTCATCGATCTGATGATAGTCTTCGTCATAGTTCTGGCACCAGTGGGACTGCTCCTGGGCCTTTTGGTATCCGATGCCAGGGTTATGAAGGGGAACCCGATGAAGAAATGGTACATGGCCATATACTGGATAACACTGGCAATAATAGAATCCGCTGGGGTTTACAGCCTCATAATGTCCATGTGAAGGTATTGGCAATTACTCCAGCGCCATCTCCTTCACTTTTTTGAGAAGATCAACGAAGTCGCTTCTCTTCAGCTTTCCCGTGTTCACGTTCCTCGGGCTCGGATGGTATGAGCACACCACCCTGATGCCGTTCATACTGTAAACGGCGCCATGCACAAATCTGTACCTCGATCTCGGCTCCGCGGGATCGGCAATCAGGCGAACAACTGCCTGCAGAGCAATCTGCCCCAGGACAAGTATGACCTTAAGGTTCTTCATGAAACCGATCTCCGATCGAAGGTAGACAGAGCAGTTCTCGATCTCTTCCGGCAGTGGCTTGTTGTCTGGCGGTACGCACTTGACTGCTGCGGTAATGTAAGCATCGTAATATATGAGGCCATCATCCCTTCTTTCCGATGTTGGCTGATTTGTTATACCGGCTTCATGCAGGCAAGACACGAGAAAATCAGAGCTCTTATCGCCGGTGAACACCCTTCCGGTTCTATTTCCACCTGATGCCGCAGGAGCAAGACCAACTATGAGCAGACGACCATTTATATCGCCGTATCCCGGAACTGGCCTTGCCCAGTAGGTCTCGCCCCTGAAACGCTTATCCCTTCCAACAACCGCTTTTCTGAATTCCACAAGCCTGGGGCATCTTTCGCAAGCTATGAGGCGATCGTTCATCTCCCTGATGTCTGCCCACCGATCCTCGCCCTGCATGAGCCATCACTGCATGTCGAACCAGCCGCCCTTGCTTCCGTATTTGACCTTCGGATCGCCGAGATAGCCGTTTATGACCATCTGCTTGAGCGATACGGGCGGTATGAACTGCGGATCTCCGGTCTCTTCCCTGAGGTACTCCGCTATGTGATACACCGTATCTATGCCTATTATGTTCATCAGCTCGAACGGACCCATGGGAAAACCGAAGGCGAGCTTCGCCATGGTATCTATGTCCGCCTTCGTTGCAATGTTCGCCTCGTATGACCTTATGGCGGCCAGCAACCACCCCTCTATGAATCTAGTTGTGAAGAAGCCAGGAACGTCTGCAACGACAACTGGCGTTTTCCCGATCCTGCGTGAAAAATCAACGACAGTGCTGATCGTGTCTTCAGAGGTCATCTTCGCCCTAACAACCTCTATAAGCTTCATGATGCCTGCTGGATTGAACCAGTGCATTCCGATTGCCCTGTCCTTCTTCTTCAGATCCTGGGCAATCTCGGCTATGGTTATACCGGATGTGTTTGATGCTATTATGGCATTCTCACTCACATTTTTCTCTATATCGATGAAGACCTTTCTTTTCAGATCCAGGTTCTCCGGAACGGCTTCCACTACAATATCGGCGTCTGAAAGTGAACCATAACTTGTTGATGTGCGTATTTTTCCCATTATCTTATCGACTTCTGATTCGGTCATTGTGCCTTTCTTGACAAGGTTCATGAGGCCATAACGCCCCTCCTTTATGCTGCGAACAGCGTTTGCCAGTATATCATCCCTCACATCTATTATAGTCACGGGGTAACCAGATCTGGCGAAAACCTGGGCTATCCCCTGCCCCATAACACCACTACCCACAACAGCCGTAGTCCTGATATCCATAATCTTTCAGTGTTAACCTTCATAAAAATTTAATGGAAAAACAGCAGTAATGTAAAGATCGCCAATAGGATGGAATGGGGTGCGGGGATGCCCTCACAGAAAATGCAATGCGTACTCGTTCTGATAAACTATACCTTCATGCTGACATACTCTCCTCGCTAAAGCTTCGGAGGTTCTAAGGTCCCCGTCGTTCCCGGGGTTGCCTCTTCAGGGGTATCAGTGCTCCCCTTGCATGCATCACTGTCTGCATGCAATCGACCTGTGCCTTCCATCAAAGGAGGACGCACCGCTATATTGAACGAGGCGTTGGCGTCGGCATGGTCAACGTGCCCGCACCTCGGGCACTCAAATGATTTGTCCTCCCTAATACCTATGTATCCACACCTAGAGCACTCTTTCGATGTGTATCTAGGATCAACATAGGTTAGGGGGATGCCGTTCATTTTAGCTTTATACTGTATGAAGAATTCGAGCTGGTAGAACGACCATGAATTCAGGCCATATTTGAACGGCTTTGTGTGTTTTTTGTTGCTTCTTATTCCGTTGAGTTTCTCAAGTTTTATTCCTGCATTCTCCCCTTGTGCTATCTCAACTATCTTCTTCGAAACTTTGTGGTTCAAGTCTCTGACTATTCTGCTCTCTCTGTCTTTAATTTTTTTCAGTAACTTGTATTTCTTCTTCTTTTGCAATTTCTTTCTGATTGCTTTGTATTTATTGTGTATGTGCTCTGCTTTTTTCCCCAATTTCCATATTTTACCTGTCTGAGGATCTGCAACAACAGCAATATGGCCTGTGGCGTTCCTGTCTATGCCTATCCACTTTTTAGGTTCAATCATCTTCTTTTCGGGTATATTTACCGATACGTATGCGTAGCATTCATCGATCTCGATCTGGTTTATCTTCTCGAAATCGTTTCTGAACATGTATGTGAGGGTCAGTTTCAGCGACGGGATATATATTTCCCTTTTTTCTTTATCAACTTTAATGCCCTGATTCGGTACCGTAAGCTTAACACTCTTTACCTTCTTTATTTGTTTATTCCTCGAATATTTTCTCAGTATCTGGTTCGCTATAATACTCTTCAGTCCGAACTGCTTAACATCTTTTGATGATAGCGTGTGCGTTTTTACTGCAAATTCAGCTATCTGTTTTGCCTTCTTCAGTTCCGCAGAAAAATCCCTTCCATGCTTGATTTTGAATGTTAATATCATTTTCCCTTCTGATCCTCTATGTATTTTTGCACAACTTCAAGCGTTACTGCGCCAACAGAGGATATGAATTTTGAATGCGTCCACAATGTGGGTAATCTTTTCCTCAGCTCCGGGAATTCCGCCCTCAGAACACGTGACGTGTACCCCTTGATCCTGTTCACGACATGGTATACACCCATTCTCGGATCAACGTCTATGAGGAGATGCACATGGTCAGGCATCACCTCCATTTCAAGGATTTTGTACTGATATTCGTTCTGTTTCTCAAGGATCAACTCTTTCAGCCTTTTATCAATACCGTCCACTAGGACTTTTCGCCTGTATTTTGGGCAGAATATGACATGGTATTGGCAACTATACACCAGATGTGGTTCGTGGTGGTATTCCTTTTCTACATTACTTATTTCCATATATCGAATATCATATACTATTATCATACATATACTCTTCCGCAATTCATCTCCTCTCTGAAGATCGGAGCTTTCTTGCTATTTCTTACGTAATTTTATGGGTCAGCTTACAGTATAATTTGTGAAGAAAAGTCTTCTGCCTATGATCCACTCTCTCAGAAATTGAAGAACTGCCCGCATGTCTTCCACCGTTAAATGATGAATGACGCGCGCAGTTTCCATCATCCTTCAAATAATTAAGAATCAGTATAACTCATTTCTCTTCGCGCATCTTAACTATCTTCTTGGTCTCCTGCACCTCATTGTCTGGAACGTCTTTATATGTGAGCCACCAGGCGTATCCCTTGAACTCCTTCAGCCTGCCCGTTGCATCCTTAACGTTCTTCGGAGCCGGGTTGAGCATTTTCTCGCCGATAAGTTCATTGTATGGCCAGTTTGCCGGCATTGCACCTCTGTACTTATCAGACATCTGCAGCGCCTTTATTGCCCTGAGAAGTTCGTCAACATTCCTGCCAATTTCAAGTGGGTAATACATTATGAGCCTGACCGTAGAATTCGGATCCACTATGAAAACCGCGCGCACTGTGGATGTGGATGACTCTGCCTGTATCATCCCGAGTCGTGTCGCAACACGTCCCATGGAATCCCCAATTATGGGGAACGGCACCTCTATCTTCAGATTATCCCTGATCCAGTTGACCCACTCTATGTGGCTTATCGTGCTGTCAACCGAAAGCCCAATGAGATCGGTATTGATCTTCTGGAAATCCTCAAACCTTCGTGCAAAGGAGTAGAACTCAGTCGTGCATACTGGTGTGAAATCACCGGGATGGCTGAAGAGCATGAACCACCTACCCTTGTACTGATCGGGAAGCTTCATGCTTCCATGCGTTGTCTCCACGGTCATCTCAGGAAATTTCTCTCCTATCAGCGGAAATTTATTCTCATCTGGCATATTTTCACCTGACAAAAATAGTCCGTATTGCTATATATCCTTTCTCAAACTGAGACGACTTACAACAATTTCTGATCCTGGTCTACTCGAGAAACCGTATCTAGCATATAAATGAGCAAAAATTCATTCCTCTATGCTGTCTTCAATGATCCCCAGATCTGTCAGGATCTCGATCACTTCAGATTCGCTGAGGCCGGTATTCCTGGCGGTTTCCTTGATGCTCAGAGTGTCAAGATACACAGTCACGACCTCTCTGGCAAGTCCGTCATCATCATCGATGTTCTCCTTTATGGCTGTGATGATGCTGTCCTTCTGCTTTATCAGATCTGTCCTTCTCCTGGTAAGATCATCTATTTCCTTATTGATTTCCCTCAGCCTTTTCATGGCATCCGAGATTCCATCAAGCCTGACTGAAGATGCATCTATCGGCAACCGCCTTATATCGAAAAAATTGCGGCCGTAATCTATGAAAACTGATGAGAATCCAGAGGGCAGGTAAACCTTCCGCTTTGCACCGAGATCGCTCGGTACGAATCCGATGCTAGTCACCAGGTTAGCCCTCTCCAGCAACTCCAGCTGCTTCAGAATAGCCTGCTGGCTGAGGCCGATGCTCTTGCTCAGCTCAAGAGCATAGGATCTCTCAAGCTGGGTGAGCATCCTTATGATCTCCCGCCTCGTGGAATTTTCGATGGCCGAAATAAAAAGATCGATGTCGTCCATCATTCTATCGATACTTTCCTGCCACTGCCTTCCTTGCTTGTGGCCTTTTCAACGGTGACATCGAGGAGACCGTTATTGAATTTAGCGGTCGCCGTCTCTGGCTTCAGCTTGTAGTCGAAGTCTATGCTCTTGTAATACTTCCTCTGGTCTTCATCCACGTTGAGCGTTATGTTGTATTCAGAGATCTTCAGGTCTATGCTGTCCTTGCTGACGCCCGGAAGCTCGAATGTCACGTACACCTTCTTGTCATCGTCATTTATGTCCGTTATCGGTTCTCTAACGCCGCGCTCTATAGGCCTCGCCCCCCTGGTTATGCCAGGTACATTACCGAATTCCTGGAATATAGGCTTTCCGTCGGAGCCAATTCTGTAGGTAAATCCGTACACATATGGTTCGGACATGCTCATGTTCGGATCGTTGAGTATCCTGTTCCATATCCTCATCAGCCTGTTGTTGAGGGACTTTATGTCGATACCGAAGTCCTTGAAGAATTCATCGAACATGTCATCCCAATCATCAAATTCGTCTTTCTTTGCCATATTCACCACCTACTTGTCAACTTTTGGTTGACAACCTTATATTAAAAATAAATATTTAAGCTTTTCTAATCTTTGATGGCCACCAGTTCCACTTCTTCATCAAGAGCATCACCGCAGGTACGAAGAATGGCCAGCTAAGGAATGTATCTATGAGAACGCCTATTGCCAGACCCCCACCTATCTCCTCTATGAGCTGCAGGTCGCTGAAGTATAACGAACCGAATGTTACAAACAGCAACGATCCAAGCGTCACGATTATGCCACCGTTCTCCCTTATGCTGGTGGTTATCGCCTCTTCATCCGTCATTCCCTTCATTACACCCTCTCTGGCACGTGTTATCATGAATATATCATAATCCAGACCTACGGCTAGAAGCGTCACGAAGGTGAACATGGGCATGAATATTATTATCGGCAGATGGTAGATGTAGTAGACAATCCAGTATATCAGCATGAGACCAACGATGACAGATGCAAGTACCATGAGTATCAGCCTCAATGGCGTGAATACTGAGCTCAGCTGCACGGCAAGTATTACGAAGATCGAGGCTGCGAGTATCGGTATCATCTCCTCGAATGTGTGCAGGGTATGGCTGTATGCGGCATCCAAACCAGCAGTAAGGCCCCCAACATAGAACGTGATGGAATTACCCATGTACGATGATATCTTCGATGGGAGAGAATTTATGAAGGATGTGGCGGCATTTGACCAGCTTATGTTCGACAGCTCGAACTCCACCATTACGTAGTGCGGATCACTCCCGATGAAGGTATTGATCTGCGATCTGTAAGTGGAAACGTAGTTAGATGGGAGTTTATCTATATTGACATACTGCCCGTATGGATAGGTTGGCCCATAGACCTTGGCAACTCCACTTAGGCCGGCTATCATGTTCTCCAGCTTCGTGATCTGGTTCATCTCGGATGCATTGTAAGTGCCGTTAACTATCACTGGGCTGTTGAACTTCAGGATAACGAAGCTTTCGAAGAACAGATCACCATGGAAGCTCTGATTCACAATCACCGCGGATTGAATCCCGCTGCTGGGAGGTATGAGGCTGAAAACATTCATGTTCGTGGGCGTAGATGCATATACGTACAGTGCACCGAATGCCACGATAACGAATATCACAACAATTTTCTTCTTGTTTCTGAGTACTACGCTGGATATCTTCTCCATCGTGGTCTCCATGGGTATATTCCTGTTTCTTGCCGGCCAGAATGTGCGGTATCCCAGTCTCTTGAACACCGCGATGAGGAACGTGTTGGCCAGCATGATGGAGACCACAACCCCCACTGCGTTGGTTATACCGGCATCGCTGAATATGGGTACCTTGAAAAGATAGAGTACTATATATGATAATGCAACCGTAATTCCTGACGTGAAAACAGCGTGTCCAGCCCATTTCGATGATTCTGGTATTGGATCACCGCCATTCCTGTAAAGCTCCCTTCTGTATCTGGACATTATGTATACGACGTAATCGCTGGTCAGCCCCAGGAGCAGGATGAGGAGCAACGTTGGTGTTACGAATGATACAGATGCATGCAGAGCATAGCGGTACAGAATATCGTTCAGACCGAAGGAGATTATTGAGGACATGAGGAAGAGACTAAATGGAAGGAACGCTGCAACTGGTGACCTGAAGAACAGCCCAACAATGAGTATAGACAGGACTATACCTATGATCAGTGCCCTGACCAGACCGGTCATTACCTCCTGCTCTATCTGCTGGCTGAGCACATCGGTTCCTGCCGTGTAATATATTCCATCAACAGGCTTAACTGAAACATACGAAGCCGCTATCTTGTTCACTGAGTTAAGGGTTGATATGGTGTAATTCTTGTTTAAGGTGAAGGCGAATATCTCCGTTGTATTACCGTAGCCCACCAGGGAACCCATAACATACTGTGACGGAATAACGGGGTATTGCTGAAATGTCTCGTCGTAAATTGTGCTGTTCACTGTGCTGTTGATGTAAGAATCGTTTGTATTCCCGTTATTGAGCAGATCAGAAAGATATGGTTCGAGATACTTCAGATTTAGTGAAACGAGCGGGTTTCCATTGAACTGATAAATGGTGCCATTGTAAATTTCCGAGGAAGTGAGATCCACTATTTGAGCATAATTCGCTTCGAACGACACATTGACAATTTTATGCACGAAGTCGCGTACAGTCAGGTTCAGATTTGATATCACCGTGGAATAGTTGGAGAGCCCAGGAACAATGGCATTTACCGTAAAATTCTCAGCAAATGGCCTGTAAACGGACATGTTGTCAAAATCGATCAGGGTAAGGTTGCTATCAACAGCCATTATCTCTGAAGAAAGGAAGGCGCTGCTACTTTTCACCGATTGAGAAATTATTTCTGAGGTAGAATTCACAGCCGAATTTGCTATTTCTGAAATCTTAGTAGTATTTCCAGGAGTTAGCGTTTTATTCATATAGGTCGAAAATGAGGACAGATATATCGGCGACAGACTAGCGTATGGAGATTCGGCGAATTTTTGCATAACAAGGCTTGCATTCTGGTATCCTGCTTTTTCCGGATCGGATAAATTATAACCTGATTCTAGCTCTTTCGTGAAATTCATAACGTAAGCAATGGCAGGAACAAAGAGAAAATCGGCGGTAGCGGAGAGGCTCTGATTCAGCTTGGTAGCCTCATTATAAAGGTTAACATTGATCTTGTAAATTCCGGACAGCTCCTTTCCGAGGGATAGCGAAACAGATTTCAATGTGTCATTTTCCACCGTTATTATGCTAGATGCATTGGCTCTGTAGCCATTCCTGTTAAGATACGATAGTATTGCACCCTGCATACCCATCAGCGCATGAAGCGACGTAATGGTATCGATGCTTGTGTTGTTTGTAACTATAACAAAGGATGAATCGTTGGAAGTGTTGAAATACTGTGATTGTAGGTTCGATGCAATGTTAGCAGGCGAATTTGGCGGTACTATATCACTAGCAATGTTGTAACTTGTATCAGAAAAGAGTGCCGGTGCGAACGGAGCAAGAATAACTAAGACTACAATCCATGCAATTATGACGGCAGCGCTGTGTTTTGCAGAAAATGTACCGATCCTTCGGAAAGTATTCTCAAACACAGCACCTGAATTTAATTTAACTAATTAAGAATTTAGCAATGAAGATCAACCTTTATCAACGTCAGCGTTATATTCGAAGCATGACAGAAAGCAAGGGTTTTCTCAGACTGGCATGGGCAAGAGACCACATGCCCGTCATAGCGGAAATAAGGAAGAGGTTTCAGGCTGAAAAACCATTCAAGGGCATAAAAGTGGCCATGGCCCTGCATGTTGAGGCAAAAACGGGCATATTCGCTCTATTGCTGAAAGAGGGCGGTGCAGAAGTAAAGATGGCCTCCTGCAACCCGCTCAGCTCCGACGATTCCGTTGTACAGAGCCTCAAGGAGGATTATGGGATGCCGGTCTTCGCCAGAAAGGGCGAGACCAGCGAGGAGTATTATGAATACCTCCATAGAACGCTGGATGTCCAGCCGGACATAATAATAGACGACGGAGGCGATCTCACGAAGATTGTGCATACTGAGAGGAAGGATCTGGCGAAGAACATATTGGGTGGAAACGAGGAAACGACCACAGGAGTGCAGAGGCTCAGGGCCATGGAGAGATCCGGCGTCCTGCTCTTCCCTATGTTCGATGTTAACGATGCAAACATGAAGCACCTGTTTGACAACAGGTATGGTACAGGACAGAGCACGCTGGACGGAATTATGAATGCAACTAACCTGCTTATAGCCGGAAGGACTGTGGTTGTGGCAGGGTACGGATACTGCGGCCGCGGAATAGCGATGAGGCTCAAGGGCATGGGGGCTAACGTCATAGTTACCGAAATAGATCCCATCAAGGCAAACGAAGCCATAATGGATGGTTTTCAGGTCAGGAGGATGAACAATGCGATCCGGGACGCGGACATGGTAATAACCGCGACGGGCATGAAGGATGTTGTCAAGTATGAGGACGCGCTGGTTGCAAAGAAGAACATCGTTCTGGCCAATGCCGGCCATTTCAATAACGAGGTGGCCGTGTCCGAAATAGAAAAAAGATCGCTTGAAGTGAATGAAGTCCGTGAATTCGTGAAGAGATACAGGCTCGAAAATGGGAACACGGTGGACATAATAGCAGATGGAAGGCTGGTCAATCTGGCCGCTGGACAGGGGCATCCAGTTGAGATCATGGATCTGAGCTTCGCGCTGCAGGCCCTTACCGCTGAATACCTGGTCAAAAACCATGATAAGCTTGAGAGAAAGGTTTACCCTGTTCCGGCAGATATAGACAGGTACGTCGCAGAGATAAGGCTGAAGCAGTTCGGAGGCGAACTGGATCAGCTGAATGAAGAACAGATAAAATACCTGAACTCATGGGACGAGGGGACTTAACCTCATCCCTTCTCTATGTATTGAAATCCAGTGTAGGGAACAAGTACATCAGGTATCCTTATTCTGTCGCCTTCCTGGAAGTTCTCCATTATGGCTACCAGTATCCTAGTCGTCGCTATCGCCGTGCTGTTGAGCGTGTGGACGAATCTATTCCCTTCGCTGGTCCTGTACTTTATATTCAGCGATCTTGCCTGATAGTCCGTGTCGTTTGAAGCCGACACTATCTCCCTGAACTTGCCTTGAGCCGGGAACCAGGCCTCTATATCGTACTTCTTTGCCGCTAGCCGGCCGAGTTCTCCCGAGCACACGTTGACGACCCTGTATGGTATTCCCAGGCTCCTGTATATGGCTTCAGCATTGCCGAGAATCTCCTCAAGGAAATCCCACGAGTCCTCCGGCTTGCAGAAAACGAACTGCTCTATCTTGTTGAACTGATGTACACGGAATATACCCTTTGTATCCTTTCCATGCGCACCGGCCTCACGCCTGAAGCATGCCGATATACCGGCCACCCTGAGAGGCAGATCCTTCTCCTCAAGGAACTGGTTTGAGAGCATCGCTGCTATGGAATGCTCCGAAGTTGCTATAAGGTAAAGATCTTCACCCTCGATCTTGTAAAGGGTATCCTTGAACGTCTCCAGATCCGTAGCGCCGCGCATGCTCTCCAGATTCAGCATATAGGGGGGTTCCACTATCGAAAACCCTCTCTGCGAAAGGAAATCCACCGCATAGTTCTCAAGCGCCATTTCCAGCTTGAGCAGCCTGTTCTTGATGAAGTAGAAACGCGAACCCGATATTCTAGCCGCGCTCTCGAGATCGATGACGTTCAGGTCCAGGCCAAGATCCACATGGCTCTTTGGCCTCTCATCCAGAACTTCGTAATCTTGGCTGTTTCCTGAATTCTTTTTGAACTCCTCGATATCATCCCGGAATACCTTCGCGTGCCCGACATATCTGACCAGCTGATTATTCTCATCACCAAAGCAAACAGGTACGCTTTCATGGACAAGATTGGGGATGGTCCACAGTATCCTGTCCCTCTCCTCCTCGATCTTCTTCAGTTTATTTTCAAGATCTGAAATTCTGGCGTTTATATCCTCAACCGCTTTCTTCTCTGCTGAAGCGTCTCCGTTATTCTTTATGAGTTCTGCAATCTTCCTCGTCTCCCTATTCTTCTGCGATCTCAATCCGTTCAATTCCCTGTTTATGGATCTCCACTCCTCATCAAGCCTGAAGAAATCCTCAACCGGTGCCTTATCCACCCCCCTGTATTCGCAGTTTTTCTCAAACAGTTCTCTATTGGATCTCAGGAGCTTTACGTCTATCATTGCAAACTATATTTTAATTATATATATAATGGAAATCATACCTTCATTTGACCAATTTCATTCGATCCGTTTCCATCAATCAGCGTCTTGACGCGCTCTGACTGATTTTCTGTCCGTTCTCTCGTTGGATCTTGCACTGGGCTTTCTGTAGCCGAAGACAAGGAGCCAGACCACCGGAAACAGATCTATTATCACGGCACCGATGATACCGTACCTGTAGATTGAAAACTGCCAGTATGGCGCCGGTTCAACGACGACAGGGATGATCGAGTGCCAGAATGAATATGAAATTGCGTAGAGTGGCGCCCCTATGAACGTTAGCCCCATGAATGTTATCAGGGCCTGGATGTTTCCGGATCCCATCCTCCACTCCATGCTGTAGGTGCAGTTGAAAGCAAGGCCCATGCCAAGACCGAATATGAAGCCCCCCAGAACCTGATAGAGGACGCTCTGGTTCTGATCAAAGAAGAAGTTTGTGCGCATGTGGAGGCCGAATATGGTCACCTGTGCAAGGATGGATACGGTTAAAAGCGATACAGCAACGAGCCTGATCATCTGCCTGTCTTTTGACTCTCCGATCGTTTCCCTGAATGATGTCTGGAAACACAGTGATCCGAGATATCCCACGGATCCGATCACAAGACCGAAGATAAGCCAGATCCTGACCATCGGATCTGGAAAGAGGTAGATCAGCAGGACCAGTAGTGCGATCACTGCAGCGAGAATGGAATACTGTATCCCCCTTGAAGGCCATATGAAAGATGGCCTTGGTTTAGCGGATGAAAAGAACCCGGCGGTGCGCCTGTGCCTTGACAGCACCACAATGGTGTATATTCCCGATATCATGGCCAGAAAGAATGGAAAGGCCCAGAAACTCCCAGTGGCGAAGCCTGAATAGAAATCACCTATATTGCAGCCCCCAGCCATCCTCGTTCCGTATCCGATGAGAACACCCCCCAGAAGCGCCTGTATGGCCAGATTGCGGTTGGGAACCTGCCTTATTGAGAATTCGCCCCTTGAAAGGGAGGCGATCAGCGATCCCAGTATTATCCCGAAGACCAGGAACCATGTGAATGCCTTATCCAGGACCGGTATGGGATAAACGTGGTAGTAGGCAAGGCTGGACACGTGCAGGCCGAACAGACTCCAGAAGATGCCACCCATCTGGCTTTCAGCTCCAGTTACGCCCCACCAGAGAGCCTGCCCGCTTATTATGTACGATAGAACTGCGAGTGCAAAACTGGCCAGGGCCAGTATGACCGCATACAGATACATTGTGTTGAATTTCATAATATAAAATACGAAATAGAGAGAATTATCTTTTCTTCTATGCAAAAAATGCACATATAGAACAATTTTTATGTGAAATTGATCACCGCCAATGAGGCCTATAACGGAAATTTACATCATAAAGAAATGATAGATACAGTCATGAAATGGCTATTTCGGCAAATTATAGGCTTTACATTAAAAAAGGCTTTAAAACGGTTTCCGCATCATAGTCCAATCGGAATATTTTAAATATCTTTCAACTAAAATATTATAAATGAACAGGCGTCAGTGATTTATTTCAAAAGTTTAACTAATATTTCTTTACGGATTTCGATCAATGATGATAAAAGGTTTATATAAATTATAAATCTCCCCATTGAAATGTCAACTAATCTCAGAAGAATTCAGAAGATAAAGGGAGGAAGCTACATAGTGTCTCTGCCGTCGGACTGGGTTAGGGACAACGGCCTCGATGTGACCAGAGAAGTCGAGGTCTTTGAATCCTCAGGGATAATAAAGATAAGGCCGAAGAAGGATTTCAACTCAGAGAGGGTTATAGAATATACAGACGAGGAGACGGCCGAATATCTGATCTCCGTCTACTATATGCAGGGAATGACAAAGATATCCCTGCAGTCCAAGGACGTCATCTCAAGGGACGTGAAGGACAGGATAAAGATGCTTCAGCTACAGCTTCCAGGATTGAACCTGAAGGAGGAAACATTCAATTCTCTTGTATTTGAGGTCGATGAAGAGATACTCAAGGTGCAGGATTCTTTCTTCGACTTTTCAAACAAGGCCCTGTCCATACTCAAGGATGTGACCAAGGTCATTGAGACGCCGAGGGAGGACATGAAGCAGGATCTGACGTCCAGATGCCTTGCACTGAACTCCGACTACTACAAGCTGATCAGGAGCATAGCCCTGACGGTGCAGCGCGATGACAAGTACAAGCTTGACGTCCCGATAAAGGACATAATACTGTATGCCGTGGCATCCAGGGATCTCGGCAGGTTCATAACGCACACCAGGTTGCTGATAGGCAACATAAAACAGGAGGACATGAAGCCCAGGGATGAGGTACTTCTTCTCATAAATACGATGGAGAACATAATAAGCATGTTCAAGACTGAGGACATAAACATGGCACCGAGAATAAGGAGAAACGCCCATGAGATACTTCAGAACCTGAAGAGTTCATCCGAATCAAACAAGGAACTTGAGAGAATGACTGGATACGCCCTGGCACTCATGGACGACGCAGTGCACAAGGCCGTGCACATATAAAATTGGAATATTTTATTTTTTAACTTTTTCCTTCAGCAGCTTTATGAAGGCCCTCATCCACTCAGGATGATCTGGCCATGCTCTGGCTGAAACCAGATTGCCGTCTATGACTGCGGCTCCATCTACGAACTGGCCACCGGCAATTGCAACATCTGGTGCCAGAGCAGGATATGCCGCTGTTGTCCTTCCTTTGAGCACACCGGCTGCGGCCAGCGCCAGCGGTGCATGGCATAGTTCTGCCACAGGGCTGTGCTTCTCAAAAAAGTATTTCACTATTCGTATGAAGTCCTTGTCGTTCCTTATGTATTCCGGAGCGCGGCCTCCAGGTATTATCAGGGCATCGTATTTTGACGGATCTACGTCCTTGAATGCAAGATCTGCCTGAAGCTTGTATCCGGGTTTCTCCGTATACGTGTCGAAGCCTTCCTCGAAATCATGGACAACGAGCTGAATCTTCTTCTTTTCAGGCGCAGCCACATCGACCTCAAAGCCCTCCTCCTTCATCCTCTGGAGAGGATACATCACCTCGAGCGATTCTCCGGCATCTCCTGTCAGAATGAGTACTCTTACCATGGCTATCAGAAAACTATGAAACCACGTTATTTATACGTTGCGGATATCGCAAAACCAATTTCCGCCCAGTAAAAACAGTACCGTTTTGCGATGGAATATGAAAAATTTATTTTGATTCCGAAGCAACGGCCAGGCGTCTCTGATTCGCCATCGCAATCTGATCAGAATCCGATCCTCTTCTCCACGGAATGGCCCTGAGGCATCTCACCGTTATGCATGAATATCTCCGTCGCCACCGTGTTCGGATCGATGTGATCGTCGTAGTATGCGTCTATCTCACCGCTCTGCAGTATCTTTCCGAACTCTTTCCAGACCTGCCTGTCCACGATCCTGGAAAGGGCCAGGCGGACCTCCTCCCTGTACCTTATGCGCCTCTTGTCTCCGTTCATCTCCGAGAACTTCTGATGATCCCCTATGGCCTTTATCAGATCATCGTAGCCTTCAGCCTTGAGCGAATTTGTTCCAACCACACGCGGCATCCAGCCGTTCCTCTCGTATACGTTGTCCATTATGTCCTTCAGGGCAAAGAAAGAGTCCTCGCGATCCATCTTGTTTATGACGAAGATATCGCCTATCTCCATCATTCCAGATTTTATGGCCTGTATGCTGTCTCCTAGCCCGGGTGCCAGAGTTACAATCACCGTGTCGGCGAGATAGACTATATCTATATCCGATTGCCCCGCACCGACCGTTTCTATGATTATGAAATCGCTTCCGGCAGCATCTAGCACCTTGACTATGTTCCAGGTGGATCTGGACAGGCCCCCTGTCATGCCGCGGTTCGAAACACTGCGCATGTATATCCCGTAACGGGACAGCGTATCCTGCATCCTTATCCTGTTTCCCAGAATCGTGCCACCGCTGAACGGGCTGCTGGCATCAACGGCAAGTATCGATACCTTTTTCCCCATCTCGGTGAGCTTCCTGGACAGAACGCCGATCATTGTACTCTTTCCAACACCAGGCGGTCCGGTGATGCCTATTATGTGCGCTCGGCCAGTCATGCCATATATCGAACGGATTATATCGTAAGACCTGTCATTATCCTCCTCGATTATCGATATCGCCCTCGCTATGATCCTCTGATCTCCGGCCGATATGCCTCTGACGATGGAATCCGTGTCCATTTACATCTCCTTCTTCTTTCTGGCCTCTTCCCCGCGCTTTCGTATGTGATCGATGATTGTGGATAACGGCGTCCCAGGACCGTAATTCCCGGTTACACCGATAGCCTCCAGTTTTGGCTTGTCATCATCCGGTATTATGCCGCCGCCAACGACCGCTATATCGTCCACGCCACGCTCCTTTAGAAGATCCACGACCTTCTTGAAAGCAGTCATGTGCGCGCCGTTCAGAAGGCTCAGCCCGATGACGTCCACATCCTCGCTTATGGCTATGTCCACCACCTGCTCCGGGGTTGGTAGCAGGCCGGCGTAGATGACGTCCATGCCTGCATCCCTCAGGGCCCGGGCCAGTACGAATATGCCGCGATCATGGCCATCGATCGCCGGCTTGGCAAGCAGTACCTTTATCGGCCTAGACGATGACAGGTTCTTTCCAGCTTCCAAATATCTCCCTCCCTACGTCTGATATCTCCTGAACTGTTGCATAAGCTTCCACAGCCCTGATGTAGTAAGGCATCAGGTTCTCATTCTCATCCAGCATGGCTTTTCTGAGGTCTTCAAGGGCCTTCCTGACCTTTTCCTCGTCCCTTGTACTCTTCACCTCTTTCAGCCTTGCTATCTGTGCCTCCTCTGCCTTCTTGTCTATCTTGAGGTAATTGATGGGTTCTTCACCCTCTTCGATGTACTTGTTAACTCCGACCATTATCTCCTCGCCGCTCTCAAGGCGCTTCTGCCTCTTGTAAGATGTGTCCGCGATCTCCTTCTGTATGTATCCCTTCTTTATGGCCTCAAGGATGCCTCCCATGCTTTCGATCCTGTCAAAGTACCTGTATGCCTCTTCCTCCATCCTGTCAGTGAGCCATTCCACATAATAGGATCCCCCCAGGGGATCTATGACGTCCGGTATGCCGCTCTCCTCGGCTATTATCTGCTGCGTTCTGAGCGCCACCTTGACGGCCTGGTCCGATGGAAGAGCCCATGCCTCATCGTATGAGTTCGTGTGCAGGCTCTGCGTGCCACCAAGAACCGCAGCCATGGCCTCAATGGTCGTGCGTATAATATTGTTGAGAGGCTGCTGCCATGTGAGCGTATATCCAGAGGTCTGCGTGTGGAACCTGAGCATCATTGACCTCGGATTCTTCGCACCGTATTTTTCTTTCAGAACTGTGGCCCATATTCGCCTTGCAGCTCTCATCTTTGCTATCTCTTCGAAGAAGTTTATGGACGAGTTGAAGAAGAAGGAAAGCCTCGGAGCGAATTCATCAACGTTGAGGCCTGCCTTTATGCCTAGATCGACATAGTAGAAGCCATCGGCAAGGGTGAATGCAAGCTCCTGCACTGCACTCGATCCGGCTTCCCTTATATGATAGCCGGATATGCTTATATAGTTCCATTTAGGGACGTTTTTGGTGCAGTAGACCATCATATCACGTATTATTCTTATATGCGCCTCAGGAGGATACATCCACTCCTTCTGGGCAATGTATTCCTTCAGTATGTCTGCCTGAACGGTACCGGATACCTTATCGAAAGGCACGCCCTGCTTCTTGGCTATTGCAAGGTACATGGCTGTCAGTATTGCAGCCGGTGCGTTGATCGTCATGGATGTGGATACCTTGCTGAGGTCGATACCCTTGAAGATCGTTTCCATGTCCTTCAGGGTAGACACGTTAACCCCACATTTTCCTATTTCACCCTCTGATCTTGGGTTGTCAGCATCGTAACCGTAGAGCGTCGGCATATCGAAGGCTATGCTTAGACCAGTCTCTCCGTTCTCTATCAGGTAATGCAGACGCCTGTTCGTATCCTCCGGCGTTCCGAAACCGGAAAACATCCTCATGGTCCATAACTTGCCACGGTACATGTTGGGATAGATACCCCTGGTGAAGGGATATTCGCCTGGCATTCCAAGCTTCCTGTCAAGATCGGGCACATCCTCCTTCGTGTACACCTCCTTTAGCGTGATCTCAGATGAATTTTGATATTTCTTCTCCTTGTATCCTGTCTGCCTGTTCCAGGGGGCAAGGGTGCTGGAGACCCATCTTTCATATTCCTCGTTTTTCTTCACGGTCTTGAATTCATCCAGCTTCTTCTTCCAGAAACTATCCATATGTAGCATAATAATACATAATAGATTAAAGTTATGTTATGAACGGCCTTTTCATTTATCTGCACTTCAAGTGTATGCGGATAACGCTCCGATTAACCAGATACGTACATGCGATCATACGTGCCCTCCTGCAGTCATATCAAAACGATGCTTCATGCCATCCGCCTCCGCATGAATTTTCCATCCGAGAGCTCAATTCACCTCACGATATATAGGAATTTCACTGATCCAGGCGATGGCCCCGCATCTTATGGCGTCAGGGAAATCTTGGCATGACAGTATTTATACCTATAACCAATATTATCATGTGCAGCCCTTTGACATGGAAAAACTGCTCAGGGATCGCGGGATTTACAGAAGGCCCGGTATGCATGCAATAAGACCGGCATACCGTAAAATAGCATTTGGAGCTGGCTATTCTGAAATCGGAATAATCAAATCCCTGGGTTACTATGATTCCACTTTCAACATACTGAACTTTCCCTGCGTCTCCATGGCTGCCGATTTCTCACGGGCCTATGCTGCACTTGTTCTTACTGAGAATATAGGCGAAGATACCTTCATACTGAATGGAAGACAGGACGAACAAACGATGATCATGGCCAGAAGGGTCGTGCAATTATTGAGAAGCATCTACTCCATCAGAGGTTCGTTCCATGTGTACATAAAGGTCGATAATAAACAGGGAGGCGGCTGTGGACATTGGGAATCGGCTGCTGTAGCTGCAGCATTTGCCCGATCAGTGGCCAGATCCGTTTTCGATGAGTCCGCCATTGAAGACGGCCCGTTTCTTTCGAAGATGGCCAGACTCGTGTCTGGATCAGGCGCAGCATCGACAACCGGCCCTCTATCCGTATTGATCTCATGGCCAGGCTACGCGCATGACACATCATTTGCTCTTGGACTTCCGATGCCAGATACGGGCATTGCTCTCTGCGCTGTTCCCATAGCGGCGGATTTCCACCGTTCCAATATACACGAGGTTGCTTTAAGATCGCCTTTTTATAGAGAATGGGCTACCTATACAAGGCATGCGCTTCTGGATCTGCTTAACTCAGAATTTGATGCAGACACCATTATAAGGACTGCGACGAACAGCTCCCTGATGATGCATGCTACACTAATGTCCTCCCGATCGATACTCTGGACAGAAAAAACCATTGACGTAGTAAGCAGGATACTGGAGATGCGGTCCGGCGGAAGAGCTGTAGGATTCTCGATCGATGCCGGTCCGTCAGTGGTTCTGATGGCCAGAAACGCTGCAGAACTAGATGAGGCCAGGCGATCGATAGATGCGGAATGCGTGGACGGCAGCATTACCTCTGGGGAGCCGAGTATACCTCCTGAATTCTTAAGAATGGCCAGGGAAGCACTCGACCGCTACACCTGATTCAGAAGACCATGAAAGGTGTTGGTTCTATGCTACGATATCCTGGGCCTAGTGGAGTTCGTGCGCTGATTCGATGCTGTACTCGGATACGCGACCTCCTGTTTCCGCATGCCGCGTGCTAAGCTGATGCGCCAGTTTCAGTGGCCATGGGTAGCGATCATTCCACATTTTCCTGACCGTATCCGCTGATCCGTTGACGTCGATGAAATTCCCCGGACTGACGATCATGTTCTTCCTGATCATGACGCCTACAGGCCGATCCTGCATGTATATTATGTCCTGATGCCTGGTGGATCTCGTCAGATGCTTGGCAACACCTATCGATGCGCGGTCCAGCAGTACGCCGGCATGGGTGGCCAGACCTGCAAAACGCGGATGCAGAATGCCGTTGCCGTCTATCAGCAGCAGATCAGCCTTCCTGTAAAGCTTCTTTATAAACCTGAACTCCCTGAAGGCCAGATACCCAGGTATGTAAGGAAAGTTAATTCCGTCACTGATCACGTAGGCCTCTATCGTGGACCCGTCCTGTATCACCATCGAGGCAAATGCCCTCCTTTCCTCGTATGAGACATCGAAGGCTGCCACGGTTCTGAATTCACCGGCTCCAGATTCGCTGTACTTTCGAGCTATGTATTCCTGATATTGCTGCATCTTCCTCAGTGGCTGGTCCGTTTTGAAATCCCTGAACCGATAGCGATCGAAGTTCTCTATCATGCCATCTACTACGGGTATTCCGTCGGCCCTGAGGCGTCTCACCTTCTCCATAGGCCCCAGCGGATGGGTGTAGTTTCCAACGGTGCCGTCGTGCAGGACAACCCTGTAGCACGGGATGGTGTCAGGATCTTCATTTATGGAAAGCATGTATCCAACAGCCCTGGCCGCAATGGGATCTCCCAGGGCCTGGGCCAGATCGCCATAGGTTGTAACGTATCCCTCAGGGATCTGCTTTACAAGACCGTAAAAATACGAGTAAAGATCGAAATCCTCAAATTCCATTGAGCATGCAATTGAGCCCAGCATAAATAATTGATCGAATTGGAGCGCAGGGCTGAAAAGTATTTCTATGCATCTTTCATCGTCAAGTCATGGATAAGGATGCCGCTAGGAAGATCATAGCCATAGTGTCTGCTGATTTGAAGAGGCCTGATTCTCTCACAGCGCAGGATTTCATAAACGTGATCTCATTCAGGAGGAAGATGCTTCCGCCGGATTCCGTAAGGAAATTTGTGGATGCTGCCACAGCTGAGGGGCTCCTTGTCAAGAAGGGTGACAGATACTCTCCAAATTTCAGCACCAGCGGTGTTGTTGTGCCGCTTGACTTCACCGTCGATGATAAAACATTATTCTCAAGCAATGCGGACAAACCAATCATAGATAGGATACTTGATGCCGCTGCAGCCTCTGGCAGGATAACAAAGAAGGAGGCCATAACCAGGGCGAGAACACTCATGGAAAACACAAAATACCTGTCCTTTCAAACGGTTCTCCTCAGCGTCCTCCTGGACGAGGGCATCGACGTATCTGATTTCGTGAGGGAGATAGAGGAGAAGAAGATGTTCCTCTCCTGAGTGCGGTTATGAAACGATCTTCTGAAGCCTTTTGGCTATCTCCATAGCCTGATCTACATCCCCGATGGACATGGCAATGTCCGATGCGGTATCGTAAAGATATGAGAAGGAATCCGCCACGTCCTTTTTCTCCTTCTTGCTCTTTATGCCTGAGATGTAGTTTTCAAGCTCCTCTATGGCCTTCATAATCATCTCAAAGGCCCTGTGCTCGTCCTCTTCCCTGACCATATTGACTATGCCCTGAACGGCATCGAAGTAGTCCTCTATGTCTCCGATCTCCTGGCTCTTCCTCATGACCTCCTGATAGAGCTTTAGGGCCTCCTCCCTGTTATCTTCCGCGATCATGCTGGCCTTTGATGACATGGCTATCAGCTGAATCTCGTCATCGCCCATATCTTTCGCCTTCTGTATCGCTTCATCCAGTTTCTGAAGTGCCCCCTTCTTATCCCCGGAATCCATGAGTATTGAGGCAATGTTTATGAGATCAAGGACCGTCAGATCGTCTTCCCCGTGCTTTGCATGAAGATCCATGGACATCTGGGCGTACTTGAGCGCATTCTGTGGATCATCTTTCTGCAGGTAATGATATATCTGAGACACCTTATAGCATATCTCAGCCTTCAGGCTTTCATCGTCCACCTTGTCGAGGACGGCAAGATAATCACGCAGCGAATCTATGTATTTCTCCTTCTCGAAATTCTTATCAGCATTCTTCAACAGGTCTTCAACTTCTCCCATCTATTCACCACTGGTTCCAGATACGTCTTCATCACAGCGTCCAGCATCCGATTCGCCGGCCATCTCTCAGCAAATGGCTGATCGGTTACTATCCTGCGGGCGACAGGCCATTTCACGGCATATGCGTGCCTTCACTGAGATCCCGCATGCGATCTGAATAGGCAAATTGGCTTAAAGATATTTTCCATAACCAATTATCGTTTCTTCAGCTTTTCCAGATATTGGCTGGGTCTCATCCATGCATTTTCACGGTCTTATCCTGTAATGTATAGTGTATTTTCTCTGGCCGGAATCCGAAAAACCCATCTTTCTGTAGAGACCAATGGCGGGATTATTTTCCGATACTATCAGGGCCACAGACCTGTAACCGAGATCCATTAGCTTCTGGGCAGCGGTCGAGATCATTGCCGAGGCTATGCCCCGCCTTCTATAATCAGGATCCACGAATATGTCCGAAAAGTATGGATCATCGGAACCCCTGTACTTCACGGATATGATACCGGCCCTGATCTTATCGTCCATAAGCACGAAGCTTGCATCCTTTATCAGTTCGGTCTCCGATCCCCCGATCTCGTCTGCCAGGTATTTTATCCGCATCTCTCTTGACCTCGGAAGCAGAACCTGATCCTCCACACCTGCGAATGCGTTGTATTCTGCATCTGAAAACTCTTGAATCATCTTGCGTTCAAAGTTTACGAACGGTAGATCCGCCTGCTTCCTTGGAATGGAATCCAGACGCGCGGTCATGCGTATTCTGGTCAGAGTGGAATACCCTCTGCTCTTTAGTACGGCCTCAACAGTATCCGCGCCATTGAATATTTCATCCAGAAACACGCTCCTGCCATCAGAGTTCAGCTCTATCCATGAGATCAGATTGGAGAGCCGGGCCTCGTTGCAGTATTTTGCATCCATAAAGCCTATATTTCCTATGCATCTGTCCCCGTATACCGAATCTACAAAGAAGGCATATGCGACGACATTGTTATCATGCAGCAGTACGCGGTTCTTTATTTCGTTGTTCGTCAATCTATCCACGAGTATTCTGAATTTCTCTCCGTTTGTTATGTCGGGATAGTTTTTATCAATAAAATCCATATATGGCTTCAGTATGAGATCCCACCTGAGCTTTACATTTTCCATATATATTCCTGGTCATGATTTCCTTTTAAGATAAAATGATGATCTCCATTCGTCATTGCTATACGGTGTTTGTCGTAGAAAGCATTTAATAATTGACGGTTATCTTTTTTCGATGATAATGGAAGATCAGGAGAGAACCGAGCGATACAATGAAGACGCACTCAGGTACTCTGAGTACTTTAAGGGAAAAATACAGACCATATCAAAGGTTCCTGTCCGAAGTCTGGATGACTTTTCAATATGGTATACACCTGGAGTGGCCGCAGTTTCCAGAAAGATAGCATCCGATCCGGATCTGTCCTTCGAACTGACCGGTAGATGGAATTCAATTGCGATACTGACTGATGGTACAAGGGTTCTCGGCCTCGGAAACATAGGCCCGGAGGCCGCAATGCCCGTGATGGAAGGCAAGGCGTTGATATTCAACTATTTAGGGGGAGTGAACGCGATACCTATACCCATAAGGGTCCAGTCAAAGGAGGAGTTTGTGAAGGTTGCCAAGGCTCTCGAACCTTCATTCGGCGGAATAAACCTGGAGGACATAGAGAGCCCAAAGTGCTTCTTCCTCCTGGAAACGCTGCAGAATGAGATGAACATCCCAGTGTGGCATGATGACCAGCTGGGCACGGCATCGATAACGCTGGCAGGGGTGATAAACTCCCTGAGGATCGTGGGAAAGAAGATCGATCAGGTCAAGGTTGTCTTCAACGGTGCAGGCGCAGCGAATATAGCGGCGGCATATCTTTTCAAGGCTGCGGGATTCAAGATGAAGAATATGATCCTGGTGGATTCCAAGGGCATACTTCATCCTGAACGCGAGGATATAGACGCTCTGATGATAAACAACCCGTGGAAGTATCAGCTGGCAATTGAGACGAACGGAGAGAGGGTAAAGGGCGATCTGTCAAATGCGATAGAGGGTGCGGATCTGCTGATATCCGCAGCAAAGTCAGGGCCTGATACGATAGACAGCAGGATCGTGAAGAAGATGAACAATGACGCCATAGTCTTTGTCCTGGCAAACCCAATACCAGAGATGTGGCCGCAAGAAGCCAAGGAAAATGGCGCGAGGATAGTGGCCACTGGAAGGGGCGACTTTCCGAACCAGATCAACAACAGCCTTGTGTTTCCCGGAGTATTTCGCGGTGTGCTCGATGCCAGGGCAAAGGGCGTTAACTTCGATGTAATGGTCGCAGCATCGTATGAGATAGCCAACTTTGTTGAAGATCCGACGGAGGAAAAGATCGTTCCCACGATGGAGGAGTGGGAGCTCTATCCGCGCCTGGCCTCTGCGGTGGCATCAAAGACCGTAGAGCTTGGACTGGCGAGGAAGAGCGACAGCAAGGAGGGTTTCTACAGGCGTGCAAGAGAGATCATAGAGAGCAACAGGAATATCTATTCCAAGCTTATGGATCTAGGTTTGATAAAGAGGATGCCAAATGGTGAACACAAAAATTAGAAGGATGAAAAAGGAAGACCTCCCGGAGGTCATGGACGAACTGCTCAGGCTGAAGAGGCTGAACTCAGAATTCGACTGCTCATTCACCGTATCGGAGGAGTCTCGGCCGGACATAGAGAAGTATCTTACAAAGATCCTGAATGACGATTCCCATGTACTGCTGGTGGCGGAGTATTCCTCAAAGGTCGTTGGAATCCTGATGGCGGACATACTCTTCAGGATATACTATACGCCAAAATACGAAGCAAGGATAAGGGAGTTCTACGTCATGCCGGAATACAGGAGGAAGGGCATAGGAAGGATGCTGATAGAGGAGCTAAGGAACACACTCAAGGAGAAGGACATAATACTGATAACTGCGGAGTTTCCTTCTCTGAACCTGATAGCCCAGGACTTCTACAAGAAGCTCGGGTACCGTGAGATAGTTTCCATATACGGGCAGACCTCAACCAATGGCCCATGCCCCTGAATTGAAAAGGAAAGACCGTTTGAGCTATATACCGAACATATGTTCGGTATGTTTTTCCTGTGATACGCAAAATATTTAATTCTTCATTTGATAATTAAAGCATGAAACCTGCACTTGTAGTTGTGGACATGGTCAATGAATTCATCCATGGGAGGCTGGCAACGCCGGAGGCAATGAAGACCGTTGGCCCAGCAAGAAAAGTTATAGAAACGTTCAGGCGATCCGGGCTCCCCGTCGTGTACGTTAATGACAGCCACTACCCCGATGATCCTGAAATCAGGATATGGGGCAGACACTCGATGAAGGGTGATGATGGTTCCGAAGTTATCGACGAGATAAGGCCTTCAGCGGGAGACTACGTCCTTGAGAAGCATGCATACAGCGGTTTCTACGGAACAAACCTTGATATGATACTTCGGGCGAATGGCATAGACACCGTTGTTCTGATTGGGCTTGATGCGGACATATGTGTGAGACACACGGCCGCTGACGCCCTCTACAGAAATTACAGGATAATAGTGGTAGAGGATGCCGTTGCAGCGAGGATAGATCCGAACTGGAAGGACTACTTCACGAGGGTGTATGGAGCCACGGTAAAAAGATCGGATGAGATCGAGGGCATGCTGCAGGAAGATCAGATAGAGACGTAGGCTACCACGATATCTGAGACGTTATTTCCCGTTCTCCCGGTCATTATGGCCGATCCGTATTTCGAGAGGAGGGTGTAGCTATCATTGTTTTTCAGTGCCTGATCGATCTCCTCGCTGCTTATTCTGGCCTTCGTTGAGGCGTCAACTATGCCTCCCGCAGCAGGGCTGACACCGTCTATGCCGTCTGTTCCCATGCTTATGAACAGAAAATCGCTGAAGTTGCACTTCTTCATGAAGAGAAGCGATAGTTCCAGATTCCTGCCCCCTATGCCGTTTCCCCTAACATTGACCGTGGTTTCTCCGCCCATGACGATCCAGAACGATCTTCCCTTTATTCTGGATACTGATCTGACTATGTCTATTATCCCATCGGAGACGTCTTCAACATCCCCGCTTATGCCGGAACCTATGGATACGATGGGTTCACCCACATAGGACTCTATTCTGCGCACGAAATCCCTGTTCGACAGGACTATCCTCGTCTGTACCTTTCTGAAGTATTCATCCTCTATCTGAGCGGTCTTCAGGAAGCGTTCTATATCAACGCCTATCACATTTCTGAATCTTTCATAGACTGCAACAGGATCCAGCTTGTTTTCTGAGAGCGGCCCTGACGCAATTATTGAAACGTCGTCGCCAGGCACGTCTGAGATGATATATGCGAAAACGCTGGCCGGGTAAAGCAACTTCGCAAGCTTTCCACCCTTCACAGAGGACAGGCAGGATCTTATTGTGTTGAGCTCGTATATGTCCGCAGAGGCCTGCATCATCTTCTTCGATATCTCGGATATCTGATCGATCGTTATGCCTTCTTCAGGGATCTCGAAGAGCGATGATCCGCCACCGGATATGAGCACTATGACCGCATCGTTCGGCCCTGGCTTTACCTTCGACAGCAGCGTGCGAGATGATGATACGGAGAGGCTGGATGTATAGGGATGCGTACCGCGCAGGATCTCTAGCTCAGGGAAACCGGACACATCCTGGTCCACCGGCACTATTATTCCGGCGTAGGCAAGCTTTTTCCTGACGTGATCCCTTATTCCCTCGGACATTTCGTATGACGCTTTCCCGAATCCCATGACGAAGATCCTTGAATATCTTGAAACGTCCAGATCACCGATCGCATTGCCCATGACCCTGGATGGCTCCAGATCCTCAAAGGTGCGCTTCAATATATCCAGAATGAACTGCCTCCTCTCACTGGTGTAGATATCCTTTGCATTCCTGAATGTGAAGACCATGCTTCGTCAGTGTTTAGCCGTATAATAATGGTTACGTTTCATTCAGAACGTCTCCGCTGCGGACCGTAAAACGTGTAATTTGGCATGGCCATTTATGAACCGTTTGATATGCAGGCATCGTTATTACCGCTTTCAGATACGCTGCATCTGGCATATCATATTTTGTATTTTAAAAAAGTATATTTCTTGGTCATGCATTATCGGTATTATGGTTGAATTCAAAAGCAGCCACGCCGCATTTGACCAGATGAGAATAACGCCCACGTTCATCGAGATAACCATACTCTCCTCCATGGGCGTTTTCATGGATGGTTTCAGCCTTTCCATATTCTCCGCGGCTCTCACATACCTTAAGTCCTACATACTTGTAAGGGCAATTTTCGTTTCACTAGCCGCCTCGGCCATTTACATAGGAATGTTCCTCGGAAGCTTCACGATGGGGCATCTCTCCGACAGGATAGGCAGGAAGAGGATGTACACGTACGATCTTGCGATAACAAGCGTATTCCTCGTGCTGACGGCACTTTCTACCAGTTTTTACGAGTTCTTCATATTCGAACTGCTGGCGGGCATAGGAATAGGCGCTGATTATCCTCTCAGCTCATCCATAGAAGCTGAGTTTTCCCCGAGAAGATCCAGGGGTCGTTTTCTGGTTTTCAACATCTTCATGTGGACGATCGGGTCCATCGTCTTCTACGTCATATCCATACCCCTTATCTTCAGGTTCGGATCGGAATCGTGGCGCTGGATGTACGGTGTAGGGGCCATCGTACCGGTGGTAGTTATACTGGCCAGACGCGCATTGCCGGAGAGCCCATACTGGCTGGTCAAGGCCGGAAAGGACAGCGAGGCCAAGACTGTCGCTGACAGCATGGGAAGGGAGGCCGGATATACGGACGTCGATCTCCCGAATGTGGAGAAGGGTTCAAGTTCATTCAGATCGGTCTTCTCCGGTTCGTACCTCCCGCTCATAATATTTGCGAGCCTGGCCTGGTTCTCATACGACGTTTCAAGCTATGGCGTCTGGAACTACACGCCTTCAATATTCGTATCTGTTGGCGTCTCTGCCGTCAGCAGCATACTGTCAACACTGCTGGAGGATCTGCCGGTCATAGTGGGATTCATCATATGCCTGCTGCTGATAGAGCGCGTCGGGCGCAAAATTCTGCAGTCGGTGGGCTTTGGCCTGGCAGGCGTATCGCTGCTGTCCTTTGCGCTCTACGCAGATCACAGAACGCTCCCGTTCATAATGCTGTTCACAGCATTTGCAATGATGCACCTGTTTCACAACATCGGGCCGACAAATCTCACCTATGTTTATCCTGTTGAGATCTTCCCGACCAGAATAAGGGGTACGGCCATGGGCATAGCCACTGCGGCATCCAGGATAGGCGCCATACTTGGAGTGTTCGCATTTCCTCTCATAACAGCCAGCATGGGCATGTCGGCCAGCCTCATGTTCTTCGCCATCTTCGAGTTCGTCGGCTTCATCGTTACCGTTGTACTTGCGCCGGAGACCAAGTCTAGGCCCATAACATAACCAATATATATGGTATACAGATCTTGACGCGTGGTTATACTTGTAAATCCCTCCATACTGGAATCCTCGTTCATACCGGACAGGCTGGTGGCCAGAGATGGTGAGATAGAGAGGATCATGGAAACGGTGATAAAGCCCACGAAGAACGGCATAACCACAAATCTCATACTCTACGGCGATTCCGGAACTGGAAAGACCGTCACCATGAGGTATCTGGCTAGGGAGATCAGGGATCCGCAGGTCGTTTACGTAAATGCGATCGCGTACAGATACGTAAAGAACGTGCTCATAGATTTCCTTTCCAAGTTCGGCATAATCGTGCCTGAGAGATCTTCATATGCGAGTCTCTTCACCAGGATCGAGGGCCTGCTCAGGAATCAGGGAAAAAATGTCATACTGGTGATAGACGAGGCGGCCAATATACTGAAGGGGGACTATGATGGCTTATACTATCTCTTCAGATCCAAGGATTCCTTCGATGTGAACATATCAACCATATTCGTCGTTATGGAGGATCCTGCAATACTTTTCGATGCCAAGATCAGAAAATCCTATGGGATATTCAGTGAGATAAAGTTCAGGAGGTACACGAAGGGCGAGATATACCAGATCGTGATGAACCGTGCGGTGCAGTCGCTGACAGGGGAGGGATATGATGAAGACGTGCTGGATTACATCGCCGAGGTTTCCGCTGAGTACGGCAGCGCACGCGTTGGCATCGATATCCTAGCGAAGGCCGCACACATAGCTGAATACAGGAGATCCCCGAAGATAAGCTTCGATGATGTCAGGGCCGCAAGATCGATGATAAGCCCGTTCGTGACCGAGAGCAAGCTTGCGTCCATGGACTATGAGGATCTGATGGTGCTTCTCTCCATATGCAGATGCCTTTCAGCCTCAAGGTTCACTGACGTGGATTGCATTTCCAGGAACCTCAGCGTCATATCCGAACAGTACGGGAAGAAGGACATAAATCTGTATGATAGGATAAAGCGGCTGGAAAACAACGGCATAATAAGTTCATCGATTGAGGGGCAGGGGCGCGGAGAGGGTGTGAAGAAGGTCATCAGCATATATGACATACCTGTGAGCGTTCTCACTGAAAAGATTGAAAATCTTCTAAGCGCCTGATGTTGCAGTTCTTTCCAAACAGGAAGTTTATCTCTTCCAAGGCACGCGTAAGGCATCTCCTGTAGTAACCGTAGTCTATCCCATTTTCTCCGTCTGTATCAACTATCTTCCTCTTTTCATCAACTACGTAGTAGCTTATCATCTGCCCCGGAGATAACTCCTCAGCGTCACGGCAAAGATCCAGCGCTGATCTAGTGAGGTTCTTCACATGGTATTCATCCGGCCTTCTGGTGATCTTCCTGGATACCATGAAATAGGAACGCGGGAAATGCCTGATATTTCTCAGATAGTAATTTTCCAGATCCATGATCTCCCTGCGCTTCTCCAATATGCATCTGGTATCTGTGCATGAGGACAGTACCCTTAGGGCATCCATTTGGAATGCCTTGCACAGATCGGGCACGTCTGATCTCCTGATCATGAGTCCTCGTATCTTGTATTTGCCAGAGGTGTCAAGGCCGATGTATCGCGAGGGTGATCCTGTACCGTCACGTTCCGGAAGAAAGGCTATCCAGTGGTAATGCCCGCTCACCACGATATCTATACGCGTTCGCCTGCTTATCTCCGAAACGACCCGTTCTATACTGCCAGAACCCCTTATCCAGAGCGAATCGACGATACCGTGTATCATCTCGAAACCGTTTTCATGGGCAACGGCTATGGCTTCAGCCAGGGCCTTTCTGCCCAGCTCTGTTATCCTCTCATGCACCTCTATCTTGCCGAACTTCGCATTTTTATAGCCGGTGTATCCGAAGGACGTCAGGAGCAGCCATTTCAGCGCAACGTTCCTGCTGTGGTATACCACGCTCTCTCCATCCATTTTCTTATAAATGAGCCTCCTGCTGAGCAGGCCTTCGAGTGCCTCTGGAAGAAAGCTTATGCGGCCCGGGGTAAGATCGTACCTTACTATTATGCTTGGATACATCGAGGAGAAGTCTATCTCATACACGTCCGTATACAGGCCGGGAAGTGGCTGGAATATCAACCCACCCCTATCCTTTGCCATTATCTCCCACTTGGTCTTCGGATTCTCATGGTCGTCCTTCTTGAATGGCACAAGCATGCCTTTCTTCACGGCCTCCGCCAGTTCCATTGATGACACGGCCGTTCCCGGCGTAACTATTGATACGTAAAGCGGCGGCAGATGCGATATCCTTGATACCTCGTATATGCCACTCAATCCGCTCTCTGCATAGAAGAATGACCTGGAATTTATCGCTATCCTGTCCGCTATGTCCAGATACGAATCACGGTAGGATATCTGGCCGTACGATGTGAACGATTTCCCGGGATAGTATCTGGCGCGAATGCCAAGGGCCATGAGCTTCCTGTAGAATTGTTCCGTTCCTTCGTACACGATCACATGGGAATCCATCAGCCGATCATAGATCCTTCCGTCACCCATGGCTTCTCCGTCAACGATGCACTTTCCATGGCTGCAATCTACCATGGCCACGTTCAGATCCGGATCCGGATCGTATACGCTCCGCATCTCAAAGAATGAGAGGCCGTTGGATGCCATGAAACGCAGAACCGGATCTATGTCCGCGTTGTATACCCTGTACCTTCTCCCGTATCCTATGTTGGAGAATATGATCTCCCCAACCATCCTTGCGTGCGACGGCCTGACCCAGATCTTTATACCATCCTGATAGCCGTAGATGTCCGGCATTGTACTGTATTCGTATTTCAGCCTTGTGGAATCAAGCTGATCGTATAGGGTTTCGATATCATATCTGTCGCCTGTTACGAATATCCATGATGTGTTCTGAAATACCCTTTTCCTCACATGGCTGCCGTCGTACTCGTACAGGGTCACCCTGTCCGATCCCCTGGCATTGATGTACGTTTTGCCACCTCCAGGATCATAGCCAGAAGAAAGCCAAGCTGCACATCAATACCTGCATAAGAGATCTCAGCCGCATGCTGCTTTCCAAGTCTAACAAGTTCTTCAAGGATCTCTGCATCTCCGGTACGCATCACCTTCTTCATCTCCTCCATGCCGGAGATTATCATGTCCAGGGCCTGCCTAGTACTGGGCGTACTCCTCCCCATACATCTCACCGTGCAGCATGTTCCTGAACACTATGCGGCCTCCAATGACCATCAGTATTATATCGGAACCTGAATAGAACGTTTTCATCCTCATGGTATCGTAAAGGTTGTCCAGATCCGGGTAGGGCCACGAATTGAATATGTCGGATCTTGCCATTATTATGTAGGGTAAGTTAGGGCCTTCAACTATGGATCTCATGAGCTGATAAACGGTCAGTATGCGCTGTACCCTAACCCCATCAGGCAGATCCGAGAAGTCCATCACTATGCCATCTGTTATCAGAAGGGAATATTCATCGTATGCCTTCAGGCTATCAGCTACGAAGGGATAGCCCAGATCAAGGTTGTCCACTATCATCAGATTGCCAGCCATATGTTCAAGATCCGGTGAGAGAAAAAACCATTGCTGAAAAGAACAAAAATGAAAAAATTACTGAAATATCGTACTTTCCACTAATATGAACATGTTATACGGTATATTTCATGCAAAGTAAGATTAGCCCATCAGGCATCATCCGGCCATGGGAAGGTACAGCAGAATCGTGTCCCTGAGCCCGGCGGTGACCGAGATCCTGTATATGATAGGCGAAAGCGATAACATAGCGGGAAATTCGGCGTTCTGCGTGCATCCTGAGGAAGCCAGGAAAAAGAAAAAGGTTGGAAGCTACGGCACCGTCAGCTGGGACATACTGTCAAAGATCGATCCTGATGCAGTCTTCCTGATATCAGGCTATCCGCATGCGCTCTATGAAAAGCTTTCAGAGAAATACCACGTGGTGGAATTCGAGCTTCCGTCAACGGTTGCCGGAATACTGGACCTTGTGATGAAGGTTGGTTTCGAGGTCGATTCGCTGGATGCGTCAAGGGATCTTTACCATAAACTGCTGAGATCGATACCAGAAGCCACGAACGACGTGATGACGGGCTATATTGAGCTGGATCTCGGTGGCCCGGTATCGTTCGGATCATACAGCTATATAACGGATGCGCTTTCGCTGATGCGCATACAATCCATATACCAGAGAGAACGCAGAGAGTGGTTGCAACCTGATTTTGGCTACGTGAAGTCAATGGATCCGGACATAATCATATTCGAACCCAAGATGTTCAGGAGCGTATCTCCAGACGATATCATCAGGGAAAGGGGATGGACAGATCTCAGGGCCTACAGGAACGGAAACGTCTACGTTACACCGTCAAAATACGATTTCTTTGCGCACCACGGGCCTTCGTTCATAACTGATGTTCTTCCATGGATAAATAAAATTAAGAACGATTCTTTAAAAAATAAAAAAGATCACATCGATGCGTAGTAATCCGCATCGTATGGTTCTTGCCTCAGGCCCTTTCTCTCCCTTATGGACCTGACGATCGAATCCTGCAGCTCCGGAGGCACCTTCTGGTAGCCAGCGTTCTCAAAGCTCCACAGCACCTTTCCGCCTGTGGCGCCTCTTATCGCGGACGCGAAACCGAACATACCTGCAACCGGCACCTTGGCTGTCAGCGAAATCTCATCGCCTTCCTGCTTCATGTCCTCGATTATGCCACGCCTCTGCTGTATCTCATTTATTGCCGCTCCCATTTCCTCCTGCGGTACATTTATGAATACCCTCTGAACCGGTTCAAGGAGGACACGCTTTGCTTCACACATTGCACCGTATATGGAGTTTCTTCCCGCAGGTATGACCTGGGCTGGACCGCGGTGTATGCTATCCTCGTGCAGCTTTGCGTCAACGAGCCTGGCCTTTACACCGAAGACCTTCTCGTTTGCAAGAGGACCTCTGTTCATTACTTCCACGAATGCCTCGATCAGAAGCTCCATGGTCTCGTCAAGGTACTGTATACCTCTTGTCACGTCGAACATCATGTTGGTGCCTTCGACGCATACCAGACCTTTGGCCTCATCCCTGTCTATGCCTTTGCTTACCAGCAGCTCCACGAGGGCCTTCTTATCCTTGAACTTTGAACCCTGCGGTATATCGCCGTCCTCTATGGCCTGAATGACCTCTGGCTTGAGAGGTTCAACCTCAAAATAGAAGCGGTTGTGCTTGTTTGGTGATTTTCCCTCAAATGGGCCGCCCTTCTTCTCAACCGTTTCCCTGTAAACCACGATCGGATCTGAGGTTTCAACCTCCACCTTGTAATCGTTCTTTATCCTGTAAAGCGTTACATCAAGGTGAAGTTCACCCATACCGGAGATCAGGTGTTCTCCTGTTTCCTGGTTTATATCGACCTGTATCGAGGGATCTGCCTTTGATATGTCACGAAGCACCTCTATGAGCCTCGGAAGATCTGCCGTGTGCTTTGCCTCTATTGCAAGCGTAACTACGGGCTCTGAATAATGTATCATTGGCTCAAACGGAACCATGTTTTCCAGCGACGAAACCGTGGCACCTGCTATTGCACCCTTCAGCCCGACTATGGCCGCTATGTTTCCTGCCGTTATTTCATCAACAGGTATCCTGTCAGGGCCGACCATCATGGCCAGTGTCTGCACCTTGCCCTTGCCGGCACCAGATATGTACAGATCCGTACCTTTCTTCACAGTTCCGCTGAATAGCCTTCCTATAGCTATTTCACCCGCGTGCGGGTCTATGATTATCTTTGTGACCATCATCGCCACTGGGCCCTTGTAATCGCAGTTTATCATGGCCTTTCCGATTTCTGAATCGAGATCGCCTTTCCATATCTGCTTTATCCTGTAGGACTGTGCGGTCTTTGGATCCGGCAGATGTCTTATGACCATGTTGAGTATGATCTTGTGAAGCTGGTTCTTCTGCGCAAGCTCCTTCTGCTTTCCGTTCTTGACATACTCTACGATATCCTTGAACGTGATCTTCGTTTCGGCCATGGCCGGTATTGATATTGCCCAGTTGTTGTACGCAGAACCGAAAGCTACACGACCATCCTGAACAGATACCTGCCACTCCTTGGTGAACTGCTGTGGCGCATACTTGGAGATCAGCCTGTTCACATCCGTTATTATCTTTGTGAAGCGCTTCTGCATCTCATCGCTGTTAAGCCTCAGTTCGTTGATCAGCCTGTCTATCTTGTTTATGAAGAGAACCGGCTTGACGTGCTCCCTCAGCGCCTGCCTTATCACAGTTTCCGTCTGCGGCATCACACCTTCAACGGAATCAACAACCACGATGACGCCATCGACGGCCCTCATGGCCCTTGTGACGTCGCCGCCGAAGTCCACATGACCGGGCGTATCGATGAGGTTGATCAGATATTCCTTACCCTGAAACGTGTGAACCATGGAGGCAACGGCGGCGTTTATGGTTATTCCCCTGGCCTGCTCCTGCTCATCGTAGTCAAGAACCAGCTGCTTGCCGGCCAGTTCCTCGCTCATCATACCCGCACCGGCAATAAGATTATCGCTGAGCGTTGTCTTACCGTGATCTATATGGGCAACAATACCTATATTTCGTATCAATTCAGTATGCTCTACAATTTTAAGAGCCTTCTCTATATTATCTTCCTTTCTTCCCATAAATAAACACCCGAATTTAATTTATTGAAAATAAAAAAATTAACTTTTGATCTGTATCTCAATCTGTACTCCATCAGGAATTGGGATCCTCATAAGCTGACGGAGTGTTCTCTCGTCAGCGTCTACATCTATCAGCCTCTTGTGTATTCTCATCTCCCAGTGATCCCATGTGTTGGTACCCTCACCGTCAGGACTCTTCCTGACAGGTACCACCAGCCTCTTGGTTGGCAGCGGCATAGGGCCGTGTATTTCTACGCCGGTCCTGCTGGCAATCTCCTTGATTTCATTGCAGACTCTGTCAACCACTCTGTGTTCAGTGCCACTCAGTGAGATCCTTGCCTTATAGGAGACCATAGGATTACCTCTTTTCGAGATCTATGCACTGGCCAGCCGCAACTGTTTGCCCCATGTCACGGACGGCAAACCTGCCAAGCTGGGGTATTTCTGAAACCTTTTCGATGACCAGTGGCTTGTCAGGTATGACCTTCACTATCGCAACGTCTCCGTTCTTTATGAAGTCTGGTTTCTCCTTCAGAGTTGTTCCATCCTTCGGGTTAAGGGTCTTGACTATCTCATCTATCCTGCATGCCACCTGGGCTGTGTGCACGTGGAATACCGGCTTGTATCCAGGAGCTATGACGCTCGGATGGTTGAGCACGATTATCTGAGCGGTGAACGCCTTCACAACGGTCGGGGGTGTATCGAGGTGACCGCAGACATCTCCCCTCTTGATATCGTTCTTTGCAATGCCTCTGACGTTGAAGCCTATGTTATCGCCAGGCTCTGCCTGCTGCAGTGGTTCGTGATGCATTTCGATGGATTTGACATCACCCTGCTTGTCTGCCGGGAGGAATATGACCTTGTCACCGGGCTTAAGGACACCCGTCTCTACTCTGCCGACAGGAACCGTTCCGATACCGGTTATGGAATACACATCTTCAACTGGGATCCTGAGCGGCTTGTTTATGGGCTTCTCAGGTACCTTGAAGGCATCCAGTGCCTGCAGAAGTGTTGGGCCCTTGTACCATGGCATATTCGGGCTGGGCTTTGTTACGTTGTCTCCCTTGTAGCCGCTTATGGGCACGAATGATATATCCTTGAAACCTATGGACCTGAGGAGTTTCTCAGCATCGGCCTTGACCTCGTTGTACCTCTTCTCACTGTACGGTGGGCTTGTCGCATCCATCTTGTTTATGGCCACAACCATCTGTGGTACACCAAGAGTCCTCGCAAGGAAGGCATGCTCTCTGGTCTGCTCCATCACACCTTCTCCTTCCCTTGCAGATATGACTAGGATGGCCGCATCGGCCTGACTTGTACCTGTTATCATGTTCTTGACGAAGTCTCTGTGGCCAGGCGCATCGATAAGCGTGAAGTAATACTTATCGGTCTCGAATTTCCTGTGGGCCAGATCAATGGTAACTCCTCTCTCCCTCTCTTCCTTGAACCTATCCATGACCCAGGCAAATTCGAAGGTCGCCTTACCCTTCTGCTCTGCTTCCTTTCTATACTCTTCTATAATATGTGCTGGAATCTCGCCGTGCTCGTACAGCAGCCGTCCTACCAATGTAGATTTTCCATGATCTACATGACCTATCGTTATCAGATTCAGGTGTGGTTTCTGACTTGCCATTATTTTCACCTTTTTTCTATTATTACTCGAGAATTATCGATATCTCGCAGTCTGAACCCTAATATATTGATCCTTATTTAGCTTTTTCGTGGGCTCAAAACTGTAAAGCAAAAGATGCTCCAATCGAACACTCATGTTTTGTTTATGGAACTGCAGGATAAGGTTATTAATGATAAATTACTGTATATGGTGAATGCCGATCTATGACAGATATGGAAGACCAGTGCTGAGTCTGAGGATACAGTTGAATACGACATGCAATTTCAGCTGTTTTTTCTGCCACATGGAAGGTACAGATGTGAATGGCGAGGAACTCACACCGGAAGAGATCGAAAGGGTTGTCAAGATATCGCATGAATTCGGCGTGAACAAGGTAAAGATAACTGGCGGAGAGCCCACGCTCAGAGCGGATATAATTGACATTATAGGAAGGATAAGAAAACACATAACCGGAAATATATCGATGACAACAAATGGTACGATGTTGCCAAAGATAGCAAAGGATCTTAAGAAGGCTGGCCTGGATAGAGTTAACATCTCATTACATTCACCAGATGATGAGCGTTTTCACTTCATAACAGGAACCAGAATGATCGATCGAGTATTGGAGGCTGTTCGATCGGCCAATGATGCTGGGCTAACGCCTGTAAAGATAAACTTCGTAGTCCTGAAGGATCTGAACGTGAACGATATTCCGAGGATGCTCGAAATCGCGGCCGAGAATAATGCAATTCTGCAGCTAATAGAGTATGAAACGGATCGCGAGGGTGAGAGTTCAGAGGAATACAGGAGATACCATATCAGCCTCGATCCAATCGAAGCCCAGATAAGGAAAAAAGCGATAGGCGTTGAATACAATGATCTGCATAACAGGCCTAGATACCTGATGAAAAACGATCACGGTGTGGTCAAGATTGAGTTCGTAAAACCGCAGCGCAATCCTGATTTCTGCGCGCACTGCACCAGGCTGAGAATCACGTCTCGCGGTGAATTCAAGACCTGCCTGATGAGATCGGACACCAATGTACCGTTCAAGGGTGTAACGGACGAAAATAGGCTAAGGGATCTATTCAGAATTGCGGTTTCATTGCGCGAACCTTACTGGAAACCTGGAGATGAGCAACAGACTGAAGAGACTTATGACAGCGCAATATCAGAGTCCAAGTAATGCATGAATTTTATTTTCTGAGTTTTTCAAAAATAACAGTTTTTGCCTTGTTATAGAAAAGTCATTAGTTTTGGGGATGCTATAAGAACCTCATCTTCAGATGGATGATACAAGGACTTACCCCCAACAGAAAAGCCCGGAACCCTTTGGAGGGGCCAGAAAAGTATGATAACGCGATATGCTTTTACTCTGTGGAGATGCCGGTGGCGGGATGCACGTGTCGTTGAAGCATCGCCCTCGTATTGTTGAATCGGTAAACTCCAACGCTTAAGCAGAGATGCAGATCGCTGAAGTTAATCAAGTTAGAATGAAAATATTACGGAATGTTCTAATATAGGAGGAAAATCTACCTGGTGTGGTGGGGGAGCTCCATAAGGGGCTGAGAGGATCCGGATGGATCGATCCCTGGAACCTGATCCGGGTAATACCGGCGGAGGGAAATTATGGAAAAAAATAGCATGCGGTTTTCGGACTATGATGAGGTTAGGAGTTTTCTAGACGAAGCAAGATGGAACAGAACCCATACTGTGATGGCCCTTACCATGATATCGGGTTTCTTCGTGTGGGGCCTTCTGCTTGTGACTGCTCCGCTCGTGACAGAGTGGCCATTTGTCAGCCCAGCCGAAGACATATATGTGCTTGTCTCTTCTCCTGCTGGCCTTCTTGCTGGAAACATGATCCTTGGATATCTATCTGACAGGATCGGTCGGAAGAAGTTATTCATAGCCACTATAAGTTCAGGCATCGCGGGTATAATTGGCATAATATTGTCAGGAAATTTCATAGAAATACTTCTGTCAATATTTCTGGCAGAGTTTGGATTCGGTGGAGAGGAGACCGTATCACTGGCGTTTCTTGCTGAGCAGTTCCCCATCAAATACAGGGGAAAGGTTCTGGTAATGGTTTCGAACAGCGCAAATGTGGGAGTTGCCGCAATATCAGCCGTATTTCTGGTCGCTGGTTACAGCATTTTCATAGAGAAGGTGGTTTTTCTGGCAATGAGCCTGGCCGGAGTTATAATAGCTATCGTCACCCGGCTGAAGCTGCCAGAAAGCCTGAGGTGGTCATTCGTCTCAGCACATTCCGATAAAATCCCAGTTCAAAGATTCGGGTCTCCGATACCGATGGCGGTGTTGGTACTATTCGCGATAACCATTGTGCTCACGTTCGCTCTGGTTGCTGACATACTTGGCCCGTACGAATATCCAAGATACACCTCCCTGATACCTTTTATATACGGACTTGGAGAAGCAGCATTCGGTTACCTCATCCTGGTCTTCATCGACAGGATAGGCAGAAGAATAATGTCTGTAATGGCTTATGCTGGGGGAACGGTATCCATGGCCGTCTTTCTGCTTTACATATATTTCAGGCTTCCATTCGACATCTTCGTCGTACTGCTCGTGATCAACGCATTCTTCGGGGAACTTGGATGGGCCGTCAGAGAGATCCTGCAGCCAGAACTCTTCGTTACCAGGTACCGCGGTCTCGGCATAGCAACGGTACGTGGAATAGCCTATTTACTCTATATCGTATCCATTTTTGCGCTCTCTGGCATTTCGGTGTACAACTACATGATCTTTGCAACTGCAGCGTGGGCAGTAGGATTTATCGGTTCTATCCTGTGGTACACAAAGGGGTATGAAACTCTGAACACCAGCATAACTTGAACTTTGTATTTCCAATGAAAATCTCGATAAAGACATGTCAATTTTGACAATTTTCTATCATTTACAAATATAAATGTAGGCTACAACAACTTAGCATCTTATATGAGAAAAGCTTATCCGACATCATAATAATACTTTGATTCTTAATGAGTTTTATGGTATCCATAATATCCACTGATACATTCAAATGCATGGATTTTATATGCATCAGCTAAATCTTCTCCATTGTGTTCGGAAAAATCGTAAAAAATGATATGCCCTGACAGCATTATCCCTATGGTTTCAGCTAGGATCCTCGGTATTGTCATTGTACGATAATTTCATACATGCTTACAAGTTTAATGTACTTGAACTTCATCCTTTTTGAATTCAGCGACGTGCGTGACGTTTAGAGCATTAATCTGAGCATGGAAGTGCCGCTCTTCGATATGTGACTTCCGGGATCTCTAGAACCAGACTGGCTATGCTCGTACGGTTATTGCATAGGACGCAAACTTCTCCTTATTGTCTAATCAGTGAATGTCATCAATTTCGGACATTATTGCTGCTGCGGAATAAACGTTTATCTCATGAATGTTCATGAGGATCTTCACGTTTTCGTTATCGCTTAATATCTTCGCTATTTCATCCTCTACCCTCTGCTTTCTTGTCGGGAAATAGCCTTCACTATATTCGCGAAGAGATTCGCTGAAAAAGCTTGGTTCCAACGCTGGATTTAACAGTACGTGCAGTCCCAGCTATACATCAGAGTACCACATAGGTTATAGCCTGAGGTTCGATATCCACGTTCTCTTTACTATAATCAAATATGCAGTGAGAGCATCCATATAGAAGCCAATATATCTCTCATTGGCTCATCAGACCTCAATTTTGAAAAGGCTGTTTTCCCACAATATAACAAAGAGGAGCCACGGATATTTCTCTACCTCTTAAAAGGGTTCATTTATATGATCGTATATATATAAAATGATGAATGACATCATATTGTAAGATCTCCAATTAATGACTGCCCTGAATCTATAACTATTGTCTGTCCGGTTATATTTGGCGATGATACCAGAAAATCGACCGTCTTCGCTATTTCCTCCGGATAGATGATACTGCCGGTTAGCGTGTGCTTTGACGTATACTCATCCTCCGTCATATGCATATAGTCGATGAGGCTTTCGCCCATCTTCGTCTTGACGATGGAGGGTGCAATGGAGTTCACCCTTATTTTTTTCTGCTTGAACTCAAGGGCAAGGTATTCCGTCAGCTTTATTATCGCGGCTTTAAGGCTGCCATAGAGCGAAAGCGACACCATTGGCCTTATGCCAGCAAGGGAAGCCATCATTATGATGGAACCTCCTTCAGGCATTATTTTCGTCAACTCCTGAGTGCAGTATATAGCTGAAAGGTAGTTCGTTGACACCATCTTTTCAATTAACCTGTCATCGCTGTCCAGAAATGGCATGCCTATGCCCAGACCGGCATTGTTAACCAGTATATCGCATTGCCCATATTCCTTCTGTGTTTCTTCCGCTATATGCCTTGCACCGGCACGGGTGGATACATCAGCTTGGACCATGATGCCATTGCTGTATTTCCGCACCTCCGCCAGGGTCTCGTTCCCATCCTCAACCCTCTTTTTTACGTTAACTACCACGTTCGCACCCTGCTTTGCAAGATATACAGCTATTTCCCTACCTATGCCGCGACCGGATCCTGTCACCACGGCCACCTTGCCTTTCATATCCATATATATTCGATCATGTAAAGAATAGTTAAACTTTATCTTTGCTTAGATAAGATACGACTTTTTGAGGTGTGACGGTGGGATCTGACCCCAAAGCCCGACAACTTGGAATAAAAATCCCGCAAATGAACGGACCATATGAAAGATAAAATAAATCAATTAGATCATATCGTAATTGTGTTGTATAGGAATATAAAGATCGAATATGATGGTATGGTTGCAACGATCACAATAGATAGGCCTAACAGGATGAACGCTCTCGATTCCGAGACCAGACGCGTGATTATTTCGGCGCTTGATGAAATAGAGAACAATGCGGATATAAGAGTTGTGATAATAACAGGATCCGGCAAGGTCTTTTCTGCAGGAGCGGATCTCTCCGACACCAGGGGAGAAATCTCTGAAGATCTACTCAGGTCAGATCTCGAGGATTCCTTTCACATCATCGCTAAAAAGATAAGGAACAGCAGGAAGATCTTCATCAGCGCCGTGGACGGCATCGCAGCTGGGGCTGGAATAAGCATTGCCTTCCTATGCGATCTTGTGTTCGCTTCACCGAGAACAAGATTTGTACTGGCCTTTCAGGGCGTAGGCCTGGCACCAGACACAGGGCTGAGCTATATTCTGACGAAACTGGCCGGTGCGCGGTTTTCAAGGCATCTCATCGTAGGGGGAGAATTCTCAGCTGAATATGCCCATGAAGCTGGCATTCTTGAGCTGGCTTCCGATCCCCTGTCACAGGCAAGGGATATGGCCAGATCAATAGCCAGCGGCCCTTTCAAGGCGTATTCAACCGCCAAGGCGTTCATAACGTACTCATTGTTTGGAGATTTCGAAGAGTTCCTCAGGCTGGAGTCCAGAGACCAGTCAAAGCTTGCGCTGAGCCATGACTTCGTTGAAGGCGTAGCCGCATTCAGAGAGAAGAGAAAACCGAGATTCACAGGAAATTGAAACTCAGTATCACCAGGCAAGGTATGCAGCCTTCGCTGCTATTCAGAATATAAAGCAATAGCGCAATATTGCTCAAAATCTAAAAATTAAAAATATGAATAGAAGGAGTCTCTCTGTTTTTTCAGAACTCGAATACCACGTCCTGTGCCAGCGGCAGTGTCTGGCCCCAGTTCTTCGTGACGGTCTGCCTTCTCATATAGTATTTCCAGGCGTCGCTTCCGCTCTCCCTTCCGCCACCTGTGTCCTTCTCGCCGCCGAAGGCGCCGCCAATCTCCGCACCGGCCGTACTGGTATTCACGTTCGCAAGACCGCAGTCTGAACCATATGGAGACAGGAAGGCCTCCTCCTCACGCAGGTCTGTGGTGAATATGGATGAGGACAGACCCTGTGGAACTGAGTTGTGTATCTCTATCGCTTCCTCGATGGTCCTGTATTTCATCACGTACAGTATAGAGGCGAATGTCTCCTCCTTCACTATCGGCATGTCCGGTTTTGCCTCAATTATGGTGGGCATTACGTAATGCCCTCCCTCCAGGCCCTTTATTGTAATTCTCTTTCCTCCGAATATCAATTTGCCGCCCTGTTTTATGGCCAGGTCTATGGCATGCTCATAGTCCTTAACCGCATCCTCGTCTATCAGCGGACCAACGAGAACCCCCTTCTCCCTTGGATCGCCGACTTTTATCGTGGAATACGCATTCTTTAGTTTTTCGAGGAACTGGTCATATATCTTCTCCTGTACGATCACGCGCCTCGTGGTTGTGCAGCGCTGGCCCGCGGTCGCAAGGGCTCCAAAGACAACGCCCCTCAGTGCGAGGTCTATATCTGCCTTGTCTGAAACGATCGCGCCGTTGTTGCCGCCAAGTTCGAGTATGCTCTTTCCCAGGCGCTTTGCAACGTTTTCAGATATTTTCTTGCCCACAGGTACGGATCCGGTGAACGATACGAGCGGTATTCTCGGATCGTTCGTTATCCAGTCTCCGCCCTCTGAACCGGAGCTGACCATGAGGAAGAAAATGTTTGGAGCATTGTTTCTCTTCAGGACGCGCTCTATAACCTTCATGACAGCCACTGCTGTGAGCGCAGCCTTGGACGATGGCTTCCATATTACAACGTCACCGTCAACGGCAGCTATGAAGGCGTTCCATGACCAGACAGATGCCGGAAAATTGAATGATGTTATGACCGCAACTGGCCCGAGGGGAACCCACTGCTCATACATGCGGTGATACGGGCGTTCGCTGGCTATAGTAAGACCGTAAAGCTGCCTTGAAAGCCCGAGGGCCAGATCCGATATGTCTATCATCTCCTGTATCTCGCCCTCACCCTCCGATGGAGTTTTGCCAGCCTCTATGGTCACGATCTTTCCTAGGTTCTTCTTCTCCTTCCTGAGCTCGTCCCCTATTTCCCTTATGATAAGGCCCCTCTTCGGTGCCGGTATCATCCTCCACTTCTTGAATTCCTCAATCGCCCTGGATACAAGCCTGTCGTAATCAGCCCTCGTTGCGAGGGAGATCTTGGCAACCTCACTGCCATCTATCGGGCTCTTCACTGTTAGCATCTTTCCCGATGGTTTGACCCATTCACCATCATAAACACCGGAGTTCACGTCATCGAGACCTATCTTTGAAAAAAGATCATCTTCTACAAGTGCCTTCATATCAATAGGAGTGAAAAAATGTATATTAATTTTCAGCGATCTTCATTTATGAATACGCATTTCATTTTATCTCTATCTTTCTGAACTTGTCCTTTTCGCTCTCCTTCTTCGGTGCCGTCTCCTTCCTTATTTCTTTCTGGAACTCCTCGAAGTTTCTCGGCAGTGTTATCAGGTAAAATAGGCGTTCAAGTTTCTCGTATGTTTTCTTGGAAACCTTGATTGTGATCTCTATATCCATGCGATCACTCAAGTATTACATTCAAATATCCATTTGAATATTCCGCCGATACCGGCCTCTTATCCGATATTGATTCTGGTAAGTAGAAGACGCGCTTCCAGTTTGCTATCTCAATGGTCAGTTCCCCGCCATGGTTGAACAGGTTGAGTTTTTCCTTCTCTGCGAACGGCATCTTTATCTTCAGTATGTACCTGTCTCCGTTCTTGGTGTACTTTATCGGCGTACCTTTGTAAAATACCTTGTATGGATCCTCGTCCCCGTAGATCAGCTTGCCAAGTTCGATCAGTTTTTTTATACCTATAGGCTCCTCCTGCAGCAGTCTTGCCTTGAAGATTTTGATGTCGACAAAGGAATTTTCCATCTCCGTTATTATATCCTTCTGGCTGCCACGCATCTTCTCGAAGAAATCGCCTGTTTCATCGCTCAGGATCTTGTTGATTATAACCGCGTCAACCGGATATCCATACAGCAGGAGATAGGTGTAAGCACGCTTTGTCTCACTGTACGACATATTGTCCGGGTTCGTTACAAGCCGGATCGATGTCACATCATTATTCGTGAGTATCTTCCTTATATCCGTCAGCTGGCGATACAGCAGATCTATGTTTTCAAAAACGGCGTCTTCCGGCAGCGGTATATCCACGAACGGTTTCAACAATGGACGTGCGACCCTTGCAGTTTTCCTGCTTATTGGAAAAAGCTTGTCCATATACCATGTCATGACTTCAGGGAACGAAAGGAGCTGCAATGCTGCCCCAGTAGGCGCGCTGTCCATTATTATGGTGTCGTATTCCTCATCGTAATAGTAGTTTCTCAGGTAAAGAAGCTCAGATGCCTCTTCGAAACCTGGAAGCGTCGCTATTTCATCCGCGGAAACCGGATCAAGGCCCTGGGATAAGAATAGGGATCTAAGGTAATCCTTCAGTTCACCCCAGTGCTCGTTTATGGACTGCACAACGCTGACCTCCTGCCCGTAGAGGTTATCGGCAAGCTGCTTTATGCTGTGACCTATTTCCATGCCAAAGGCATCCCCGAGGCTATGAGCAGGATCGGTTGATATGATCAGCGTTTTGTGCCCCTTTGATGAGAGCAGGGCTCCAGTTGCTGCGGCAATAGACGTTTTTCCTACGCCACCTTTTCCAGTGTAAAGCAGTATTCTTGGTCTCATTTCAATACCTCATTCTTTATCAATAGCAGTATTCGATACATCATCATTTCACCATCTAACAGAATTTCTAAATATTCATCCATAAATTTCAATACGGTCGATGACCATCAGCGCAAGTTCCATCAGCAGATCGATGTCTGGAGATCTTGTGACATTCTTCAGATAGTCCATGGCCGAGGTTATGAATCTCTTTGCTATACCGAAGGAGTAGTCTATCGCTCCGCTTCTTAGGAATATCCTCTTTAACAGATCCTTATCGATCTCAATGCTTCCATTGATCATGCCGACGATCTTATCCCTGTCATTCTCATCGGAATTATGAAGTGCGTATATTATGGGCAATGTCAGTGCGTCGTGTTTTATGTCTACAAAGGTTGGCTTTCCTGTGTACTTGTCATCGCCTGTTATGTCAAGTATGTCATCGGTCACCTGAAAAGCCATCCCAAGATTGAATGCAAATCCAGATAGCATATTTCTGGTGTTAAGATCAGCATTCGCCGCAATCGTGGCTCCTCTGGCACATGCTTCAAAGAAATGCGCGGTTTTGTTTTCTATTATTCTGTAGTAAGTATCCTCACTTATGTTGAGATTGCCCAGATTCACAGCTTCTAGGATCTGTCCTTCCGCAAGCCTGCTGGATGCATCGGCCATGACCTTCGAGACGATCGGACCATACCTTGAGCCGAGTTCATAGGCCTTTGCGAAAAGATAATCTGCAACAACTATTGCGTTGTTCACACCTTCCTTGTAGCTGAGCGTTGGACGCCCCCGGCGCATGGGGGAGTTATCGATTATATCGTCATGTATGAGGCTGGCAGTGTGTATGAGTTCGTATCCCGTTGCAAGATCCAGTATTTTGAAGTAGGGTTCATCGGTGCTCGATTCATACGCTAGTATAGTTAGAAGGGGCCTGAACCTCTTCCCACCTGCTTCTATGGTGTATCTTGCCATCCGGTCTAGATCAGGCTCTTCGCTCTTTACCGTTTCGAGGAGCCTGGCATTCACCTCCTCAACCTTGCTGTGAAGCTCCAATTCCCAATCCAAGAAGCTCTTCATGAACTCAGTTCTATCCCTTTATTATATTAAAAGGTATAACCGTTTCTGAACTGCGCAGGAACCCGTCATATGAATATCTTTCTCCGAACGCATAGATTAACTGATGATATAGGTTATAAATTCTTAATGTAGAATTAGAAAAACTCTGAGTGACACATATATGGAATTATAAATTGCATTCATATTTCTATACCGGCTGAGTCCAATTATCCAGTGATACCACATATTTCGTCGTCAGGACATAAACTTAATCTATTTCAAATGGATTAATCCATATGACGAGCAAGGCGATGCTTTACTTCTCCTACACAAAGCCGAAGGTATGGTCTTTGCTCGTTTTTGTCGGCGCCATCGGTGCCGTGATAGCGATACCGTATTTCAATCTGCATTATATTTCACTAATAGTATTGGCCACCATTGCAGTTATGCTAGGATCCATGGGTGCAGAGGCAACAACCAACTATATAGATAAGGACATAGATGCTGTTATGTCAAGGACCATGAAAAGGCCTCTGGTTACCGGGCAGATAAAGCCAATCAATGGACTGTTATTCGGTCTTGTACTGATGTTTCTTTCCATCGCAATTCTTGCTGCTTTTGGAAAGTTATACGCTGCACTGTTTATGGGAATAGGGCTCTTCGATAATGTATTCATATATTCGTATCTGACTAAGAGAAGAACCCCATGGAACATAATCCTGGGTGGTTTTTCAGGTGGTTTTCCTGTCGTGATAGGCTGGTATACCGTTACTTCAAAATTCTCAATACTTCCATGGTTCCTGTTCCTTCTTGTGGTTGTCTGGATACCCATCCATGTATGGAGCCTCGCCTATAGATACAGGGACGATTACAATAGGGCACATGTACCGATGATGACTTCCATACACAACGACAGGATATCAGCCATATGCATATCCTCGGCTGCCATAATACTCTTCGCATTCTCCATAATACCTGCCTTCTTCAGAGTTATGCCCATGGTTTATATGATACTGGCCTCAGCCATAGCGGTACCGATGATATTCTACTCCATTGTCTTTGTCAGGCACCCAGACAGGAAGAATTCGCTGAAGCTTTTCATATACAGCAGCCCATACCTTGCCATAATATTCGTACTTGTGCTGATATTCAGGTTTCTGTGAGCCTTCAAGATGGCTTTCAGAGCGATCATCAAAATGCGGCGCCTCAGAAACGTGAGAGCAATTGAAGATCTGCAATATGAAGGGCGATGTGGGTGAGCTTTTGTGCGAAAGCATCAATCCTGATGAGAGGCGGTCTTCGAATCTCCGAATAAATCACAATATTTATTAAGGTCGCATTATTTGCAGTCTATCGGTGTTGATCAATGTCATTGGATGTCTCAAATAAGGTGAGCAGAGCCTTGACCCAGGAGATAGAGACCCTTGCGAATATATCTAGGGAAAGCGGCTCTAAACTCTGGAGGGATATCGCTGAGAGACTCGCTTCAAGAAGGAGAGGATACGCCTCTGTTAACCTGTCAAAGATAGATAAATATGCTAAAGACGGTGATATAATAGTTGTTCCGGGGTATGTTCTGGGCGTTGGTAAAATTAGCAAGAAGGTTACCGTTGGTGCGTATAAATTTTCAAAGACAGCAATGGAGAAGCTGTCTAATTCTGGATGCGCCTTCATGAACATTTCTGAAATTGCTAAGGACAACCCCAAAGGTACAAACGTAAAGATAATGAGGTAAGAACATGAGAGTGATTGATGCTTCCGGAGCTATTTATGGACGGTTATCTGCTTACGTTGCGAAGAGGCTTCTGGAGGGTGAAGAGATAACCATAGTTAATGCGTCGAAAGCTGTGATAACCGGAAATAAGGAATTCATAATAGAAAAGTTCAAAGAGCGCCTTGATATTGGAAGCGTGAGAAAGGGTCCGTACTATCCAAAGACTCCCGAAAATATACTCAGAAGATCCATAGGTGACATGCTTCCAAAGAAGATAACGAAGGGAAAAGAAGCTCTTGCAAGATGCAGGGTATACCGGAATACCCCACCTGATATTGAGAAGGAAAAAGTCGAGAAAGTGGATGGCGTTGTGACAGATAAGGTTTCAGGCATAATCACGCTTGGAGATCTGTCGAAGGAGCTTGGAGGTTATTGAATATGGATTTCGTGATAACTACCGGTAAGAGAAAAACTGCGGTTGCCCGCGCAGTTGCAAAGAAGGGCAAAGGCATAGTGACTATAAACGGATATCCCGTGGAGCTTTATCCTGTAAGGGTTCTTCGCAATAAGATAATGGAGCCCCTGCTTATTGCTGAAGATAAGGCGAAGGATCTGGACATAGCAGTAAAGGTCAGGGGTGGCGGTGTCACTGGCCAGGCCGACGCATCACGCACGGCAATAGCTAGGGCGATCGTCAAATACCTGAACGACACCGAACTTGAAAACCTGTTCAGGCAGTATGACCGTACACTCATAGTCAACGACGTCCGCATAAAACTCCCAAAGAAGGCCGGTGGTCGTGGCGCAAGAGCCAAGAAGCAGAAGTCCTACAGGTGATCTGGAATGATAATACCTGTCAGGTGTTTCAGCTGCGGCAGAGTTATTGCGTCAGATTACGGGCGATACATCAAACGTGTTAATGAAATAAAGGCAGAAGGCAGGGATCCCAGTCCAGAGGAGATCGAGAAGATCTTCGATGATCTTGGAATAGAGAGATACTGCTGCAGGCGCATGATCGTATCGCACGTTGATCTCATAAGCGAAATAATGCCATTTTCGTGAGGGGCCGTGGGGTAGCTTGGTATCCTGCCAGCTTGGGGTGCTGGTGACTTGAGTTCAATTCTCAACGGCCCCATACCTTTTATTTAGATTTCGATAAGATCAAAAAATTTGTGATTTTGAATCGTCCAAGGTTTCCTTCTTTAGCTCCTGATAGGCCTTATTCCTTCTTCCCTTAAGGGTTCAATAGATAATGCAGCAATACACAACGGCATCTATTATCTCATTTTTTCGGATGGTGAAAGTACCAGTTTCTGACGGCGGAAGCCAGGGGAAGATTCAGAGACTTGTTTCTGGCGTAAATAACAAACCCAGACAGGATGATTCCGATTGCAGGTGTTATTTCAAATTGCAATGTTATACAGGAAGAGGTTGCCGGATTGATGGGCGAAAATATCAGGAGAGGCCAGGAAATGGAAAAAATCTTGACTCGAAGCTAAATGAAGAGAATCCATGTTATAATATCAAGAATCAACATCCTAATTTCATAAAAGTAAAATCGTATTCTGAAGGCGATGGCTCCACACATAATCAGAGGTATTCTCACCAGATCTTGAATTCCATTAGAATAGCGGTAAACGGTCATGCAAATCAGAAAGATTCCACCATTAATCCATAACTCGATTATAGATCCGATTCGTGCATTGAAAGCCACAGATGTTCCCCGCAGAAATCACTAAGCATTGAGAAAATGCAGGAAGCCTTCAACAAACTGCATCAGATCCATGATTATCCCATAATCTGAATAGCGAAATATTGGAGCGTTCCTGTCTGTATTCACCGCTATGATCTTTCTTGCGTATCGCAATCCCACAATGTGATTATCCTGACCAGAGATTCCAAGTGCTATGTACACATCAGGTGATACAGCGCTTCCTGTAAGGCCTATCTGCTGCTGCCTTGGGATATAATTCATGTCCACTATGGGCCTTGAACCGCCAACGGAGGCGCCAAGCATTGATGCCAGCTCCATTATTTTCGGCAGGTCTTCCTTTCGCTTCAAGCCGCGGCCTATACCTAGTATCAGCCTTGATCCTTCAAGAGGTTTGAACTCCTGAGGCACAGGTATGAACTGACCATACCTTATCCGGCCAGCGGGATCAAGAGACATGTGCGATATGCTGGGCTCTATGTTTACCTTCACCTTCCTAAACATGCCCGGCCTTGCAGTGGCCATCGCCGGTTTTTTCCGGGATATAATCTCTGCTATGACCCCACCGCCGAAAGCCGGTTTGTACTGCAATAGACCGCGATCACCATACGAAAGGTCCACGCAGTCGGCTGTCAATCCTAGACCAAACCTTGCCGCAACAAGGGAAGATATCTGCCTACCAGTCACCGTAGACGGAAAGATCAAGAACTCGGGGCTATGCTTCTTTATTTCATCGACAATATAATAAGAGAGGCCAACCGCATCTGTTCCGGATATAATATCCACATGGTGAGCCGGCACAGACCGTGGATCACTGAATTCTACATTGCCTATCACCCTCACGTAAAATGAGTTTTCCGAAGCGATGTCTGCGACCTTGGATGCTATTTCAAGCGATGCATTCTCACTGTCAATGGCTATTGCCCACGCCTCCCCTCTGAACTCCGCATAATTCAGATCGATGGTCTTCATCCTGTCGTTTTTCCTTGACACCCTAATTATCTCCATTATCTGCCGGTACATATCAGCTCCAGGATCTATGAAAACAGGGCTTCTGTTACTGTTAACCTGTTCGGTTCCTATGACAGCTGTTGGAGAATCCCTGCCGCCATCCAGATCCAGCCCGAGCCATTTTGTATCGATCTGTACTATTCTGTCATACATCTGCGGCGTATCTGGCTTGATGGCCCTGGCCCTGTTGATTTTCTCGCTAAGCGACAGAACGCATGGAAGCGGTGCCGAGCAGGTATAAATGCCATTCTCTAACTCCTGTTCAAGTTCCAGATGATCGGATATCATGATCTTCGATACAGATGGCACGTATGGCCAGCCCATCAGTGCAGATACCTCGGCCGGTACCTGTGAGGTTTCTCCATCCAGTGAATATTTTCCCATCAGCACAAGATCTGGGCCATACCTGAGGGCAAAGGCCGCAAGCACACGCGACGTGATCAGCGTATCCGAATTGGCCAGTGAAGGATCCGTGATCAGATATCCGCGTTCTATCCCCATTCTCAGAGCCTCATTTATAACCTCCACTGCCTGTGGTGGCCCCATCGTTGCCACACAGGTTTCCCATCCATGACGTTCTGATATTCTTATAGCCTCCTCCACCGCCTTCTTATCGAAGGAGTTCATCATAAGGGGTACATCCTTTCTCACGATCCTCTTCGTTTCAGGATCGAACTTTATCTTGTTTACATCAGGAACCTGCTTCACAAAAACAAGCAGTTTCATGACGATCCCGTTCTCCTATGGCAAGTCCACAAGTATCATCCCATTCTCTATGCGGACAGGATACGTTTTTATGGGCGATATTTCTCCCGCGCCCTCCGGTGGGCTGACCACTGATCCGTCCTTGGGATCGAAGGATGCAAAGTGGTTTGTACAGACTATCTTGTGGTCATCAAGAAATCCATCCGAGAGATCGAACTGCTCGTGTGTGCAGTAGGGAGACGTTGCGTATATATGCCCATCATCGTTTACTATCAACACCTCAGTACCGGCCACCTTGACCTTCAATAAACCCTGAGCCTTCCTCTGCTCAATTGCGGGATACCAGACCATGCAATCACATTTGGTTTAATTATTTCAACATTTATTTTCAGGTAGAACTACATACAACGGACTGTGAATATTTAATTATTAAAAAAATAATATGGTTCTAAGATTTAAATTATACATCTGACCTTATAGGATCCATAAAATAGATCCATCACTTCTTCCCTGCTGGGGCCTGAGCCGCCTCCTCTGATGGCAGATACTGCATGCCCGATTCTATTATCTCTGTTATCTCATCGGTCTTGAACCCACTGTACACAGACCAGAAGTAGAAGCCTATGGCCACCAATATCATCACCAGAAAGTCCCATGGGAACGGAATCAGCCCTGTTCCGCCGTATGCTTTCTCCCCGAAATAGGACAGCAGTGTTATTGCTCCCATGTATGCGAGAAGCCATGCACCGCCCTTGAAGTGCTTACCGGAGAATATGTTTATGGCGGACTTTCCGGCAAGGTAGAATGCGGCATAGACTATAAGGCCTATGAGTATGGCTATGACAAGATAGGCAACAAGAGGCCACCCACTCCAGTAGACTATGAGCGTGGCGCCGACGAATGCTATCGGGCTAAGTATTGAAGCGCCCTTAAGCCTGAAGGGCCTCTTCAGTTCCGATGCCTCCCTCCTGAATACCTGCAGGGCCGAGCCGCCAACTATGTAGGTGAACACTGTTGACGAGGATATGAAACCAACGAGCTTGTACCAACTTGGGAACGGAGCGAAGAATATGTATCCTATTACAAGAGAAGCGATGAGGGGCAGTATTGGCACACGGTGCTTTCTGTTAACGTCGGACATTGATTTGCCGAGATAGCCAAGGGTGGCCAGCCCATACAGCGTCCTCTGAGATGTGCCCAGGTACACATTCAGCGTGCCGGATGGCGATACGTAAGCGTCTGCAAAGAGGAAGTAGGACAGGAAAACGAGGCCAGCAGAGCTTGCAAGCGTTGCGAATGGTGCCGTTACAACACCTCCGCTCAGCGCTGACCACTGACCAGGCGCGACGCCAACGGCCGCCCAGTTAACCTGCCCGATGAAGACCACCTGCAGGAGCGCGTAAAGCGCTATTCCTATTACAACGGACAGTATCGTCGCTATCGGAACCGACCTCTGTGGGTTCTTTGCTTCTCCTCCATAGTCAAGCGCCTGCCTGAAACCTAGATACGAGAACACTATTCCGGATACGGATATTGCTTCAAATACGCTCGACCACCCATATGTGACAAAGCCGGTTTTGAGGAAGAAGTTGCCTATGTTGAAATGCACCGTAAGAAGAAGCGCTACGGTTGCTGATGGAATTATCAGCTTCCACCAGGTCATGCCCGTATTTGTCTTCCCCATGACCTTGATTCCAAAGTAGTTCAAGAAGAAGAACCCGAGCATGAGTATTGCTGCCAGCAATATTCCGACTGCTGTCAGTACACCGGTTGGAGTTACGAGTCCCTTAACATAGGTACCAGCGTATGTTATCACACCCTCAGCTTCTATGGCCGGGACGGATACGGCGCTCAAAAAGTATGCCCACCCGAAGAGAAATCCAGCAAGGCCGCCGTGGGAGTACTGACCGTACCTTACGATCGCACCGGACCTCGGTATCATGCCACCAAGTTCCGCATACACCAGAGCAATGACGAGCACGATGAGCCCACCGATTATCCATGATAGCACGGCTGCGGGCCCGGCCAGCATGGACGCTCCTGCTGCCGCAAACAGCCATCCCGACCCGATTATTCCTCCCAGGCTCAGAAACAGGAGGTCAATAGTCGTAAGCTCCTTTCGGAACCTCTTATCGGAGGCTGTAGACTTGACAAACGTGTCTTGTTCTATCATTACATGACTTTATAACAATTAGTATTTAAATGTTTGCAAAAAGTAATGAAATTAAATTTATTTGTAAACTGATGTCTTTAATACATAAATATTTAGACATAATGATAATTTATCAACATAATTTAAAAGAGACAACATAATGATATTGTGTCGTATGATCCATAAATGGCAAAATTACGAATATGGACCATAAAATACACGTAAACGTAAAAGAGAAATAGCCTCCATCATAATTAAATCTGAAATTCAATACAAAATATTTTTATATATATTGCAATTATAGCATTTATGGTAATGAGTCCACTTCCTCCGCTGGCGATAGGATTCTTCGGCCTGGGTACCGGGTACTATGTCTGGGGAGGCTGGGAATTCTTCAGGATACCGAAGGAGACCACTGAAAAGGTAAACAAGGTTCTGGGCCAATGGGGAATATGGATGCCGGGATTCATGCAGTTCATTACCGGTACGTATTTGTTCCTTGGCTTGACCATATTCTCTGCTTTTCAGGCGACTCCGATTCTGTATATGGCTGCAACTGCCTTCACGGCATACGGCGTTCACTGGTTCGCACTTGGAATCAACAAATACGTTCAGGGAGACACGACGGTAGACGGCTTCATGGCCATAGCTTTTCTATGGATCAGCATCACAGGCGCCTTCGTATTCTTCAAAGCTGGAGATATACCCGTTGCAACGCTGTTCGTGCTCCTGGCGTTCGTGTACATAACAGACATACCGGCGAGCCTCATGAAATCCCCCACATGGACAAGGGCGAAGGGTTTCTTCCACCTGGTCACCGGTACATGGCTGATGTATCTGTTCTTCGCAGCCGTAACCACGTTTGCACTGGGAATGCATCTGCCGCTCTGACGCCTCGAATAACTTAAATGCAGATAATATAAATTACAATTTTTATCTTTATCAATTTAAAAATGATTATATAGTGATAATCAGAAATGATTATATAGTGATAATCAGTTTAGATCATTGCATGTCAGAAAAAGCATTTTCCATATCAATTGATGGCAGAAGTTATGATGCCAATGATGGCGAAACAGTACTGCAGGTGATGATGAGAAACCGTCTGGACATAAGCCACATCTGTTATCATCCAAGCCTTGGGCCAATCCAGACATGCGACACCTGCCTTGTGGAGGCGGACGGCAAGATCGTCCGATCATGCGCCACCCAAGTGCACGAGAACATGAATGTTGTATACTCAGAGGATCGAGTTAAGGATCTCAGAAAGGAGGCCGTACAGCGCATACTGGCGAATCACAACCTTTACTGCACTGTGTGCGACAACAACAACGGTGATTGCGAGCTCCACAATGCCGTTCTTGATCTGAAGATCGATAAGCAGAAGTATCCGTTCAGCAGGAAACCATACGATGTTGATGATTCGAACCCGTTTTACGTGTACGACCCTTCGCAGTGCATTCTTTGCGGACGCTGCGTGGAAGCCTGCCAGGATGTTCAGGTAAATGAAACGCTGCACATAGACTGGTCGCTCGAAAGGCCAAGGGTTGTCTGGGACGACGGATCAAAGATCAATGAATCTTCATGCGTTTCATGCGGTCACTGTGTAACCGTATGCCCGGTCAACGCCCTGATGGAGAAGACCATGATCGGAAATGCAGGGTATCTGACAGACCTCGATACTGAGACCAAGAATACGATGATCGATCTGGTGAAGGCATTCGAACCGATCATAACCATGCGGCCGGTGATGGCAATTAGCAACATCGAGTCAAAGATGAGGGAGACGAGGATCAGGAAGACAAAGACCGTATGCACATACTGCGGTGTCGGCTGTTCCTTTGAGATGTGGACGGTCGGAAGGAAGATACTTAAGGTTCAGCCAAAGCCGGAATCACCTGCAAACGGCATATCCACATGCGTTAAGGGAAAGTTCGGATGGGACTTTGTCAACAGCCCAGACAGGTTAACGGAACCGCTCATAAGAGATGGCGACAGATTCAGGATGGCCTCATGGGACGAAGCCCTTGATCTGATTGCGTCAAGGTTAAGGGAGATAAAGGAGAAGTATGGGCCGGACGCCATAGAATTCATAGCATCTTCCAAGGGAACGAACGAGGAGGCATACCTGGTGCAGAAGCTTGCCAGGCAGGTATTCGGAACAAACAACGTTGACAACAGCTCAAGGTTCTGCCAGGCCCCTGCAACCACCGGCCTGTGGCGGACGGTCGGTTACGGCGGTGATGCAGGATCAATAAGTGATCTCTACGTATCCGATCTCATACTGGCCGTGGGAACAAATACCGCAGAGTCGCACCCCGTTATTGCAACCAGGATAAAACGTGCGCACAAGCTCAATGGCCAGAAGATCATAGTTGCTGATCTCCGCATGCATGAGATGGCAAGAAGGGCGGATGTTTTCATACACCCGCGGCCGGGAACGGACCTCGTATGGATAAATGCGGTGGCGAAGTACATCGTGGATCAGGGATGGCAGGCAAGGGAATTCATTGAAAAACGGGTGAACTTCTACGATGAATACGTGAAGAGCCTTGAACCATTTACCCTTGAATTTGCTGAGAAGGTGTCTGGCGTAAGCGCCGATGATATAAGGAAAATTGCGACGATGATACACGAGGCAAAGAGCATGGCGGTGATATGGGCCATGGGCGTCACGCAGCATCAGGCTGGCAGCGATACCTCGACAGCCCTGTCCAATCTTCTCCTCCTGACGGGCAACTATGGCAGGCCTGGAACAGGCGGCTATCCACTTCGCGGGCATAACAACGTACAGGGTGCCAGCGACTTCGGTGCAATGTCCGCATACCTTCCAGGATACCAGAGCGTCAGTGATGAAAAGGCGAGAAAAAAGATCGAGGAGTACTGGAAATGCCAGATACCGGATAAGCCAGGTTACGACAATAACACCTGCCTTGAGGCCATAAACAGTGACAGGATCAGGGCAATGTACGTTGTTGGTGAGGAACTGGTTGAAACCGGATCAGATTCAGAATACATCAGGAAGCAGCTGGAAAAGCTGGATTTCCTGGTAGTTGAGGACATGTTTCTGTCAGAGACGGCTAAATATGCCGATGTTGTCCTGCCCGCGGCAGCAAGCGTGGAGAAGGAGGGTACATTCGTGAACACTGAGCGCAGGATCCAGAGGATATACCGGGTGATGGAACCCCTGGGGAACTCCAGGCCAGACTGGCAGATAATACAGGATGTTGCGAACAGACTTGGTGCAGGCTGGAATTACAGGCATCCATCTGAGATAATGCAGGAGGTATCAAAGATCGCACCTATATTCGCGGGCGTTTCATATGAGAGGCTAGAGGGCTTTGGAAGCCTTCAGTGGCCTGTGTCCGATGGTGGAAAGGATACACCACTGCTGTACACTGATCGATTCAATTTCCCTGACGGAAAGGCCCGGTTCTACCCCCTGAAGTACAGTCCGCCCTTGACTGTGGACCAGGAATTCGATCTGCATCTGAACAATGGCAGAATACTTGAGCACTTCCATGAGGGCAATGAAACCTATCGGTCTCCCGGCCTCAAGGAAAAGGTTCCTGGCACCTTCGTGGAGGTTTCGCCAGAACTCGCTGCGGAACGCGGACTGAAGGATGGAGACCTTGTCAGGATCACCTCGAAATGGGGAAGCATAAAGGTTCGCGTTCTGGTTACGGACAGAGTCTCGGGAAAGGAACTCTACATGCCCATGAACTCAGGCGGGGACTCTGCTGTCAACAACCTTACCAGCAGGCTGATGGATCCGACCGCGCATACGCCAGCCTATAAGGAGCTTCCGGTGAAGATGGAAAAGATAGAGGGCGGTCATGGGGAAAGCCCCATGCCAAGAACCAATCCAAGATACGGAAAGCCCCACCCGCAGAGGGGAGTAATGGTGGAAGAGAAGTGGAAGCGCAGCGATTACATAAAATTGACCGGTGATTGATATGGCAAAGAAAATTGATCAGGTTGAAATGCAGGAAAGTGTACAGAGCGAGAAGGAAATATTAGAATACCTGATGGATCTGGCGAGCAGCCTGAGATCATCCGGTCTGCTTGACATGATCAAGGCGCTTGCGGATAATAAGAATGACATATTGTCCATTTTATCAAGAGAAGCAGCGGAGGAAACAAACAGGAGATTTCTGGATAATGCCCTGATAATGTACTTGTTCGTGAGCTCGCTTGACACTGAGATGCTCACGAAGATCACGAACGGCATAATAGAGGCCATAAATGGAGCGAAGAAGCAGAGAGAGCATGCTGGTCTCAGCCTCATGAAGATCAACGCCATGATGAAGAATCCGGAAGTTGCAGCAGGTCTTCGCGTTCTATTCGCGATCATAGGATCGCTTGGCGGGGGAAATGGTGGAGATGGAAGTAAATGAGTCTGCCGTAGGGTCTTCAAAGACCAGGGTTATATCATACCTGCGTAACGCAGGTTTTCTCGAGGCATCGGACAGCATAGCCGTGGAAGAGCCTCTTGCCATAGATATTCTTGGCCCTGACGGCATAACAGTCAGAGCCGGGGTTATCATGCGCACCCCGGTCATGGATCGATATCTTGTAGCAGGTTTTCTATATTCCGAAGGTTTAATCTCCGGGATATCGGATATAGAGGGCTTTGAAGGTGTGGATGAGGACGGTGTCTCTCATCAGAACCATGCCACCGTTAAGATAGGGAAAAGGATCGGCTTCAATGTGAACTCCAGGCTCTTAAATTCTGCATGCGGGATATGCGGCAGATCAACCATCGCCGACCTACTGATCCGCCATGGAAAGATAGGAACGGACACCAGGATTGATTCCGAAACAATTCTGGGTCTCCCAACCGCAATGGGCAGGGCACAAGCGCTGTTTTTGAAAACTGGCGGGGTACATGCCGCGGCCTTATTTGATGTTCAGGGACGCCTACATGCCGTCTGCGAGGACATAGGCAGGCACAATGCAGTTGACAAGGTTGTTGGATACACCCTGCTGGAAGGCAAAGATACAGACAACAGTGTGCTCATGGTATCCGGGCGTGCCGGCTTCGAGATCGTGGAGAAGGCTTTTTTAGCGGGCTTTCCAATCGTCAGTTCTGTATCTGCACCCTCAAGTTTGGCGATACAGATTGCAGAGGCTGTAGGTATAACCCTGGTTTGCTTCGTGAGGAATAACAGATTCAACATCTATTCGCATCCAGAACGCATAATCCCATGACGGAAGGATCATAGCACTTTAATTTCCCAGTGAAGCAGCATGAATGCTTTGACTTCAGCATGGGCAGTATGCAAGAGATGTCCGTTTAGTCCAGGTTTCCTTCTCGATGCATTTTCATTTCAATAATGATTCCTAATGGCCGTACAGTGGATTGGCCTTCTTAACAAAAACTATTGAACGCCCCATGTAATCCAGGCATTCGCCATCAGCACCGCAGTAGATGTCAAGCGGATCCGCCTTTATCTTCTTTCCGGTCACTGCATCATGCTGCATTGCATCCATCATGTCCTGCGCTGAGATCATTTCCCAGTATATTTTCGAATCCTTTTTATACAGAAGGAAGCCCCTGACCTCCATAAATGGCTCCTTTTTCTTTGGATGCATCTCCTCGGTCATAGATCTCAGCACGGCAGATACATATCCCTCTCTATTCACCGCTTCCTTTATGTAGTTCCAAACATCAAAATCATCGTTGTTGAAGTCCATCACCATTATTCTCCTTCCATTGCGGATCAGGTGAACCCTTCTGTGGCCCTTTCCGGCCATGACAGTTAACCATGCCTCCTCATAAACATCCCTGGATATCTCGGATCGGAAGGATCTAATTCCTGTATGCGCCATCTTATCCATCCCATATCTTGAACAGGTTAAAAATCATTATTGCCGAACCACATGAAATATCATGGATAATGCCTGTCCGAAACGCTGCGTATAGACCGCTCGGCGTGCTTGAGTTAAAATCCCAATGATATATTCATATTATATCTTAACTATAATATTTATTGTCATTATATCTAGATATCAAAATATATAAATATGTGCAGCACATGATAATGCATGGAAAGCGAAAAGGGAACATTACCCATGAACGAGGTCTACAACCCCGGCATGAACGTGTACAGCGAGATATACAGGAAATCCCTGGAAGATCCTGAGAATTTCTGGGCAAAACAGGCCGAGATACTGACATGGTATTCCAAATGGAACAAGATCCTCGACGATTCAAAGAAGCCGTTTTACAGATGGTTTGTGGGCGGAAAGCTCAACGTGTCGTACAACGCAGTTGACAGGCACCTGGAGCAGCACAGGAGGAATAAGGCCGCATACATATGGGTTGGCGAAAATGGTGAAGAAAAGATAGTGACGTACGATGGACTTTACAGGAGGATAAACAACCTGGCCAAAGCCCTCCTGAACCTCGGAATAAAGAAGGGAGACAGGATAGTACTGTACCTGCCCATGATAATCGAAGCGCCCGTTGCCATGCTGGCCGCGGCCAGGATAGGTGCAGTATTCTCTTTCGTCTTCGCAGGCTTCGGTGCAGGTGCACTGGCAGAGAGGATAAACGATTCAAAGGCCGTACTGCTGATAACTGCAGATGGAGGTTTCAGAAACGGCAAGGTGGTGGAGCTAAAGAAGATAGCGGATGAGGCCCTTGAGATGACCTCCACGGTCAGAAACGTGATCGTCATAAAGCATGCCAGGAATGACGTGAACATGGTTGAGGATCGGGATATCTGGTATCATGAGATCGTTGGTGATTCGCATACGTACGTTGAGCCGGAACATATGGACGCGAACGATCCGCTCTTCATCCTTTACACCTCTGGAACCACTGGAAAACCCAAAGGAGCTGTGCACAGCACCGGGGGCTATTCCGTATGGGTTGCCAGCACGCTGAAGTGGGCTTTCAATCCTGATGAGGATGACAGATGGTGGTGCGCTGCAGACATAGGCTGGATAACCGGGCACAGCTACATAGTATTCGCTCCCTTGATCCTTGGCCTGACGAGCATCATGTACGAGGGATCGATAACCTATCCCGAACCTGACAGGCTATGGGAGATCATAGAAAAATACCGCGTGAACATCCTTTACACCTCCCCCACGGCTATAAGGACGCTGATGAAGTTCGGAGAGAAGTACCCGCAGAGGCATGATCTGAGCACCCTGAAAGTTCTCGGAACGGTTGGAGAACCCATAAATCCGGCTGCCTGGAAATGGTACTACGAGATCATCGGCAACTCCAGGTGCCCGATAATCGATACGTACTGGCAGACGGAGACCGGAGGTTTCATGATCGCACCGCAGAGGGGACTCGGCCTGCCACCATTGAAGCCTGGTTCTGCGACTTTTCCGCTTCCTGGCGTAGATCCTGCAATACTTGATGACGCGGGAAAGGAGGTGCGTACCGGCGAGAAGGGTTACATAGTCTTCAGGAGACCGTGGCCAGGTATGCTGATGACCGTCAACAACGACGACGAGAGATACGTAAAAACATACTTCTCCAAGTTCCCCGGCTACTATTACTGCGGCGACTATGCGGTGAAGGACGAAGATGGCTACTACTGGCTCCTGGGCAGATCCGACGAGGTCATGAACGTATCAGGGCACAGGCTTGGTACGATCGAGATCGAGGATGCCATAGTAGCCACAGGCCTTGCCGTTGAAGCTGCCGTCTTCGGAAAGCCCGATCCGGTAAAGGGCGAGGCAATATCGGCATTCGTTGTACCCAAGGACGCAAACGCCGACAGGCACGAACTCATCTCGGAGATACGCAAGAGGATAAGGGCTGATCTTGGCCCGATATACGTTCCGGACGAGATCAGGATCGTGAAACTGTTGCCGAAGACGAGGAGCGGCAAGATAATGAGGAGGGTCGTGAAAGCTGTGGCGCTGAACCAGATACCTGGCGATCTAACGACTCTGGAGGATTCCACCTCTGTGGACGAGATCAAGAGCGCAATTGAAGCCTTCAAGGGAGAGGCCGGAGGTGAGTGAAACGGTGGAAAACGTTTTCGGAAAGGTCATAGGCGCAGATCCGGCTCCACTGGGACTGGCTGGCTTTGCTTTCACAACATTTCTCCTGAGCTTCATCAATGCCGGCCTGATACCTTCATCTGGCGTCAGCGTAGTATTGCCTCTTGCATTCGCTTACGGAGGGTTAGCACAGCTGGTCACAGGATCATGGGAGATGCGCAGAGGCAACACATTCGGATTCACGGCATTCACAAGTTACGGATCGTTCTGGATGTTTTACGCCCTGATGGTGCTGTTCGCTGACCTGCATGTTGTTTCCTCGCTGCCTTCCGTTGCGGTGGGCTGGGCTCTGATCCTATGGGGAATATTCACGCTATACATGTGGGGCGGCGCAATGATGGCTTCCCTCACACTGAACCTCACTTTCCTCTTCCTGTTCCTCGCATTCTTCACCCTGGGCGCAGGCGCAATATATTCATCAGTTGCACTGACGCATGCCGGCGGCTATTTCGGCATTCTGGCGGCCCTGTTTGCCGCATACACCAGCTTCGCCATCGTGATAAACTCCATGAAGCCCGGAACTATTCCAGTAGGCCCTGGTCTATTCAGAAAAAATTGAATTACTCAGAGAGATCTGAAACTATCCTTCAGAATTTTTATTTCTCCCTCCGAGAGATGATACTTCACGCTGTTTATGTTTTCGAGGACATGATCGGGATTCGATGCCCTGGGTATCGGAAATACGTTGCTGTTCGCCTCCATGAGATAGCTCAGTGCTATCTGTGACGCCCTCATTTCCGGATACCTTTTCCTCAGATCTGAGAGAAATGCAGTGGGATACGCTTCGTCCCGCACAAGATCGCCGTGTTCGAGCGGATACCATGCCAGTATTGCCATACCGTTCTTCTCTGCAAAGGGAATCATATCAGTTTCAGGATCTCTGTGCCTCAGGCTGTAATGAACCTGGTTGCTAACTATCTCATACTTTTTCATGGCCTCCATGGCATGCTTCAGCTGATCGAGATTGAAGTTGCTCACACCGATGTACCGGATGAGGCCATCATCCACCAGCTTTTCCATTGCCCTCAGCGTACCCTCGATGTCTCCTATTGGGGATGGAAAGTGAATCTGGTAAAGATCGATGTATTTCATGTTGAGCCTCTTCAGGCTCCTTTTGCATGCCTTTATGGCAGAATCGTATGAGAGGTGAGTTATCCACACCTTTGTGGCTATGAACAGACTCTCCCTGTCAACGCCTTCTATGGCCCTGGCAACCAGATCTTCGCTTCCGTAGACCTCCGCCGTATCGATAAGTGTGACGCCGTTCTCCACCGCAGTACGTATGGCCCTGATCTTCATCTCCGAACCGGACTTCCTACCGAACCTTGCCAGGAACATCCAGCCAACGTCGTAGTATGTCCCCACGCCGATCTTTGAAATCTTTTCACCTGTCTTCCCGAATTCTCTGAACTCCATCCTGAAGCTAACTGAATCCTGCATTTTAATCTTCATCATGTCCTTATGGCTATTCATCGCATCTCATGGATTCCCCGGTGCAGGCATCATCAGCTTGAACAATGACGGCGTCGAATCATCTCGACGCGGATCTGGCAGAGGCCAGTGACGAACCAGCGTATATGCCGGTGAATACCAGCAGTATCGTGAATGCCAGCGAAATGGAAACCGTTGAGATGGATGTAGTACCGAAACCGAAGAGGTAGTTCCAACCAACATTCTTCGTTACACCGGCAAGAGATGAAACGGGAAGCCCTGCAATGGTATCTGATATCATCAGTATGCCCAGGAGGACGTTACCCGCGGCAAGAGCGTACAGAGATGTCTTTTTAATGCCCGGAGATCCGGCCAGTGAGATGGCAAACATCACCACGGACAGTATTAGATAGACAACAAGGCCGATCCAGTGATCGTAGGCGGATGTGAAAAGAACGCGGTCATAGGCAATCAGGTATACGGCAACAGCCGCGGTGACTGCAAAGGAAACTGATCTTATCACAAAGGCGTATGCGGAGAAGAATATGGAAAAAAGAACCAGGAATACCACGAAGAGTGCCATGGAGATCCCTCCGATGACGAAAGGCACGTAATTCACATGCACGGCCGGAGTCACAGGTGGCGGAGACGAGACCGTCGCATTGGTAACATCAACGGTGACCGTGGCCGGTGAAGAAGACGGGTCATCTCCAGATGCGCTTATCTGCACAGTATACGTTCCAGGTGCCACCGATTTTGCCACCACCACCGTAGCCGTTCCTGAAAATGGTGGATCACTTAATCCGGAGCTGAACGATACCGTTATACCGCTGGGAGCGCTCGCGGACACAGAGGTTCCCCATGTGGACCCGGAAACCAGATTCACCTTGAAACTGAATGTACCGGATGATCCAGCAGGTATTGAAAGGCTTGTGGGCGTAACGGAGATGGAGCTCGTTCCAGATGCGGCTAGGGCGACTGCAGGTGTCATCAACGTGACCATTACAACCGCAATAACTATAAGGATGGTTTTCATAATATTTAGACTGAATATAAGAATATAAGGAGTATGTGCTGATAATTCTTCTAAATTATTATCGTATTTTGTGATCCTGAAATCCCCCGAAACAAAGTAAAATTAAGGGTGCCCTTCGAACGATGCATATTCATAATTAGTTCTGGTAAGAAAAGATGAGTATTTATATTCAATAATCGGGCAAAGGCCTCACAGGTTGAAATGCCTCAGTATGTTTCCTGCCTCATCAAAGTAGTAAACGGTGGCCCTATCCTCATTCCTGACCTTGTACTTCACTATTATCGAATACTCTTTGAGCGTATCGTCATGCTTCAGCGGTTCCGCGCCGATGATTTTGAGGTCTGCGTAGCGCTTTTTTAGATCTTCCGTAATCTTTGATACGGCTTCGTCCCTGTCCATAGATCCCCATTTTTTACTGATAATTAACATTTTGTGTCGGATCATTGTCATAATAAAAATAAATAATAACGATTCTGTTCTAATGATTGGCCGATAACGATAAACAATTTATAAAAAAAGGTGATATCGCACGGTATGTTAACTCTCATTGAGATCATCGTCAGATTCCTTTCAATAGTTGCCGGTGCCTTCATCGCCGGCCTGATCGGATCCTTAACTGGGCTTGGGGGCGGAACGGTTCTGGTCCCGGTTCTGACCCTTTTCTATGGCATACCGATCATATACGCCACCGGTGCAAGTCTGATATCAACAATAGCCACCAGTGCAGGATCCGCAAGCGCCTATGCAAAGGAGAAGATAGCGAACATCAGGCTGGGGGTTGGATTGGAGGTTGCGACAACCACCGGCGCAATAGTGGGATCGCTGACCGCCGTGTTCATCTATGACCACCATCTTTCCTGGCTCATATATGTCATATTCGGCTTTGTTCTGCTCGGGTCACTCGTACCGACGATACAGCGTGGAAAGTACGAGATACCGAAGATGCTCAAGCCTGACTGGACAACGCGGGTTTTCCAGCTCTCAGGGTCGTACTATGATGCGCGCCTGCACAAGAACGTCGAATACTCTGGAGTCAGGTGGTGGCTTGGTGAGATAATAATGTTCTTTGCCGGGATGATATCTGGCCTTCTCGGAATTGGAAGCGGTGCCCTGAAGGTTCTCGGCATGGACTGGGCCATAAACCTGCCCATGAAGGTGACGACAACTTCCAGCAACTTCATGATAGGGATAACCGCTGCCACAGGCAGCTCCATATACTGGTATGCCGGGTACATACAGCCGTTCATAGCCGCGGCAACGGCAATAGGTGTACTGATAGGCGCTTTCCTCGGAGCGAAGATCCTGGTGCGCATAACGAACAGGAGCATAAGGTGGATATTCTTTGCCATCCTGATGTTCCTGGGCATACAGATGGTGCTCAAGGGCTTCTACATAATCAAAGTGATACTGATATCGCCTTATACGCAGTTTGCCATATCCACCGTGATATCCATAGTTGCCATAATAATAATGTACCGTGTTATGAAAAGGATTGAGGAAAAGGGTGATGCATGATGCGCTTTGACAGAGATCTCGCAATAAGCTACGCCCTGCGAATCGGTGTTTCGGTGAGCATGTTCTTCATAATATTCGGCGTCATACTCATCTTCGTAAAAAATGGCGGGTCTGGCTTCTCACTGGCGCAGATCGCAAGCTACAATCCACAGCTGAAGGTCAATTCAAAATACATATATCTGGGTCTCATACCGGAGGGCCTAGTCCATCTGGACGGGATATTCTTCATAGCCACGGGCCTGTGGGTTCTGGTATTCACTCCAATAACCAGCGTCGTAATTGCCCTGATATCCTTCTATCTGACAAAGAACAGGCTCTACATTGCGCTGAGCATAATTGTGCTCTTCAATCTGTTCTTTGCGATGCTTGTGGTACCGCACATATGATCAAGCACATAGTCAAAACGATGAAATTGCAGGCGATATCGAAATTATGCGGAGGCACTAAAGAATGTTTATTAGTCAAAATAGGATAGCAAAGGTGTGATCCCATGCTGAGTTTTGAAAGAGTCCGGATTAAAAAGGCGGATCCCGACGAGAGGGTTAAGACCTTCGATATCGAACCGCTGGATAATTATACAGACGAAGAAGCCATAGCAGAGGCCAGCAGGTGCCTTGGATGCAACATGTGCTCGGCTGCATGCCCCGCAAGCCTAGACATATCGGGCTACATAAGGAGCACCGCGGCGGGTGATCCGGCTCAGACCGTGAGGATCATAATGGAAACGCTTCCCTTTCCGGCCATAATAGGGAGGGTATGCACACACATGTGCGAGGATATCTGCGTGATGTATGACGGAGGCGGTCCGATAGCCATAAGGCACCTGAAGCGATATGCTGCTGATAAATTCGACGATTATGGAGAGATCCTGAGGCCACAGAAGAGAAAGTTCATAGGAAAAAAGGTTGCGGTCATAGGTGGCGGCCCGGCTGGACTCACAGTGGCCTACTATCTCAGCCTGCAGGGTGTTAAGGTAACGCTTTTTGAGGAGAGGCCAGCCCTCGGAGGCTTCATGAAGACCGGAATACCCAGGTACAGGCTGCCGCAGAGCGTCTTGGACAAGGAGATAGGCTATGTTGTATCCCGCGGCGTTGACGTGAAGCTGAACACAAAGGTGGGCCGCGACATCTCGTTCGATCAGATAATGAAGGAATACGATGCCGTATTTCTCGGCGTGGGCAATCACAAGCCAAGGATGACCGGGACTCCCGGCAGCGATGCACCGAACGTGATGCACGCCACCGAATTCCTCGAGCGTGTGAGTTTCGGCGAAAGGATAGATGTTGGAGATACCGTTGCCGTCATAGGCGGAGGCTTCACGGCAAACGATTCGGCCAGGACTTCACTTCGCCTCGGTGCCAAGCACGTTTACATAATGTACAGGAGGAGGGATGTCGATCGTCCCGGTTACCCCAGCATGAACGCAGATGAGGAGATGGATGAAGCCGAAGAGGAAAAGGTTGAGTACGTATGGGAGGTTACGCCCTTTGAATACGTGAAGGAGAATGGAAGGGTCGTGGCCATGAAGTACTGGATGAACGAGATGGTGAAGGAGGGCAAGGGAAGGGCCAAGCCTGTTCCGATAAAGGACAAGGTGTACACCATAAAGGTGGACATGGTAATAGAGGCTACAGGCCAGGAGACTGATTACTCCTTCCTGGGCGATTACGTGAAAAAACTCCGGCTAAATCCACACGGTGAACCCATCGTGGACCAGAACGGCATGACCTCAATAGAGGGGGTTTTCTCCGGCGGAGATTCAACAAACCCCAACAGGGATCTGATAAGCGCTGTCAGGGACGGGGATATAGCCGTGCAGGGCATACTAAAGTACCTCAACGTCATGGATAAGGTATCATACGATGATCTGCCCATACTGGACAGGTTCAAGCCATACTCCTATACGGCCGCACAGGAAGCCTATGCGGTGAGAGGCCTGATCTGAGAAGCCCTGTATTAATATACATTTATAAATATTTCGCGAAGGATGGCGCATGGAATTATTCTATTGCGATATTCTATAATATTATTTCAATATTTTAGATGAATTTAAGATCCAGCCCTCATTCTTTATATCTAATATGAAAATCAATCGCATGATGAAGAGCATCATTCTTATAGTTCTTGATGGCCTTGGGGACAGACCCGGATCAGATCTGCAGAACAGGACACCGTTGCAGGCCGCGTTCAGGCCGAATCTCAACTGGCTGGCGTCTCACGGGATCAATGGAATAATGCACCCAATATCCCCGGGGATAAGGTGCGGTTCCGATACATCTCACATGTCCCTCCTCGGTTATGATCCGAAGGTATACTATCCGGGGAGGGGGCCGTTCGAAGCACTCGGCCTTGGCATGGATATAAGGCCAGGAGACCTGGCATTCAGGGCGAATTTCGCCACGAACAGAGACGGCGTCATCGTTGACAGACGTGCGGGCCGCGAAAATAAGGGCAACGAGGAGCTTGCTGATGCCATAAGCCTGGATATGGGCGAGTACAGCTTCAGAGTCAAAAGCGGTGTGGAACACCGTGCTGCTCTTGTTGTCTCCGGGCCCGATCTGTCCGATATGATAGGAGATTCCGATCCCCACAGGGAGGGGTTACCTCCTGAGAAAATAAGACCAACGGATCCATCCGGGGACAGAACCGCCGAGGTGATGAACGCATACCTTGAGGAGGCCAGGCGCATACTATCGGATCACAGGGTTAATAAGGAAAGAGTTAAAAACGGAAGGCTGCCTGGAAACGAATTGCTGGTCAGGAGCGCGGGCAAGGTACCTGCAATACCATCATTCACGGAGAAGAACCGCATGAAGGGTGCCTGTGTAGTAGGAAGCCCATGGCTCAAGGGACTGTGCAGGCTGCTCAGGATGGATGTCTTCGATGTGCCCGGGGCAACTGGAACCGTGGGATCAAACTACAGGGGCAAGATAGAGAAAGCCGTTGATCTCACCAGCAGCCATGACTTTGTGCTCGTAAATATAAAGGCCACAGACGTGGCCGGCCATGACGGAAATTATCCTCTCAAGAGGGATGTCATAGAGGATATTGACAGGGCCATGGAACCACTGAAGTCAATCGGAGACCATGCAGTTATATGCGTTACGGGAGACCACAGTACACCATGTTCATTCAAGGATCATTCTGGCGATCCCGTGCCCATAGTATTTTATACGGATGGCGTTATGAACGATGGCGTTCATCTTTTTGATGAATTGTCATCAGCAAGTGGATCATTGCGTATAACAAGCTATAATGTTATGGACATTCTGATGCAGCTTGCCGGTAGATCAGATAAATTTGGATCATAATCAAGATGAATAGATAAACTAAAATACTTTCTTTGTTTTTGTCAGACAATGGCATATTCAATGAGCGGTGTCAAGGAGGATGCGCTGCAGTACAGACGTATATATTCGCTTTACGCTGGATTCGCGTACATGCTCCTCTTTTCTGTCATACTCTGGTGGCTTCCGGTGGCTGGGCCTGCCATAGCGGGTTATCTGGGCGGAAGAAAATCTGGAAATATGAAGAGCGGTTTCATAGCCTCGCTGGCTGTATCCGGACTGTTCATAATAATTGCCGTAATGCTTTATCCATTCAGAACCGGACTGCTAGCAGTGGTCGATAGATATGTGAGCTACGGCGTGATTCCAATCTCAACGTCGGGCATCGTTTCTGTTTCAAACTTCGCAACATATCTGTATTCATATGCCGGGATAGCCTACACATTCTTCGTGATCGTGCCCTCGTCCGTCGCAATACTGATCGTCTTTTCCCTGACAGGCGGCTTTGTTTCTTCGCTGAGAAGCGGTGAGGAAATTGCCAGCCCCATCGAGGGATCAGAAAAAGAGGAGGAAAAAATAGACGAGGAGGACAGCAAGTACGATTACCTATAGCGACCCGGCTTCCTCCTGAATGTTCCTGTTCAGCGTTTCCTCTATCTTCCTGAGAAGCCTGGTGAATTCCTCGATTTCACCGTCAGTAAAGCTGCTCAGCGATTCTCTGAGAAAATTGACGTAGATACGGTGGCTCTCAGCCAGGATCTCACGCCCCTTGTCCGTGATTTCAACGTTCACCACGCGCCTGTCTGATGCGTTTCTGGATCTAACTATGTAACCCCTGTTCTCAAGGTCGTCCAGCACACCTGTTATCCATGCCGGCGTGACGAAGTTCATTTCTGCAAGCCTGTTGACGTTGAAGTTCTCCTCAGAAAGATAGTAGAGTATGCGTACCTCTATCGGCTTGAGCTGCGTGATCTGTAAGCTGTCCTCCATCCTCCTCTTTCCAAGGACGTATACCTTGGCGAAATGGTGCCATATTTCCATCAGTGCGTCGCAGTCCTCACCGATCATTTCTTACCATCCCTCATCACTTCCAGCTGGGAGGACAGTTTGGCCTCAGTGGTCTGTTGCATCTTTTCCTTTAATTCGGTCTCTTCTCCATAGACAAATCTCTTTCCCCTGAAAGCCGAAAGCAGCGCAGCCACGACCAGTATGCCCGCACCCGCATAGAATGATGCGTGGAGAGCCTTCATGAAAGCAGGAGCAAGAGCAAGCGGGAACCAGTGGGTGCCCTCAAGTATGGCAAGCGATGATGGGCTTATCAGGGATGCAAAAGATGCCGGAAGCAGCCCAAGGATGGTCTGCATTGGATTGTAACCCAGGAATGCGGAGAACAGTGCCGATGTCGCGGGTATCTTGTCAAACACAGGTATGAGTACCGAGGCGCCTGCGGCAGCCAGAGCCGTATTGAATGAGGATGAGAGGTAAGCTGTCAGGGTTATGAGAACTATTGAGAAGAAAATGCCCATACTTGCTGTCTGGCCGGTGTTCTGAAGTGTAGCTCTCATTCCAGATCCGGTACCGCGGTAATGCGGTGGGAGCGAGTTCATCACTGCAGTTATATTCGGTGCGCCGAACAGCCCCATGCCGGAACCCATCATAAACAGTGTTGCGGCGAATGGCGGATAGCTGAAGTTGTACGGGAAAAGCGTGAGGAGTATGAAAGCTACTGCGCTAACACTCATACCGAGCGTTGTGAGCAGCCTTGCGCCTATCCTATCGGATAGTGCACCGGCGATTGGACCAAAGAGGACGAAACCGGCCATCATCGGTATCGTGTATATGCCTGCCCAGAATGGCACAGACGAATAGGAATAGCCATGAAGTGGCAGCCATATACCCTGGAGGAGTATTATGACCATGAACATCACGCCGCCCATGCCCATCGACTGGAAGAAACCCGCGAAGTTTCCGAATGTGAAACCCCTGTATTTGAACAGGTGCATGTTGAACATCGGCTGATCCACATGGAGCTCTATGAACGGGAATGCTACCAGCATCGCAGCACCAGAAGCCATGGCACTGATAACCCATGGGCTGGACCATCCCATGCTTGAGGATCCATACGGCATCAGGCCGTATGTTATGCCTATGAGTATTAGAGTCAGGCCAGCTGCAAACGTGACATTTCCAGGCAGATCGATCTTTTCGTCCTTTCTCCTAACGGACTGATCCTTCAGCTTCAGATATGACCAGATCGTGCCCAGCGCACCCACCGGAACACTTACCAGGAAGACGTAGCGCCAGTTGATCGTTGCAAGGATCCCGCCAAGTATGAGCCCTATAAGGGAACCTGCGAGACCGGCTATCTGGTTTATACCCATTGCCTTTCCCCTCTCGTTTGACGGGAAGGCATCCGTTATTATGGCCGCGGAATTAGCGAACAGGAAAGATGCACCCACTGCCTGTACCATTCTGAACATTATCATGTACATTGCTGCAGATGTACCGTGGCCTGGCGTGAGGAACAGCAGTATGGAACCTGCAGTGAATATCGCAAAACCAAGGTTAAAGAGACGCACCCTCCCGTACATATCGGAAAGCCTGCCTACGGTCACAAGCAAGACAGCAGTGACCACCATGTAGCCCATCAGTATCCATAGCAGATACTGGAATGACGACGGCAGAAATGGGTTCAGGTTTATCCCTCTGAATATGGCTGGAAGGGAAATCATCATTATAGTACCGTTAATTGAAGCCATGAGGACTCCAATGGTTGTATTGGAAAGTGCAACCCACTTGTACTGAACCATGAGGGTGAATTGAGTGCCATTATAAATACTTAACTAATTAATTATTTGCTAATTAATTATCAGAAAACATTTTATATGTATATCAAATTCAGGCTTATGCTTTCAAACAGGGCAAGCATCGCCATAAGTGTTGTCGCATTAATAATATTTGTGGGTGTCGCATACGAAGTTACTGGGCATTCATCATCATCAACTTCCATAAGTATATCCGGAAACATGGAGGTGAAGCCAGATCTAACTCCCGCCATGTCCGTAACGGTTAACAATACGACATATCCCATATATTTCATAAGCCCGTACACGAAGACGATAACCCTCAACTTTACATTGAACTCCACATCGGATCCAGTGTACATATATGACATAGCTCCGCTCAATAAGAGTTCGTATGCATGGCAGAATATAACGTATTTCAACTCTACCGGAAATTACGTGGAGATAACAAACGCTACGTCTACCCCGCAGAACTACAGCATAACCCTGTACGTGAACACAACCCTGATCAGTTCGATGAAACCTGAGAAGCCGTATGCAGACACTATTCTATTCATTGCGGCAGGGGGAATATCCAGCTATTTCGTTATTCTGCTGATGGCATATACACAATGACCGAGTCCTGTTTAAGCATGAAATCGTAAAAATCATTTCTATTTTGATCTCTTTTCTTCGACTTGCTTATTGATAAGTTATCGCCTTAAAAATTCACGGCAGATGCCATGCATGCCGTAGCCTAACCGATCACGCTTACAGGCGAATGGCCTCCATGTGGATTGCTATGCAATATCGCACAGTGCTATTGAAAGGAAATTTAAGACCATCACTCCTTTTCATTGTTTTCGCAATGTCTGCTTTCAATTCAATTGGCTTTTTTTGTATCAAAAAATAACAGTTAAACTTTTATAGCTTCACTGATTTTATTACCAATGCCTGAACGCTTCGTGGAAATGCTCAGGGAGGAAAACGGAAAGATAATAGTGAGGATACCTGGGGAGACTGCCAGATATGCAAACTTGGAAGGAAAGGAAGGTGAATATCTTCTCGTCGACCTTGTAAAGGTATTCGATCCGCATCTCAAACTTCCAACACACAGCATAGGTGAAAAGGCCATATGCAGGACGGTCACATTCAGGGATAACAGAGGCTATGAACATCTGGGGCTTGAGATCCCGCAGGAGCTGGTAAACGATTATGGAATGAAGGCTGGGGAATATCTGGAAGCCGTGATAGAACATGCTATACTTAGAGACAAGATTGCAGCGGTCTATCCAAACCTTGAGATACTAAACCAGTATCCATACTGGTGGAGAAAGATAAGCCAGTGATCTTGCAGGCTGTTTTTAAAAGATGCTGAACGTCATGCCCTATTTTTCAATCTTATACTGACACATTGAGGTCATGGAAAACTATGAAAACATGCCATATCCATTCTATGGTTTTATGGGAAAGTTATGCGCTATGAGGAGGCAATAAAACTTATGTACTCGGAGAGGAGATGCACGTATTTACGTAACGATCGTATTCACAAGCATTCACATAATCTTCGTCCTGATGAGAACATGTCTGGTGCAGCCAGAACTCACGCCCGTGGATATCAATGCAGAGATGGGGTGCATATACCCGTAAAGGCAGAGATACGTATTCGAATAAACAGGATTCGATTCTAGGCTGAGATGCGGATCACTCCACCTGGTCTATGGCTGAATCTATGCGCAGAATTTCAAACGATACCCTCGATGCATTTATTGCATCCATAACACTCTTCTCGCGGTCCGTCATCCTTGCATTGCCGGTCTTTATCTCAATAAATACTATCGAATCGATGTGACCCGAATCTAGGCCGTTGAAAACGATCAGATCTATCGGCGTGCCTATGAATCTCACGTCCTTTGGATTGTATTTGAAGTTTGGAAAGAATGGGGCAAGCTGTTCCGAGACCTTTCCAGCAACGACCTCCCTGCTCTTCTGAACAGATTCTCGCCTGGCCTCCTCTATGCGCTTTTCCAGGTCCTCCTTCAGCTTCTGCGCCTCCTCACGCATAGCAATGGCTTCATTCACCGTTCGCGTGGCATTCTGCAGAGTCGTCTGTATCTCTGCTTCCTTGGCAGCGAGTTTTCTCTGAAGAGACCGTATATCGAGGTACAGTATGATTATCGCAACGATGAGTATGAGGATCAAAACTCCAAAAAATACCACTATGGACATATGCGTCCATAGTTTACCCGTAAATTTATATGTATCGCAAGAGCCAGAACATGCCGGCTTTTATCGAAGAACCTATGCGGATACCATGAGATTACCTTTTTCAGTTCTTATTCCTTATCTCCTGAAGTATCTTCTGTGCGTTTGCCATCGATATATTTTTCTCCTCTATCATCCTGGAAACAACCTTATCGATCTCATCACCGACTGCACCGACAGACATGGCAATGTTTCTCGAATGGAGCTCCATATGCCCACGCTGAATTCCCTCCGTTGCCAGTGCACGCAGGGCCGCAAAGTTCTGGGCCAGGCCAACGGCAGCCAGAACGCCAGAAAATTCTTTGGCATCCTTCACGCCAAGAATCTTCATGGCGATCCTGGCCTTTTCTATGCTCCTCGTTGTTCCGCCTATTGTACCGACCGCCATCGGTATCTCAATGCTGCCCACAAGATCTCCATTCGCGTCCTTCTCGTACCTTGCCAGCGGGCCATAACCATACATGGCTGCGTAGGAATGCGCATTGGCTTCTGCGGATCTCCAGTCATTCATCGTTGCTATGAGAACTGCGTCCACACCATTCATTATGCCCTTATTGTTCGTCGCGGCCCTGTATATATCTATGGCAGCCATATGGTAGGCCTCTATTATGCTGTCCACAGCCTCCTCACCTATTATTTCCTTCGGGAAAACTGCTGAGGCATAGGCGATCCTGTTCTTCGTAAGGTTGCTCAGTATCCTGAGGTTTACGCGGCCGCCGGTTATTCTAGCTATCTCCGGCGCCACGTATTCGCACATGCTGTTGATAACGTTTGCGCCCATGGCGTCCCGCACGTCCACTATCAGATGCACTATCATCATCCTGTACGGGTATTCAAATATCTCAACTTCCAGATCCCTTGCGCCCGCGTTCATGGATGATAGGGTCTTGCTCCTTGTATTTGCCATATCCAGTATCTTCTGCTTTGACTCAAGCAGGGCTATCTTTGCACTGTATGGTGCCGGAACGTCCAGGACCTGTATTTCGCCTATCATTATCGGTTCTGTGGCAAAGGCCCTGAAACCTCCCCTCTTCCTTGCCACCTTTGCCGCATTGGATGCTGCGGCAACGACTGATGGCTCTTCGATGGCCATGGGTATGAGATAGTCCCTGTCATTGATCCTGAAGTTCACGGCTATGCCCATCGGCATTTCAATAGTTGTTATTACGTTCTCGATGATCTTGTCGGCTTTTTCAATTGGCAATGAACCATTCTTCTTGAGGATGGATACTTCATCATCGGTAAGATCTGAAAATTCCTTCACGAACTGAATACGATCATCAACAGATAGCTTGTAAAAGCCTGATACATCCGATGTTTTCATTGATGTTGATATGGAAACGTTATAAAAGAATGTTGGCGATCCGGAACTGCACATCGGTAAATTGAATTAATGTATCCAGAGATACGGTGCTTCAGTCTGGTGTTGTCACGGAACGTTGCCTCCTTATGGCAATGCCGTTTCTTATGGATTCGTATGAGATGTACGCCATGGGAGCTATCATAACCAGCATGGCCACACGGATAGTGGTCACCTGTGCTATGTAACCAAAGGCAGCGGGGAGCGCAAGGTTCAGTATGTTGAATATTATGTTGAACGTGGCAAATGCTATTGAAACCTCAGACTTCTGCACAGAGGAAGATACGCTCATCGTTGCTATTGGGTATATGGATCCATGCGGGAATCCCGGCAGCACCATGGAGATGACGAACTCATAGGGATCACGGCTCAGCGTGAGTGCTATGAAACCTGCAATCGTGAAGGCAAGCGAGACGAACATGAGCCTGTACCTGTTCTCGGGCGGCCTGAAGGACATAGTCAGTCTGGTCACCATGGATACGAAGAAGAATGACGTAAGCGCATAGAAAAACATGGCCGGCGAAAGACCAGAATAATACTTTGCGATCAGGCTTCCGTATGTCATTATTATCACGAACGGGAATGAATATGTGAGGTTGCCGAAGAAACCGAAGTTGAAGCCGCTGTTTCTGAACAGCCTGGGTATGGTCCTTATTATGGTCGATGTGGATATGTTTCTCCTTTCGCCCCCGTCGTCAATCTTCAGCCTAGACGCTAATACAAGCATCAATAGGGCTGAGATCAGCGGTACAGGGAAGAAATACAGGAATAGATCCCTGACGGAAACGGATATGGACGATAGAAGGAAACCCTGCATGAATGTGCCGGCTATCAGGCTGATGGAAAGGGCGGATGTATAAAAACCCAGGACATTGTCCCGTATATCTTCATACGCCAGCGATATCAGCGTGAGCAGCAGCGGGGGAACAAGGCCCATTGAAAGGCCATCCATAGCAGCTATGGCCGCGACCTCCCATATGTTCCTTGCAAGGTAGAAGAGCGGAAGCGATACGGCCATCACAAAGAGCGACACCGCTATCGATAGGGATATCCTGGAAGCCCTGATCCTGCCATTAAGAAACAGGTTTGCCAGGAGGCCCGTGACCGCGTACATGACAACAGGAAGCGCGGTCAAAAATGTTGATGCAAGAAGCGTGAACTTTGCCAGTACGGGGATTGAAGTCATGAGCATATTCGTTGTCATCCTCATGGTGAAGGTTACCGCAAGTATGATCAGTATGGAGAATACAGCAGACCTTGAAAATTTTGACATATTTGCGATCACGCAGATTGCATCCTGGGAAATATAGTTTTCTCTTAAAATATTGATATCTAAATATTTGCCCTTGATTTTAACTATTTTAATTTCATCATAGCTATCAGAATGCAATGCCAATTCTCATCCTTCCAGCGTACCATCTATGATCCAAGAAAAGCATTTACATATGTGTACGCCTTAACCTCTTGATGGCTGATCTCTCAACATCTGTGGCCGGAATCAGGCTGGAGAACCCACTGATGCTGGCTTCTGGAATTCTTGATGAAAATGGATACACCATGCTTGATGTTATGAATAACGGCGCTGCAGCCGTGGTCACGAAATCCATAGGCATGGAAGAGAGAAATGGTTATTCTGCACCGGTAATAGTTGAATATGGTGACAGCCTTATCAACGCGGTGGGCCTTTCCAATCCAGGCATAGACAATTTCGCGGAGGAGATAAGGATAGCAAAAAGATCCGGGAAGCCCGTCATAGGAAGTGTCTTTGCCTCGGACGCGGAATCCTTTGTCAATCTCGGCAGGAAAATGCAGGAATATGGTTGTGATGCCGTTGAACTCAACCTGAGCTGCCCGCATGTTAAGGGCTTTGGCCTTGAGGTGGGCTCCGATCCGGATCTTGTTGAGGATATTGTGAATGAGATGAAATCCAAGATCAGCGTGCCTGTCTTCGCGAAGCTCAGCCCAAACGTATCCGACATAATAGAGATAGCGAAGGCTGCGGAAAAGGCCGATGCGTATGTCCTCATAAACACGGTTAAGGCCATGAAGATCGACATAAGGGCGAGGATGCCCGTCCTTACCAACGCCTATGGCGGCCTGTCCGGGCCTGCAATAAAGCCTGTCGGCGTTAGATATGTATACGAGGTGAAAAAGGAGACGGGAAAGGATATCATAGGGGTGGGCGGCATAACGACATATGAGGACGCCGTTGAATACATAATGGCCGGAGCCTCCGCAGTTCAGATAGGTACTGCGCTCTATACCGTGGGAAAATCTGTTTTTCGTAATATAATATCCCAGATGAACACCTTTATGGATGATGAGAAATTCCACAGCATTCAGGATATGGTAGGGGTGGCGATAAGATGAACAGAATCACGGTTGATCAGGTCAGGGATGAGGCAAAGAATGTCAGGACACTGTTCTTCAGGTGGGATCACGATGTTAAGCCCGGGCAGTTTGTCATGGTGTGGCTTCCGGGCCTTGGTGAAATTCCAATGTCCCTCTCCTACGTAGGATCGCCGAAGGGTATCACTGTTAAAGCCTATGGGAAGGTTTCACAGGCCATGATTGATATGGAGCCAGGCCATGAATTCTACATACGTGGACCCTATGGCAACGGCTTTCAAATAGAATCTGGAAGAAAACTGATCATAGGCGGCGGATCTGGAATAGCCTCCCTGCTTCCCATAGCAGACTCCGATACTGATGCACTGATATCCGCAAAGACAAAGGAGGAGTTAATCTTCACAGACCGCTTTCCGGAGAGCAGGCTATTCATAGCTACGGATGACGGCAGCGAGGGTTTCCACGGATTTCCGCATGAGTTCCTCGACCGCCTGGATATTTCGGTTTACAGGAAGATATACGTGTGCGGTCCTGAACCGATGCTGTACAGGGTGATGCAGAAACTGGCCAGTATGAATGCCAGAGCAGAGTTCTCGCTGGAACGGACCATGAAATGCGGCATTGGCATCTGCGATTCATGCTCCGTTGGAGGGCTTCAGGTATGCAGGCAGGGGCCGGTATTCGACATTGAACAGCTCAGGAACAATCCAGAGTTTGGTATATCCAGGACAACGTATTCCGGAAAGAGGGTATACCTTAACATGAAATGAAATCTTGATCGAAGGAAGAAAGTTTTAATTCAAAACTGCAAATGGTGTGCTATGGAGAAGGCCCTAGCGATCAGGGAGATACCTGACTTTGTAATATCCACCATCCAGAAAGGATCCTCCGCATATTTGCTTGTTGGAGACAGCTTCATCGGAAAGCGGGACATAGTAGATCTCGTGCTCAGATCCCTTGAGAAGATGGATTATTTAATAGTATCTGAGACAGCACCGCCAATGGGCGAGTTATACAGGAATCAGACCGTGAACTCCATCATGGACAAGCTTAGCGAAAAGCAGGCCAGCAGAGATAAAAATGAGATAATAAGTGAGTTCGACGAGTTTGTTAAGAATAATAGGCGTAAGATAGCTGTTGCGGTCTACGGAATGGAGAAGCTGACCATTGAATCGAAAAATCTGCTCCTTTACATGTGCAGGGCTGGAAGAGGCAGAAACATGGTATTCATCGGAACATACAGTACAGATAGCAGCGAGGACTATGACAGATTCATAAATTTCATAACAAGCGAAGATTACATCAATATTCTGAAGGTAGAGAAGCCTGGAACAGATGATGTAATTTTCCTCACGAAGAAGATGGGTTACAAGCTGCCGGAAAACTTTGTAAAGGAGATAGCCAGAATCACAAATTTCAATATGGACAACTTCAGATATGCCCTTCGGTACTATCGTGATCTCGGCCTGATAAATGAGAAGAATGAGATAAACGAGGTGTCCTTCCGGTATTTCCCTGTACCGCCTACCACGGAGATATACTACGATCGAATGCTTAAGGAACTCACGCCGGTGCAGCGGACTCTGATGCAGATAATGGCGATGGCAGGCGGCGAATTGAAACTGGAAGACCTGGCGAAGCTCATGGGCAGATCGAAATCCGCCCTGCTTGATATCGTCAGGCCTCTTGAAGCGTCCGGAATGATCCGATTCACCGGCGGATCCGTGAGGTATGACAACGAGAAGGTGAAGCAGATGATCGCAAGATCCATGTCGGAATCCGATCGTGAATATGTTATACAGAAGATGATCGAGACCGATTTTTTCCGATCGCTTAACGAGGCGCAGAGAATACACATACTCAGGCAGGGCGGAAAGATCGATGAGATGATGAGAATAATTGATGCAACTGGCGAGAAGCTGGTTGAACAGTTCAGCTCCATTGACGAAGCCATTGAGGATCTTGAGTATGTGTTCAACGAGATCAAAAACTCGCCATCGATGTACGTGCTATGCCATGCATACTACAGAAAGGGCGAATTGGAACGCGCTCTGGAATGCTACAGAAAAGTTCAGGTGGACAACCTCCCCGTCATCCTGGATGTGTCAAGCATACTCATCTCCAAGGGCCAGTACCGGGATGCGGAAAAGATTCTCGACGAAGTATCGGGAAAGCTGCAGGATGAAAAAAGCGAGGTGTCCGTCATATACAAGAGATCATCCATACTTTACAGGCGTGGAGAATACGATGAGGCGAGAAAGCTGCTGAACGATGTTCTCGCCAGATCCAGGGCGCTGGGGATGAAGGATATAGAGGCAGGATCACTGAATCTTCTCGGCGGAATAGATATGGCTGAATACAGGTATGATGACGCCCTGAAGAAATACAGCGAAGCGCTTGGTATAAACAGATCAATGGGAAACTACTCTGAGATCGCAAGGAACCTGAACAATATATCGCTGATAGATGTTTATACCGGCAAATACGATCAGGCCATCAGCACACTGAAGGAACTCATCGAACACACTTACACTACAGGAGATCTCATATCAAGGCTCTATGCCATATACAACCTTTCAGAGATCTACTACGTGATAGGGCATCAGGAATACGCTGAGGGATACATACCATTGATGCTGAGAATACTCGATGTTACCGGAGAGAGGCGCGCTGCCTACCACATCCACAGATTCCTTGGGCTTTACTACACCGGTTTGCTGGACTTCAAGATGGCCAGGAAATACACAGAGATGGCTGCGGAAGAGGGCGCCAATGAGGAGCAGTCCTCCATGGCCAGGATATTTGCTTCGATAATATCCGATCTGGAAGATGGGGGTTCTTCGATTAAGGAGGAGGAGATCGAGAAGAACGTGTACAGGGACGACTATGCAAGCATCTTCTACATCGCGGTATCCTATCACTTCTACCTCAAAGGGGATAGCGAGAGGGCCCTGAAATACATGGAGAAGGCTGAGCAGGCTGCGTACCATATGAACATACCGTACGAAATCATAAATACCGCGTTCCACAGGGCACTGATGTACCTCTTCACCGATAACGTCGATGGATTCAAGGAATACTTCAGGCGCATGCCCAAGCCCCCAACGAATCTTGAGTACTACGATGCATGCTATTCGATTTTCGAAAACATATACAGCGGAAATTATGACAGGATCGTTTCTTCAAGGTACAGGATAATAGAGGAAGACCATCTCAGCGGGTCTCTCAAGGCCATGCTGCCGGTTCTGCTCAATTCATTTGCTCTGTACAGGTTTGCTGGGAGAGACGAGGATCTCAGGCACATAATCAGCGTGACGCCTGAACCGTTTGTGGAACCTCTGAAGAAGCTAACACATTATACTCAGACTCAATGATGATCCTGGCTATGCTCTTCTCCAGAAAGCCTACATTTGTGGCCCTGTCAAGGGCCTGAATGCTTCTTTCCTTGAGGCGCATTATGTGATACCGGACGGCGAGTATGAAGGGATCCCTCTGTGATTCGGTCTCCCTGTAAAATTCTATGAACTTTTCTGCCATGAATTTTCTGTATATCTCTGTCTGGGCCATGCGCAGCGCTTCTATAAATGCATCGCCCACCCTTCCCCTGGAAAGCAGGTAGAACGACCTGCTGTTTCCCGTAAGGCCGATCAGGTTTTTGTCATAGGCATCGAACTGTGATGTGTAAAGCCCGTCGCATATATCCTGAGGTATCCTGTCGGCCACTACCTTCTTCACTAAGTCTGCTGCGTCCATGCTTATCATGGCTTTCCCATAGGTATCCTTCAGGAATGTTATGGATTCGTAGAATCTCTGCGCATATTTATCCGGAAATCTGAGCCCTCCGTCCTGCTTCTCGGAGGCAGCGATGCGGTCAATTGATGGCATTATATCTGCCATCGCGAGAACTTCGCCGCCCTTCATATCGCCGATGAGATGCCAGAGGCGCATGGACAAACTGTCAGGAAACCTGGATGTCGCATACTCAGCGATTCTCCTGAGTTCCTCATATTTTCCTGATCTGTAGAGAATGGACATCTTGTAATGAAATAGAACCTGATCCTCCTTCTGCATTGCGAGATCGTCTATGACCCTGAGGGCTTCCGTATATCTCCTAAGCGTTATGAGTATGCGCACCCTTTGCAGCTGGTCATAGTATGGATCAGGCACATCTGCAAATTGTTTTCATTAGTAAATAGATTGCCTGCACCTGAATATGTATCAGGTTACGTATGTGAAACCGGAAACCTGAAGTCCGGATCTGCCGCGCCTGATCTTCACGATCTCCCTGCCCTTGTTGATGGATCTGTACGTCTGGCCGTCCATCGCTATGCGAATATCCTGATCGCCGAAGAAGAGCATACCGTCTGAGGCCTGATCCTCTATGGAAACGTCCAGTTGCCTTATTATCTGGCACATTCCATCCTGGCAGGGGCCATTCTCCATCCTGGTGCGCAGAACGATGTATTGATTCCGGACCTCCGAAACGAGATCCTCATCAACCATTATGTTTCCGGAACCAACACGCACCTCTATCCAGGACATGCTGGACACCTAGTTCTTCTTTCCGTATTTCTCCTCATACATCTTAATAGACACTTCTATCTCCTTTAGGGCAGCCTCCTTGCCCTCCCATCCAAGAACCTTTGTCTCCTTCTTCTCCAGGATCTTGTACGTTGAGAAGAAGTTTGCTATCTCATCAAGCAGATGGGCATTGACATCCTTCAGATCCTTTATGTAGCTGACATTGGGATCCTTGTCGAAAACTGCGAGTATCTTATTGTCCGTTTCACCCTGATCCACCATCTTCATCATGCCGATGGGCCTGACCTTCATGATGGCTCCGGGGAAAGTCGGCTGCGATATGAGAACCATCACGTCCATGGGATCTCCATCATAATAAAGCGTTCTGGGAATGAGACCGTAATCAACAGGATAAACAACGGATGAATAGAGCACCCTGTCAACTAGCATGCCCGGAAAGTCCTTGGCTATCTCGTACTTCACCCTGCTTCCCCTTGGGATCTCTACGATGACGTAGACCTCCTCTGGCGGCTTTGGGCCAACTGGAACCGAATGATAAAAGCTCTCCATAAACTTTGATTGTTACACCGTATATTATAATTATTCTTAAAGGACAAATAAGATTTCTCTGGAAAAAAGATTTAACCGGCGTAGTGCTTTAACTTTATGGATTTCGAATTTACCGAGGATCAGAAACTTCTGATGGAGACGGCAAGGAAATTTTCAGAATCCGTCATAGCGCCATCCATTGGAAAGATGAGGAGCCAGCGTAGGATACAGGACGAAGTGTACAGCCAGATGGCAAAGATGGGCTACCTTGGGATGACCGTGCCAGAGAAGTACGGGGGCATGGGCGCAGATGCCGTATCGACCGGAATAGTCGCAGAGCAGATAGCAAGGAACGATCCGACCGCATCCATACCGGTGCTCTTTCTGGTTGACAACGCGTGGTCGTATCTCATGGCGAAGTACGGAAATGAGAAGGTCTTCGGAGATATCCTTAGGAAGGTTGCAAAGGGCGAATGGATAACGGCCATAGCCTCCACGGAATCCGGACACGGTTCAGACGTTGCGGGCATAGACACCGTTGCGAAGAGGTCCGGTGATGAATACATAGTCAACGGCGAGAAATCATTCATAAGCCTTGTTCGCGATGTCAAGGAGCATGGCGGTGGCTTTGTTACTGTCGTGAAAACCAGGGAAAATGCCGGTTCACGTGGTATATCACTTCTCTACATACCCTATTCCGACGATATCGAGATATCCTATCTGGAGGAGATGGGCAGGGAGGGTTCGTCATGGGGTGTGCTGAGGTTCAACGATCTCCATGTTCCGGCAAAGTACCTCATCGGGGAGGAGAACAGGGGCTTCAACATAGTTCATGAAGGTTTTGAATTCGCAAGGGGCCTCATATCGGTCATATCCGCTGGAACAGCGCTGAAATCCATAGAAAATGGAATAAACTACATGAAGCAGAGGAAGGCCTTTGGCCGCGAGATCGCCACGTTTGAGGGCCTTCAGTTCCAGGTCGCTGACGACGTGGCCAAGATGGAGGCTGCCCTCAGCTTCGCGTACAGGGCGCTGTGGATATACGATCAGGAGCAGAGGCACGGGAAATACAGCAGATTCTATGTCAGCAAGAACATTGCCATGGCAAAGCTAATATCTACTACATGGGGATTCGACGCAATAAACGACGCGATGCAGTGGCAGGGTGCATATGGATATTCCAAGGACTGCCCCGAAGAATGGGCACTGCGCGGTATACGATCGTTCATGCTTGCCGAGGGTTCGCGTGAGATAATGAAGCTCATAATAGCCAGAGAATCCATAGGCAAGGAATACATGCGGTGAGGATACCTCACTGCACATTTTGAATGGCAACGTTGATATTCCAGATCATAATAATTGTTCACTGGTGATGATAGTTTGTATTTCGATACCGTCAGAGTTCCGAAGGATAGGATAAGCATAGTTATCGGAAAGGACGGTTCAACAAAGAAGAGGATAGAGGAGAACGGCGAGGTAAAGCTGACCATAGACAGCAATGAGGGAGAGGTATCGATAGACCAGATGGGGGATGCGATCAAATCCAACACAGCTAAGAGCGTTGTTCAGGCAATAGGCCGCGGATTCAATCCGGATAAGGCCATGCTTCTCTTTGAGGATGGCATGCAGCTGGTCATAATATCGCTGAGGGAGTTTGCCAAGCCTGGATCAAGCCGCATAGCCCAGATCAAGGCCAGGGTTATTGGTACCGGTGGGAAGACACGGACCATAATAGAAGAGCTGACGGGATCGTTCATATCCGTATACGGCGACACCGTTTCCATAATAGGCGATTATCTCGCCGTGACGTACGCCGAAGAAGCAATAAACATGATCATAAATGGAAAGAAGCACAGGACCGTTTACGAATTTCTTGAGAGGAAGGCGAGGGAGCTCAGGTTCAGGAGGATCGAGGAGAGCTTCGGATGATGCCGGAAAACTGCGATCTGCACCTGTTCCAGCGAAAGATTGATTAAGGCAGATATGATAAGCCCCTACAGCCATTATTCGTCCACTATGCTGGATTGAAGCGGGGTGGGGTAGTCAGGAAATCCCGATGGGCTCATAACCCGTAGATCGATGGTTCAAATCCATCCCCCGCTACTTCTTCTTTATGTATTCTCTTATCTTATCCGGATCCGTTTCTATTCCGTGCTTTTGGAAAAAGTTGCTTACGTTGACTATGTCCCTCTCCAGGAACTCGGCTGCCATGGGATGATCCATATCGACAGCCTGCGCCAGGTCTATGAAGTACACCTTTCGATGGAAAAGCATGTTGTACTCGCTCAGATCAGCGTGAACTATCCTGTTCGCGTACATGCGCCTCATTCCATCTATGACCTGATCGTAAATGCCCTCGTCGATCTCAACATCCTTCAGCTGAGGCGCCGGCCCGGATTTCGTTCCGATGTAAGACATGACCAGTATGTTCTTGAAAAAACCTATGGGTTTTGGTGCAGGAACATGCGCGTTCTCAAGCGCCATCAGGTTCGTGTATTCCTTTCTTACCCAAACTGGTACTATGTCGTTCCTGTCGATCCTTATCTTCGAGAAGCGCTGATCCCCCTCGATGTATTTGCGTATGCTCATGAATTTGAGCGTGGACATCTTGAATATCTTTACAGCCACAAATTTTTTCCCTGAAACGGCTCTGAAAACCACGGATTCCTTGCCTGAAGATATTGGAAAATCAAGGTAATCTATGCTGTATCTTGAAAATACATATTTGATGGCCTCCAGCGTCCGCCTGTCGAATACAAGATCGATCGTCTTCCTGTCGAGATTCGACCTGAAGGCGAACTCGTCATTCTTTATCAGCTGCCTGAGAGCCGAGTCATCTATCTTTCATCACCTCATTTGAAAATATCTATGACCTCCGGCAGCATGTGATTCCTGCTGAGGTAGCTTGCCTGTGTTTTCGTATAACGGTAGACAACGTCGGCCTTCTCAGGCTGGAATTCCCATGGTTTGACTATAACAAGATCCTTTTCCCTTATCCACATGCGCTTGCGCATGCGCCCGGGTATCCTCGCATTCCTGGTGTATCCGTCCTCGCACATTACGGAGAGCCTGGATGCACCCTCCATCTTCTCAACGATACCGAACATCTCCCCCTTCTTCTTGTTTGGGAGTATAACTCGCCCTATCGATTCCTCGTTCTCTTCGCCGCTTTCGAAATCCTTGACACTGTTGTCAACGTCGTCTTCGCTCATATTCCACCATTCTTTCAATGTCCTTCGGGCCTATGGCAATGCATCAAAGGCACAGCCATGGCGATAGAGCATATGGGTTGCTAATTACAAATACAAATTTAAATATTTGCGGAAAATTCCAAGTTTTCTGTTAACTAGGCCTATTGCTTGACGCTTATGCTGTTGACGTTGAAGTACCTTGATACAGCATCCTTGAACAGTTTTATGTTCTTGCCCTCCTTGCCGATTACCTTCCCGATCTCCTCTGGCTTCACGCCCACGACTATGTCGGTCCTGTTGTTCTTCCATGAGATCTGGATCTCATTCACGCCGTACCTGAAGAATATATTTCTGACGAATGTGAGCAGATCCCTGGATACCTCTGCGACAAGTATGTGCTTGTTTATTTTCTCCTTCAGCTGTGATATGACCTCCTTGTTCTTCCGGAACATCTCAGCCATCTTGTGTTCTCCGACGACAAAAAGTATCATATCCTCGTTCTCAACGCATTCCATCAGCTCTATTCTGGCAATCTTCTCGAATATGGCTATGTGAGCCATGGTCTCATTATCAACAGTTATCTCATTCATCTCCATTCCTCACTTCTTGGTTTTTGGATAACCCTTATATATTATGTCAACGGCACCTGTCCCGAGCGTTATAGGCTGGCCTACGATGATGTTCTCTGCCACACCCGCCAGTTTATCAACCTCGCCCATTATGCCTGCCCTCAGAAGATGCTTTGTTGTTATTTCAAATGCCGCCCTTGCAAGTACGCTGCTCTTCCTTCCTGATATACCTGTCCTTCCAACTGCCCTCACAGAACCGCTGAACGTCATCATGTCCGCAACAAGCATCAGATGCCTCACGTCTACGTTGAGACCCTGCTCCTGAAGCGTCCTGAGAGCTTCATTGAGTATCGCATTTCTTGCTGCCTCTATCCCCAGAACATTCGCTATTTCCACGATGTCGTTTGTGTAAGTCCTTGTGGGATCGACCTCGTCCACCTCCAGCACGTCCTTGAGGTTGGATCCCTGAGTATAGATAACCCACCTGTGCTCCTTGCCTTCTACCCTTGCTATGGCCCTCTTTATGCCGCTGATACCCTTGATCGTGAGACCCTTTATCTGCTCCTGCAGAAGGTAAAGTTTCTTGAACGATTCCTGCTGGGGCTTTATTATGATCTGGCCTGAATCCTCCATTACGGTGATGCCCTTTATCTTGCTTATTGCGTTCATTATGTCTTCCATCTCGATTAGCCTGTCCTTTGTCTTTCTCGGATCTGGCCTCACGGTAACGGTAAGCTCCCCTATATCAGTTATTATATCTGCAACATCGCTTATGCTTGTATTCTCTAGCCTCTTCACAACATCCATCACGACTTCGTCATTTGTCTCGTACTCGGGCCTCAGGTAGATCGTCATGGACGGAGTGCTCGGTATGCGCCTTGCATCCACTATCTCTATGAGCCTCGGCAGACCCAGAGTAACGTTCATCTCCCTGACACCCGCAAAGTGGAAGGTCCTCATCGTCATCTGCGTACCTGGCTCGCCTATGCTCTGAGCCGCTATGATTCCAACGGCTTCGTATGGATCTATCAGCTCATTGCCTATCTCCTCACCTATACGCTTGAGTATGTTCTTGTAGGCCTTTTCACCCCATTCTGTTCTTCTCCTAGCTATCTCCTCAGCAACCGATTCAGGCAGGGTGAACCCCATAGCCCTGGCATCGTCAAGCACCTTCTGAACGTCCTCTGACAGGTTTTCCCCGTATTTTTCCTTTATCTCAGTGACCTGCCTTTCGGCAACTTCGAAGCTGCCCATCGCCTCCAGAGTCTTCCCTCCGACCCTGAATTCCATGAAGGATAGCGGCTCTATTTTCTCCACCTTTTCGATCGTTATTATGGACTTCAGGCCGCTCTTCTTCTTGACGATGGCCTCCACATCTGGAGAGTATTTGCGAACGCCGGATATGACCACATGATAGGTGAAATTCTTCTTGTTTATGGTTATGTATCCATCCTCCACATTGTTCGGGACATCGTAGTCAACTGCATAGTCCGCCGGAAGCTTCTCCAAGATGGCAGCGATATTCTTTGAGGTGTCACGCCAGAGTAATGATGCCATGCTTTTCACCTCCTCTCCTCATCGAAAAGTATGTAGTTCATGTCCACAGCCTTCCCGCGCGCACTTCTCGTCGGATCAATTCCGTCCTCTCCGTACCTTATCTGTATAAGCGAACCGACGGTATCCTTGACCTCCCTAGAATCGTCCACCTTAAGGTCTTCGAACGCGTTTATCAGCCTCCTCTGCATGTAACCGCTTCTCGACGTCCTCACAGCCGTATCAACCAGTCCCTCGCGGCCTCCAATGCTGTGGAAGAAGTATTCAGTTGGACTCAGGCCTGTCATGTAAGACGATCTGACGAAGCCCCTTGCATCGGCACCTATATCGCCGCGCTTGAAATGAGGCAGTGTCCTGTTGTAATAGCCTCTGTTAAGCCTTCCGCCCCTGACGGACTGCTGCCCGACTATACCCGCAACCTCTGATATGTTGAGCATGGTTGCCCTTGCGCCGGATCTTGCCATTATGACGGATGGCACCTTGAGACCAAGGTATGAACTTGCTATCTTACCTGATTCATCCCTCACAACACCGGCTTCTGAGAGTATCTCCATCTCAAGCGTGTCCTCCACGGATCTTCCCGGTGCAGGCTGCAGTTCACCGCGCCTGAACGTTTCGATAAGCTTGTTGATGCGATCCTCGGCCTGAGCGACCAGCTCCTCAATCCTTGCGACCGCGCTCTCAGGTATATCGTAATCGCTTATGCCTGTGGAGAAACCACGGTATGTTATGAAACCAACGGCAAGCCTGGTCATGCGGTCGATGAACCTTGCGGCCTCCTGAGACCCGAACTTCCTGAATATCTTATCTATTATTGCGCCGGAGAATGGCGAAACAGCAGCTTCATCTATTGTTCCGTGGATCATCTTTCCGTCCACGATCTCCACGTAGGTATCCGATGGATCGTCTTCAAACTCGCATCTTTCCGAGGATCCTGAGCACAGCTTACTCCTGAACCTGACATTAAGGCCCTTGGGCAGTATTGTCGAGAATATGTCGCGGCCGTAGTAGTACTTTTCACCGTTCTCTATCCTGGCCTCGGGCAGAAGATCTGGCTCAAGGTAAGCCATTATGTGCACCATTTCCTCATGGGTGTATCTCGGATTGTTGTGGGTGAGCAGGAACAGAGCGGTGACATGATCATGAATACCACCAATGATCGGGCCTCCAAACCTTGGGCTCATTATCTGCTCCTGAACCTTCATGATTATCCTTGCCTCTGCCCTGGCCTCCTCCTTCTGAATAACGTGCAGGTTCATCTCGTCTCCATCGAAGTCTGCATTGTACGGCGTGCACACGGCAAGGTTGAACCTGAAGGTCTGGCCAGGCAATATTCGCACAGTGTGCCCCATCATGGACATCCTGTGCAGCGATGGTTGCCTGTTGAAAAGTACGATGTCGCCCTCCATTAGCTGCCGCTCTACCGTCCAGCCTATATCTATGCGGTCGGCGTTTTCAGCGGCATTCTGATCCGTGATCTTTATCCTCCTGCCATCCGGCCTTATAACATAGTTCACGCCTGTAACGTATCTTCCGAACTGATCCCTTGGATTGCGGCCGCGCTTTATGAGCTCACGCATCTCGTCGATGTTGAACTGGTTCACTATGACGGGTACCGTGAGCTCCCTTGCCGCCCTCTCCGGAACACCGACCTCGTTTACCGATAGGTACGGTTCCGGTGATATCACGGTCCTGGACGAAAAGCTTACCCTTTTACCAGAAAGGTTGGACCTGAACCTTCCCTCTTTTCCCTTCAGACGCTGCACCAGCGTTTTCAGGGCCCTTCCGCTCCTGTGCCTCGCTGGCGGTATGCCGGGCGTCTGGTTATCGAAGTAAGTCGTAACATGGAACTGCAGGAGATCCCAGAGATCCTCTATTATAAGCTGCGGCGATCCGTTGTCCCTGCTCTCACGCAGCCTCTGGCTTATCCTTATTATGTCGACGAGCTTGTGCGTCAGATCGTCTTCACTCCTCTCTCCCGTTTCGAGTGTTATGGAAGGCCTTACATTTATCGGCGGTACCGGAAGCACGGTAAGAACCATCCATTCAGGCCTTGCCGTCTTTGGATTGAAGCCAAAGAATATAAGATCGTCATCCGGTATCCTCTCGAGGCGCTCCCTTATCTCCTTTGGAGTTATCTTTACGTTAGTGCCCTCCTCGCGGAAGGTTGTCGGCTTATCGAGTATTATCTTGCTCTGCTGTGCTCCGCAGTGCGGACAGACCATCCTCTGAGATGCCAGATCAACGTACTTCTTTGTCAGTATCTCGATGTCTTCCGGATCTCCGGTTTCGAAGTCCATCTTCTGTATCTCCGGAAGGTACGTGCGTATTTCGTCGTCCGTCAGTTTGATGCGCCCGCACGAACGGCATGTGGCATCGAGAAACATCTTTATCTCCTTCACGAAGCCCACGTGCACCACCGGCATGGCCAGCTCAATGTGGCCAAAGTGGCCCGGGCATTCGTCCACCTTTCCTCCACAGGTAGCGCACCTGAGGCCCGGCTCAATTACGCCCATATGCAGATCCATGAGCCCGTGTTCGATCGGATAACCGTCATCATCGTACGTATCTGCGGTGATCACCTTCACCTGGCTCAGCTTTCTTATCTCATCCGGAGAAAGAAGGGCAAATTTTATTGATGAAATTCTTTTTGATATTCCCATCATTTCATATCACCGAGCATTAACCTCATAACAACACCGAGAGAGATCAGCTCATCCCTCATCAGCTTGAAGGCATAGCTTGTCTCAATCGGATAAATATTTCCTGTATTTCCGCACACAGGGCATCTCAGCGTGCCCTTCCTGCGGTCGTATATTGCGATGTGACCGCATGAGGGGTTTCCGCACACGTACAGTACTGTACCATCACTCTGGTCTAGCAGACGATCCTTTATGACCATCGCCGCCCCATGCGCTATTAGGGTATCCCTCTCCATCTCACCGAACCTGAGACCTCCCTGCCTCGACCTTCCTTCTGTTGGCTGCCTCGTCAGTATCTGCACCGGCCCTCTGGACCTTGCATGGAATTTACCTGCGACCATGTGATGCAGCTTCTGGTAGTATATCACGCCAACAAAGATATCGGCCTTGAACCTTCTGCCAGTAATACCATCATACATGACCTCGGTTGAGGACTTTCTGAAGCCGTACTTCACCAGGGCGTCTCTCAGGCTCTTTTCCGGCTCTCCGCTGAATATAGTACCATCGATGAACCTTCCTGTCCTGGATGCGATCTTGCCGCCTATCATCTCCAGTATGTGGCCGACCGTCATTCTGGACGGAATGGAATGTGGATTGAATATAAGATCCGGTATTATCCCGTCCTCCGTGAAGGGCATATCCTCTTGCGGAACTACAAGGCCAACAACCCCCTTCTGCCCGTGCCGGGACGCAAACTTGTCGCCGAGCTCGGGTATCCTCTCGCTCCTGACCTTTATCTTCACTACGCGGCTGTTGCTCTCCGATACGGTGAGGAATACGTTGTCGACGTAACCGCTTTCGTTTGGCCTCATGGTAACGGATGATTCGCGCCTCCTCTGCGGACCAAGGCGCTCTTCACCCTCCTCCAGGAATCTTGGAGGTGATGTCTTCCCTATGAGAACGTCTGATCCTTCGACATAGGCCTCGGGGAATATTATACCGCTGTCATCCAGGTTCTTGTAGTACTCCTCTGCCCTTGCCCCTATTATATCGTGCGTAGGAATCTCAAACTTGTCCTCCTGGCCTCCGGGGTATCTCCTCTCCTCTGCAGAGTACGTCCTGAAGAAAGTGCTCCTGCCAAGGCCCCTTTCTATGGCTGCCTTATTTATAACCAGTGCATCCTGTATGTTGTATCCTTCATATGAAAGAACCGCAACAACGAAGTTCTGCCCGGCCGGCCTGCGGTCGTAGTGGATGTAATCCATGACGCGTGTCCGAACGAGCGGAACCTGCGGGTAATGGAGCAGATGGCCCCTGGTATCCGGCCTTATCCTCACGTTTGACTGGGCAAAGCCAAGAGACTGCTTGGCCATTGCAGACGCTATCGTAATCCTCGGAGACGAGTTGTGCTCCGGATACGGGATTATTGAGGCGACAACACCGAGTATCATCGCTGGATCGATTTCAAGGTGCGTGTTCTCCTTTGAAAGTTTTGAAGGCACGTTGAACCTCTGGTGGCAGAAACCGCATTCCAGGGTTATCTCGGATTCTCCCGGATTGACCCAGTCCACCATGGATCTGTAGAGGTATGAGTTGCAGTGCGGGCATTTCTCCGGTATGTCGTAAGCGTAAACTGCCACGTATGTATCCTCCTCTTCCTCTGCATCGAGCCATTCAATCGCACCCTGCTTCACAAGATCTTCAAACGATATTTCACCGTGCTTCAGCCTCTCGATCATCGTCCTGTCCAGTACGGTCTTTCCGTCCTTGAGTATGAGCAGCGGCCTCCGCAGCCTTCCGCGGTCGCTGTTCACTATAACCTCGTTCGTGTTGTCATCATACCTGACGTTTACCTCATCCGACATGCGGCCTGACCTGCGCTCCTCGCGTATCCTCGAAACAAGGTATCTCGGATCATCGTGATATCCTATGAAATCTCCATTCAGATAAACACGCCCTTTCTTCGGGCTCTCCTCCAGGACCTCGCGGACGTCCATCCCCTTCAGTATCTCCATGACGCTGTCAGGATCGATGCCCTGCGTCACGTTTATGAGGAGGGCGGCGTTCTTGACCAGACCGCAGTTCTGTCCCTCTGGAGTTTCGTTGGGGCATATCCTTCCCCACTGGGTCGGATGAAGGTCCCTTGCCTCGAAGTGGGGCTGCGTCCTTGTAAGAGGCGAAATTATCCTCCTCAGATGGCTGATCGTGCTGAGGTTGGAAACCCTGTCCAGTAGCTGCGATACGCCCGTTCTGCCGCCTATCCAGTTGCCCGTGGACATGGCATGGAGAACCCTCTGCGTCAGCAGATCCTGCCTCACGGCCGGCCTTATCTTTATACCGCGCTTCCTGTTGTACGTCTTCTCCAACTGGTACTTGAGATCCTTCATCACGCTCTGGAACGCGCTTCTAAAGAGCTCGTCCATCAGATCACCGGCAAGCTTTATCCTCTTGTTTGCGAGGTGATCCTTATCGTCTTCCTTCCTTATTCCCAGGCTCAGTTCCAGAAGCGATCTGGCCATCCTTCCCAAGTATATCGCCTTCCTTATGCGGTCGGAAGGCGAATCGCCGAGATGCGGAAGCAGAGAATGATCCAGCATCTGCGATATCTTCTTGTCCCTGAACTCCTTGGCCTGGCCGGCTGCAAACCTTTTCTCGAGGTACGATATTGCATCCTCGGTTGTGTTGACACCGTTTGGTGGGAGAACCTTCGGATTCTTTGAATCTTCAATGTTTGAGTATATTATCGGTTCCATCTCCGGTACCGAGGCTATCGCATCGTGTACGTCCACATCTCTCTCAAGGCCAAGCGCCTTCATGAGTATTACCAGCGGAACGGTGCCCGCAACGCTCGGTATTGATACGTTTATGGTTCCGTCCGTTCCCTTCTCCATGCTGGTGAGCGCACGGAAACCTCCCCGCTGCGAGAAGACCTTGGATACCTCGACCTTTGATTCGTACCGGTCTTCCCACTCCACCATGATCTTGTTTGGTGCGAGATCCTCCAGCGATACTATGACCCTCTCTGATCCCCCTATGATGAAGTAACCTCCTGGATCATCCGGGTCCTCGCCGACGTACTGCAGCTTCTCTCTCCTCGATAATCCGATGGGGCCATTGTTCTTCTCTATGTACTGATCAAGATTTTCCTCGGAAAGTGTGCATATCTTTGATCTGACCATGACGGGCAGATCACCGACCTTGATTATCTCTGACCCTTTCTCTATCCCATCCTCAACAATTCTCAGCTTGAGCGTAACCGGTGCCAGGTAGTTCAGATCCCTCAGCCTTGCCTCGTTTGGAGTGATCTGATTCGACGCACCGGAAGCCTCCTTTATCTCCGGTTTTCCTATGAATATGGTCTGTTCACCTACGTAATGGCCGTTTTCCCTGACACGGCCGTAGTATATTCTTATATCATGACCACCGGTTTTCGCAGGATCCAGAACAAAATATCCTGGATCGGCATCGTCAGATACCTTCGTTTCATCCACGATCTGCTGCATTACGCTGTTTGGATTATCAGGCGTCGCATAAAAAGAATTCATAGAATCCAGCTGATGGTTTACTATTCCATATTTTTTAAAATACGCATCAACAATTTCCTTCACTTAAACACCTCAGACGCAACCACACGATAATATACCGAATGCCCCATCGTAGGGCTTTTCCTCACGATCTTTATTATCGTCCCCTCCTTGATCTTGCCATGAACGGCCTCGAGTGCCTTTATAGCAGGGTCATTAGGGCTGATCTTTGGCAGAAATTCCTTCTCAATATTCAGTTCCTTAAGGATGTTCTTCTCCTCCTCTTCTGGCACTATATGATGTTCCGGAACGAGATTATGATCTAATACATTAAATTTTGCCATTTTCACCACCACGCGTGAGCGGGCCCGAGGGGGTTCGAACCCCTGACCACCTGGTTAAAAGCCAGATGCTCTACCTGGCTGAGCTACGGGCCCATGATTAGAAGCCTACATAGCGAGCCGATTAATAAACTTTTTAGACCCTGATCTTTCCAGCGCAGCCATTCCTAACCATTATTCCCGACCGTGCCCGCGGTATGAAGGAAAATGCATGCATTCAACTTACTGACTCACCTTATGCCGAGGTAATATGCAGATCAAGGGGTATCCACGAACTTGTACCTCTTAAGGGACACCTCGAATATTTCACCTAGAGACCCCAGTGAATTGAGTATCTCATCCACTGTGCTCTGGTCTATACCGGCATTTTTTGCAGCGACAACTATATCCTCGTACCTGCATCCTTTTCCGTCAAGATCGTTATTCTTTATATAATCAAGTATCATCGACCTGGCTTCAGCGATCGCTCCAGAAGATCCAATTGAACTCATGGCGGGTTCGATTAGCTCGAACAGCTTCTGATAGTCATAATTCGGAAAATTATTTATCGCATTCATTGCGGCTTCCGCTTCAACCATGGTATAGCCGGATTCCTTTAGTATCTCAGCTGCAGGGTTCTCTGATTTCTGAGCTTCTCTTATTGCATAATAGCGTCTCTTCGCAAAATAATAGGCCTTAAGACTCCAGAATTTCATTGCTTCATCGTCTATCTTGGATACAAGTTCCGGCCTTATTGAAAAGAGGTAGTTTCCTTCGGTGTTCCTATATGAGCTGATCTTCCCTATGACCATTATCCTGTCGTCTACGCTGACCTTATCAAGCATCGCCTTTTCCTCTGGATTGAATCCATTGGAGAACCCTATGACATAGAAGTTTCCCACAGGATCGGCAACGGTGATCCTGGTCATCCTGTCGTCTCCCTGCTTCGATGTAACAGTTCCAGTACAGAGTATTCGCTTTATGCTTATACCCAATGGTGTCACAATCTGTGGTTTGCTGGACTGATCATCCTTTACCTTTGCATCTCTTAGCTCTGCAGAAAAAATCCAGTAGTCCTGGTCTCTCTTATGCATCATTGGAATTCCTCTTCTATTATGCTCTCAATCTCCCTGTTATCCTCGGCCGAAATGGCCTTCATGGACTGCACGTTCATTACGATCCTGTCATCCTGGCTCCTCAGGTCCCCTGAAACGGATATGCACTTTCCAAGCAGATTCTTTTTAATGAGCGAATTCGGATTCATAGAGTAAGCATCCCTTCTGAACTGATCCTGAGATATGCCCGCATATGGAAGGAAGCTATCGCTATTTATGTAGCAGGTTATAGTACCTGTGCCATCCGATATGGAGAAATATCCAAAAATATCTGGGTAAACTGGCGCCTTTGGGTGGTCCTTGCACGTTCCATCTTCAACTATGCGCCTGCAAACGCTGCATTTAGTGAATATCCTGCTACCCTGGCCTACACTGACGACAAACCCCACTATGGTTATACCGCCAACCGGTGATCGTATCTCCGATATGAAGATGTGTCTAGGTTTCTCAGGTATATTGACGTTGACGCTCTCGATCCTAGAGCTGTCCCCCACAGATAGGCTCAAATAACCGTTAAACTGGGCCACCCTTGCATTGTCTATTCTCACAACATCGCTATCCTGAAGCTGCTTTCCAAATGAGGATATTCTTATCCTTGCCGTATCATCCTCAATGTATCCCTGGTACACACTCTTCGTTGTACCATCACTTTCGTATTCCTTCTTGTGTATCCCGGTTATCTTTCCTATCACAGAAACATAAGGCGTGCTTAGACTCACATCCCTTATCTTCACCAGATCCGATGACCTCTTTACCTCCATCTCAACGTCAGGCTTCAGTATCACCTCGGATCTTCCATCTATGTATATTCTTATCTTTCCATTGTATATATTTGAATAGCAGGATCTTATCTCTATCACGTCACCGACACGGACAGCCGGAGGAAAAGTCCATGCTGTGAATGGGACCGTTCCGGTCTCATCGCCGATTATGCCGTAATAATATACAGTTTCTCCGCGATCGTTCTTAATGGTTCGTTTATTCAACGATAGCAGTTTTACCTTCATGTCTATGTTCTGTCTTGCAGCGTTGATATCCACTATCTTTGACAACATAACTATTAAAAGACTATTCATAATAGCTATTTATTTTTTAAGAAGGGCATCGCTTCTGCTCAGGCCATTTATTATATAAATATGTAATTATGTTTCATATTCCTTAAATACCGATGAAACAATTTTATTCTTGATGTAATGTGGAAAAAAATGGCTATATCGATCCCTATACAACTGTGATGAATTATCTTTCCATTACGCCCGGTAAATGGGAAATCAAATACAACGAGAATATAAGGGGAATCTCTGGCAAAGAACATAGATTTGATGCAGTATACAGATCCCAAGAGGGTGAAATAGTAACTGTAATGGTAGTTCTTCGAACAGAGGATCTAGAGAAGCGGCTTGATGACTTCAAGAACGGTTCAAAAGATGTCAGGGCGAAACGGAAATTTCTGATAGTCTGCGGAGAAATAAACTCTGACATGGTCAGCGAACTAAAATCTGAAAATATATCCATCCTCATGCTACCTGGAATGTTTTGCAGTCAAGTTTCATCATATAATGCCGATGCAGGTTCAAATGATGCGCCGAGATCGTTACCGGACGGCGGTATAGAGGAATCCCAGAGGAAAAGATCTCGAGCCAACATAATAATGGATCTGATCAGGGCCATAAATGAGAATTCAAATCAGATACCAGTCACACGCCTGTTCTATGCATGCAACATAAATCACAGAATGGGAAGGAGTATAATTGAGGATCTAGAACATGCAGGCATAGTTATCTTAAGAAAAACTGGCCCAAACAGAAATGTAGTCGAATTAACCAGGAAGGGGATATCTCTGATCAACGATTATGAATTCATCAGGGAAATTCTCGAGAAATGATCATATTCTTTTGAATCCCAAAATGGAATTAATTCTCTCATAGGCCTCAATGAACCTGAGACCCTTTTCTGTGACCTTAAAGCCGTTTCGCTCATTTTTCGCCTGATTTTCTATAAGACCACTGCCGGATAGCATCTCCAATATATCTTTGGCAATGACATAATTGGTATTTACCTTGTATATTAGTCTTGTAATTCCTATCTGGCCATCGCTAATATATAACTCCTTTAAAATGCTAAATACAAGATCTCCGCGGTCTCTATTTTTTCTAGTCGGGCCAATCCCCATTAAAGATTCCATAAATGATCACCTGAGTATGAAATATAAACCTTTTGTAATAATAGGCTTCTTGAAAAAATACCCAAATAACAAATTTTTTTCTTGTGTCAGACAAAATACACATATCCAATAAATCCTTAATTATCAACTAATAATTTCATTCTAGTCAGGCATATAAATGAATAAAGACAATTGCAAATGATCTGCGAAATTAAAGATTCCAGCTACAAAAAGAGAATGGCATCTCATGCCAATTCAGTATTCTAGGCAGATATCATTTTTACATTCTGAACAAATAATATGTAAACATATTATTTGACAAATTTGTCAGACAGATAAGCGTTTTATTAATTCTACTCCATTAGAAACATCAAAAACGCTTATCAATAATTTTAAAATAGCAGGTAATTAAGGGATGGAAAGAATATTTTGGGATCAGGAACGATGCGACGAGAGATATTTTTCAAGCGGTGAACCTATGTTTTGTGATATTCAAATGCGTGGTCTTTTAAGAATAGACTTGGTAAATAATTTTAGTGGCCAGGATCAAAGCTTGGGAATGCTATTGTATATCATTAGCGACACTATTGCGAAATATGTGAGGATCGATGAATAGAACGAAACATAAAATGTTATCTTTGGTGCCAGTTTCCACCATAATGAATAACAGAGAAACAAAATAAATAGCCCTGCAAAATAGATAAATATATAACTAACTATAACCTTTGGAAATATATAAAAAAGCCATTTCATTGCTGGTATTTCGAAGAAAATAACAACCGAAAGTACAGCAAAAACAGACGCAATTATGCGATAAATTTCTCGTAATCTAACAACCTGTGAAAATGAAGATATCATCGCTACGCTGAAGATAATCACAAGTAATGCGTATACTATAAAATTTATTTTGAAACCGAACGTGGGCATGAATATTGATGATTTGCCTATTCCGATCATTGCATAAATTAGAAGAATCCATGCGCTAACTGTCAGAGCAGAGGAGGATATAATATGCATATTGCTGTTAAATAATAAGGCCTGATACCTTGTTTTGTTTTTCATTCTTTCATATTCTTTCATATCCACAGGTTTTCTTCTTGAAGATACTTTTTTTAATATACTCTTCTGCTCCGGTTTCTTTCCGCCTATTATTGGCCTGACAAAGGTCTTATCATTGGTGATAGCCTGAAATAAAAATCCGGAAATTATTGCAGAAATTATAAATTCCGGCAGAAAGCCAATGAGGGGAGTTAAATTTATGGCCAAATAGTTTCCTCCATATGATATGAAAAAAGAGAGACATTTAAAGTTTGTTAATATTTCTCATAGGTAAACAAAATCGAAAGTAAAATTCAGATACTGCCCAACACTGTTATTCGTGTCTGGGGGTTGCGCATAATAAAATCCTATATAATAAGGAGTGAATGTCGGATAAGTGATATTAAATGGGCCTTCAATGGTCTGGTTATTCAATACTGTACCCATAGAAGAACTTGACTGCAGACCCTGTTTTATGTATACCGTTAGCGTCGATGTTTCGCTGTTGTTGAGCACTTTATTGGCCTGCTTTGCAATTTGATCGAGACTTACATTGAATGACGCGTTCTTTAAAGTACCGCTATTTATGGAAAGGATATTCACAAAATAATTCGTGTCAGAAACATCCCAGTTTACGTGAATTCTCAATAGGCCTGTGATATTTACGTAATTTCCAGAGACCGTACCATTCTGAATATCCCATACAAAAGTGGCACCCTTATATTTTGTCGCGTTACTCGTTATGTTTATAGTTATCGGCCTTTGGATCTGAACTCCAGTACCATTCGCATGAGAAACTACCATTACTTCACCGTCCGCCGGAATGGATATCAGTGCTATACTCACAATCAATACGATAATGAAAACTGATATCTTAAATCCGGACTCCATAGCTATACCAGTTTTAATAATGCAATCTTTAATATAAATATTTCCAATATAATATAAATATGTAATTATTGTAAGTTTAGAAATACATTAACTTGGGTTTCTATCGGCAATAATAAATGTTTTAGAATGATTGCCAATCTCGATCATCTCAGTTTTATTGGTGATTAATGTGCTTCTTCCTTTTTCCTTAAGCGAATTTCAACCCATAACACACTAAATATGCTCATAGGATGAATCAGCATAGACCATCTTTACAAATGTATATGATTGAATGGATGATTTTATGATCCAATCCTTATCGACTTGAGGAAGATGCATAAATTACCATGAAATTATGAACGCGCTTAGAAATATTGCGTCATTCTTCTTTGATACCATTTATATCCTATATACATATTCGATATCAATATATGGGTGATGTACAACATACTCTATTCCTCTGCTTAAGCAACGGAGCTTCCTTATTCGACTACGGGCATCTGCTTATACGGATATATTCCGTACGGGGAAGCAACGATACCCACATACTTGAATTATTGATCGCAAGCATTCTACTTTGATCAGTCCGATCCTTTTAATGATTCTTGACGCCTTGAGATCCCTATCTATCGTTGGATCACAGACATCATAGCGGTATATTCTATCAAGCAAATTCGGATCAAGCTTTATGCCAACGCATCTTTTATATATCCTAGATGATTGATTTGAAATTTCTATGTCTATTGCATTCGTTCCGTGCCTGTCAACTTTATACGTCGACGCTCGTTCGAATACCTGGTGGGAAACGTCAGCTATGATCTTTGCAAGATTATGGTTCTGCATCGTTCCTTGACGTTGAGGTCTTCGATGATGATGGTATCATAATGCTTGGCTATTGCTGTGGATACCTTATCGATGAAGTCCTCACGTAAATTGCGAATTTTCAATACTTCTTCTGCATCTTCAATACATGCTTCCTTCCGTTCTTCGATCCGTTCTTCTTTGATAGCTGTTTATGCAGTCTCTTTATTCTTTTCCGTACCCTCTGTATGAATTTAGGGTTCTCTATCGATCTCCCATCGGACAGCGGTGCAAACTTTTCTTTCCCAAGATCTATGCCAACGGAGTTTTCCGCCGATAACCGGTTCTTCTCTGGTAATTCTCCTTCTGTTTCATAGAATATCGAATAGTAGCAATCTCCTGCATTTTTTGTTACGACTATTTGTTTCACTGATTTTATCTCCTTCAGTTTTTGTCCGATCCCCTGAAGTATATGCCTTTGCTGAACTTCGGAAATGCTATTCTGTTTTCCTTTATCCTGATGTGTTGTGGTACAGCGAAGTAGTCGTCCATGCCTTTCTTCTTAAATTTAGGATGGTCTGCATTCTTGTGGAAGAAGTTCTTGAATGCATTATCGAGAAAGCGCGAAGGCATCTGGAGAGATTGGGTATTGATCTAGTACAGCCAAGAATGGGTTTTCTTGAGTTCTGTGATCATGTTTTGTGTATCAAGATAATTCAGGGATGATCCCTCCGTGTCCCCATGGGTCATGCAATACTTATCACGTTCCTCAAGAAAGTAATTATAAACAAACCTGCGGCTGCCATAGTGCTCCTCCAACTATGCCATACGTCTTTTTGATTGATATAATTTATCACCGATAGATATAATCATTGTTCATAAAAACTATGAAGACATGCATGATCCTCTTTATAAGATCGATGCTCATCCTCCATAAACAACCAAGTCTTACCATCACTCTCATATAGATAATATCTCTATAAATGGCTTCTATTCCCTTAAGCCCTAAAAGGTTAAATCCAAAAAATGGAAATTATTTTAAAATCAATTCAATATTTTTAACTGGCTGTTTCAACCATGGTTAATGAGAACGATGGCGCAGACGATCCGCTTCCAATCGACCCGGAACCAACTGCAAATGCAACGTATATCGTGGTGCTAGATGTTACATCAGTAAATGATATCGTATGCGTTCCAGAAGTGGCTAGGTTAACTGACTTCATAGTTCCACTGTTTGATATCGCTCCATCTGCGAAGTAGAATGGGGTCGTACTGAAGTAAATGTAAGTACCAGATGGCCATGCAGAATCACCAGTTGTAGCCCCAGGCACAGCACTGGGTACATTTACTGTTATGTTAAAAGTTGCTGACTGAGGACTTGAGAACGTGAAATTGATGTCCAAGACATTTATCTCGTAAATTGTTTCATTTGTCATTACGCCCAACGTCATGTTACCTATTATTTCGCTCTCGCTTACACTCTTAGCGTGCCATCCGAAGCCCACAGTTTCATTTGCAGCTGCATAGTTGCTGCCAGGCTGTATATAGAACGCAGGTCCGATCTGATGACCGTTTCCGCCGGCGTAGCCGACTACCATCACATCCGCAACCGCCACAGCCGGTAGGACGGTTGCGACCACTGCAACCAGTACCAACATCATCTTTCTATTCATTTATATCCCTTTTTTTTCACCCACTATTGGGTAATAATAGTAATAGAAAAGGATATTAAAGGAGCAAGAATTTATTGTATGTTATAAAATTATGTATTCTTTCACCTTATCTTAAATGGTATTGGTTTACCTTATCTTAAATGGTATTGGTTTACAAGTTCAAGCTGCCTAGAAAAACAGAAACTGCGGCTGGCGGATGCCCATATGCCATGGTATTGCATAATTAAAAAGTAATGGATCTTTGTGTTTTGATCTGTTTCTGCATATATTGAATCTTGTAATGATTATCATATTACCATCGATCTTCAATTATTTGTTTAGAAATCAACGGCAATCGTCTGATATTTTCAAAGGCCGCTGAACAAAATCAATGTACGAGGATCTCCAAAAACTCCTGCCGAAACCTTTTTTCATGACCTCATGATCTAATATCATGAACCTTTAACACACAGGATTATCTGAACTCTACAAGGAGATCGAAGCCCTGAATGATCCCTTAACCGGCATATCTGACCGCATTGACTTTGAAAGGATAAGACCAATCCTCTCTGATCTCTATGAGAATGACACAGAGAAAGGAGGACGGCCTAACTATGATCCCATTCTAATGGTCAAAATTCTACTATTGCAACAGTGGTACAATTTCTCAGATCCCCAAATAGAAAGAGAAATCCGAGACAGGATATCCTTCATGAATTTCTTTGGGTATCCTGAGAAGTTGCCTGATCGAAATACAATATGGTATTTCCGTATAAGATTATCAAAAACAGGAAAAGATCGCCTTGTCTTCAATGAAATAACAGGGCAGATCATGGCTAAAAGAATTCGCATCTAGAAGGGAACAATGCAGGACGCAATATTCATAGAGGCTGACAGGTGAGAGGATGCTAAAACCAGGAGATCAAGGGATAGTGCATCCGCCACAAAGAATCATGAACATCACTTTGGATACAAGGCTCACACCCTTGTCAACAGGATGAAAATAATTGAGAAGTTAGCCGTAACACCTGCGAACATCCATGATGCGAAGATTGATCTTTCAATTCCAGGAATCATATGCTATCGTGATAAGGGTTATTTCGGATCTGACTGCAAACGCATCAATGGTACAATGGATCGTGCAGTGAGGAACCACAAGCTTCCCATGAAGAGTATCCACAGGAATCTCAGGATCTCACGCATCAGGTCACTTGTGGAACATCCATATGCATTCATGAAGCGCATGTTTGGATTTGCACGCAATGGTAACAACAGTACAGAGAGTGAGGGTCAAGACATACTTCGCTGCCATGTGTTACAACCTTCTAGGGGCAAGATTTCTTGACAGGATAGCGTAAGCTATGGAAATTTTTAGAAAAACAGAAGGAAAATGGCAAGAAATGAGAGTGTTTCTAACGCACTGAATGCCATTTCGATCGAAAAAATGGATTTCTAATTACATTATACGAAAACGAGAGGTTATGGGAAGTCCTCTATACATTTATTGGACAAAAAAGAAGTAGACCTTATATCTTTCAAATATAAGACCTTACTTCTTATACTTTCTTGACTTTTCATATATCCTGTCGTATGGCATAAAGATCAACGCCAGTATTACAACAATGGTAGCAAAAAGGAAATCGTAGGAATTTTTTGCGACTTCGTTTGAATAAGGCCATTGCCCGTAAAGTCCAAGTATATTGAGCTTTATGAGACCGAACCACGGTATATCCCAGAATGCCACCCCTATTATATTGTGTGCATTCACGGGCGCGTTCGTTATTCCCACATTCTGATCGGCTGCCTCATAAGCGTTCAAGCTTGCATTGTATATGCCTCTGTACGCGAGGTTAAAATCCCCTACAGTGATGAAGCCGCTTTCGTTCACCATGTTTTTAAGATAAACAACAAGATTTCTATGTGAGAAACCAACATCGTAGATCAACACGTACGCTCTAGTTACTTTCATCCAGCTTTGATTGTTATATCCCTGAACAACTGGAAAACCATTATTCCAAGATAGATAAAACATGGCCCTATGTATTATGGTCTCACCTTCCGGATTTTTATAAAGTATGACATTGCCATATTCACCATAGGTAGAAAACCCCCTTTCTCTTCCAACAACGTATGTAATTATAGGTCCGGGAACAGAGGTCACCTTTTTAACAAATACTATGTCTCCAACGTTCATTGTGCCGTATGTCCAGTAATCGGAATGCGTCATACTCTCAGAAGCAACGGTATCTACGGGAGGCCATATACCAGAATATACTGTTATGGAAAGAAGAAAAATTAGGATACCTATGATTATGGCCAGACCCACCCATTCTCTTATCCTCATTAAAGCATCATGATAACCAAATAATAAAAAGTTTTTATTTTGGTTACCAGTGCTGATCCATCAGTGACACTGAAAAAATCCTAAAAATTGCCTGTTCTAGGTTGTGTCTATTTTGTCCCTTTTTTATTTATCTGTAAAAATAATCCCTATTGAAGTGGCAGTAATCTAATATCAAGAATTTACTGGAAAATTAGTCTCGTGTTTTACATCCAAGGTCATTGGTTCATTTCCCATGATTTGCAGAAAAAGAATTGAGAAAGATGCCTGGATTCGATTACATCTTATAAGATTCTAGCGCGAAAAGCTGAATTAAGCGTCTATCATTTATACATGGAAATAATGAAAGGCGAGATTATATACAGAGCCTGTGACAATATGAGACCAAGATCGGTTAAACGAAAATAGTACCTTTTGCCGATCGCTACTCTCTCTATTATCCCTACCTCCTCCATCCTAGCCACAAGGAATAAACCTGTACGAAAATTTATACAGCTTCTGTTTATAAGTTCAGTCTTTGTAACAGGATGATTAACATTTTTCAGTGTTCCAATTAATCTATAGAATTCAGAGAATCTATCTTTTTTCAATATAGTATTTATATTAGTCTTTACAGATTTTTTGTTATTGTCAAGAAATAAAACTATATCAATGAATCTTCTGGAAGAGATCATTCCATCGCTGAGGATAGCTTTATCGATGGAAGCTAACCCTTCAGGGGTATCCTTTTCGATGCTCGTATCCCTTCCTTCGGAGATCATTTCCATTATAGATATAGATACTATTTATTTAACCAAAATGTAATGATCATACTCATTAACTGTAAGTATCTTGGAAATGAGGTCTAAGAAATTCCGCATATTACCATATTTCTTTGATGCCTCTTACTACTTTCAAAATGTAAGTGCTATGAATTCATAACGAAATTGAATGACAACTACATGTTTATTGCGGTGATTTATGAAAACCAGAAATCTAGCATTGGCAATTGCCGTTTTGACAGTGGTAGCAGTCTCAATTATGGCATTTTCGGTTGCAGGAAGCGGTATAAATCCAAAGCCAGTAAATGTTCAGTCCGCTGAGAATCAACCACTATCGCCAATAACCGATTTTTCCTTGAACAGCAATTTCCAGAACACCTCATCTGGATATGCGCTTGTTCCTGACAATTCCGTATATTCGCCATCTGCGATGATCAGTGTATTTATATCGTTCAAACCTCAGGGAGACCTTCAGGGATATGTCCGCGATCTTTATACGCCCAGCAGCCCGTATTATCATCAGTTCTTAACAGCTAGCCAGATTGGCAATAGATTCGGCCTGAACCAGAATACCTATAATGAGTTTGTTCAGTATTTCGAATCCTATGGCCTGTCCGTTTCGCAGAGCCAGACAAGGCTGGATCTCTATCTTACCGGCAGTGTGGCACAGTTCAGCGCAGCGTTCCACACCAAGATACAGGCATTCAGATACCAGTACACATCAAATGGATTATGGAATCCGCTCTTTGGAAATGAAAGCGCCCTCCCTGGTTCTATTTCCTACTCACAGCCTTTCTTTGCCGCTACCGGTGATCTGATGCTTCCGTCTTCACTCGAGCCATACATATCTGGTATATCCGGACTGAATGGTTTGTTTGCCCAACCAGATATTGCATTACCTTATGGTATGTCCCCATCTATAGCTTACGCCATTGCTAATGGGAACAACGGAGCTGATGGAGGAACTACATATCTAGCATCTCTTGATAACATACAGAATCTGACCTATGCCAACTACACATGGGCAACCGCTCAGTCAGTAGGGCCAGTACTAGGATTCCCATACGACCTGGGCAACTATCAGTTTATCTTCCCCAGCACTATGCATATGCTAACCGGAGCTGAGAACCTCTGGAATGGCCAATATGCCTTGAGGGAAAGCCCGGATCTAGGGCAGGGGATAACAGTTGCGGTAATTGAGGTAGGCTTCCCGATACCTTCTGATATGGCGCAGTTCTCGCAGCAGGTATTCGGAAATGCAAATCAGCTGCCGGATCGCCTGACCTATATAGGAGTGGGCATACCATCACTCAGTGAAGGGATAAACGATGGTTTGGTCTATGGTTGGACGCTTGAGACATCTCTGGATATAGAGTACATAGCCGCAATGGCGCCTATGGCGCATATAGATGTCGTTGCAGTTCCAAACCCAGAGTTCTCGAGCTTCGATAATGCCTACCAGTTCATAGCCCAGTATCTTGTCAACAACGATCCGATATCCGCGATACCCTCAGGCAACGTTATATTCGGCCCGACAAGCGGTGCAACAAACATCACGATAACGAGCAACTCCTACGGCGCACCGGAATGGGAAGCAGTCTTTGAAGGATCACCCATGTATGTAACCGTGGAGGATCAGCTCCTCGCCCAGCTTAACGCTGTTGGCGTCACGAATTTCTTTGCATCGGGTGACGAAGGATCGAATGGAATGGCAGCATCTCCAACAATGCCTTCTCAGTCACCATATGCAACGTCTGTTGGCGGCGGCCAGACAACAGCCGAATCGAATGGCGTAGAATTCCCCGTCACAAGCACGATCGTCAACTATAGTTTCTTTGGACTAACGATACCAATGTACGTTGCACAGGCAACCGGCCTGGCTAGCTTCACTTACTGGAGCTACGGAGCTGGTCTTGAAGGCACATTCAAAGGGGAAGTCGGTGGAGGCTTCGGCGAATCTGTTATGGAGCAGCAGCCATGGTACGAGGCAGGTGTGGATGTCTATGAAACCGGTGCGCTCATCGATCCGATAGTGTCAGGACCTGCAGCCTTCAACATGTCTGTATATGCCTTCGGGACTTGGAACCTGTTCTATGGCGGAACCTCTTTTGCAACACCCATAACTGCTGCTGAATGGGCTTTGATAGAGGAACAGGCGGCCATGCTCCCGTCAGCCAACCCAAGGATGGGAAACATCAACGGCCTGTTATTCGAAGCACACAATGCGTACAATGCCAATGTTCCGGGAATCGTTGATCCTTTCGTTGACATGATGAACATAGGCGAAGGTTTCAACTACGGGCCGATGAACGATTACTCCTGGTACCTGTTCAATCTGAGCATAAGCGAACCCAGCGATCCTGTATTACCTGGATGGTATGCGACACTGTTCAACCCAGCAGGCAGTGGCTGGAACTTCCTGCAGGGCCTCGGATTCATTAACGCTGCGGCCATGTCCAAAGACGTCATAGGCACGGTGTCTGAAGAGGGCTATGCGCTGATTAACCCTGCATTCTCGGTCATGATGGTGACACCATCAGGACTCTCTGCGTTCACAACGCTTACGTCCGGACAAACATACACCTTCAGGATCGTAACGTCAACTGGTGCAATTGCCGGCGATAATTATCTCATCGATGCCTTCAGCGGAGGGAGCATGGAGCAGATCATGCCCAATGCCACAGGATACTTCAATTACACACCATCTTATACTGCGCTGAGCTTCATTGGCAACGCCACAGAATACGGCTACTTCCTGGTGTCTGTGATGAATTCGCCAGTTGCGATGCCTGCCTGGGCCTTCCAGCAGTTCGGAGTATCACAACCAATGGCTTCGGGTAACCTAGTATTGACCGTGACAAATCCTGAGGGAGTCGCAGAAACAGGCACAGTTGAAATACCGATGTTCACAACCGGGCTAACGGGCTTCTATAATACTTACGGAATAGGCCCAGCAGAGGTCATGCTGAATGGACAGCCCGTAGCCAGTGCGGTTGTATCTGAGATCTCGGTCAATGTTAGCCAGTTCTTCCTCATAGATCCTACGATGCCCGTATCATCGTATGCTCCTGGAGTCACAGTCGGTCACTTCCTCACCGATGCGCGTGGCAACTTTGTCTTCTGGATTGATGCACTGCTAGCAGAGACCAATGGAACACTGCTTACGCAGGTTGTGCAGCTCAGAGCAACATACAATGGGCTGGTATCAAATACTGTTACGGTTTACATCGAACCGCAGGCGGGTGACTTCATACCGAGCGTTAACTACGTACCTGGACAATACGTTTCAGACGTGGTTGACTTCGCAGATATGAAGTATGTGAACTACGTCAACGTATCCATAGGCTCAATGCCCGGTCAGTATGTGAACGTAAGCTATCCTCCCATGTTCTTCGATGCAAGGGCAAATGCCACAGTCAGCGGAATACTGAACGGCTACGTACCGTTCAACTTCACAGTGCTGCCACCTCCGGGCCAAACGATAATGCTCAATATGACGGCTTCTGGAATCAATGATCTGAGCTTTTCATTCTCATTCTTCGGCTTCACCTTTATCATATATGACATACAGCATCCAATAGTGTGGCACTACGCGATACTAATTAGCAATCCTGGTCCAGATCCAACTTCATCGATCGCCGCGTCACAGAACGGTATCGTTTCTGGTGATCTGAACATAGCCTATTCGTCGTCATGGTTGGGAAGCGGATTGACTGGTAAGCTTCAGGTATATGGAAGCTCTGGAAATCTGATATACACCTTCACAGGATCGTCTGGAAATGCAATGATCAATACGGAGAATCTCAATGATGGCTACTATTACGCTGTATACACCGTGCAGACCCCAACAGGGCTATCTAGATCATCTGGCTATGGCTTCTTCGTGTATAATGATGCATACAACCTTGAGAAAAACATAACAGACGTACAGAAAGCCGTATCATCTTATTCATCAAGCGGAGTACAGGCTTCATCAGTTTCAGTACAGCTATCTACAATATCTTCCCTTATGAACCAGTACAACAGCAGCTTGGCAAACCTTAATTCACTGCAGGCACAGGCAACAGCTCTCTATGAAGGTGGCGTTATAAATGCATCACTGTATAACCTGGTACAGACGCAGATATCGTCGTACAAAGCCGCTCTTCAGACATATCATGGCGATATAGTCAGCCTTGAGGAACAGCTCAACTCTGCACATGCAAATAAGGAAACGGGGCTATTCGGAGGCTATTCTCATAGTTTGATAGGGCTGTTCTCTGGAATAATAGCTGCGGTTATTGCCGCCATAGTATCGATCGCCGTTATTGTGCCGAGAAAGAAAGACAGGAAGCAATGATGCAAAATTTTCATAAAACCTTTAAAATTTTTATTTCTAAATTTTTCTATTCTTATGTTCAAGATATTGCTTTATTTTAAACCGTATGCAGTCCATGAATCTGTCGTGGTGATCGTTTCTTCGCTTTGCAATGTAATCCAGTATATCAGGATCACTGAGAATATATTCCGCGTCTTTATTTACAAGACTTAGTAGTTTCTGGCTATCGGGTAAATTTGAGATCTTTCTCCCCTTGACAATTTCTTCTATGAATGGATCTGTATCAATTATCCAACCTTCTATTACTTTTTCAACGTCATCTTTACGAATGGACAATATCTTCATTATTTGCTTTACTGGCTTGTTTTCGCACCTTAGTTTTGCTATGGACTCTTCCAATTTCCTATTCACAAGGCCTTAAGAAAAACGACATATATCAACATTTTAAAAGGCAATGTTCGACGAACAACGCAGAACGCATAGTATTACATAATCTCTAATTCTTTTCATTTCCTAGATGGTTATTATGGGAACTAAAAAAATACTGTTTGCCTATCAGAATTTCCCATGTCCTGAAGTATGCTAGTATTTCTCAGAAATGTTAGTTCGATCTATTCTTTGTCCGGGAAACCTCAATTTCTTTTAAGTTATCACGCTCAATTTATATATAGTATTTTATTTAGCTTTATGACATGGACATTTGTTAAGATCGGTGAATAATAAATGGATGTTATAATTAGAAAATTGAGTGATGACGATGTTGATAACGTGATTGAAGTTGCAAGAGATTCTTGGAAATGGACTTATAAGGATATATACAGTGATGAGTTCATAGAGAATTGGATATCTGAAAAGTATTCTAAAGAAAAACTACTAAATGAGATAACAAAGTCTCAATTAAATCTTGATCTAGTATTCCTCGGATCTTTTCATGAATCGAAATTGATCGGATTCATCGAATTAAAGATAAGTAGTAGCAAAGCTGAGTTGCTCCGCTTATATCTGAGGCCAGAATATACACATAGAGGAGTAGGCAGGATACTTCTGTCAGAGGCAGAGGAACTAGTCAAGAAAAGAGACGTTGAAGAATGTATATTATACGTTCACAAGAAAAATTATATAGCAACCTCATTTTATAAGAAGAACGGATTCCAAGTTAAGGATATTTATGGCGACGATCTTATCATGATAAAGAGATACAAAGTTTGAAACCGAATCGCCAAAAACTAACTGGAAAAATCCGATTTCATAATAACTAAAGTTATCAAATCTTTTTTTAGGTCCATGGTGCTCTAGATCTTGAATAAGAGATTCATAGAATCATGAAATAAAATTTGTGAAAATTGAAAGAACATCCTCGAGGGACCGAAGAAACGATAAGAAATGGAATATCCGAATAAATATATCTGAAATATTCGATGGTGACGAAGTTTATGGAATCCCTGATGAGGAATAGGTATTTCTCAAGGAAAATGGTGGTAAACACAATTGATATTACAGGAGATGTCCCCTAACGAAGCATGGAAAGACCGAAGAACTTAAAGTATTAAGGGATTGTGATGGCGAGTTTCAGAATACAATGCTATTACATTATCTACTCCTTCCATATTAGCCATATTCTTAATGGCAATAAATGATAAAGGTATTTTTCACTTTCCGATATTTGAAATAGGATTCTCATCGGGTTGTTATTAGTCATGTTGAATCTACCTATTATATATATTTAAAATTTTCGTAGCATCATTCGTGATACCATCCGTTATAAGTGAGCCACTCCTATGCCGAGGCATCGGAGCTTCTTCCTGATTCATAGACCGACTTCTGCCTGTGCGGATATATACCGGACAAGCCCGAGATAGCGATCTCCACAGGCGTAAGTTCGGACCGCAACGGCCCTACTGTTCGATCTATGCACAGGCATTATAAATTTTTCTATTGAGAGAAGTCCGTGTATTTCCTCCCTAAGGATCGGAGTTTTACTGCTTCACCTAAACTTCTAACTTTATTATAAATGAAAGATAGAAATTCATCTGATACTATCTAGAACCAATAAAGATATGGGCCCGACCGAGCCCGTTTAAACTTTTAAGCAAATCCTGTAATATTAGAGATAGGTAGAGTCCCATTTACAACTGTAAGCAAGTCTTCTTTTGTATGAGTAACATGGTGTCCATTAAATGAACATATGAATTTGGCCCAGAAGAATTTTCTATAAATTATGATTCGTATTTTTTTTCCATTATAAAATCGCTTCCATCAGTATCCTCAACCTTGAATCCGTTCTTATAATAGAACGAAAATCCCACAGAATTTTGTCTGTGAACATATAGTCTGCATTCCAGAATACCTTTTTTCTTCATAATTTTCTCTGCCTCTAACAGTAATGTTTTTCCAATCTTCTTGTGCGTGTATTCCGGTTTAAGATATAAGCGAAGTAATTCAGCTTTATTAGCAATAATCTTCAATTCAATAAATCCAATTAACGTCGAATCTGCAAAAGCTCCGAGGAATAATATATCAAGGTTAGATTGAGATCTTACTATTTCATTTAGCAGTTTTTCCTTAGAATATTTCTCCCTTATCCAACTCTCGATATATTCCTCACTGTATATGCCTGCGTAAGTCCATTTCCATGATTCTCTAGCAACTTCAATCAGAGTTTCTAGATCCTCAATAGATAATTTCCTAATTTCTATGGACATGGGTAATTGTTCGCCTCCAAATAATTATTAATATTATTGCTAGTGAAAAGGTTGAAATTAAGAAAAATGTATTATGATAGCCAGTAAACTGCACCAAAATTCCGGTTATTGGTGCAGACAAAAATGTTAAGCCAGTAGCAAGGCTATTATAATAACCTTGAATTGTTCCCGTTATCTCTTCAGGAACATTATTTTGAATTCCGGAGAAAATTATAATTTCACTAACCCCAATAGATATCCCAATTATAAACATAGGCAGAAGAACGTATATAAATTGAGTAATGTAACTTAGTGCTATAAGCATTACCGCCAATACAGCTATTGACCAAAAGACTCTGTTCAATCTCGGAAATCCTTCCTTTCTTTCTAAAAAGGATCCTATGGAAATCCCTAACGTAAGTATAAGATATATAACAGAGAGGTACAACGCTGGTAGTTGGAATATTCTAACCACCATTACAGTAGTCAAAACTCCAAACATACCGAATATAAAATTAACCAGAAATCCCTCTGTAAAAAGGACTAAAACTATTGGAGATTTTCTTATAAAGTTCAAAGGGTCACTTAACTTTCTAGCACCAGCCTTTAGCTGGTGTCTTTTAGGTTCTTCGTAAACTTTGATGAGAGAAATTGGGATTGTTGAGGTCAGGTAAATAAGTAATACAAATATTAATGTAAACGTTACTCCTGTTGAAATTAAAAAGCCTACTAAAATGTAACCTAATCCTTCTGAAATGTTGTATAAAATATTTGAAAAAGCCCTGTATCTTTTTACTTTCTCTCCTTCTTTTAAGAATTTCTTTATCCAGACTGCTCTAACGGAGTTAATAAAATCAGATGTCAGTCCAACCGAAAATGCGAACAAGAATAGAAAGATAATAAGGAACGCTTTTTGGTTAAAGAGAAAAGTGAATAATAAAGGCACCACTGAACAAGCCCGAATAAGAGAAAACAGGATTGCTATAAATTTTTTATGTATACTATTATCCACAAAAGAGCCCACAGCAAAGCTCAAAAATAATGGTAACGTAACAAGTCCGTCGGCAATTCCAGTATAGACCGGGAATGCGTGACCGTAAAAGAGACCCACAGAATGCTAATATAAAAGATGGCAGTAGCTATTCGAGATAGAGAAATACTTGAAGCAGTAAACATATAGTTTCTAATATCGCGGTTCATATTAGTCATAAATAATTTACATTAAATTTTAAATCTCATTAACCCATTGCAAGTTTAATATGTTGCTGGAGGTGTTGTCCATAAGTAAAGAAGGTGAAGGTTTTTTTCCGACCGTTATCGTATACAATACAAATTGTTTGTTCCTTTTCAAACTAAGCATCTTGTCAAATGAAGAATCTCTAGTTGCGGGTGTTGGTAACGAACCAAACCCCATTCGCTCCGCTTCAAATATCAATCTCTGAGCTATTCTTCCCGCTTCTATGAATATGTTTCTAAGTGCCCTTTCATGCCTATATCTCCATTGGTATTGTTCAAAATCAGTAACGAAAAGGATAGTAAAATTAGCTGTTTTTGGTGCTTGATGCCACCATAAATTATGTATCATCTCCTCTCTAAAATCTCCAGACTTTAATTCGGAAAGGAAATGGTCCTTTACGTCATAAAGGTATATTCCATTTTGTAAGTGATTAATATTATAGGCAATCACGTAAAAATCAAATTCTGTTCCATGGCTTGCAAAATAATCTAAAGGGTCTTCATAACTGAGGTTTCTAACGTGCCTAACTCTTGAAAGAGCATTCCATAAAATACTAGAAAAATCCTCTAGTTTCATTGATTCATTTTGAAAAATTCTGGTCGTTCTTCTGCCTAAGAGTACATTTTTTAAGTTTACCTCTTCTAGACCTACATTTTTAGGTATTGGCATTTTAATTTTTGTAAATTCGAGGGATTCGACAATCCTATCCGGCAAACTATTTTCACTTAAATATGCATTTATCAAACCTCTTCTTAGGTCTCCTGAATAATCTTCATCGTCAATGAATTTCACCTTTTTAGACCACACATAATAAATTAATGAATCGTACCATCCTCTTTTAAACCAATGTAAGATGCTATCCAAGTTCTCTGTTTCTGGCTCCTCGTTTGTATTAATTAAAAACCCTATTTCTCTTAAATATGAAAAAATGGTTAAATCAGAATTTCCCATTTGATTAAATAAAAGAAATTCTATGAATGCGTCTAATTTAATTTTTATTCTCTTATAAAGTAAAGGATTTGAAATAATAAGTCTAGATGGTTCAGTAAAATTATCAATAGTTGTCAATTCTTTCCATTTAATATTTTCAAGTGTTTTCAAAACTTCATCTCCTCTAGTTTCCTATAGCCATAGATGCCATATAGCCTTCTTTCAATGGGCTTAATCCTAGAAATTTTTCTATCCCTTCATCATTAGCTGAATATTGAACTAAATACTTATATCCTAACTTTTCACATATGATTTCAGTTGTCGCCGCTAAATGTCCCACGTCCATATGTATAGTTCGGAAAGTCCTAGGTTCTCGATATCTATACATATTTCTCTCAAATATACTGGTAAATATTAAGATTAAATCAACATGAAAATCGGGTCGCACATATGTTGTAGGAAAAAGAAGTCTTAGGTCATCTGGGTCTGTTCCACCAATTTTTATTTGTTCAAGTTTGGAATCTTTAACAGAAATGTGGTACCACCCAGACTCCAAACCTTCCACATTTATCGCTACAATGTATGTCTCAGTAGGATGTCTGGACCCCCCGGATGGACTGGTTCTCAATATTAGTGGGTCTCCATTCCAATAAACTCTTAAGCTCCCAACTCTTGTATAACCAAGTGATGCCATCGTAAGCAAATCGGCAAAATTGACACATTTTTGCTTAGAGGTATTAGTTTCTCGTATTTTCACCTCTGTAGCTTTGGGGATGTCATACGAAACCTGCGAATTATATTCCTTATATCTGTTAGAATCAATTTCTTGACTACTATAATTAATCATCCGTTGTTTTGCAACATAATCCTCGATAAAGGGATAATCATAAGACACTAGATGATAAAGTAACGCCATATACCAATTATGTTTATACCAATTATCAAACTCTAAACCAAACACTTCATTAGAACCATCCATTTCTTGTTTAACTTCCAGTAAAAGGTCAGTTGCCATAAGTTTTTTCAGTCCAAGATGAATAAGCTCATTTTTGATTCCATATTTCTCATAAAAGAAATCTAGAATATCTCCCACAGTATGTGGAATTTTGCAATATAAAAGTATTGCCAAAGTTGGAGAACTTACCTTATAATTTCTTTTAGTGACCCAATTCCTAACAATCCATAGATCCCCAACAATCCTATCTGGTGGATATATTAGAATTTCGGAAACTGATTTAACCTTCATTAATTATAATTACTATTACAATGTAATAAGCTTATGTAGTAACAAAAACTAAATAATCTTTAAATAAGATTATTCAAATTGAAATTTGGAGGTGAAAAAATGACTGATGCGGATTTTGTGGTTGAGGAAGTAAGTTTGGACATGCCAGCCGCCAAGCAAAATGGGGGATAATGAAACAATAATCACTATTTTTTATACTTTTTTATTTTTTTGAAAATCAAGAAATGGAGTAAGTAAACATTTTTTAAGATATGATTTTTCCGAGTCGGACTATCATACTTGTGTCAGTAATGGGGTTTTATTTTCTCATAAAAATAGGGACCAAACCACCCTTATTCTTGTTCAAACTTCTTTTGAAGAAGTTTGTCGCAAAGGAAAGCCCGTATTATTAAATCTGAAATTTTAAGGGCTTTCCTGCGAACCCCCTCCTCCGCCGAGCGTAGCAGGTCTGAACGAAGTGAAGACCCGAAGTGTCCCGAAGGGACACGTAGCCCACACGTGCATAGCACGGGTGGGTGCGAAGCACAGGGCACGGGGGGTCGGTGGACAGCCCGAAGGGCTGGACAAATCAGGATAATAGGCTGTTGCGAAGCAACAAGTGAACGCCGAAGGCGTACACGTGCCTATACCTGATTAGACCTCCGAGACGAGCGAAGGCAAAAAGAGGGGGGAATTTGTGAGCGAAGCGAACAAAGGAGGGGTGAATTTTTGCCGTAGCGAAAGCCAAATCCTCCGTTCAGGAGGTTGGCGTGTCGCAGAGTGCCCTGTGCTTCGCACTTGTGCGTAGCGAGGCGGGGGCTTATTGCTCTTGTGGACTTCTCACGAGAAGTCCGTAATTATAGTTCTTGTAGACTTCTTTCAAGAAGTCTGAAATAAAAAGTAAAAGGAAATAAGGAGGGCATTAAGCGCCCCGTGTATTGACACACGGGGGCACGTGTGGCTCTCACGTGCTAAGCTTACGTGGTCGTTTAGCTGGTCTTTTACTAACGTAATGTCTGTTGGATACTCTGCTGGCTGATAGTGTGAGCCATTTCCTGCACTTCGGACAATACCAATTCTCCGTTTCCTCTAACTGACATAATGGCGTTCCGCAAAACATACACTTTATTCTGTATTCCTTCATTTCATTGCCTCCTTCCGCATTGCTTCATATTGCTCTGTCTTGGCCTTTAACTGCCGTTCTAACTGCTCTATTTTCGTGTGTGGGTCTACATATCCTTTATTCTCCTTATATTGCGATATGAGAAAATTCAGGACACGTGATAACTCCTTGTGCTTTGTGAGTTCCTCCACGAATTCCACGTTTTCTGGCTCTATATGAAATGTAGTTATGTGCATCACTTACTCACCTCTGCCTTGTGCAATATGATTGCCTTGTAGTAGCTGTTCCCTGATTTCCTGCTAATGAGTTTATCCAATACGAAAAAGGTATCAGGTTTTAGATAGCCTAAATCGTATTGCTCGTTCAATACTGATGAGCCATAGAAAGATACAATCTGTCCGTCAGAAGTCCGTTTTGCGTAATAGATATATAGCTCTGCCTCCTGACCTTCCCTTTCTATTTTCGTTTTTTCTACACTTGAGAGTTGTAGCTCCTCTCCTATGAGAACGTCCTTTTCCACTTGTAGCATACCTTCGGTATGCTTTTGTTCGTCTGTGTTTTCTTGTTCAGCCATTCAATCACAATAATATTGGGTAGAAAAGATATAATAAGGTATCTGCAATGAATATTGAAGCAAAGTAAAAGATAGTCATATTACTTGGAATATAGCTGAAAAGAGATGCACAATGTAAGATATGGATATATATTTATATCTTGATGTTCATATATTATATACGGGCATATTCTCGGTTATATAACTTGGAATAATTAAAAGGGAATGGTGAGCAAAATATAAAAGCACCACGAAAACAATAGATTTTTTGTTGTTGTTTCTATCCGTTCGTCTGTGCTGGTTTCTCTGTTCGCAATATAGCGTTTAGACGCTTTTTTTGCTGTTCTTCCTCCTCACACATAGGGCAACACTCCTTGAGCCTTGAGCCGATAAGGAATAGATGGCCTCTTTGGTGTATGTGTATTAGAGGGTATATTTCTTGCATTTTGCCACCATAAATATAACGAAAAATAGGATATAAACTTTATCGGGGAAACGTGGCGGTGGCAAAGCCACGCTCCCTAAGAAATCGTTATTTTCGCAACAACGAGCTTAAAAAGAGGGTGGTGTGCATACATTCTACGCATAGCCCTGAATTATTGACCGCTGTTATCCCTGCTTCCTCGTCATCTATCCTGACCTTGCATATTCTACACTTCATTTCATCGCCTTAACAAATGTCCTAAGCGTTCCTTATCGTATTCTTGCATTTCCTCTTTGCTGGCTCTTTCCAATACGACAACGTCCTCTTTTCCGTATTTTGCGTATGAGAACTTAATGTATTGTGCCTCTGCACAACTGCCGTCCCGATATACAGGATAATATATGCCTATTCCCTCCCTCTCGCCATAGCGTATCTCGGAAAATACAGAAGGAGTAAAAAGCTCCTTTTCAATCGTAATCACTGACCCTGCTCCAAAAGATAACAAAGTGTGTAATTCATTTTCCGTCCGCCATTTCATCGTTTTTATGTCGTTTTTTCTCTCCTTCCCATTTCTTTCAGCTTCCATTTTTCTCACCTATAAAGTGTGAAATCCTTGCGTGATACCTTCCTTTTTTGTGTTCCTTAACGTGCAAGACTACGTGCTTTCTCCTTCCCTCCTCGAACCATTCTATTGTTATGAGAAAACTAATCAGTTTTCCCTTCGGTGCATTGGGTATTTTCATACTCTCACTTATTATATTTGAAAAGATAGATATTTATAGATTTACCTCCATTTCCTCTGTCTTAAGAACTACAATAATTCTGATGAAATATGAGCATACAGCTATTGCAATGAAAGACCAAAGAAAAGTAATTCCAATTAATTCAATCCACATTCCTGTAATAGACGCTGGGCTATTCGTTGTAGCGTCCTGCACGGATACACGAACAATAATCATTAGGAAAGCCAGAAAATATGTAAAGAAAACTGCAAAAATAGAGATAATAAGCTTAAGCCACGCAATCTCTTTTTTTTCTGATTTCAAAAGATGGCAATTTCCTCGCCTCCCTCGTCAATACGGATTTTCGGTTTCCTAAATAGACGATATTCTATCTCTACCCTACTTCCTGATTTCCTGCCTATTACTGCACTATTGGGGTGTTCATATTTGATTTGTGCCAATTCCTGTCTGAATTCACGATACATATTTTGTTGCATTGCCATAACCGATAATACAGGATTGTGTCCGTATTCTGCGTTCCTTGCCCTCTTTTTTAGCTCTCGTAATTCATTCACATTAACGGCTTCCATTTCCATTATCTCGCTCATTCTTTATCACCTCCTTTCCGAGTCTCTTTCCCCTGCTTATTTACCGCTTTCTCAATTTCACGATATACTATGTCGTCTATTTGCTCTCCCAGCATATTAATGCGGTTAGCTTCCCGCTCCTCGCAAAGTATCTCTCTTATTTTTATCTTTGTTTTGTAATCTAAATTCATTTTTTAACCTCCTCCTCGTCTTCTTCCTTATAGCCTGCCGTCCACTTTACAAAATCATCTAATGCGTCTGTCCTCTTCTTATTATCTTTCTGCATCTTCTTTATCTGACGGTTCAAGAACCAATCTCTTATGCTCATTCATTATCACCTCCTTGCGTGAGCTTCGCTCTTTCTTCGGGGGTCGTCCCGCTCTTTGCTTTCAGCTTCTCTAACTCAGTCTGATATTCTCGAATTTTCTCATTAGCCAATTTCCTTCCCTCCTCTGTTGTTGCTTGAGCATACTTCTGTTGCCATAAATTCAGTAATCGTGCCAATTCCTCTTTAGTGTGTATCATTACAGGCTCTCTTTCTGCCGTTTCGTTGCCTGGCTCTTCTTCTTTTGATTTAAATTTTTTCTCGTATTTTTTCCTCGCTCTATCCTCTGGTGAAGTCCAATATGTTCTTGTAAGCAAAGCGTGGATTGGTGGATATAAGTCAAAATACCAAACCACGTCAATAATTAATAAACTAATACTCATAGAACTTTGCAATATCGGGTTTTCCAGAGATACCCACGAAAAAGAATAAAGCCCTGTAAAAGAAAAAGCGTAGACCATCGCTACAATACCTAAAACTTCCAAAAAAATCATAATTACAAACCAGATAATAATGTCAATAAAAGCGATGGCAAAAGAAAAAATGAGTGGGTAAAAGAGCCAATTCGGAACGAATGTGTATTGTGGTAATGTGTTCCACGGAACTTGTTGGAAAAAGATAGGAAAGTTAAAAAATATGAACAATAAGGATAGAATGATAAGCCTATGTTTATAGTTAAAATTCTGCTTCCCCACGATATTCATAGCTTTTCCTCCTGTAATTCGGGCAAAGTAAGCACTTTTACGTCTGGGTATTTCTCAACATACTTCTTTTTCTCACTCTGGTTTGGGACGATGATAATTGTTTCCTTGCCCTGTTTCTGATAATAGGCTATCCTGTCCTTGATGTCCGAGATATCGTTTTTAAGCCCTGTTTCAATCTCAAAAACATATTTATCGCTTTCAATATCTGCCGTGCTAATACCCGATGGTTGTATTTTCGGATTAATTCCCTTATGATAAATCACGTCCGCCGTTCGATTCACAAGATAAGTATGAAGCCCAGATGGATTTTCTCCGTTTCGGAAATAGATTTTTGTGTCTTTGATGTCAGGTTTATCATTTACAAATTTTACGTTATTAACTTCCTTCACGTCTATTTTCTCTAATTTTAAAAGCATCGGCAATGTCTTACGATATAAAGTTAAACGATAATTCTCTCCCTCCCCACCATATCTCTCGGCAAAACGCTTTCCCAAATCCTGTATATTTCCTGCCTGTGATAGAAATTCAAAGATAACTTTTTGATAGTCTATATCCTCCTTCCTCTCTTCCTCGGAACTCCCTTTGCCTTTGCTGTCATTATTGTTTATTGTAATCTCCTTCACGGAATATAACTTCGGTTTTGGGTTCTGCAATCTATATATTATCACATATTGGTCGGGTCTATCCTGCCCGATGTCCGTAAACTCGTAAGTAGAGAGCATTTGAGCTACAACTTGGTGGAATAAATCACTAATGGCACTTACCTCGTCTAAATTCTCCTTGCCAGATTGTTTGAAGCTGAATTGTGTTTTACAGTTATCTAATGCCTGTCCTCGCAAATCCGCTATTCTTTGAGAAGCTAGTATCATACTACCTTTTGCACCAATGAGAGCGGACATCTCTGGTATTATAGAAAACCCTGATTTTGTCAATAAATGAGCCTCGTCTATTACGAATAAAGTATTTTGCCTCTTGTTCCATACCTCTTTAGAGAGTTGATTAAGCAAGAACTCTGCATAGAATTTGAAAAATTGCATATCTACCTCGGTGTTCTCTGAACCCTCAAAATCAACTACACAAGTATTGGGTAATTCATAATTCAAAACATTTTCCCGATATATGATTGGCAAATTGTTCTGTATGAACTTTAATGCTCCTTTGGTAATGCTTTCACTTTCGGATTTTAGCATATCCTCCAATATCTTTTTGAAATCTTGCCAATTTTTGCTCTTTTCCGCTATCTGCTTTACCTGACCTCTGACTGTTGAAGCGGTTATGCCCTGCATACTCGCGCTGATTGGAAATGCCGTTATAAACGCCCTTGCCACTGCCTCTGGACTTATAAAAACATTAGGAACTGCTTTGTGGATATAGAGTGTAGGATAGCCTAACCTTGTGTAATCATCTGTTGCCTTAAACATAAAAATTATTTTCTTTTCTTCTGATAAGGATTGGATTAATTTATAGACCAATTGACTTTTACCTGAACGGGAAGCCCCCATAACTGCTATAATGCGATTATGTCCCTTTCTTTCGAGATATTCGTTTATGTCCATTTTCCCTTCATATATTGTTTCTCTGTCCTTCTGCCAGCCCCTCCCGCTCTCGTCCTCGTGCCACGTTAGTTTTACATCTGCAATAGCTAAAATCTCATTCTGTATTTTTTGCGGGCTCACAAACTGCGCTCTCCATAGAATACTCAAACCAATCCAAAAAATAATCCAACTCGTTATTACTGCCCCTACCAAAGACACGGGTATTAGAAGTATAGCCACGAGTAAAGCGAATAAGCCTGCCACACTCACAACTGCGACACGTCCGTGTTTACGTCTGGGGCGGCTAAATGCTTCCATCATAATTATATTTCACCTCCAATATTATTATGGGTTTCTCTATCCAGCAAATCCATCAAAATAGCGGTTGCACCGACAAGCTCCTCTCCTGAAACCACGTCTGGCAGAGATAAGAGAATTGGTAGGATGGGGGAATTTGGGAATTTCTTAGCAAAGCTATGTTTAAGGTGTTTTATTGATGTTTTTTTAACCAAAATCAAATCAACGTGTTCGACCATACTTATCTATTTGTAATTCAATGAGAGAATATATATGGTTAATACCATTACTATACCTATGAGCATATATTTATCGTGGGTAGAATACTATTCATGTGCTTACTGCGAGGAAATCATCAATACTATGCTATCTGCTGATAAGACAATGAGTCAATATAAGATTACTAAACTTGTAAAAAGTAAAATGAACTCAAAGACCGCAATAAAACATATTGAGGATTTAATTGACGTGGGGATTATAATTGATTATGGTGGTCCTGCTCTTCGGCTTTTGGAAGATATAAAATCAGTATTTTTAGAAACATCTTATGAACCATACGGGAAACCTGCTCGGAAAGGCATATTAGATTTTTCAAATGAAAACGATGTTGAATTATTGTCAGAAATTATAAAAGCTCAACACAAGAAACGAAAAAAAAGCTATGCTTTATGGTTTGATTACGCATTCTTATATGAAAAGTGTATGAAAAAGGACTAAAACCTCAACCTCATTACCGCTTTTCCGTTCGGCAATACTGCTTCAAAGTCGTATCCATCGCTGATATACTGCTCTATTTCGTTTACAGGTATGACCTTCTGCTTCGCTCCGTTGTCGCTCATCGCACCTGCTACCTTGTCCCTTAACAACTGCTGAAAGTCCTCATTGCTCACGCTTGAAAGGTCTAACTTGTCTATCTCCTCCTGCTTGTAGCCCACTGCCGATAAGAGCTGTTGCTGTAAGAATAGCTTTGCGTTGTCCTCTGAAACATCGGATATTCTCGTTTCAAGGAATTTTAAACACTTACGATAACTTTCCCTCATCTCCTCTATCATATCTGGCGGTAGCCTCTTATTTGTGCTGTATCTTGCCTCTATATCGCCCTTATGACCCATAATAAACTGCCTCCACGGGTGCGATATTAGACCTTTGCTCTCTGCGATGTCTAACGCCGTGCTGAAATATGCCCTTAAAACGTAAGGTCTCATCTTTAGACCTGCTGTGGTTATTGCCTCCCTGATATCCCTCGTTACCAACATAGTCCGCATAAAATCATTCTTCTTTGTGCCTCTTACATCAAATTGCAACAGTGGGGATTCATAAGTTAGCTCCTCTCCGTTCTTTTTTCTCTCCTCCAAATATTCCTTGATATACGTTATACCCTCCTCTCCAATGAAAGAAAAGTATTGGTTTCTTGCCTTGCTTAGCCTTGTCTTTACCATTATTGTGGCTGGAATCTTGGTGAATTCGATTTCATCTGAAATCTTAAGCTCTTTAATATCGCCTAATCGTAATCCATCTGTGCCCTCGTAATTACCCAATGTTTCGGGTCTAAAGCCTGAAAATGCCATAATAGGGATTGATACCCTGCCTCTTGATGTCGCTTTTCTTAAAAGCCTGCTCAATTCTTCCTTGCTTGGCACTCTTTCGTTGTCTAACGTTGGACTTTCGTTTTCATTTGCTATATTTACATCTAACTTTATATCGATTCCATTAAATTTAGCCCAAGACCGTAAAACCTTTTTATATCTTACAATATATGACCCTGCTTTCCCCTCTTTCTCTAATCTTCTAACAAAATCCAAGAAATTATCTCTAAACTCTAACTTTTCCATATCGGTTAGAAGTTGTTCAGGCGTAGTTTTCTCCAATTCACAATAGTAGCCTAAAGTCCTTCGGTAAACGGTTGCTGTAAGTATTGATTTAGCCTTTAGATTCTCAAACCATCTTCTTATTTTCGGGTTTTCCATTAGGTTGTCATACTTCGGTTTATAGGTCATACATCATATAGTCTAAAATCATAAATAAAGTATTCGTTTAATACTTAAAGTGGGCCCGACCGGATTCGAACCGGTGACCTCCGCCGTGTCAGGGCGACATCATACCACTAGACTACGAGCCCATCAAATGGTATGGGGAGATGAATAATGAGAATTTAACCTTTTTCGATTTCCGGCATTGACGAAATCAGAAGAGATCACCGATAACGGTCCCGGATTCAAGATTTTCCGGAGATGTTATCAGCAGATTCATTCCCATCTTCATTGCAAGCCTGAGCGCAGCCCGATGCACCACCTTCGAACCCCGATCTACTATTCGCAATGCAGTTTCGTAATCAATTCTGTTCACTATTGAAGTTCGGTCTTCGAGGTTCATGTAGATGCCCGGCACATCCTTAATCAGTATGACTTCCCTTATGCCAAGGATGGCGGCAACAGCAACGGCAGAATAGTCGCTTGAATTTCTTCCTAGTATTCTCGTCTTCCCATAACGATCTATACCGAAGAACCCGGTTACAACAGGTACTTTTCCAGACGTCTCTACTCTCGCTATATTTTCAAAAAATGCCCTTGAACCCTCAAGATCAACTGTACGTTCCTTTGAAATCTCCTCCACGATTAATCCAGCCTCATCGGTATATATGGGCGCAGCCGGTATCCCATTTCCGGTGAGAAATCTTGCAAGCGTAAATGCAGACATCTTTTCGCCATAGGATACGTAGGCATCCTGATCTAAGATCGATGAATCCTGAATTGAAATTTCTGGATGAGCTTCTATATTATATTTCCATAGAATACCGAGATGCATGAGAAGCAGATCCCTGAGTTTATCCATTCTGCTTTCGTCGTATTCATAGAATCTATAGAGCGCATCTGTGATGCCTCCGAAAGCACTGACGACTAGTATCGGGCTTCTGAAATGTGAAATTATATCCATGACACGCGGAAGCGATGATCCGTCCTTCAGTACAGATCCTCCGATCTTAATAACACACTTCTCCGTCAAATTATACCCTCCTTGTAGGCTATCTCAGCATTTAGCAGGGTCGAACCGGCTGCACCCCTAACAAGGTTATTAACCAGAAGAACAAGATCCAGACTACGACTTCTGACTCTTAATCTTCCAACTGAAACGGCCATCCCTGCTTTCAGCGCTGATCCACCGTTTGTGGCGTCCAGCGCGGGCTGGGGTCTGTCATCTTTTTCCAGTAAAATCACCGATCTATCTGGTAGGGATGGATAGACAGTTTTCAACAGCCCATTGCCATAACTGCGAAATTCTGCCCTTATCTCTGATGGGTCCAATACCTGATCGAATTCTATATGAACAGATTCCATATGCCCAATTTTAACAGGCACGCGCGTAGTAGTAGCGAATATTTCTGTGTCCAGTTTTCCGGAGAATATCTTTTTCGTTTCTCTTTCTATCTTTGTCTCCTCCTTCTGTATGTACGGGATCATATTGTCGATTATATCCAGCGATGAAACCCCAGGATAACCTGCCCCGCTGACAGCCTGCATGGTCGTAACTATGATTTTCACTGCGGATCTCCCGCGGATGACCGGATCAATACCAAGGGCAAGGCCAATCGTGCTGCAATTTCCATTTGCTATTATGAAACCCTTCCTCTTGATGCTGCCAACCAGATCGCCATTTATCTCTGGAACTATCAAGAAAACATCATCTTCGAGACGGTTTGCTGATGCGTTGGTAAAAATAGGCAACCCAGCCTCTGCCAAACGTCTCTCTATCAAACCAGCTTTTTCATCACTAACAGCACTAAAAATTATATCATTGTGGTCGCTGATTATCCGGTCAGGGTTGCTCTCCTTCACTTCTAGATTCCTATAAAGATCGCTTGCACCACCATAGACAACGTTGCCATATCTTTGTCCAGCGCTTCTATCAGAGGCATAGACGTTCGCAAGATCAAAGTATGGATGGATGGCTATCATCTTCGATAGCAGAGACCCAACAACGCCCGTTGATCCAAGGAGACCTACCCTCAATTTATCCATACATCATCACCATATTACTCTCAATCATATTATTCAAATACATGTCGCAACCCGCCAGCCATATTTCGTGTCAAGATACACGCGGTCTTCTGTATGTGTGAGTTATCTTATACATTCGATTTTAGCCGTTATTTTTCGTTATTCTGAACTAATATTTTTAGGTTTTATAATAATTAATTACCTTCGGTAATATACTAATAGACGATACCTGCTGAGGCTGAAAATTTCGCTCTCATGCAGAGCAATGGTGCAAAGTTAAATTAATGCGATCAGCGATTATGATACGATGGACGATCACGTATTTCCACCATCTCTCGACTATCTTGCTTCGATTAAGGTTAACGTTCCCAATCCTGTACCAGAACGCTTTTGGAAGATGTTCGCGGGATACAATGAGGAGAACAAGAGATACAACTACGGCTGCATGTTTGCCAGGGAAGATGGCCGCTGGAGGATGTTCATCAACGCATTCAGGAGTCTTAAGACAGATGAGGTGGAGTCCATCGTGGATTATATCAACGCATATTACACCAAGATAGGCCTGGGGAAAGTTATAAAGCACGAAACAAACGCACTGATAAGAGATATATCAGACGTCTCGAATGCATCCATAGACAGGCTTGCCTCAATACCAGGTCTCATCATGTATCCCGTTATAAGCCTTGGAAAGGATGAGCTCATAATCGTCTTTGAATTCGTTGAGGAAGCTCTTGATATGGTCACCAAACTCATTTTGGATTATGTCAACCTTGCGCCTCTGCCAGCCGAAGTCATGAGGCTGGAAAGGCTGGAAGATGCGAACATACCTTCGTTCATGATAGCCGTGGAAAGAAAGGAGATAAATCCAAGCATGGCGGAGGTTATTAGAACAACCTGGACGCTTACAGAGGAAGAACTTCTCACAAATTCATCCGGGATATTCCAGAACACAATGAATTTCAGAATGAAGTATGTTGCATCCGATACCAGCAGCCTCATAGCTAGGGTTCACAATGGTGATGTTAAGTTCAATGGAAAGTACGAAATTTATCGATCTAACAGGAATGGCAGGATAGTTCAGTTCCATTTAGAAAGCAGCTGGTTCCATGACTTTTATTACAATATAGTGAGATCTGTTATGGGGCCCATAGATTATTGGGGCTACAGTGATGGCGCAGGCCATCTGGATAACTATTTCATCATAAGAAGGGAAGACCAGATAGAATTCCTCAAAGCTCTCGGAAAATACTGGTCCGATAAGAAGAGATCGTCGCACAATAACAGGATAGTGGAGATAATGCCACTAGCCGAATTTATGCCATAGCCCTAAGATTCTTAAATTGCCTCTTGCAAAATAAAATGATTATATTTGCCTCAAGGAAAGAAACTGGCGCAATTTCCGTACCATGAATCTTGCACAGTGATCTTGCCATTGAGATGGTTATTTATATGAGTTTTATATTGAGTTTCAGGGTGCTTAACAATGGCACAGTCAGTGAAGACGATGGTGGAAGGTGGGAAGGCCACCACGGGACCACCCATAGGACCTGCACTGGGTCCACTTGGATTGAACGTTGCCCAGGTAGTCAAGGAGATTAATGAGAAGACAAAGGAATTTCAGGGAATGAGAGTCCCTGTTACGATAACCGTTGTCGATCCTGAGACAAAGAAATACGAGATAACCGTTGGAATTCCTCCCACCTCTGCACTGTTGAAGAAAAAGTTGGGAATAGAAAAGGGAGCTGCGAAGAGAAAGGAAGCAATTGCTGGAAATGCTACGCTGGATCAGATTGTTGATGTTGCAAAGACCAAGATGGCATCCATGCTTGCAAGCGACCTCAAGGCTGCGACACTTGAGGTTCTCGGGACCTGCGTATCCATGGGAATAAACGTGGATGGGAAGGATCCGAAAGAGGTTCAGCGCCAAATAAAGGCAGGAGAGATCTCCATTTAATGGGGTGGGATGATTGAACATAAATGACGTTAAAAGGGCAGTCAGTGAAATTAAGGAAAAGTCTCCTCAGAGGAAATTTGAGGAGAGCGTTGAGATAGCCGTAAACCTCAAGGACGTTGACATGAGCAATCCCAAGAACAGAATAAACGAAGAGATACTTCTGCCGAATGGCAGGGGAAAGGACGTCAAGATCGCCGTGTTCGGATCGGATGAATTAAAATCCAAGGCAAGAGGAGTCGCTGACTTTGTATTTGGAGCCGAGGATATCTCAAAGTTCGCAGAGGACAAGAAGGCATTCAAGAAGATCGTCAATCAGGCATACTTCTTCATAGCTGAGGCCACCCTGATGGCCAACATCGGTAAGAGCCTCGGTCAGGTTTTGGGCCCACGTGGAAAGATGCCAAGGCCTATACCGCCAGGCCAGGACCCAGCTCCACTGATAAAGAACCTCAAGAACACTGTGAAAGCTAGGAGTAGAAACGCTCTTACCTTCCATGTTCCGGTTGGCACAAGATCTATGGATGCGGACAAGATCAGCGAGAACATCATGACGGTGATAAACAGGATAACCGGTAAACTTGAACGTGGGGCATCCAACATACGCAGCATCTACGTTAAGACCACCATGGGTAATGCCGTGGAGATAAAGGCCGGTGATGAGAAATGAAGGAAGTTAGCCAGCAGAAGAAGGAACTTGTTAATGAGATTACGCAGAGGATAAAGGCTTCTAGGTCTGTGGCCATAGTTGACACAGCCGGCATAAGAACAAGACAGATACAGGACATAAGGGGAAAGAACAGGGGAAAGATAAACCTCAAGGTGATAAAGAAAACACTGCTTTTCAAAGCTCTGGAAAACCTTGGAGACGAGAAGCTATCAAAACTCAAGGAGAACTCCGGAGGGCAGATAGCTCTTTTAACCTCTGATCTTGAACCCACCGAGATATACAAAATCATAGAATCTACATTCCAAAAGACCGCGCCCAGGGGTGGAGAGATAGCGCCTGAAGATATCGTCATTCAGCCGATGACAACTGGATTTCCACCAGGCCCCATGATGACCGAATTCCAGAAGGTTGGGCTGCAGACCGGTGTGGAGAAAGGAAAGATAGCGATAAAGAAAGAAACTGTCTTCGTAAAGAAGGGAGAAACCATACCTAAAGACAAAGCTAAGATTCTTGAGATGCTTGAGATAAAACCACTCGAAGTTGGACTGCAGTTGCTAGGCCTATACAGTGAGGGTGTGGTTTACTCAAAGGAAGTCCTATCACTGACGCCAGAGAGAATAGCTAACGACATGGCAGCGGCGTTCTCGCAGGCGAAGGCTATAGCTAAGAGTTCAATGTTCTTCGTTGACGAGGTGCTCAGAGATCTGCTTGCCGAGGCAAAGATAAAGGCAGATGCGCTGGCTCTGGCAGGGCAGTTCATAACCGAGGATAATGTCAAGGACTTCCTCGTGAGGGCCAATGTGAATGCGATAATTTTAAACAATGTTTTGAATAAGGGTAGTACACAGGAAACCCCTGAAGAGAAGAAGGAAGAGGCGAAAAAGGAAGAAAAATCGCCTGATGAGAGCATTTCCGAGGGACTCGGTGCTCTGTTTCAATAGGAGGTAATAAAGATGGAATATGTATATGGAGCTCTGCTGCTTCATGCAGCTGGAAAGGAAGTAGATGAAGAGAAGTTGAAAAAGGTACTCGAGGATGTCGGCGTACAGGTGGATGAGGCCAGACTAAAGACCCTGGTCTCTGGACTCAAGGACGTTAACATCGACGAGGTACTGAAGAATGCCTCAGTGGCACAGGTAGCAACCGCACCTGCACCAGCCGCCGAGGAGAAGAAGAAGGAAGAACCAAAGAAGAAAGAGGAAAAGAAGAAGGAAGAGGACAAGGAACACGAAGAAGAAGAGGCCATGTCCGGACTCAGCGCACTCTTCGGATGAGCCTAAATGGATTACTACGATCTCATATGGGGATTGTTGAAGTATTTCATCCCCATTGTCTTATTTATAATTGCGATCGCTTATAACAACTTGATATTGCTCATAATATCGTTGATCTGGATTCTGGGATCGATCTTCGTATCGCTTATGCTCATGGAAAATGATAAAAACTATACTATATAATCAATTGTTTTTTACTAGGCCTAAATCTTTTAGCTTGTTCATGACTTCAAGCGCATGATCCTTTGGCGTGACTTTCGGATACACATAGGCTATCTTGCCATCCGGGTCTATTATATATGTTACCCTCTTGGCGGTTGCAAGCCCTAATACCCCGTATTTTTTTACGATGTCCTTGGATTTGTCCGAGGCCAGCGTGAAGTTCAGGTTGTACTTCTCAGCAAACTTCTTGTGCGATTCCGGAGAATCAACACTAACCCCTATAACCTCTACGCCGGAATCTTTGAATGAATTGAAATTATCCCTGAAGTTGCAGGCCTCTGTCGTGCACCCAGGCGTATTATCCTTGGGGTAAAAATAGAGCACCACTGGCTTCCCTCTGTATGAACTCAGCTTTACAGTCTTTCCGTACTGATCAACGGTTTCAAAATCGGGAGCAATATCACCTACGTTTAAAAGTTCCATAAAGTAATATACATTATAAATTAATAAATGTTATGATATTTCTATGAGCTTACTTTGAACGCTGCGAAAATAAGTCAATGATTTTAGAGAAACGGTGCGAGCAGTACTGGCATTATCACCGTCGCATCGCCGTAAACATTAACGTACCTTGCGTCCGGCCTCACCTTCTTCCATGATATGGCCTCCTCTAGCTTCGCACCGGAAAGCGATCCGTCATATTCCTGCGCAGTGGTCACGTATACTGCATAGTCGAGGCCATCCCTGAACTGATTCCACCAAATGGTGTGATGCTTGGAGATACCACCTCCTATCATTATAGCACCAGTTTTCTTAGCATCGAAGATTATATCGGAGAGCCTGTGTTCATCTTCGAGCAGGTTTATCTTGAAGTCATGGTGCTGTTCGTAGAAGCTCCAGAGCTGAGATCCGAATGATCCATCCGTTATTCCTGGCACAAACACCGGTATGTTGTTCTTCGCTGCATTGTAAATTATTGAACTCTCACTGTTGATATCCAGCCCGACCTCGTGTATCAGATCCACCGTGGCCCACTCCTTCTTCTTCGCATAGAGTTTCTCCAGGGATTCCATAACCTTTTCCTCTATGATCTCCCCGTACGACTCATCCGGTACGAGTACATTTCCCAGCCTATTTATCCCCAGGTCTCTCAGCTCAATATCGCTATAGCTGAACGAACCGCAGTAGTAATTGCGGTAGGTTCGCGCAATATCATGATCGAGCGTGCCCGAGGTTGTTATTATGACGTCAACAAGCTTCCTCTTGACCACCTCATTTATCAGACCACGCAGACCAGTTGATATTATATCGGCTGGAAACGAGAGAAATGTTGTGTTATCCTCACTGAACATGTCCTTTATGATCTCGTATGCTTCGTGTATTTTTGCCGCTGTGAATCCACCTATGCTTGAAAACTGATCCATGAGGTCTCCCAGGCGGGTATCTGCAGTTATGGACAGATCCCTGACTGGCCTTGACAGAAGTTCCTTTCTATCCATGCCGGTATATTGTTTCGCCGATTTTAGCTTTCTGCATTCTCCTTCGCATCGCGATCCCATGGAACGCAATCGGCTAAAGTCTAAATAGGCACAAACAATAAAAGCCGGATGAAGCTCATAGAGAATTGGTTTTCAGAAAGATATTCAGACAACCTGCAGCTCTCCTTCAGGGTAAGCGATCAGCTGTTATCCATAAAGACAGATTACCAGAGGATCGATCTATTCGATACCTATGATTTTGGAAAGCTGCTGGCCATAGACGGAACAGTGCAGCTCACGGAGAGGGATGAATTCATCTATCATGAACTGATAACGATGGTTCCTTACCATCTGACGCCAAGACCTCCAGAGAATGCTCTGATAATAGGCGGTGGAGACGGAGGCGCAGCTAGGAGGCTCATTGATCTCGGCCTGAAGCACATAGTAAATGTGGAAATAGATGATCAGGTTGTGGAGGTTTCCAAAAGATTCTTTCCCTCCCTTTCCTCAGCCTTCAACGACAGCCATGTCAAGCTGCTGATCCAGGATGGCATAAAGTATGTCAAGAACACGAGCGAGAAGTTCGATCTCATAATAATAGATTCCACTGATCCTGAAGGTCCAGCAGAGGGCCTCTTCTCAAAGGATTTCTATAACGATACGAGAAAGATAATGAATGAAGGCGCCGTGATAGTTTCGCAGTCAGGATCCCCATTCTACCAGCCGAAGGCAATAAAGCTTGCATACTCTGGAATGAGGGAGGTCTTCAGCGACGTTCGAGTTTATACAGGCTTCATACCCACTTATCCCAGTGGATTCTGGTCATTCACCGTCGCATCGCCCTGGACAATGAAACCAAGGCCGGTGAACATGTCTGGGAAATACTTCAACGCAGATGTGATGGAAGGATCATTCAGGCTTCCACAGTTCGTTAAAGAACTGATCACTTAACCTTCCATTTTTCCTTTGCCTGATCAAGCTGTATCCTGTAGCTTTTTCCGAGACGGACGGCAAGCGCCTCTAGCTCGTTAAGGTTTCTGACGAACACGCTCTTGCTAGGGCTGTTGATCATGGATTCGAATTTCGCCCTGTCACTCAGGTTTCTGACCATTAGGTAGGCCATCGTTATGGTGAAGATGAAGCTGACAGCGAAGATCCAGTAGACCCAGTTCCCAACATCGAAGGCTGCTGTATCTAGGAATGCATTGTGGAACAGAAGCTGGTTTGATACTATTATGAGGACGCTGAAACTTGCCACAAAAACTATTGCATAGATGATAAACTGATAGTCCCTGATCGATCGTTCCATAGTTTGCTAAATATATCTCCATATTTTAAATATCGTATGTAAATCGAACAAATCAGAAATCGAAATTGCCGTAGTACCTCTCAATGTACGTGGTGAGTATTCTGTAGGTAAGGCCCCATATCACCCAGTCCTGATACCTGTAGATGTTTCCCCTGTTCGGATCGAAGTCCTTTATGAGATCCGATATGTTCGCGACCCTTACCTCTTCCACCTCATCGCCTGGCCTAGCATCCTCTAGCGAATAGCCCTTTATTATGAACGGATGCACCGGAAGCTGCCTAGAAACCGGATAGTGCAGAGGCATTTCTGCAAGAATGTCCCTCTCCGTAAAGTAAAGTGATACCTCCTCCTTTATCTCCCTTATTACGCACTGTGCAGGGCTCTCATTCTCCTTCAAAAAACCACCGGGGAAGGCCACGTCGCCTGACCATGGGTCATCTGATCGGGTCTTCCTCTTTATCAGGAGTATATCGCTCTTGTCGATTATCAATCCGACCGCGGCTTCCCCGTGCCTCATCACTTTTCAACGTCCGGTACGAAATAAACGTCCGTAACGTTCATCTTGAGGTTCCTTCTAAATTTTGCCTTCACCGGCATCCCTATGTATATGTCCTTGGTTTCAGCACCGATCAGCCTGCTCATGAACAGTGAGTTTACGCCATCGAACTCCACCAGAATAAGGTTGAACGGAGTTTCGTTGAGGAATTCCTCGCCACTGAAGTAGCATGTCGTATAGGTATGGACTCGCCCCTTCAGTGGAAGTTCATACCATTCCGTTTCCGAACCACACATCATGCAGTGCGATCTCGGTGTTGCGTACACATAGCCGCATTTCTTGCACTTGCTGCCCATGAGCTTCTTCCTGCCCAGAGCCCTGAAGAACTCGCTATCCTGAGCATAGCTGTGTATGTAGTCGATCTCATAATGAGATCTTATTATGAGCGGATCCGTATTGTATACAACCGTCCCCTCTTCTGTTTCAGGAAGCTTTGCATCTGGATCAAGCGTCATTTTGCCGCCTCCATAATCGTTACGGTAACATAAGTCCCGGTTCCGGCATGGCTGTGTATGAGTCCCCTCTTTGCATTCGGCACCTGCAGATAGTCATCATGGAAATGCTTCTTTATGGTGTGCTGCAGCTGCCAGAACATGAAGACTGCCTGCATTATGCCAGTCGCACCTACAGGATGGCCTGCTGCGAGAAGCCCACCGGACGGATTCACAGGAATCTTTCCGTGCAGCTCTGGCTTACCCTCATCTATGAACTGTCCGCCTTCGCCGTACTTGCATAGGCCAAGATCCTCGTATGTCTGTATCTCCGATGATGTGTAGGCGTCGTGCAGCTCGATGAGATCAAGCTCGTTCAGAGGATCCGTTATTCCTGCCATCTCGTACGCTTCCTTCGCGGCCATTCGCCCTGCCCTGAAGGAATGAACACCTGGATACTTTAGATCTTTATAATCGGATGGCTTCTCATTTGGAAGGAGCGGGACATCTCCAAACGGCCTATCAGCAAGCCTCATGGAATCCGTGCCCGTGCCTATGCCCTTTATGAGTACGGGATGATCCGTTATCTCAAAGGCCTTGTCTTCGGAGGCAAGTATCGCAACTGCGGCTCCATCAGACATGGCACAGACGTCCAGCCTTGTAAGTGGGTATGAAACCATTGGTGCGTTGCGTACGTCCTCTACTGTCAGCTTCATGGGGCTCTGTGCATAGGGATTGTGAAGAGCATTACCATGGTTTTTTACCGATACCTTCGCCAGCTGCTCCACAGTCGTCCCGAACTCATACATGTGGCGCACAGCCATCATGGCATAGTATCCCGTGTAAAAGCCGCCAATGGGGTAATCAAAGTTGGTATCGCTAGCGAGCGCTATGAATTCATTTCCCTTCCATGTGTTGACATGGGACATCGTCTCGAATCCATAGACTGCAACCGTGTCCATTCTGCCGGAGGCGATCTCCTCGTATCCGGCTTGAAAAGCCAGGCCTCCAGTCGCACCGCCACCCTCGATTCTCTTGCTGGGCTTTGGCACGAGACCAAGGTAATCCTGAACCATTATTCCGGACATCAGCTGCCTCTGGAAGTGGTCAGAGAAATATGACGCAACCGAACCATCTATGTCTGCAAGTGTGAGACCTGCATCATTCATAGCATAGTCAAAAGCCTTCTTCACCCGCAACCGAAAATCCATCTCTGGTGACGCCTTGGCGAATTTTGTTACGCCTCCAGCCACCATATAAACATTTCTGGCTTTTTCCTTCATATGCGTATAACTTAAAATAATTAATAAAAGTTTTGCGAATATGATGGACAATAACTGATATGATGAATTAATATTTCCACATAATAGTTATTTCATATGCATGTAAATGTGATTATAAATATAGCAAATCGTACAGTCACATCCTATCGATGTTTTCTCCGCGTTGCCTGGCCGATCTCTGGATGAGATCCGATATTATCCTGAAGCTTGCGGTCAGATCCTTCTCGTCAAGTATGAAGGTGACATCGGTGTAGAACGAGACGAGCTGGACAACGTTTATGCCATGGTAAGCGAGAAGAGATGATAGATGCGCAACATAGCCCCTGGTGTAAGTTATCGTCTGCGGGCTAGTTATGACGATCTCGGCAAGCTTTCTATCAATGCTTATGATCTCTGCTTTCGGTATTCCTCGTATCATCCTCTCCAGATCGTTGTCATTCACGACCACAACCGCGCCCTGAACGCCCTGAATTATTCTGAACCGACTGTAGTTAAGTGTTGAGCGGTCGGCGTTGTTGAGCACCATCTTCACGTTTTCATTCTTAGGCTTGAGGATGATAACGGATATGTTCGTGTACATCTCCACACTTGATCTTGCAAGTATCGCTGAATGGTCTATTTCAGATGCGGGTGCCCTGTATCTTTTGAGCGCAGCAACTATCGCCTGAAAATTCTCCAGGCCGGTATCGCCCATGATCTTCCTGGCGAGAGCTGAATAGTTCACTATATCTTCGTTGAGCGCCCGCATAAGGTGCGGATTCCTTTCGATGTAGGTCCTCACATCATCTGAAATGCTCATCGACCTTTATGAATCGAACATAAATAAGTCTATTTATGGATTGGTTTATCCATTTTTGGACATCTGAGGCCAAAATATCCAAAATTAAACGCCAGCCTTATAAGGATAGAAAAAATCAGATATCTTAATGTTGAAAAAAGAACTTGGAATAATCGATCTCATGATGGCCTCGGTGACGGGGATGATAGGATCTGGTTGGCTTTTTTCTGCCTTCTATGCATCATCCATGGCTGGGCCATACTCGATCTTCTCATGGCTGGTGGGAACTGGCATAGTTGCCATTCTGGCTCTCATTTACGCTGATCTAAGTGGTAGGGTGCCCATGGCTGGCGCAGCCGCAGGTTATCCGTTTCTCACCAACGGGACGGTGGCCGGATCGCTCAACGCATGGTCTCTCTTTCTTGGCTATGCCTCAACGCCGCCACTTGAAGTCATCGCTTCCATAAGCTACCTCAGCTTTCTGGTGCCTGGACTTCTCAACAACAACGGCCTTCTCACCACCACAGGAATATTGCTCGCTGTAGCTCTGCTCGTAGCGTTCTTCATTCTAAATGCCACTGGAATTCGAAATACGTCCAGATTCAATAACATAATATCGTACATGAAGATCGCAATACCCATCATAACCAGCTTCTTCTTCATATTCACCATATTCTCAATCAGGAACTTCACCCTGGTAGGAACCGTAAAGCCTGAGGGTATATTCACGGCTGTACCTGGAGCTGGGATAGCGTTCTCGTTTTTGGGCTTCAGGCAAGCCGTTGAACTCTCGGGGGAGGCGAAGAACCCTCAGAAGACCGTTCCCATAGCCATAATGCTCAGCGTGGCGGTTGCCTCTGCGATATACATGATTGTCCAGATCGCATTCATAGGTTCACTGCAGTGGGGCAGCATCAAGCCTGGAGACTGGGCAGCACTGGCAGACAGTGGATACTCAAGCGGGCCAATGCTGGTGCTTGCGTCAACGCTCGGCCTTGGAGCGCTAGCAACAGTTCTGCTCTTTGACGGCATAATATCGCCACTGGGAACAAGCAGCATTTACCAGACCACAACCTCGAGGATCTCCTACAGGATAAGCGAAATGGGCTTCTTCCCCAAGAAGATCTCGACGACAAATTCCAGGAGTGTGCCCATATTCGCCCTTATACTTGACCTCGTGGTGATGATACTCTTCGTTCTTCCATTCCCGTCCTGGCAGTCTCTTGTATCTGTCAACTCGGATCTGACTATCATCGCATACATGAGCGGCCCAATTTCACTCGCAATATTTGAAAAATACGGGATCGAGGCGAAAGGCTTCAGGCTCCCAGCATCGAAGATACTGGCACCACTTGGTTTCGCACTATCCGCCCTTATAGTTTACTGGTCCGGATATCCCACAACGCTTTACATGAGCGCAATAGCCATTGCAGGCCTTGTGCTGTTTGTTTTTGCTAGGAAGAACCCGATCAGAGACATTTCGCAGGGATCATACATGATAGCCATACTGGCGATACTCCCCGTGGTATCATACCTCGGAAGCTATGGGATAGGGATAATACCGTTTCCGCTTGATCTGATCGTGATTAGCGCTGTTGCCCTGGCAATATTCTACGCTGGAACTCGGGCCGCGCCTCAGTCTGTGGCTCTGATGGAGAACTTCATTTCTTCGTAAAACGATTCATGAGGGCGAAGCGCCCCCACTTATTTTTCCATGGCTCACAAGGGACATCTCATGATGAAGCATGTACAGCAGTATCAGTATGACCGGTATCAGGGCTGCAAAGGAATATCTGAGGCCTATAGCACTGACTATACCGCCTGAGGCGAACGGCATCACGGCGCCCACGGCCATCATTATGGAGAAGAAGAGGCTGTTGGCTGCATTCCTCGCCTGCATATCGAAAGAACGAGAAATTGATATCACCGAGAGCGGGTACGTGAACCCATGCGGGAATCCAAGAAGCAGGAAGAACACCTCCAACATGAGGAAGTTGAAGGATTCGACTATTCCGATGAGGCCTATTGTGGTTATGACAACGGACAGCATCATGAGTTTCCATATATCCTCCGGAGGCCTGACGGCAAGGATCATCCTGCTCAGGAATGACGTGAAGAAAAAGCTGGCAAACATCAGCGTTACCGTTGAATACGTTACGCCGAAGCGAGACATCGCATATATTCCTCCGAAGGTGAGTATGAATGCGAATGGAATGTTGTAGGTCATTATGTTGTACACGGCTGCTCTGAACCCGTGGTTCCTGACAACGTCGCCACTTTGTATCTTTCTTGCGCCGTTCTCATCCGGGAATTTAAGAAAGAACGAGAGTGCGAATACGATTACTGGAAATACGCTGAAGACGAGGAAGGTTTTCAGAAGTGGCATGAATCCCAGTAGATATCCTTCCAGGGCGGGACCAACGACCAGAGATATGCTCAGCGTGAGCGTGTAAATCGAAAGCAATCGTTCCCTCTGCTTTCTGTCCGGAAGCAGGCCGGCGGACGTTATAATGTTTGGCATCAGAGCTCCGAGGGAGAAGCCAGCTACAAAGACCACTGGCCATATAGTTATGGCATTGGACAGGTAGAACAACGGAAAGATTATTGCATAAATCAGGGATGATGCTATGAAGACGTAACGCCTTTCCCTAGAACGCAACCTGGAATTTATTAATGCACTCATGAGAAACGTGCCGACAGCGGCTAGCGCGGAGATGGATCCGACGAAAAATTCTCCATAGTGAAACACGTAGCGGGCGATGAGCGGTATCTCTGTCATGTACATGTTGTTGCTTCCCCTGACTGCGAACGTTATGGACACTATGATGACCAACATTGTGATGAAGGAAAGCCCGCCACCATTCTCCCTAGACATGATCACCATCTTCAGTTCAGGTATTTTTTAACAGTCTCAGCAAATGCTGTCGCATCAAATACGAGTTCTGGCGAAACGTCCGATTTAAGTATTGTGCCAGCTATGAACTTCGGATCCACCTTCATCGGAAGCACTGAAGCCACGTATTTTGATGTATTCTCTGGATCGGATCTCATTTTTTCTATGCCCTTCCTGTACTCCCCTGCGAATGTATCTATGAGATCTTCGCGAACGTAGGCTCCGCAGCTGCCAGGCATTTCAAGATCGTGCTTCCTGAAAAGATCTTCAAATCTTATGCCACTCCCGAAAGGCGAGGCCAGAACTGCAGAATCGACCTTCCCACTGTTCAGTAGTTCCAAGATCTCCTTCTGATCTTCGGCATAGACTATGTCAGAACGCATCTTTTCAAGATCCAGTGCTATTTTCAGGAGAACATCGTTTGCACTCCCTCGCCTCCAAACAGCGATCTTCCTTCCGATCTGGGGTGAGATCACGGATAATCCCCTTATGAGAGATAGATTGAATTTTATGCCACGCTTCACGAGCGATACCGTTGAATCCAGAACTATGTCTCCTTTCTGTTCCTTATCAAAAACTATATCGAATATATCAGATCTCGCAGCTATTATTGGATAAGATACTGGACCTGGTGCAGCTATGATCCTTATTTTTTCCATACATCAATATGTCATTTATCTATAAATAGCTTATCAATTCCTGTTCTCTATTATATCCACCGTGCTGAGAAGATCATCGATGATCTTCCTGGCCAGCTGCAGGGCCTGAGAGTGATCGCAAAGGAATTTTTTCCCAGCATCGGTTATATGGTAAACGGTTAACTGCTGGCCTTTCTCATTGACCGAAGACTCCGAAATTACAAAACCCCTCTCCTTCATGGTCTTCAGCAGTATGTATATGGATCCCTGCGGAAGAGCCTGGCCTGTGGTCTCAAACATGCTCTTTTGAAGCTCGTAACCGTGCATGGGCCGCTTCACGAGTTCCTTGAGTATATATAGCGTAATCAGCCCGTGAAGTATTCTTTCGCGGGTCGGATCGCTGTTCATGGTCTTGCATTGAACCATGGCTTAAAAACTTGTCTATAAACAACTTACTTATCAGATCTGTCCGATTGAACGATGAAACTGATCTTAAGTGTGCTTCCCACCTTATCGTCCTGAACATCGGCCTTAACACCGGCAGATCTGAGTTCTTCTGCTATGTGCATTGCCCTTTCGCGGTTGGAGAAGTAAAGGTATATGGCTTCCATGCCGAACTCAGGGATGTTGTCCGAGTAATTCAGCGCTTCCTTTGACTTTTCCATTATGCTGAGAAATACGCCCTTGTCAACATGCATGCGGCCATCAGCTATTCTTGCAAGCCCTTCTTTTATAGCCCATTCATACCTCACTTTTCCTTCGAACCTGACGTCCTGCTTCGATCCTACCGGTATGTGCAATTCAAGGCCAAAGAAGAGAAGCACTATTCCAATTATTATATCGGCTATTCCTAGGTACAGACTTACTGTGAATATTATTCCACCGATGGCGGCGACGATCAGTCCTATAACAATGTCGTGGGCTTTTATGGTTATCCTATGCTTAATGTAAAAATACTAATTGAAACTTTTTCTTGATCATGAATACCATGCCTGGTGTATATATGTGCCCAATCGTAATCACCAGATGCCATCTGAACCTAGATCGCATGGAATAGGCAGTGATCGATACACAAACAAAGATTAAATAGATCAGAAGTGATTTTTACGCGGATGATAATCACTCGAACCCCATTGAGGATAACATTTGTTGGTGGCGGAACAGATTTGCCTGACTTCTATACCAGGCATGGCGGATCCGTGGTATCGGCTGCAATAAACAGGTACATATACATAATCGTCAACAAGAAGTTCGATAGCAAGATCAGGGTTTCATACTCCAGAACCGAAATCGTGGATAAAGTCGATGAGATAAGGCATCCCACTGTCAGGGAAGCCCTCAGGCTTCTCGAGCTGGATGGGGGAATTGAAATACTTTCCATAAGCGATGTGCCATCGCAGGGTACGGGTCTTGGATCATCATCATCGTTTCTCGTCGGGTTATTGAATGCACTGCATGCTTATAAATCAGAATACGTTTCAAATGAGACTCTTGCGGAAGAAGCAGTGAAGATAGAGAGGGAAATACTCAGAGAAGCCGGTGGAAAGCAGGATCAGTACATGGCAGCTTACGGTGGCATAGACCTGCTCCAGTTCTTTCAAAACGGTGAAGTGCGCGTAAAACCGATACCGCTTAATACGGAACGCTTGAAATACCTGCGCGACAATACGGCATTACTGTATACTGGGGTTGAGAGATCATCAACCGATATCCATACTGATCAGATATCGAAGATAGACGATCACATACAGGAGTATCTGGAGATGAAGAAGCTTGCCGAGGAATTCGCTGTGAAGCTTTACGCCAGCGATATAAAGGAGCTTGGCGAGATAATGGACAGGAACTGGATGCTTAAGAGGAAGCTCTCTGGAAAGATCACAAATGACCTCATAGATCGCCTCTACATTAGGGCAAAGGAGCTTGGCGCATACGGGGGCAAGCTGATAGGTGCTGGAGGCGGCGGCTTTCTGCTCTTCTTCATCGATCACAACAAGAGGGAAAACCTGAAGGAGTTGGGCTTGAGGCAGATGGACTATGATTTTGATTTCGAGGGTTCACGCATAATCTACTATCAGGACAGGTGACATCCTAAAATTTCAAGAGATACCTGCACTGCACAAGTCATGAAAATTTTTAGAAAAAAGATCAATAGCTTACGGATCAGTATCCGTAATATTTCATGAGCTTATCTATGCCTTCGTCGAGGCTGATCTTGGCCTTGAATTTTATCTTTTCTTCAGATTTCTTGGTATCCGCAAGGGTTTCGTGGACATATGTTTTGGCCATTGGGTTCTCCACATATTTGGCCTTGATATCAGTGTGCATGTGATCGTTCAGTTTTTGCACAAGTTCATTGAGCGAGTAGTTCTTTCCGGTTCCTACATTGTACACGTTGAAGCCAGTGTTGTAAACAGCTGCGTTGATCAGAGCGTCAACCACGTCGTCCACAAACACGAAGTCTCTTTTCTGTTCGCCATCGCCGTATATCACTGGCTGTTTGCCATCGTGCATATCCCATATGAACTGCGAAACGAGGTTTGCGAACTTCTTCTTGGATCTTTCATTGTATCCGTATACGGAGAAGAATCTCATCGCAGATATGTTGATTCCGTAAAGCTTTGAATAAAGTTCGCTGATCCTCTCAGTCGCATACCTAGCCTCTGTATAGAAGTCCGTGACGAATGGTATCACATCTTCCCTGTGCGGGGGTTTCACGCCATTGTATATGGAGGATGTGGAAGCATAAACCACAGTACTCTTCTTCCTTTTCGCAAGTTCTAGAACAGAAACCATGTCCTTTATGAGTTCGCCCACAAGATGAGGATTGTCCTTGTACATGGGTGAAGATGAATAAAGCCCGATATGGAATATATAATCTGGATCGAAGCAGTAATCGTTCACGTTTGCAACACGATCCTTTACAAAATCTATACCATCGTAAACGGACGAGAGATTGCGTAGCGAACCAGTCTGAAGGTCATCTAGAACATAAACATGGTTCTCCTTAGCAAGCCTTATGACAAGGTTTGAACCTATGAAACCGGCACCGCCGGTGACCAGAATCTCCTTCCCCCTTATATCCATGCCCTTAAATTGCCATGCAATATAAAAAATTCTGTATTCAGATTCATGACCTGTTTCTTATTAGATCCGAATATTCAAGAAGCGATATTATAAATTCAGAATGACTCCATACCAGAGGAGATACGGATAAAGGTTCGCCATTGTATGGATTTATCTGCTCCGAAAATATTCCGGATTTCTGTCTGTGTGACTTGACCCACTGTATGAGGTTCCAGGCCTTTTCAAAATCACCAAAACGCATATAGTATCTTGCCATCCACAGCGTGGTTATTATCCAGGGATTTCCAGGAACGCTTGGATCGTCCTTCACCCTCATGTATCTGTCGTTCTGGTAGCGCGCTATGCCTCCAACGCCATTCACCCATAGGTCTTCAGATATCCTCTGCATGGTAGAAATAACCTTTGGATCGTCCGCATCCTTCATTCCAAAGAGCACCAGTGAGGTGAGGGCGCTGTCCACGGTGAAGTCCGGCTTTCCGTCTATGATGGCCCTTGCATAGTATCCCGTATCCTCAGAATAGAACCTTTCATCGAACGCATGGTACATCCTTTCCGCAGCATTTTCGTATTTTTCCGATAGATCAGGATCGCCGAAAACGTTTGCAAAGTTTGAAGCTGCTTTCAGGGCGGCATAAACCGTAGCAACAGTGTAGGCATGGATTCCATAGCGCTCTTCCCACAGATCAAAGGATGGCTTGGGAAGGCCGTTGTTGTCAACAAAATTGGTCATAAAGTCTGCTGCCCTGGTTATAAGGCGTTCATAATACGGTGCGGTGAAGCCGATATCATTGTACTTCCTAAAGTATTCCCAGAGTGCCCAGACCACCAGAGCTGTTTCATCCTCCTGTATTGGATATATGGATTTGCCATTCATGACGTGCGGTAACCAGCTGCTGGCGATCTTGCCGTCGACGTTGTATTTGTGGTACAGGTATCCCTCTTCTGAAAGTGAATCTTCCATCAGGGCAAAGAAGCGTCTGGCGGTTTCGCTGTGCCCGGATATGCTCAAGGCGTATGCAGCCATGGAGGCATCCCTGGGCCAGACGTAGTAGTATCCGTCATGGCTCAGCTTCAGTATATCGCTGTCGCAGGATGCGGCTATGGCCCCAAGATCGTTTGCGTGGCTCTTAGTCACGAAGAGCGATCTGCGGTAAAGCGCTGTTGTGTCTGAATCCAGGCTGGGAGTCACCTTCGAAGACCAGAGCTCCCAGTAGTTTGTTGTTCTCCTCAGAAGCTTTTGGAGGTACTGGACATTCACATTTGAATATTCGCTCTCTATATCGTTGATGTTTCTTCCCGCTATGATGAAATAATAGAGCGTGAACTTTGAACCGGCCTTCAGAGTCGTGGAATGCCTTATGACAGAATCCACCGAACCTATTGCCACCGGGTTCATTGATAATTCATTGTCCTCGGCATCCTTCCATGTGCCCTTCAGCTCACCCACATCCTTAACCCCTGTGGCATATTGATCGCAGAAATTACCGCTCTCATCAAGAGTGGATGCGAGAAAGTATCTCCCTCCCTTATAATGGATCACACCGCGGTATTCAGGAAAGTAAGCAGCGGTATCCCCTATGTCATTGCCATATATGTAGAAATTCTGGTGAAAGAAGATCTTCAGGTTTACATCCTTACCGGTCTTGTTTTCAGCAACCACCCGCCTAATAAAGATGTCCTTGTATATGTCAACCATATCCCTGTTCTCGAAATCAATACCGTTATGCGTGTAGTTGACGACAGAGACCATGGTGTGGTCGTAGTAGTCCATGTGCTTGATTGCATTTCTGTCTATCCAGTTGAAATTGCCATCCACGGAAACACCAAAGTAGAATGGATGACCAGACGAATGATTTTCGGAGGCAAACTTTGAATAGTAAAAATCAACAATCCTGTAATCAGTATCAAAAGCTATAAGCAACCGCCCATTGCCAAGCGGTGTATACCTAACCATACGGGCTTATCGTCAAATATGCTTATAGCTTTTTTGTATAGGCTTCATTATAGAGTCCGGAATCGCAATTTACGCTTCAGCCTGATTTATTATCCTTTATTTTCGATAGCTGTATCTGCACAGATGGATCTGGGATGATAGAGAGAATTCGATGCACATTAATTCTGATTCGCACGTTATCGGGCATATCTTATCTGTTATTTTCGTGTTTTCACAACAAATGAAATATCCTGTTCGAATGTGATAATTACCTATCATGACAGGAAAATGAATGTGCAGAAAAGAAAATGTTTTACGGCTTTCAAAGATGTATAAACAGTATCTTGGAATGGTATCTTGCATCATTTCCAATATGATTGATCAGTGCTAACCGCTAATTATCGGTTGATGATTCTTGCTACCTCTCCATAAATTGCACTGACTAAATACATTTAATAACATTGTATACTTTTATAGCTAATGGATCTTAATTCCGAATGGATCATCAGCAACTCAAATGGATCTTACGCTTCGTCCACCGTTTCATTCGCAAATACAAGGACATATCATGGGATTCTTGTCAGGAGAGATCCATCGAAGAACAGCGCTACAGTGCTTCTCTCCAAGATATTCGAGGAGGTAAGGTATGGCGACGCCATCTTCAGCATAGATACGAATTATTACCGAGATAGTGTATTCCCCGACGGCTTCAAGTTCATAATGGCCTATGCCGATATTCCTGTTCCAAAGTGGTCTTTCAGCTTCGGTAAAGATCGAACAATAAACAAGGCAATTGTCATCGATCAGGATTCTGATACGGTGGTGATCAAATACGATTTTTCAGGCCAGATCCCAGACTCTATCTATCTCCATCCTCTTGTCGCATTCAGGAGCTTTCATCATGTAATAAGAACCGGTTCCAAGAATTTCGCTTCCACGAAGAAAAAGAATGCCCTAAGAATATCAGATGGCAGATATTGCATAGACATAGTTTCGCCTGGAGATTTCTATGAAAAGAGGTACTGGTATTATAACTTCAGGTATCCGAGGGAGGTTGAAAGGGGGACTAACAGTGAAGAGGATCTCTATAATCCAGGCGTCCTGGTTATCGATAGACCAGGAAATTCTCTAGAAGTAGTGATAACAGCTGAAGAAAACAATATAACGTTTGATGAAGCACTGAAAAAGTACCGTACCTTCCGATCGGTCGATGGTGATCTGGCTGATCTGAGATACAATTCGCTCTCTTTCCTTATGCGTCATGATATGATAGCCGGCTTCCACTGGTTCGGCCCCTGGGGCAGGGACACTTTCATCTCAATGCCCGGTGTGCTGCTGGTATCTGGCAGATACAACGAGGCAAGACGCGTTCTCGAACACTATGCGGAAAGAATTCAGGATGGAATGATACCCAATACGCAGGATGTTGAGGCACTGCGTTTCTCTGCAGACACCTCGCTATGGTTCATATACGCTGTCCAGAAGTATCTGGAGTATGCAGGCGATGATGATTTTGCAAGGCAGATGCTCGTGCCAATTAAGTCCATAATCACCGCCTACATAAAAGGAAACAGCATGTTCCATCTGGATGATGATCTAGTCACGCTGACCGGCTCTCCTCTCACCTGGATGGATGCAATGGTATCTGGCAAACCTGTGACACCCAGGATCGGAAAGCCTATTGAGATCAACGCACTATGGTACAATGCGCTATCCTTCTATTCACGAACAGCGCATGATATCACGGGAGAAGATACGGAAATGTTCTCAAAACTTGCACGACGGATTAAGCAGAAATTCCGTGCGAAATTTATCAAAGGTGATGCAGTACTCGATGTTTCAGATCCAGATGATATGAAGTTCCGCCCCAACTTCCTGATCCCCTATTTCCTTCCCTATCCGCTTCTCAATGATAGGAAATTCGTGGATTTGGCCTGGGAAAAACTGGTAACGCCATACGGTCTCAGAACGCTGTCGCCTGATGATCCAGATTATGTGCCGACTTACTCAGGACCACAGCCAGAACGAGACATGGCCTATCACAACGGTACTGTGTGGCCATGGCTAGCCGGCATCTTTATAACCGCTGCGGTGAAAACCGGATATGATAAGCATGCACTGCTGGAAAAATTTGCACCGCTGTTCTCAATGTCCAGAATACCGGAGATCTTCGATGGCAGCGGAACTGGCATTCCAAAAGGATGCATCATGCAGGCATGGAGTCACGGGGAAATAGCACGGGCATACTTCGAGGATCTCAGAGGTGGTCGTTCTTGAGGATATCCGTCATAGGATGGGAACTTCCACCCGCATTCTCCGGAGGGCTAGGAATACACACCGTTAACCTATTTTCCATAATCGGCCAACTTCGCGATGTCACGCTTTACGTTCCGGATCTTGGCTACGATTTTCCACAATACCCGTTTCGCGTAAGAAAGGTAAGGATCTCAAAGGCAAGATTTCTTTCTGGATATGCGGTGATAGATGACTTCTATGAAACCGTAATGGACTACAACGACAGAGTTGTTGAGCAGTTCGATCCGGATGGCGTAGATGTTGTTCACTGCCATGACTGGATAACATTCTCGGCCGGATTGAGGATCAGGGAAAAGTACGGCATACCTCTTGTTGTAACCTTCCACAGCACGGAGTTCGACAGATCGGCCTTTTTCAATCCACAGGAGAGGATAATGTCCATCGAGCGCGATGGTGCACGGAACGCAGACAGGATCATCTGCGTATCAAATCTAACAAGAAGGATGATCGTAGAAAATTACGGCGCTGATGATACGAAGATAAGGACAATTTACAACGGTGTTGATCCATACCCATACCTCAGCCATCCGGATGAGAAGAGAGAACGTGATGTTCTATACTTTGGCAGGGTAACCAGCCAGAAGGGACCGAAGTTCTTCATGGAGGTCGCCAAGAAGGTGCTTGAACTTGACGGGAGCGTCAAGTTCACAGTTGCAGGTACCGGCGAACTCCTACCGGAAATGAAGCGTTATGCCTTTGAAAATGGCTTCCTGAACCATATGGATTTTACTGGTTTCGTATCATTTAGGCGAGCGATTTCGTATTACAAGAGATCGTCCGTATTCATCATACCTGCTGTCTCTGAGCCGTTTGGAATGACTGTGTTGGAGGCAATGATCTCAGGCACGCCGGTCATACTGAGCAAGACCACCGGTGTCGGAGAGGCATTGAACCATGTTCTCTCTGCCGATTTCTGGGATACAGATAAAATGGCGCTCTACACCATATCGATACTGAACCATAGAGGACTCTTGAAGACGCTTTCGGAATACGGCAAGATGGAGGCCATGAGGTTCACATGGCGTAGGGCAGCCCTCAGCACAATGGAGGTGTACGATTCATTATGAAGGATGTGATATTCTATTTCGAACTACATCAGCCATTCCGTCTCCGGCCTGTAAATCTATCCGATTTGAAGAATGGCAGCAGGGACGTTTTCTGGGAGGAGAAGAACGAGGAGATATTCAAGAGGATAGCGGCAAACAATTACATTCCCGCAACCCAGAGCCTCATGGATTATGGTATAAGATCGTCCTTCTCGCTGTCAGGAACCTTCATGGAACAGGCCTCTAAGTACTGCCCGAAGGTGATCGACGTAATCGATGACTACGTGAGGAGCGGCCAGTGCGAGCTGCTGTCGGAAACGTACTACCATTCTCTTGCCTCCATATGGAACGATGAGGAGTTCGTGCGCCAGGTCAGGATGCAGGAAAGTGCCATAAAGAAGACGTTCAACTACGAACCTGTTTCATTCAGGAATACCGAGCTGATATACAATGATCACATAGCAGAGGTCGCTAAGGGAATGGGCTTTAGGAATATTCTTGCAGAGGGCACGGACGACATCGCAAGCAGATACGACGTTAACTACAGGTACGCTGCACCATCCGGCATAAACCTGTACCTGAGGAACTATCCCCTGAGCGATGACATATCATTCAGATTTTCAAACAGGGCATGGGCCGATTATCCACTTACGGCGGACAAATTCGCAAGATGGATTTCAGCATCGAGCGGTGAGATCGTGAATCTCTTCATGGATTACGAAACGTTCGGCGAACACCAGAGGCCGGAAACTGGAATATTTGAATTTCTGCGTTATCTGCCCATGTACTTCGAAGAGAATGACGTTCACACAATACTCGTCAGGGAGGCAGAGGCCAGGCACCGCACCAGGGATTTCATCAGCGTCAGCAAGACCACATCCTGGGCTGATAAGAACAGGGATCTGAGCGCGTGGATGGGCAATCTCATGCAGATCAACACCTTCAACAGGATAAGGGACTGCAAAGATAAGATCGGGGATCTATGGGGATATCTGCAGACTTCAGACATAATATACTACATGTCAATAGGAAACGAGCAGGATTTCACCGTGCATGAGTACTTCAATCCGTACCGATCACCGTATCTCGCTTTCATATACACGAACGCTATTCTTGACAACCTCTGCGGCAAGGATTACGGGAAAAATGTCATGCAGTGAAAGTGATGAAATTTAATATGGGAAAAGGGATAAGGAGCTATGAGGAACGTTCTTCTGATCCACGGTGGCGTCGGATCCGATCCATCTTTCAACGGCAGGCTCAACGGTTATGCAGAGACGGCATCAGAGGAGCTGAGTGCGCTGGACAATGCCGTCAGGGCAGTCATCAAGATGGAGGATGACCCGGACTTCAACGCTGGCACAGGATCGGTTCCAAGGATCGATGGCAGCATACAGATGGATGCTGCGGTAATGATACCCGGGCACTTTGGATCCGTAATAAACATTGAGAGGGTCAAGAATCCCATACTCGTTGCCAGGGACGTCATGGCAAAGTCACCACACATAATGATGACCGGCGACGGAGCTGTCAAGTTTGCCCGGCTCATGGGCTATCCCGATTACGACCCCATGACGGAGAAGGCCAGGAACCTCCTGAAGAAATTCGAAGAAGATGTGGAAAAGAACGAAGTGCCTGACAAGTTCAAGATATACTTCAAGTACGTACGCGTGCACGACACGGTTGGGGCAGTTGCGCGCGTTGAGGGTGAGTTTGCCGGTGCCGTTTCCACAGGTGGATCATTCCCCATGATGAGAGGACGAGTCGGTGATTCGCCCATACCTGGCGCTGGCATTTATGTCGGTGAGAGAGGTGCTGTGGTTGCCACCGGCGTTGGCGAGGAGATAGCCAAGAACGTGCTATCTTTCCGCATATACAGTAGAATAGGTACCGGAAAGCTCTACGACATAATAAAAGAGGAGGTTGACAAGTTCTCCGTTCCAGTTGGCATCATCGCCATAGATGAAAAGGATTATGCCTATTACGCCAACAAGCCAATGGCTGTGGGCATAAAGGAGTTCTGATGGCCATGGGATTCGCAGAATCAGAATTCTGGAACGGTATAGCCCTGAAGGCGCTCAATGAGGGGAACATCACCATATACAAGAATGATCCCGTCTACGGGCGTGTTCCAAGAATATCAGATAGCGGCGTATTCAGAAGATCCATAGGCGAACCAAAGGGGCAGATCGCCGACTGGCGATTCACCATGCCTTGGGACAGCAGAAGTGTTCATGCCGTTGAGTACATAGACAGATACGAGATACATGTGGATAAGTACGATCCCGCAAAACATCCAATCATGCATCTTATAAATGATGCACCAAAATACGGATCTGTAATACTTCCTCTCCTTGCGCTTTTCCCATTATTTTTGCTGAGAAAAAAATTGTAAATTTTTCTACATTTCCCTGAAGATCTCGTCGTAGATATTCGTCTCATTCTTGCGTTCTGTGGTCGCTGAAGCAAGCTCCTCTATCTTGTCCTTTCTGTAACGCCACTGGTTGACTCTCCAGACCTTTCCATGAAGAATTGAGATCTCCTCTCTGTAGGTTTCCAAGATACCATATTCCTCCAGATTGTAGAAAACATCCCTCTCGGCTGGCGATAGAACATTGTCAAGAACGTAGTCATCGTAACCGAAGAATGAAAGAACGAAATCTGAAAGATCCTCCACATCAGGCCTCGACATTCCTTTTTTTCCGTAAATGTTATCAAGGGCCTGCAGAAGCTTCTCTCTAGTTACGATTGCCATAAGACCGGATGCTTATGTTAAAATCATTTTTAAATTTTGCTATGTATCAGCATGGCTTTTCGCGGCAGATATATATTATATTTATTTTTTAGAGATGATTAATTCCAGCCTCGTATTTTCAAAGGCGTTTACACGTACCTTACCTGAAATGCTCCTTACATCTCCATTCCTGAATTTTTCGTCGGATGAATCTCCGAACGTTCCTAGGCCTGACTGGATACGCAGTATGCAGCCGTCTCCGCAGTCGATTTCTGTATCGGACCCGGCCTTTATGGCGTATTCCAGCAGCCTGGACCGATCATCATCGTATAGAACCTTCAAGTATCCCCATGGATAATCTTCCCTGTTCCTGTAATCAGCCCTGATCCTTTCAAGATCCTTCTCGCTGTCTATGCCTATCCACATCGCCTCCTCGGTATAGGATCCGATCAACCCCTCCCTTGCCATCCTTGGAAATACGGTCGTTTCAAGATCACGGTCTATGTATTTCTCGAAGAAGTATGGAAACGCATCGGACTTTATGTAGTACAGACCTGCATTGATGTAATGATTCAGTTCTGGCTTTTCCCTGAACTGGACGATCTGATCTCCGAACGTTTCCACTATTCCAAACGGACTCTTCATCCTGGTCACGTACATGGTTATGTAATACTTCTGATCCTGTGCCTTCTTCAGAAAGTTAAGGAAGTTAACATCCGTAACCGTATCGCCGTTCCTCAGCACTATGTCATCGTCCTTTACCTCATCGATGAGGTTTCGTAGCGAGTACAGCGTTCCCAGAGGTTTCTCCTCCCTGAGATAGTATATGTTCATGTCCCTGTACCTGCTTCCGTAACGCTCCTCGATCTTGTTGCCCAGATATCCAGAGAGAATATAGACAGCTTCTATTCCCATGATGCTGAAGTCGAAAAGCTGGCGATCCATTATGGTGTAATTATCCTTTATCTCAACCAGCGCCTTCGGTATCGAATCTGTTATTGGCTTCAGCCTCTTACCATAACCACCAGCCAGTATAGCCCCTATCATAACAGGCTATAGCATATGCATTATATTTTTTTCCTGATACACGAATCAATCTTCGCATTTAATCGGCATTCATCGATGCCAAAGTCGAAAATCTATATATATGAAAAGCGTATTTTCATACCTGCTGGGCGCTAATAGCGCTGCGGGATCCGCACAAAGGAGGTATAAGTCATGGGTTTCTTCGATGAAATGGATAACATGAGGATGAGACCGTTCCACAGGAAGATGGAGATCCTGGCATCAATGGGCATGTTCCTGGATGGTTATGACCTTTCAGTGATAGCTATGGCAATACTGCTGATGCCAATACAGCTCAAGTTCAGCAAGCCTGAATACATACTTGTCAACGTGTCCGCATTAGCCGGCATGATTGTAGGCGCTCCGCTGCTTGGTAGGCTATCGGATCGCATAGGCAGAAAGAAGATATTTGACATAGATCTAATACTGTTCGTTGTTTTCGCTATAACCGCAGGCCTTGCGACTAACTTCTGGATGATGTTCATAAGCAGGTTCATGCTCGGCGTCGGCATAGGCGGTGATTATCCGATAAGTTCTACAATAGTATCAGAATTTGCACCGGTGAAGAGGCGCGGAACGCTGCTCTACGCCATGGTAGGTATGTACTGGCTCGGATCGCTGTTCTCCGGCATTATGAATTACACATTTGCCTTCACATATTACTTCTGGAGATACACGTTCATCATCGGCGGAATAGTCGCAATACCGATAATATCTTTGAGGATGCAGATCCCTGAATCGCCAAGATGGCTCGTAAGCCAGGGAAGGGCTGATGAGGCAAGCAAGGTCATAGAGAACATAACCGGAAAGGAGCCGGATCTGAACGAAGGTGTGATAGAGGGCAAGGAGGAAAGATCTGTCAGGTTCAGAGACCTCTTTTCATCAGGTTTTCTTTCCAAGACGGTATTTGTGCTTTCGGTATGGTTCCTCTTCGATGTGGCCTCATACGGTATAGGCTTCTACTACCCGACGATGATGAGGGAGATCGGACTGTCCGCTTCGGCACTCAACACTGCAGGCCTACGCGTGATCGCTGAGATCGGAATGATCGTGGCTGTGGGCGCAATTGTGGGCTATGCCGTCGCGATGATGCTGGCTGATCGTGTGGGAAGGCGCGTCCTCACATTGGTTGGCGTCTTCGTGATGTTTGCACTTCTGTTCCTAGGTTCAATGGTAAAAATTGTCTCGCTGATTCCGCTGGTATCATTCTTCTTCTCATTCGTCCTGTTTGAGCAGTGGGTTGGCGCTGCCACACTCTTCTACCCAACAGAGCTGTATCCGACAAACTACAGATCGACTATACAGGGAATAGCCACATCGGTTTCAAGGGTCGGTGCGATAATGGGCGTCGTGGTGTTTCCCCTGTACCCAATATTCCACTCGATGTTCCTGTTTGCTACCCTCATGTTCGTGGCCTTTGTGATAACGGTTCTGTTCGCACCAGAGACAAAGAAGAAACCACTTGAAAAGATATGGAATGCAAAAGCCTGAAAATAATAAAAAATAATGATTATTTTTAAATTTCGTACTCTTTTCCATTGTATGGCAGCAAGACATCATAGCCTTCAAGATCTGGCAGCAGATTCTCCCTGTGGTCTCCGTGGCAGAGCACTATTTTCTTCGGATCTATGGCCTTTATGAAGTTGACGAGTTCATCGTGCCCGGCATGGGCTGACATATCGAAGAACTCAACGCGCATCTTGGGCTTCACCGTGACACCCGCGATTGTCAACGTACCCGTTTCCAAAAGGCTTCTTCCGTTTGTTCCCTCGACCTGGTATCCGGTCACGAATATGGCGCTCTTTTCGTCTTCCAGCAATTTCTGGATGTATCCAAGCACAGGGCCACCATCAAGCATCCCAGAGGTTGAAATGATTATATCGCTCCTTATGGCGTTCTCACGCATGTTCCTGCCCTTTATGATCCTGACCTTGCTGAGCGCCCTTAGGAACTCCTTCTTCGATCTCAGGAAACCGGGTGTATTAAGGTATATAGTGCTTATATCGTTGCCCATACCATCAACGGCTACATCATATCCCATGTCAGCTATTGTCATTATCAACTCCTGCGTCCTGCCGACTGCAAACGCAGGCATTATGACCTTGCCACCACTGTCGATGACCTCCTTCACGCTGTCCCTGAACCTCTTTCTGACATCTTCCCTGCTCTCGTGGTTCTTGCCTGCATACGTGCTCTCTATTATGAGTACATCCGTTTTTATCGGCTTTGCACCGTTTATCAGGTACGTGTCAATGGTGTTTACATCACCAGTGACAGTCACGGATATTCCGTCCTCGAACTTCCACATCGTAGATCCAGGAATGTGGCCTGCCGGATAGGGCGTGGCCACCATATTTCCGACCTCTATGGATTCAAAGTACCTCGCCGGCCGCATGTTAGCAAGAGCGCTGTTTATGTCATCCTCATTGAACATTGCCGGATAACCCTCAATGTTAGTCACCTTGAGAGCATCGCGCAGCAACGGTTTCATAGTATTCAGAGTCATCTGCGTTGCATACAGGTCTGGCTCACCTTTGTGGTAGTAGACTGGCACTGCTCCTATGTGATCCAGGTGCGAGTGCGTTATGAACATCGCATCCACGGGCTCAGGGGGCAACGGGTACTGCGGTGGCTTCTCCGGTATAACTCCGTAGTCCACGATCACGCTCGTATCCTTGTCGGTTATCTTCACTCCTAGCCTTCCAACTTCTTCTGCACCACCCAAAAACTTCAATTTCATTTCCATCACATTTTAGCGTTATCCAAACGAAGAGAGCATGAACACTTCCTCTCTTTCTTTATGAGCGGAAGTGCGTTGAACAAGATGTCCCTGACCTTGTGATCATTCTGCTTCATTATATTCATCACTTCCCTTGCATCCACCGGCTTGGTGGACCAGACATCGTAATCCGTTATGGAAGCGATGACTGAATAACACAGCGCAAGTTCGCCTGCCAGACTTACCTCTGGTACAAGCGTCATACCTATTATATCAGCAAACTGCCTGAACATCTTCGATTCTGCTCTCGTTGAGAATCTTGGACCCTCAATCGTTATATATGTACCTGAATTGTGAACTGGGATTTTAAGATTTCTAGCAGTATCATAAAGTATGGAATTCATCTCAGGGCAGAATGGATCGGCCTCCGAGATGTGGTATACCTGAGGGCCATCATAAAATGTCAGATCCCTTCTCTTTGTAAAATCGATGTACTGATCAGGGATCACTATCTCTCCTGGCTTGTAGTCCTCCCTGAGAGAGCCGACAGCGTTAAGCCCTATTATCCTCTCCACTCCAAGTTCATGAAGAGCCCATATGTTTGCTCTGTAATTCACCTTGTGGGGCGGTATCGTATGCTTCTTTCCATGTCTTGGCAAAAATGCAACCTCAACCCCATTAACTTCACCTATCTCCACAGCGTCAGATGGGTTTCCAAACGGCGTTTCAATAACTTTCTTTGTGGATTCTGGCATGAGGTCGTAGAGTCCACTGCCTCCAATGATGCCTATGTAAGCCATGTTTACCGTCACTTCAATTTAGAAGTAAACAAAAAGTTAACTCTCCTAAAAAAGCTAACAAAAGTTAAAGAAAAGATCATGCCTTCATAACCTTCACTTGAGAAAGAATCGCTGCATATCTGGAAAGTGGCTTACTCATCCGATGGTGTAAAATATCATCGGAGATGCACGAATTTGTAAGTTTAGTTCCTGGAAATGATGCAGCATCATCCGTTCAGATGCGATGCAGGTCACGGAAAAGTTTTTTAGCTTTTTTCAATATCCTGTTTGCTTTTCTGCAGGTGTGGTGTAGCCTGGTAGCACGAGAGCCTTCCAAGCTTTCGACTCGGGTCCAAATCCCGACACCTGCATCACTGCTGATATGAATCCGTTCTTGAGATATTATGCATCTCCCTCTTGCAGGCGTTGGAATCCTCGATAACAACCTGATCTTGATGGTACAGGTAGTTATCCTTCATCGAATCCCAAGAGGCACTGCCACTCACGGAAAAAGGGGTACCGCAAAGGTGCAATCCTCTGACAGCGATGATAATCGATCCCCGTCAAAGATGGCACCACGTTTATCGCGCTTGGACATCTTCAAGATTTGGTGCTCCAATATTCCACCACATACAGGACATTCCGAAGAAGTTCCCTCTGGATATTGCATAATAAACATGATCAAATATAAACATCCCTATTAACAGTTCAAACCCTGTTCTGGCTCCTGAGATATGCTTTTCTTCCCAGTATCCGAACGTATATCGAGGCGCCTACAAGGACTATGAATACCACAAGGCCATAGTAATACGGATACTTGCTGTATATGGAAAGGTAATCGAATATCCCCAGGCCGCCTATTAAGAGTACTAGGGAGGCCAGCAGGTATCTTCCCTGTATTCCCCTTCGGCCTGCTGCCACAGGCACCGGCTTGACGTAAGCCTGCAAAAACGCGCCGTATATGATCATGACGGTATCATCGCTCTCCGCATCCACTCTCAGCGAATTATCTACCCTGCTTATGGTTCCAACAGTTACGCCATTGCTGTAAACGCTGACACTGTTTGAGACTCCTGAGACAAATCCATTGAGATCGCGCATATCAACGTTGAAAGTGTTCGAATAATAATCAATCACGAGGCCACGTCTTTCATACCCGACAGGATTTCCGTGTTCGTATATTTCGAACCTGCCAGAACCGGCCCTTGCGATCCTGATATCGGCCACGCCAGATATCACAAGTTCAGCCGTTCTTACGCCTGTTCTGTTGATCGTTATCCGCCCGATCTCCTGATCGCCCTGAAAGATTGTTCCGTCTCTTATGATGTAAGATGGCATTATGCAAGTATGTGTTCATTACGGATAAACATTCCCGATAAACGCTCAAATCCATGAAATTGATCTTTTTATAGGTATATCTCTTACCCAATTATGCCAGATTCAATCGTTCATGTCAAAAAGGGGCAGCGTTTCCTGGACGTTATAAAGGATAAAAACGTGGTTGCCGTCAAGATCGATAGCGTCCTGCATGATCTCAGAGATGTTGCAGAACGTGATGTTGATGCAATTCCAGTGAGCGTGTATTCTGACGACGGCCTTTACATACTCAGGCATTCGGCAGCGCACCTGTTAGCAAACGCTGTCACCAATCTATACCCCGATGCGCTTCCCAACACCGGTCCGGTTGTGGAGAACGGCTTTTACTATGATTTCGATATGAAGCCCATCGGCGAAGAGGATCTTGCAAAGATAGAGGATGAGATGCGCAGGATTCAGAAGGAGAACGTGCCCATAGAGAGGATAGTGTATCAGAAGGCTGATCTCCTTAGGATATTTGCGAAGAACCCGTACAAGATCAGGATAATAGAGGATAACGTGAGCGATGCCAGTTCCGTCTACAGGCAGGGCAACTTCGTCGACCTCTGCCTGGGGCCCCATGTACCGAGCACCGGTTATATAAAAGCATTCAAGCTTCTGAACATTGCCAGCGCGGTTTACAAGCACGATGAGAGCAAGACCCTCGTAAGGATATACGGAACCGCCTTTCCTGACGAAAAACTGCTTAAGCAATATCTGAACAACCTTGAAGAGGCCAAAAGAAGGGATCACAGGAGGATAATAGCAGAGATGGATCTTGCAGTCTTCAACTCAGAATGGGCACCGGGATTTCCTCTTTATACGCAGTATGGCCAGACGATAAGGAAAGAACTTCTTTCCTACATGGACAGCATGAATAGGAAGAATGGATGGTTTGACGTCTGGACTCCGCACGTCTTCAGGGACACCATATGGAAGCAGAGCGGGCATTATGCCAAGTACCGGCCAAACATGTACCTGTTCACCCTTCCAGACGGTGACAGCTACGGCATAAAACCGATGAACTGCCCTGGCCACATAGCCATCTTTTCAAGGAGGAAGTACAGCTACAGGGATCTTCCTGTAAGATATTCCGAGCCTGGAACCGTGTACAGATACGAAAAATCAGGAGAGGTAGGCGGATTGACCAGGCCGAGGGCCTTCACGCAGGATGATGGCCACGCCTTTCTGCGCATGGACCAGATCGGTGATGAGATAAGAACCCTGCTGACCATGGTCAAGGATGTATTCACCATTTTATTCGGAAACATCGAACTGTCCTTCGATCTTAGCGTTATTGACAGGGATCATCCCGAAAATTACCTCGTCAGCTATGTGTGCAGGAACTGCGGGTACAGGATCGAGGGGGCACGCGGTACGGATATAGAATGCCCAGTGTGCCATTCTCACGATCTCGAACCGGATCTCTCTGTCTGGGACAATGCGACTGAACAGCTCAGGGACGCACTCAAATCCATGGGCATAGAGTACAAGGAGTACCCTGGGGAAGCCGCATTTTATGGCCCGAAGATAGACGTACATGTGAAGGATGCTATAGGAAGGATGTGGCAGCTATCGACTATACAGCTGGACTTCTTCATGCCGGTCAACTTCGGCCTGACGTACACCAACAGCGAGGGCAAGGAGGATCGCGTCGTTATGATCCACAGGGCTATATATGGCAGCTACGAGAGGGTAATGGCCATACTGTTGGAACACTACGCCGGTAAGCTGCCAACCTGGTTGACGCCAATACAGACCTATGTGGTGCCCATAAGCAGCAACTTCGATGAGTACGCGAGGCACGTTCACGAGGAGCTGATCAGGCACGGCATAAGAAGCGAGATAGATACTTCACAGGAGACTGTCAGCAAGAAGATAAAGCTCATACATCCTTACAGGCCTGCGTACATAATCGTGGTAGGTTCCAAGGAAATGGAAACCAACAGCGTCACCGCAAGGAACAGGGAAGGCAAATCAAAAACGTACAGCCTCTCTGAATTCATAGATGTTGTGAAAAAAGAGATAGAACAGAGAAAGGTGGATCAGGCCTTCTGAGCCTCAGCCACCTTCTGCTTTCCAAAGTTCTTTATTGCATCTATCAGCGCAGGAACGGCCTTTCTGTAATCTTCTACTATTATATAATCAGATATCTTGTTTATCTCTGCGTTGGGGTCCTTGTTTATGCTGATGATCACCTTTGAAAACTTCATGCCTGCTACGTGCTGCGGTTTTCCAGATATTCCCACTGCTACGTACAGATCAGGCCTGACCGCCTGGCCGGTCTGCCCAACCTGGTGATCCCTGGTTATCCAGCCCAGATCCACCGGAGGCCTGGACGATCCAACTGCACCGCCTATCAGATCCGCCAGATCCTGCAGCAACTTGAATCCATCAGGACCGCCAAGCCCGAGGCCGCCTGCCACGACGATCTTTGCGGCTGTAAGGTCCGTTGCTTTCTTTGGAATGAACTTGATTATCTGCTTTTTCAGCATGTTCTTGTCAACGTTTACCTTCTTCTTCACGATCTCGTATTTGTGGTCTTTTTCCTTCTCGGCTGGCGTAAAAGTGCCTGGCCTGGCTGTGGCCATCTGCGGCCTGTGGTTTCTGCACAGTATCTCTGCAAGCGTGCTTTCACCGTACGTTGGCCTGTTCGCCAGCAACGTCCTGTTCTCGTCCACATCCAACACCGTGCAGTCCGCTGTTATTCCTGTCCTTTCCTTGACTGCTATTCTGGATGCAAGATCCCTACCGTTCCTGGTCGCAGCGAGCAAGAATATGTTCGGCTTGTATTCTGCGATGTAATCGCCTATTATTTGTGCATACGGCATCGTCCTGTATTCTGCCAGATCCGGAGACTCCGCGGCAAGTACGATATCACATCCATATTCACCGACTTCCTTCGCTATTCCGTCCACTTTATCTCCTATGACTACGCACAGCAGCTTTTCGTTTATCTTGCGTGCCAGCTGTTTGCCGATGCCGATCATCTCCAGGGATGATCTCTTTATTTCATCGCCCCTGTGCTCGATGTACACGCCGACGTTCTTGTATTCGTCCTTGTTTGCAACCGGAATTGCGTTTATGAGGCCAACCATCACTTACCACCTACCTTTATTATGTTCTTTGAAACAAGATCCGCAACGATATCATCGATCTTGTCAAGTGTTACGGTCTTGTGCAGGTGCTCCGGTTCCTTGATAGCCTTCATCGACCTGACTATTGTTGGAGAACCGCGCAGACCGACCCATTCAGGCTTGAGACCGAGCTCATTTATACCCCATGATTCCACACCCTTTCTGATAGCATCGATCTTTTTCCTGAGGCTCTGGTGCCTCGGGATGTTCGAGTTCAGGAGAACCGTTATGACAACCGGCGTTGGCACCTTGACTATCTCATCCCCATCTTCGAGATCTCTCGTAGCTATAACGTAACCGTCTTCGTAGTCCACTTCCTTCGCATACGTTATCTGATCGAACCCGAGGAATTCTGCAACACCAGGACCGACATGGCCCGTGCTGGAATCGGTTGTCTCATCCCCGCCAAAGACTATATCGACGTTCCCCAGCTTGGTTATGGTTGCAGCCAGAGTGAGGCCCGTAGGATACGTATCAGCTCCGGCGAAGGCCCTATCCGTGATTAGAATGCCCCTGTCTGCTCCACGGGCCATGCACTCAATTATTGCGGCATCGGCCATCGGCGGGCCCATGGATATGACGGTTATGTTTGCTCCAACCTTGTCCTTTATCCTCAGCGCATATTCAAGTGCATTTAGATCTGCAGCATTTACTACGTTTCTCGCCTTTGTCCTGTTTAGCGTCATCTTGACCGGATCGATCTCAACCTCGCTGCTGTCAGGAACCTGCTTTATCATAACAACTATGTTCAGCATGCCTCATCACCCATATTTGTATATGACTCCGTTGTCTCCCTTCGGAAGCGTCCATTTCACGCTACCGTGTGAGCACGCTATGTCGCATGTGCCGCATTCTACACAGTCTTCATACTTGAAGTTCAGCTTACCGTTTATGAGTGTGTAGCAGTTTGCAGGACAGGCGAAAACACAGAAGTGATCTGGGCATCCAGCACATATATCGGGATCGATCGTTATGTGCGCGTATGATCGATCCGTCTTGTAGTTTAACAGGGAAAGCTTTTCCTCAATCTTCATATATCACACCTCACATCTTCCTCATCATGCGGTAGCCGCTTGATATCAAGTCCGTATACTTCATACCGTTGGATCTGACTGCAGCGGTCAGTACCTGCATCAGATGCTTTTTTGGCATACCGCGTTCATCAAACATCGACATCATAACGCTGTCCAGTATCTTTGGCATGGTCTTCTGGGTGAAATCGCTCCAGGTGACGTTCTGTATGCCATTGAAGGTGTAGAGATCGCTAAGCACGTAGCTGTTGCGTAGCTTGCTTACATAGGTGGATAGCGTTTCCTCGCTTATCTTGCCCTTGTTCTCAAGTATCGTTTCGGCTGCCAGCATTCCTGACGTTATTGCGTAGTTTATCCCCTGCAGCACCATGCCGTTGCTGAAGGTAAACATCGCGGCATCTCCGGCGACAAGATATCCATTTCCATAGAGCTTTGGCATGCTGGCGAGTCCACCTTCTGGTACCAGATGGGCAGCGTACTCATCCGGTATTCCGTCCTTTATCAGGTTCTTTATAAACGGATGATCCTCGAATTTGCCCATGATATCATAGGAATGCGTCATTCCATTTGCCCTAAGCCGATCTAGCGACGTGACAATGCCCAACGATATGGTATCCCTGTTTGTGTACAGGAAACCGCCGGACAGCAGGCCATCATCGAGGAAACCCAGCACGAATTCTGATGCATATCCACCCTTCGAATCAACGTTGAACCGTTCATTTATGACGTTTTCAGGCAACTTGATGGTCTCCTTTATACCCAGCGCAACGTCATGATCTGAGAGTTTTGGCCTCAGACCGGAGTTGATAAGAACCCTTGGGTTTGCACCCTCCGCCACGATTACGGCATCAGAGGTTATGACATCGCCATCCTGCATCACTCCTATCACTTTGCCCCCATCTATGACTAGCTTGTCAACAGTTATACCGGTGACGAGCATTGCACCTGCATCTTTTGCCTTCCTTGCCAGCCACTGATCGAATTTGCCCCTGACGATGATCTTTCCAGATTTCTTCTCCATGAGTTCCTGTGAACTATAGCTTATGGCTATCTTTGATTTCTCTGTCAGGAATGCAACCTCCTTTCTTGTAACGTAACGTTCGATGGGTGCGCTTCTCTCCCAATCCGGTACGACTTTCGAAAGCTCATCGCCCCAGAGGACTGCACCGGAAACGTTCTTTGTTCCTGGAGGATCGCCCCTCTCCACCAGAAGTACGTTCATCCCACCCTGCGCAAGTTTTATTGCAGCAGAGGATCCTGCCGGACCAGCGCCGATAACTATGACATCAAATTCACTCATTGTTCGAAGATAGCGAATTTATTTATATGTTTTTTGTTTTTTTCTATATTATAAAAGATTTAGGATTATCATTGACGTTTTTCGACACAAACCTTTGATATTTCTCCCGAAACTACAGGAAAATATAAATATATGATCAGAAAGGAGAGAATATATACGAAGATTGTAATCGTTATAATTTTATATATATTATTTCTTAGCTGTCTGGTTCATCTTTATATATTCGAAGAGACCACGAAATGCTATGCTCCTATGTGAAATTGCGTTTTTCGCCTTTATGTCCATCTCAGCGAATGTCCGATCCGATCCCTCCGGTATAAATATCGGGTCGTATCCAAATCCATTAGAACCTCTTATAGATCTGGCTATTTTTCCCATGACCTTTCCGATGAACTGCGTTATGCTGTGCCCTTCGTTCATGGATACCACGGTGAGGAAGTAAGCCGTACGATCATCAACGTCGTCCATGATCTTGAGGATACCTTCGTTCCCTATAGTGGATGATACGTAGTTAGAGTAAGGTCCTGGAAACCCCCTCAGCGCATTTATGAACAGCCCTGAATCATCCACGAAGTATGGTGCCTCAACAATTCGCGAGAGCTTGTTGCAGCTATCATACGATATCCGCTCGGTGCTATCATCCTGTATCTCCTCGTACTTCATGCGGACCCATTCTATCTCTATGCCGTACAGGGCGGCCATTTCGCTGACCTCCTCAAACTTGTGCCTGTTGCTTGTAACGAACCTATACATACCTGTGCCTCCTTCTTATTGCGGATACGGTTTCGAGTACATCGTCCGCCAGATTGAAATTGTTCCTGTAGGACTTAAGCATCTGGCCGATCACGCTGCCCGAATCCAAACCCAGCCCCTTAATAGAATCCTCTAGGGCGTATATATCCACGGCCATGTCCTCTATCTCTGCATTAACCTTTCCCATGCTGGGATCGATGATGAAAACGCTATCGTTAACAATTATGTTATTGACAGTCAGATCCCCATGAGCGATTCCTGCCCTGTGCATCTTTGCTATCATGATGCCCAGCTCGTTCAGGAAATCGGTTCTGCCTTCGTTAAGCTCTGCGGACATCATCCTTCCTGGTATTTTCTGCATGGTGATGGACATTGAGAAAGGATCGAAGTCGTAGACTACTGGTGAGTTAACACCGGCCTCCTTGAGCTTTCTGAGAATCGTGAATTCATTGCGCATTCGTTCATATCGGATCTTCTTATCAAGATCCGAATTTCGGTAGGACTTGGAAATGCGCACCTTTCTTATTGCCGGCCTTCCATGAAAGCTGACCTCCTCTATCCTGGATTCTGCACCGGCCTTTCCATAGTCTTTTCTGGAAGCGTCTGTTATCCACGGTGCGTCCACCTCATCTATTCTGAAACGAGGGTTCACCGCCGTCTCCTCAACGGACATGCGTACACCGGATTTATACATCAACAGCGCTGCCTGTGCTATCATTATGCCGTTGTCCATGCAGTATTCCCTGTCAGTTAGATAGGATCTGATGCCCGCCTCCCGAGCCATATTAGTCACCATATCCCGGAGCCTTCTGTTCAGCGCAACCCCACCAGCCATGAGTATCTCATCCTTGCCTGAAACGTATAGCGCTCTTTCCAGCACCTCTACCAGCATGGCGAATGCCGTTTCCTGTATGCTGTAGCTTATATCCTCTATGGCCTGGCCGGTTTTGAGATACTGCAAAGCAGCGGTTAGGATGCCAGAAAAGGCCGTATCCATCCCCTTCACTGAATAGGGAAGATCCAGAAGCTTCGTTCCCTTCATTGCGAGCTTCTCTATCTCCGGACCACCAGGAAACGGTATCCCGGCTTCTCTGGCGAATTTGTCAATCATATTCCCTATCCCGATGTCCAGCGTCTCCCCGAGAACCCTATACCTTCCATTGACGTGGGCTATGACCTGTGTATTGCCGCCTGAAACGTATAGCATTACCGGATCGATCGCACCAGTTACCCGCCTGCCTATCTCTATGTGGCCAAGCGGATGGTTTACACCTATGATTGGTTTGCCGGTCAGAACCGATATCGTTCTTGCGGCGGTTGCGGTCACCCTCAAAGATGGAGCAAGGCCTGGCCCCATGGAAAACCCTATGAGGTCGATGTCATGGATCGATATCTTCGCTTTCTCGAGAGCCCTAGATATCACAGTATCTATTACCTCAGAATGATGTACAGCTGCGTCCAGTGGCCTTATCCCTCCGGTCTTTGGCCTGTACATGGACGATTCCATGGCCAGTATGCGGGATTCGTCTATTATGCCACAGCTGATTGTATGCGCAGTACCCTCTAGCCCAAGAACTATCACAGGAGGTCATGAAAGCTTCACATTTAAATCCTCCCAGCGGAACCATCAGCGCAGGAACGACTATACTGCGTGTTCTGGGAGTCCTGCATTGGAAATCATCACATTTTTAAAGGGCATTGATATTAACCGACAGGTGAATCATGGCTAATTCATTGGCAATCATTGCTGATCCCAAGACTGGTAAGACTTACAAGAAGGAGATACCGGCGGAGAGAATGGGGTCACTGGTAGGAAGAAAAATAGGCGATGAGATAGATGGGGTATTCTTTGATCTGGTGGGCTATAAGCTAGTGGTCACTGGCGGCAGTTCCATAGACGGCTTCCCAATGAGATCCGATCTGCAGACCCAGGGCAAGAAGCAGATACTCGTATCCTACAAGAAGGGTTACAGAGGAAAGAACGGAATAAGAAAGAGGATAACGGTCAGGGGTTCGATCATAGGATCGGATATATCTCAGATTAACCTGAAGATAGTTCAGTATGGGCCAACGCCCCTAGAGGAGAAGAAAGATGATCAGCAAGCTTAAGATGCCTCAGCCTTCGGTCAATATAGGGATGGTCGGCCACGTTGACCACGGAAAGAGTACGCTAACGCTGGCTCTGACAGGCACGAAGACCGATACCCATTCGGAGGAGATAAAGAGAGGCATCTCGATAAAGCTTGGTTATGCAGATACGCCCATATACAGGTGCTACGATTCCTCTGGTAACGTGCATTACACGCGGGAAAAAGGGGAAAATTGCGATCTAGAAAGAGTCATATCGATCGTGGATGCGCCGGGTCACGAAACACTGATGGCAACCATGCTGTCAGGATCCGCGCTTATGAACGGTGCCCTTCTAGTCATAGCTGCAAATGAGCACTGCCCACAACCACAGACAAGGGAACATCTTACCGCACTTGAGATCATGGGCATAAAAAATATAATAATAGTGCAGAACAAGATAGATCTTGTAACAAGGGAGCGAGCAATCGAAAGTTACAGGGAAATAAAGAATTTTGTCAAGGGCAGCATTGCAGAGAATGCCCCAATAATTCCAGTGAGCGCGTACCACAGCACCAACATAGATGCGCTGTTTGAAGCCATAGAAAAGTACATTCCATCGCCTAAGTTCAATGAAAATGACGATCCCATAATGTATATTGCAAGATCATTTGACATAAACAGGCCGGGCACGCCCGTAAGTGAACTGAAAGGCGGAGTCATTGGCGGATCCTTGACGCAGGGAGAATTTGCCCTGGGCGATGAGATCGAGATAGTACCGGGAATACAGACAACGAAGGGAAACAAGACTGTATGGAACAACGTCACCACTGAGGTTGTGAGCCTGATGGCCGGCAAGTACTCATATGACAGGATAAGGCCAGGTGGATTGGCAGCCATTGGCACGAAGCTCGATCCGTTTCTCACAAAGGGAGATGCCTTCACAGGAAGGATCGCAGGGCACGTGGGCAAGGTTCCTCCAGTTGCGTTCTCCATGAGGCTGGAATCGCACCTGCTCAAGAGAGTTGTCGGATCCGATCAGGAACTGAACGTTGAACCCATAAGGCCAAAGGAAACTTTGATGTTCACCGTTGCAACAGCAAACACCGTCGGTGTTGTTAACGCCATGAAGGGCAGCGAAATAGAGGTTTCGCTGAAGTATCCAGTGGCAGCATTCAACGGCATGCGCGTAGCAATAGGTAGGCGTGTTATGAACAGATGGCGCCTGATCGGCTATGGTATAATTCAGTCTCTGGAATAATATCATGCGTATATACAGCACTGTATACGATGATCTTTTTCGCGTATATGGTGACCTTCACTGGTGGCCAGCAGATTCAAAGGACGAGGTGGTCATAGGCGCAGTGCTCACCCAGAACACCTCATGGAAAAATGTGGAAAAGGCCATCGAAAGGCTAAGGGAGAAGGGCCTGAACAGCCTCGCTGCGATATCGAAATGCGATGTGAAGGATCTTGCTGAAACCATCCGACCGTCCGGTTTCTACAATCAGAAGGCGGAGCGCCTCATCGCCCTGTCCAAAGCCCTTATGGAACGTTTCGGTGGAATTGACAGTATCCATGATCTGGAGACGGCTGTATCATTCTTTTCCCCCATAAAGGGCATCGGACAGGAGACTCTGGATTCGATCTTACTCTACGCGCTGGATCTTCCCGTATTCGTCATGGATAAATACACTGCCAGATTTCTCGATAGATGCTATGGAATAAGGGGCGGCGATATCAAAAAGGATGTCGAAGGCGAGATAAAAGATGTTGAACGCCTGAAGAATTTGCATGCAATGATCGTACAGATTTCAAAGGATCACTGCAAAAAGGTACCAGAATGTGATGGATGCCCTTTAAATACGAAATGCGAATATTATGGGCGTGAAAGGCGACAGAACGCTTTCCTGCATGATAAAGACTGATAGGGGAGAGATCTGCATAGATCCAGCGGAGCCCATTCTGCACATAATAGGAAAGAAATACGCCATCTTCATCGTATCTGTGCTGGGAAACGATAACACAAGAAAGAACTTCAATGACCTGATGAGAGCCGTCCCTGGAATAAGCAGCACGATGCTCTCCGCGAGGCTTCATGAAATGAACGAATGTGGCCTTATAGAGAGACATGAAGGCGATATCGTAACCTACGAACTCACGGAACGCGGCAGGGAGATTCGGAAGAGGATGCTTCCACTTATCGAATATCTTGCGGATGCTGATTAAATTGAATTAGGTTAATGCGATAGAACAGAGAAAAAATATTATGCGTGGAACAAATTACGGAGCTGCGGGGTTGTAGCTTAGACAGGCTATAGCACTCGGCTGATAACCGAGAGGTCACCGGTTCGAATCCGGTCAACCCCATCTGTGTGAGCTACTCCTCAGCTGAAGCTTTGGATCTTCTTCCTGATTCAACGACACGCGACTAATACCTTCATAATTCTGGTATCCCGTCGGCGGTATCTCCACAGGCGTGAATTCGGACCGCACCAGCCCTACTTTTCGATGCCTGCATAGGCATTATAAACTCCTCTATTGGGCGAAGTCTGTGTATCCCATCGCTGAAGATCGGAGTTTTACTGCTTCACATAAACTTCTAACTTTCTTATAAACTCGCCTGGGCCGTTATATGTTACGCTTGCATAGACATAATCACCGGCATTAGTTGTGAAGCTGGCATAAACTGGAGCAGCATGATAGAACTCGTATCAGACCTTGTAAACTGTCTTTGAATTATGTCCGTATCCGCTCGGCTCTCCCAATATGCCTGTCCGCTCCGCCGTGTTGTCATTGTAGCCGTCTATACCGACCCAGAAAGCGGCATAGGAATTTCCAGAGGTGTCCGTATTGGGTATGATCAGCGACATCGTTACGTTGTGAGCGCTGCCATCGCTGGGAACTACAGCGTGTCCGGCCCAGTTGAGCGATTCCGAGGTTCCCATCGATACACTGTGATCGAAAGCGTAGAATGAATTAGCATCCACATAGCTCAGGACGGGCGAGAACGATATGACCATGGCGAGCGAAACAATTGCCATTATGATCTTCTTTTTACCATAATTGATATGATTGTATTTAATAAATAAATCTTTTATTATGAAAAATGTATCCGTTTGTACTAAATGTTAATTGCACCCGAAGTGTATTATAATTAGGTTTTCTAAATGACCTGATGCCATTGCGAACATTCTCATCTATTGCATTGGCCGGTGCCACATCGTTCATACGGAAAAATTAAAACCCGAAACATGCTGATGTGATCGATGGTCGATGTGCAGATATCCCTAGGCGCGATAGAGAAGGCTATAGACGGAATAAAATCGGCTCCGGACATGGATACAGTTCGCAAGGTGACAGGCAGCCTTCGTTCAACGGTGGGAAATGGAATCGATGGTGGAGAAAGCGTAACTGTAAATGCCGATGCCTTCTACCAGATAATCGACAAAATTGAGAGATCGCGCACAACGGAACGCGCCATCCATTATGCAGATGAAATTTATAGGATGGCCTTCAGGCCAAGGAAGCTTCCATACAGCGATATGGATCTATCAAGATGGAGGGAGTATGGAGACGTCATAACGGACAGCCTGTGGATCTTCAAGGAGAGGGACTACAGTGGGTCAAAGCTTGGATGGTACTGGGGAAATTTTGTGCCACAGATACCAAGGCAGATGATGATGAGGTACACAAAGAGGAACGAATGGGTAATAGATCCCTTCAGCGGCAGCGGCACCACTCTCATAGAGGCGAAGAAACTCGGAAGAAATGCCATCGGTATTGAGATAAATCCTGAAGTCAGCAGGAGATCGTCTGAGATCATTCGCAAGATTCGAGGCGATGGGCTTGCGCGCATATATACGGAAAATTCAATGACGGTCGATATTAAACATCTTATGGATGAGAATGGCATAGATCGATTCAGCATGGCGATACTCCATCCACCCTACCATGACATAATAAAGTTTTCCGATGACCCGGGCGATCTGTCCAATGCGAGAAGCGTGGATGATTTTCTAGTCATGCTGTCAAGGGTGGTTAAAAACATCGCTGATCACCTCGAAGACGGAAGATTCATGGCCATGGTGATCGGAGACAAATACAGGAAAGGGGAATGGATACCGCTTGGCTTCTACGCGATGCAGGCAGTAATGAATATCAGCTTCAGGCTGAAGAGCACCATCGTGAAGAACTTTGAGTTCACGAGGGGAAAAGCCGGATCGGAAGCACTCTGGCGCTATCGTGCCCTATCGGGCGGATTCTATGTATTCAAGCATGAATACATATTCCTGTTCCAGAAAACCTAATTTCTGTCTTCGCAGTGCAGGATCTGCATCCTTCTTGCAGTATCGAATACTTCCCTTCCGAGATCGGTCAGATCATAGCATTTATCTATGAGGCCCATGCGGAGGAGCGAACTGCATGCCTCGGGATTTTCCTTTCTTTCCTTCCTGCTACACAGCATCTGCAGATCCGCAGACTTCAAATGATGAACGTATAATTTTGGTGTGATCTCCTTAAGAACCGCTTCGGCCTTTTTGTTTATCTGGTAATAGGTGTGATGCTTATGCACCTCCGCGCTCTTCTTCAGCTTGGCCTCGGTTCTCTTTATTGATGTGTTTGTATAATAATCCAGGAGACCAAGATCCTTGAGCCGCTTCAGATATTCACGCACCCTCATCTGCGGGATCTCCGTGTATCTTGTAATATTTTTTGCGTAATCGACGTGCGCTATTGTGAAATGCTTTAACACACGCAGCATATCGTAGTCGTTTATGAGCTCATCTATCTCCTTCTCGTACTCCGACATCTACGATCAATCAATTGAATAGAATATATCTCCGCCGTTCTTTATGTGGTTGTATATCGCATTCCCTATCTCGGTGCTCAGCTTTATCCTCACGATGCCCTTTGATGATGACAGAGCCTGCAGGATCGGCACCTCGCCCAGGTATATGCGCACATGCTTGTTTGGGTGGCCAACATCAATGTATATTATCTTATTCTTTATCTCCACACCTGCTTTCTGCCTTTCAGCGTTGGAACCGGATTCCTCCACATCTATCTTTATTCCAAGCTTCTTCTCTATCTCGGTTATGTTCTTGCCGCTACGCCCTATGAGCTTTGGTATGTATTTCGGATCCACCCTTACGATCGCCCTGCTATCCCCGACCATCTTTACCTCAACATCATCACTCCTGATCATCCGCTTTATGTAGTCCTCTATTCTGTCAACTGCGAGCTTTGAGATTGAAGACTCCTTCCTTTCCTTTACTGGAACGACGACAACCTGCTCTCCGAAGCTGTATATCTCGTAGAGATCCTTCCCGGATATGAGATCGGAGACGACGATGACTGGCCTTGCGAGATCTTCCTGTGTCATGCCGTATGGTATTTTGACTGTGTACTGCGTGCTCAGCACCTGCGCCACCTGCCCATTGTTTATATAGATTATAGTATCTATTATCTGCGGTATCAGTCCCAGCTCTATTCTGCCAATGAATCTCTGCAGAGCATCTATCGCCCTGGTCGCATGGACTACGCCGACCATTCCCACGCCGGCCAACCTTAGATCCGCGTATACCTTGAAATCGTTTGTAACACGCATCTCATCGAATATCGTGTAGTCGGGCCTTACGAGAAGAAGTATGTCGCCCGTCATCTCCATGGAACCCTCCAGCTCAGTATACTGCGTTATCTCCTTCGATACATCCAGGTCTCTGGGCCTTTCCATGGTCTTTACTATCTTTCCACGTGCATTGAAGAACTCGGCCAGTGCCTGCACGAACGTGCTCTTACCGGCACCTGGCGCACCTGCAACCAGTATTCCACTGGCAGAACTTTCCAGCCTCTCCTTTATTTTATCGTCAAGATCGTAGTAATCAATGCCCAGCTTGACGACTGGGCGAACAGCTGTTATTTCAATATCGTCGGAAAAGGGCGGTCTCGTAATAACTATCCTGATATTCTTGAGCTGTACCACCGTAGCACCCTGGGCGTCCATCTCGATAAATGAGTCCGCCTCCAGCTTTCCCCTCTTCACTATGTTGCTAGCTATATTCTCAAGATCGGATCGATTGAGTATATAATCAAGCCTGCGGTATTTGATGCTCCCTGGCTTCCCATCCTTCAGAACTGGATTGGTGCCAGCTTTCAGGTGCACGCTCATGGTAGTATCCTCAAAGAACTCCTCTATGTTCTTCACAACCTTTTCCGGCGGCGGCAGATAGTCCACATTTATACCCTTGATTATAGCCACATCCCGCTGTATATTGTCGCCTGTCACGAGCATTGCATCATACTGAAGCGCGACGCTCCTGATCATCTCATCTATCTCACCGCTTTTCGCCCGCTTTATCTGCCACTCTCTTGGACGTTCACCGACAATCTCAATCGTTATCTTGCCTTCCTTCTCCAGCGATCGCAATTTTTTGAGCTCTTCAAGTGCTGCAAAGCCTATTGCGCGGCCTTCATTGGCCTGGTGCTCCACTTCAGAGAGCATTGCCTCTGGCAGTATCACGTTTGCATCTTCCTTATCCTGGATGTACTGCGTGAAGCGGCCGTCAACTATGACCGATGTGTCTGGAACGTAATTCACGTTGCTACATTATAGGAAACTATATAACTATGTCCATAATTTGCACACGTGGATTACGGCGAAGCCATTGCAATCATCCGTGATGTTCTGAAGGCCAATGTCCCAGCGCATGGTTCCATAGCCTTCTCAGGCGGCCTGGACAGCACAGTGCTGATGCACATATCAGGTTACAGGCTTTCTGCTTATACGGCAGGATTTGCCGATTCGCACGATATCGCCAGGGCAGATGCGGTATCCAACGTGTTGGGATTTCATGTTAACCATATTCTCCTTGAAAAAATTGATCTTATGCAGCATATTCGCCTTTTGAAGGATATCGATGGCACGATAACCAAACAGGAGACAGGCTATGAGCTAATACTTTCCGTAGTCCTTTCCACTGCGGATGGCGGAGAAGTCGTGACAGGGCAGGGAGCAGACGAAATCTTCTACGGTTACAGAAGGACGATAGAATCCATGAATAACGTTGAACAGATGAAGAAACTTTTCGAAAGGACGCTGCCCAGGGAAAAACGAATCGCTGCACACTATGGAAAGGAATTGATAACACCCTATCTAGACAGCCACATCATTGATATTGCCAGATCCTTCGGTCCGGATCACCATATAAGGAATGGTGCTGGAAAGGCCATGATCAGGGATGTTGCACGATCCCTGGGGCTTCCAGAATCCATATACAGCTACGGCAAAAAGGCCGCACAGTATGGATCGGGCATAGACCGATACCTGAAGAAAGAAAAGTACTTTTCAATCATCTAGCGTTTTCGGAACTTAGATGCAAAAAATGCCAAGTTTTCATTCTGCATACAGCGTATACGATACCTCGGATGTCAGATTTGAACCATTTACAGTGGTGCTTCCATAGACCTGAACGTAGTATGTCGATCCATAGTGTACGTCTGTGAGGTTGAAATAGAGATAGTTGTCATTGAGATGGGACGGTATTACAGCTGGCGCATATGAAGACTGATATGCCATCACCTTGTATGAAACTACGCCGGAGTATGCAAACATGTAAACGCGAAGGCTTACAGTTCCACTGGTTGCGCTTCCAAATGGTATGTTGTAAACGCCATTTTTCTCAACGATCGATGTCCATACATTGTTGCTGTACATCTGCAGATTGGCTATCTCAGGCCCTGAGACATGATTAAGAGGTGGATTGAGCACCAGTATCCAGAATACAAGCCATGTGAGCAGAAATTCGCCAACTAGCAGTATACGGTGAGACGTCTTCTTGGATACTTGAACGCCCAGACCTTTCAGGATGTATTCTGAGAACAGAAGGACAACGAGAATGAGTATTAGTGAAAGGTACCAATAACCTATGAGCTGAAAATAACCGGATATGGAACCAACTATGGCCCCTATTATGAATATAATCACTATTGATTTTGCCCTCTCCTTCTCATCAAAGAGAAACTTTCGTTCATCGAATTCTGGTATCTTGACTAGGGGCTCTTCATTATCCTTTGGCATCCAGTCCTCTATTTTAACTCTATTAATGAATTTAACGATTTTGTAGGGTCTGCCGATTTTACTACCCCGCTTGCTACCAGTATGCCCCTAGCGCCCAGGCCTATGGATCGCCTCACATCCTCGCCGGTCTTTATTCCTGCTCCAACCAGAACCGATGTGCCTGTACCTTCGTATATCTTCACAATGTCTTCTATGATCTCCGGTTTTGCCGTTGATACGGAAACATCCCCGCCGATCAGATCCCTTGGCTCGTAGGCTATGAAATCCGGCTCATATTCCCTGAAATATTTGGCTTCCTCCGCATTCTCCACACACAGAACTATGGTGAAGTCTAACTTACTGGCCTTCTTAAGAGTGTTTATTATCGTATCCCTGGGCAGCCGCCTCTCAGAGTGGTTGAGTATCGATCCAGTTATGCCCAGATCGATCATCATATCCATCGGTACATGGCCCGTGTATGCTCCATACGGCTCAGCATCAACGTGCTGCGCAAAGAACCTGAACTTTCCGCATTTGGCAGCCTTTTCAAGATCAAGCAACGATGGAGAAAATATCAGTTCAAATTTTCCTTGAACAGGCTCGAACTTTTCCATGAAGCGCGTGAAATTTGCACCAGTCGCTTCCCTGTAGGTCTTCAGGTTGACTATGGCTGTGTACATCGCATGGTAATGCTTTGCGCATATTAGTGTGATCCGTCTTCAGTCCTCGCCCTCCAGATAGTAGAATTCACCTATCATGGCTTTAACTTCCTGTTCTGGAAGCGTGAACTTTCTGACCTTCACATCGCTCTCAAGGAGCATAAGTTCCGCCAGTTCATCCGGATATCCTTCGGCGTACACGATCTCCTTTATCTGTGCGTTCATTATCATCTTGGAACAGACTACGCAGGGATGCGTTGTAACGTATATTGTAGAATCCTTTATGCTGACGCCATGGACTGCAGCCTGTATTATTGCATTCTGTTCAGCATGCAGTCCGCGGCACAGTTCGTGCCTCTCGCCTGACGGGACCTTTAAATCCTCGCGTATACAGCCAACTACATCGCAGTGTGCTGTACCACTTGGAGGCCCATTGTATCCTGTAGCGAGAACGTTCCTGTCTTTGACTATCACCGCACCAACCTTCCTTCTTATGCAATTGGTCCTCGAAGCTGCCAGATAGGCCATCCTCATGAAATACTCATCCCAGGTTGGCCTTCTTACGATCTGCACGCTTTGTTAGCCAAATACAGAATATAAATATTGTGTGAGTATTTTGCGGATCGAAGAGCAGTGATTCTCCATTTCGATCATAACGTTGATTTAGGGGATGCTGTTTCACCTGCCGTTATCGGTATCCGCAATACGGGGCTGGCCGATGATGCTGCCGTTAATCTTCTCTCCACTGAGATGCGTTATTGCAGACCTGGCTGCGCGTTCTATCATATTGACCATCATGGCAGAATCGTTCGGCATACGCACCCTACGATAGTGCATGCCCTTTGCCTCAACGGCCTTTCTGAACTCATAATCCAGATCGTACAGTATTTCCAGGTGATCGTATAGGAATGATATCGGGATGACTGTGATTTTGCTCGCATCGATCCTGTTGAGGACATCGTATATGCTCGGGCCAAGCCATCCCAGATGGCCACCCTGAAACCCAAAGTCTGATCTCGATAGGCCCAGTATCTGCGATATCTTGTATGTTGAATAGCGGAGCCAGAACAGGTAATCCTCTTCCCTGTCAGGTGCAGGAAGGCTATGCGCATCGAACAGGTAGAAGGAATCTTCGGATGCATCTTCCGATATGATGTTCGCCCACATGGGCAGAAAGAGATCGCTATTTGCAAGACCGTTCACAAACTCAAGGCGCGGCGAAAAACCGTACCTCCTGAGGGCCGATTCGAGAGGATTCAGATACGAATCCTTCACGTTCTGAGAATAGAACGAGAAGAGTGGTATCGCTACTATGTTATCGTATGATCCGAGGCCTTTGACGGCCTCCTCAATGGATGGATTCCAGTGCTTGTAGGCCAGGATAACGTCCATATCATCGCCGATCTTTTCATGAAGCTTCCGCGCGATGCTTTCGATTATACGGTTGGACGGGGATCTACCACCGAACATCTCGTACTTTCTGAGATTCTCTTCCCTGACACTTTCAGGTACTGGTTTTCCGTTGAATATGTTTTTGAGATACTCGTCAAGATCCTCGATCCTCTCGGGGCTGCCATAGGAAAGCAGAAGAAGAGCAGATTTCATAGATTCACGCTATGCACGTATTCAACCAACCGTTTTAGCTTTTCTGGATCTGTACTTGGCAGCAGGCCATGCCCGGTATTGAATATGTAGCGATCTCTTCCAGAAGCGGCTTCCACTATTTTCGATGCCTCATGCAGCGCGTAATCGTAGTTGACAATCGCTGGATCGAGATTGCCCTGGATTCCCTTTTCATCTGGGATTTCAGCCGAAAATCTTTTCATGTCTATGCGCCAGTCTATTGAATAGAAATCTGCCGGTAGATCCATATCGGCAACGTAGGATGAGGTCATCGTGCTGAAGTATATGGTCGGAATGCTTCCTGACAATTCCTGCAAGATGTCATATACGTAGGGCTTCACGAAATGTTCGTATTCGCCAGGTGAGAGATAACCTGCCCAGCTGTCGAAGATCTGGAATGCATCAACACCAGCGCTTATCTGCATCCTGGCGAATTCAATGATCATATCTGTGAGTCTTGTCATCACAGCCTGATATGCCTTTTCCTCCGTAATCATCATTCTCTTGACCCTGAAAAGATCCCGGTCCACACCATCTGATATTATATAAGAAAGGAGAGTTACAGGGCCGCCGGCGAAACCTATCAGAGGATCCGCATACCTCTCCCTGTATTTCGATATTGCTTTCAGGACAGGGTGGCTGAAAGAAGATGGATCAAATTCCTCTACCGCAGAAATACCTGATTTCTCAATGTTATTCTCAACCACTGGCCCCACAGAATCTAGGAACCTGACCCTGAGCCCCATACCACTGAGCGGCGTCGTTATATCCGCGAAAATTATCGCAGCATCTACACCTATCCTATCAACCGGATCATGCGTTACGTCCACTATGACGTCCGGCGATGACATCATCTCCTCTATGCCCATCCTCTGCCTATACTTCATATAGGACGGAAGATACCTTCCAGCCTGCCTCATAAACCAGACTGGTATCCGATCGTGATCATAACCCTTGATGGCCTTCCTGAAGGGATCCATCGGTATATTCCTCCGCGGCCTTAAATTACCATTTCTGGCCAGTTATGCGTTCGTACATTGTTTTGTACAGGTCAGAAACTTTTCTGGCCATGTCCTCCGGCAGCGGGGGAATATCTGGCTCTGGCATGCCTCTGGATCTGGCCTCGTAAAGGCGATCATGGTATCCTGTGGATCTGTAATACTGCCTCACCATCTCCTTGCTCAGCTCAACTATCCGCCCTGCATCGTATTCCTTCTTCTCCCAGAATCGGTCTTCATCAGCCGTACCGAATGTATCCACTATTATCGGCTCTCTTTCCTTACCCAGTGCAACCTCCTTCTTTCCGTCGGCGTGTATAAGGCCGCGCTTGCCCACTTCCTGTTCCATCATCTCGTCTATCTTCAGTATCGTTTCCCTTATTTCAGCGTACTCTTCCCTTGTGAGACCGGATATCTCAAGCGCCTCGTCAATGTCAAGCAGCCTGTCCGTTTTTTCCCTCTTGGTGGTAACCTCGAATACCGGTGATGGCAATTTCTCACCGTAATCCGGAAAATGATTTAACCCTATGTCCGCTGGCTTTGTACTCCCGGCTTTGAGCCTGTCATATAGAGAACCTGCAACATAGTGCCTCGTTATGAATTCAAGAGGTATCACATAGCCGGATGATCCCGGAGAAACTTTTTCCGGAACATCGTATTTTCTTACGCGCATGGTCCTGTTATCAATCATCTCTATGAAGTGGTTCTTTATCCCCCTTTCTCCGATATACCTGAACCAGAAGGATGATGTCCTGCAGAGAGATTCTCCTTTGTTTTCTATCTCCGTGGGTATTATCTTATCGAACACAGAAATCCTGTTCGAGAACCTGAAAACCAGCGTATCTCCATCATCGTAAACATCCTTGACTTTACCCTTTGCAATGATCTTCATAGACAAGTATTGTTTCTTAATATAGTAATTATTTGTGGTGTTGTGCAAACCAAGCACCATCTGAGAAGATCACAAAATTGCAAAGATACTTTGATTTATGGCCGAATTCGCAACGATCAGCACAGTATACAATCTTTATAATTAAGTCAGGTGTTTTGGCAAATCTGAAAAATTGCGATCTTCAGATAGATGATATACGGCTTTTCACAATAGAAAAAGCTACAACCCTTATGTGGAAGTTGAAAAAGTAATGTTAGGTAGATTCAGAAATTACGCTGGTTCAGACATGACTCATTGAGATCCTGACTCGTGATGGTATTGGCTACGTACAGTTGAATAAGAAAGCTTCGGTGCTTCAACATAACAGTAGCTGACAATGGATGGCATACCGTTTTGTCAATAAATGGCATCAGGCAGATCCCTCATAGAATTAGATTTGCGCATAATTTGCGATAGATTTGCATATAATCTTGAAAAATCGGTTAATATCCGTTGCAGATGTTTTATCCATGAAACCAGTAATGGTTGCTCTGATAGTTTCAATCGTTCTGGTGGTTGTCTTTGCCGGCGCGTTCGGTTATGCCGATTATACGAACGCAAAGACAAACGCAAACTATCAGAACGCTGTGAACACAGCAAATGGATTCAAGCCAAACGCCGTCCTGGGAGCAGCGTTTGAACACTGGGACTACATTGCTATAGAAAACACGACGCTTGTGGCCAGCCAGTATCTCCCAAATGCAACGCTAAAGTGGATAGGCGGCCCACTCAGTGGGACATACACAGGGATAAGCAAAATAAATGCAACATGGAATAAATTCTTCGGCCTATGGTCTGCGGTCTGGCTTTACACGGTCAACCCGCCTGTGGCATCCGTGTCTGGAAACACCGCGCAGGTGACGGCGCCAGTTCAGTTTGTTCTCACACCGTACGGCGTTAACAACACTGTTGATTACATCAACGTCTCGTATACGCTGAACTTCATGAAGTCTGGAACTTCATACTACATATACAGCGAAGTATGGCACATAACCGGAACCGGTGTCGTAGCGCAGATACCGCAGCAGGTACAGGCACAGGAGGTTGAAGCTGCAGCGTTTGAACACTGGGACTACATAGCGATAGAGAATTCAAGCCTGCTAATGCCAGAATACGCGTCTAACGCAACTCTGGACTGGATAGGTGGCCCATTGACCGGGACATATAGCGGAGTGTCGAGCATAATATCCACATGGGATAAGTTCTTCAATCTCTGGTCAGCAGTGTGGTTCTACACCATTGCGCCCCCGACCGTATCGGTCAGTGGAAGGACGGCCGTTGTCACTTCAGAGAATCAGTTCATAGTTACACCAACGGCCCAAAATAATACCGTCGAATACCTGAACATAAGCTATTCGCTCACGTACTATCGCATATCCGGCATGTACATGATAACGCATGAAGTCTGGCACATAACCGGCACGGGATACATATCCACGAACGAGATGAAAGATGAGTACAACCAGGTCCAGGCCATGGCCTTCAGCCACTGGAACAATATAGCGATTGAGAATCTCACGCTTGTAATGCAGCAGTACGCTCCTGATGCTGTGCTGCACTGGATAAATGGATCGCTGAATGGCACTTACAGGAACTACAGCGCAATAAATACCACATGGGACAAATTCTTTGGTGCCTGGATAGCTGTGTGGTTCTACTCTGAGAATCCGCCAGTGATAACGGTGAAGGGGGACATGGCCTACGTCAACGCCACAGTTCAGTTCGTGCTCCAGAAGAATAGCACCACGTTCGATTACATCAACGTTTCCTATGAAATCGTGTACCAGAACATGGGATTCAACGTGAAGACGGGGCAGTTCCAATACCAGATAGTCTATGAAGTGTTCAACATACTTGGAGGATCGCCAAAGCCACTTTCCGAGGTCTGAATTCACTAACTTTTTTATATTTTTTATAATAAGGTGATCTGTAATGGGTATATTCTGGATGACCAACATCATAATTGTCGCGTTGGAAGCCGTATTCCTTGGCATAATACTTTATTTCTACATAGGCATAGTGAGAAAGGCCGGAGGCAAATTCGTTGCTCCCATGATAGCCTTTTCATCGCTGTTCCTAGTTCAGTCCATACTGTCCGCGTATTTTTACTATGATTTTTCCCATTTCGCGGGATACAGGATAGCCGTTCCGCTCATAGCCGTGAATTCACTTGGGTTGGTATCATTCATAATGCTGTTCTTCACGATGAGGCAGTGACACACCGAATTACGGCAATCGCCGTCTTGTTATGTGCCGTAATATGAACAATATTTAAATACGGTCAGGTGATAGATTCGTAGCAGGCATCCAGCTGGGTGAGATGCCCTGCAGGGTGAAGCCAGTGCTGGCCGGATACATAGAGGCTTCGATCGGAATTGCCGGAGCTGTCATTTCATTTCTGATCGATCCTGATGATTTCAAGTTGAAATATGCGATCTCATTGGCAGTTGTTCCGATCCTTGTGATAGGATTTTCCAGCTACCTGGTCATACCCATATTCGTCTTTTCCATTATATCCGGAACATATCTCTACACGAAGAAGTTCTATTATCCGTTCGTCTTCCTGTTCGCCTTCACACTCCTATCCTATATTTTCTTCGGTGACGGAAGCCAGTGGATGGCCATCGATGCTGCAATAAGCACAGGAATGATCGTGGTAATGATCTTCGATTCAAGGGAGAGGCAGTATGTCAAGGCAAACGAGATCACGAGGGGTGAGGATAGGATAAAGGAGGTCAGAAGGGACTACGTGCAGATAGCCGCCGGGATCATAATAATAGGACTTCTCTATTTCTATGGAGTCGATATTTCACGAATACTTGTCACATTCGGATCTCTATTGCTCTATGCGATCGGAAACTTCTTCTCTGCAAGGCCGGATCTCATGATAGGAAAATTTCTGCAGAACCTGGAGAGGAGCCACACCAAGCTGGGGATAGGATCTATGTGGTTTGCGTCAGGGATCCTTCTGGCGTACAGCATGCATGACGGCCTTTATCTGATAATGCTCATAGTTTTCATAATATCTATAGGCGATTCAATAGCAACCATCGTCGGCGTAAATGTGAAGAGCCCGAAACTATTCATAAACAGAAAGAAAAGCGTGGCTGGCACGCTTTCACTTTTTGCGGTTTCAGCTGCTTTCGGTTTTCTACTTATTGGATTTCTCGGTATAGACTATGCAGCGCTGGGATCGATAGTCGAAGCCGTTTCCGGATACCCTCTGGACGACAATATGACCGTACCATTCGCCATTTCCCTGATGGCATCCATTGTCAGAATGTTGTAAGCGGTGTTTTAAAATTCAGTTCATGCATTATGCAATGGAATGCCGATGATCCAACTTTAAAAATGCTGAGGTTTTCGAGAACATTTATCATCTGTACTTGCTATAATCGTATATCAGGTTTATAAGCTTCTTCTGGGTGTCATAATCTATAACGCCTTCCTGATACTTCTTTCCTATGAATTCTTTTGCCTCCTTTATGCCCTTCTTGGAAGCCAACGAATAGATCGAACCCCTAATCGCGCCGCGAACGCTATCCGGAAGACTCTCAACCGCCTTTCCAAGCATGTAACCAAACTCCTCGCTCCTTCTCATATCCAATTTCTTCTCTCTTTTTGGAAATTCACGCCTTTCGTGAAAATCCCTTCTGTCATTCTGTTGTCTTTTCATGTTTCTTAATCTTAATAATTTATTCATATATTTATATTTTGCCTGTCAGATCGCAACGCCCGAAATCGATCAGGGCGAATCCGGCTTTATCTGCAATCCAGCCATCATTCGTATAGTGTGAACAACCTGTGGTCCCCAGCGCCATCAAATATTCCTAGGCGAACGCCAGCGTCTATCCAACCGTATGAATAGTTCAGGGCGGCAAATGCATTTATGAGATCACCCTTGGCATAGAAGTGCTTTGCATCAGAATAATAGCTCAGTATCATCTGCATATTGTCCTCCGCTATCTTCCTGAGGAAAGATCCCTCGGCAGGGGATATCCTTATCTTCTTTAGGGCCTCTTCCTCTATGCTGAAGTATCTCTCAATCTTTCTTGCAAGTTCCTCTTCCAACATCTGGTATCACGATCATTCAAGCTTTTCGTTAAGCACCCTGTCTCGCTCGTCATCCATGTACTTCTTAATGGCTTTCTCGATCTCAGGATACTTTATGGAGAGTATCCTGCATGCCAGTATGGCGGCATTTTTCGAATTCCCTATCGCGACCGTGGCAACAGGTATTCCGGATGGCATCTGCACTATGGAAAGAAGCGAATCCAGCCCATTTAAATTCCTGCTCGGAACAGGGACGCCTATAACAGGCAGCGTTGTCATCGATGCAACCATACCCGGAAGATGCGCTGCACCGCCTGCCCCAGCAATTATAACCTCTATGCCTTGATCTCTGGCGCTGGACGCGAACTGAAACATATATTCAGGTGTCCTGTGCGCTGAGACAATCTTGAGCACAACATCTATGTGCATGGATCTGAGGAAATCCACAGCGGGCTTCATGGTCTCGTAGTCGCTTGAACTGCCCATTATAACCGCAACCCTAGGCATAAGACTCACATCAGGTCATCGTTAATTTACCTTTTCTCTGATGCTCCCCAACAGATCGAGGAAATCCTCCCTGCTCTTCACCGTTCTGTACGATGCTTTTCTTATCCTGTTCATCAGTGCAAATCCGATGCCGCGTTCTTCAAACGGATGTATCAGGGCAAGATCAACATGCATATCATCCAGCGCTATGAACGAGGAAAATAGGTTGTGCGCAACGCTGTACAGGTCTCTGTCTGTGCCTATTATGATCGCCTTTTTATGGCCATCCACCATCTCCTCCGTGGCGAGCACGACCATATCTTCATCCACAGTATCAAGGATCTGCCTAAAAACTTCCCTCGTCTCGGCTAGTATCAATTTTGTAGATGGAGAATAGTGCCTGTACTTCATTCCAGGAGTTATGGCTATCTTAGCCTCTCCGAGTCCCCTGGCTACATCACCATAGACGATGGGCCCGAACACGGGCTCGAGATCTTCGATTGCATATGAACCTGGCCTGAGGAGCTCTGCAGGTCTCTTCGTTATGTCGATTATGGTAGATTCGATGCCAAATCTGGTGGGTCCAGCATCTATTATAACGTCCACCCTGCCGTCGAGGAATCTTATGGCGTCCCTAGAATCCGTAATGCTTGGCCTTGTTGATATATTCGCGGATGGAGCTGCTATTGGGCCTGCCATTTCTATAAGATCATGAGCAATTGGATCATCTGGCATACGTATAGCCACCGTTGGAAGCCCTGCTGTGACAACATCAGATATGCCTTGGGCCTTTCTTACCACAACAGTGAGCGGGCCAGGCCATGCTTTATTGAGGCCTTCAATCGGGTATGAATCATCAGGATCGGAATAGCTAAAGAACTGTTCCATCGATGATATGTGCACTATGAGCGGGTTATCTGACGGCCTTCCCTTTGCGATGAATATCTTCTTGCATGCCTCGGGATTACTGGCAAGCGCTCCAAGGCCGTAAACGGTCTCCGTGGGAAATACTACCGTCCCACCAGACCGCAGTGCATCAACGGCGTCAACGATCTGATCCCTCCGGTAGTCGGATCTATCGATGTGAATTATCCTCGTCATTAAATCGCTATGAAAGTATCATATATATTTATTTATAACGCTGTGAAAATAGGTTTTTATAAAACGCTGTAATGGAATTCTATGAATCCAGGTATTGAAAAATATGAGATTCGATTCGACTTCGACCTGAAGGATTTCACATATACCTCCCACGAGAGGATACATCTGGCTGGAGACTGGAAGGATATAAAGCTGGATGCGGTCAGGCTCTCTGTGGACAAAGTAACCTGCAACGGCCAGCCCATGAGGTTCGAAACTGGACAAGATACGGTCACAGTAAAGGGCAGCTTTCACGATAAGGATGTCATAGACATAGATTTTCATGCAAAGGTCAGTGACACACTCATGGGACTCTATCTTTCTAGGACAAAGGAGGGTACCATGATCACGACGCAATTCGAGTCAAACGGTGCAAGGATGGCATTTCCCTGCGTCGATCATCCAGCCTACAAGGCTGTCTTCGCCATAACAGTAGTGATCGACAAGGATTACGATGCCATATCGAACATGCCTCCAAAGCGCATCGAGGTGTCCGAGAGGAAGATCGTTGAATTCCAGGACACACCGAAGATGTCTACGTACCTTCTGTACATTGGTGTGGGCAAATTCAAGTATGCCACCGACAAATACCGCGATATAGATCTCATACTCGTTTCGCTTAAGGACATAAAATCGAAGTATCCCCTTGAGATCGCAAGGAAATCCATTGAATTCTACGAGAGCTACTTCGGCATTCCATACGCTCTCCCGAAGATGCACCTTATCTCAGTTCCAGAGTTCGGTGCAGGGGCGATGGAGAACTGGGGCGCGATAACGTTCAGGGAAGTTGCGCTCATGGCAACAGAGAACTCCGGATCCATAATGAAGCAGAACGCTGCCATAACGATAGCGCATGAGATAGCGCACCAGTGGTTCGGCGATCTCGTAACGATGAAATGGTGGAACGACCTTTGGCTGAACGAGAGTTTCGCCACCTTCATGTCGTACAAGACGGTTGATTCGTTCAGCAAACAGTGGGACGTATTCGCCGACTTCATAAGAAGCGAGACAGGCGGTGCGCTAAGATCCGATTCGCTGAAGAATACGCATCCCATAGAGGTTGATGTCAAGGATCCCGATGAGATCTCGCAGATATTCGATGAGATCAGCTACGGCAAGGGTGCATCGATACTCCGCATGATAGAGGATTATGCAGGTTACGAGGAGTTCAGGAAGGGCATATCGAAGTATCTCAACGATCATAGATACGGAAATGCGGAAGGATCCGATCTCTGGACTGCAATAGAGGATGTTTCCGGGAAGCCTGTGAAACGCGTCATGGAGTACTGGATAAAGAATCCGGGATATCCTGTAGTCTCAGTGGTGAAAAGTGGAAACAAATTCAGGCTGACGCAGGAACAGTTCTTCCTTGACGGAACAAGAGGACAAGGAAAATGGCCAATACCGTTGACTGTTATGACCAAGTCTGGAAAGAAAGCCATGCTCATGGAGGAAAGCGCTGAAATAGAGGACATGGTGAAGGTCAATGTCAACAGCAGCGGCTTCTACAGGGTATCCTACGATGGAGAATCGTTCGAAACTGTGATGAAGAATTATTCCAAGCTCAGCAACCTTGACAGATGGGGCTTGATAAGTGATCTCTATGCTTTCCTGATCTCTGGAAGGGTGTCCGTGGATGATTACCTTGCAAGAATCAAGGGCTTCTTCGAGGATTCCGATCATTTGATCGTCGAGGAAATAGCCTCACAGCTCACCGGCCTCTATCTGCTTAAGCCTGATTCGAACAGGATCAGAGAAACAGCAGCTTCTTACCTCAGCAGGCAGGTGGTTGCGCTTGGCGACAAGCAGAAGGGCGAGGATGATAAGATCTCGAAGATAAGGGGCATCGTTACGCAGGATCTGGCGATGGTCGATGATCACTTTGCTTCTGATTTGGCACGCAAATTCTCAACACTCGCAGAGGATCCTGATCTTGCATTGGCAAAGTCTATAGCGGCGGCCAAGGCATACGGCATCTCCGAGCTTGCCAGCGCTGCGGACAAGTACACAGACGATGAAATACGCGTCAGGATCATAGCTGCCATGGGCTGGTGCAGCCCATCTGACCTGAAAAGCGTCTTCGAACTGATCGATAAAGGAACTATAAGAAAACAGGACATGCTGTATGTGTTCAGCAACATGCCTGCAAATCCGAAGGGAAGAGATTTCTTCTTCTCCAACATAGACAGAATAGTTGCACTGATGGAGCATGCGTTTGAGGGCACAGGATACACCAGCAGAATACTTGAAACAGCCATACCATACCTCGGCCTGGCCAGATATGAAGATGTCAAGAAAAAGGCTGAACAGATAAGAAAACCGAGCTACAACGTTGGAATAAATAAGGGCCTTGAAACGCTGGAAATAGTAAGAAAATTGTATAATAAATTATAAAATTTTTAAAATTCTTCAGATATACTCCGGCAAGTTTTTGGGCTGCCTATGCAGTGCGTAGACAACCGCTTCAACCACTCCGACAACTATCAGGTTTATCACGAGTGCGGTGAATCCTACGAATATAAACCCAAGCGAAGATGGCATCAAAGTGGTCTTAATTATGCTGTACTTGAAGTACACAAAGTTTGAGTACACCTCGAAGTAAATACCTGCTACTATCCCGGCGAGCCAGCCCGCAGCAACTGCATATTTCTCAAGGCGCTTCACGTACATGCCTAGGAATACCGCCGGCAGTGTCTGAAGTATTATTATTCCGCCTATGAGCTGAAGACTTATGGAATAAGTCTCCGGGACGATGAATACGAAGGCAAGCGCAAGGAGCTGGAAGAAGATCATAGATACCTTCGCTATGAATGTTTCTCGCTTCTCCTCAAGCTCCCTTCCGAGATATTTTATCACGTTCCTTGTCAGCAGCGTCGCCTGCGACATGGACATTATGGCCGCTGGAACAAGACCGCCTATGAATATACCCAGGAATGCAAACCCCGTGAACCACGATGGCGTTACAGTGGCTATGAGGGTTGGCACTACCATAGCGCCGTTGTTCGCGTATGTTATCTTAAGAACATGCTCAGCAGCCGGGACACCGTATATTATGACGCCGAAAAGCGCCAGGAATGCAAGCCCTATGCCATATATCGGGAGCAGTGCGGTGCTCAACCTCAATTTTTGGGCCGACATTGAACTCAGACTTCCATTGATCGCATGCGGATACAGGTAAAGGGCGGCAGCGCTCATGAGGAACAGCGTCCAATATGCGTTATAAAATTTTGGCGGCAGATCGGCATATACCGGCTTTACGGTGAAAGCTTCATGCAGCGCAGAATGGTACGCCACGAATACCGTCACTATAACAACGATGACTGTTGTGAATATTATCGCGTCCTTCATCACGGCTGTCAGGGATGTGCCTCTCAAACCACTGGTATATGTGAAGCCAATGAGAACCAATATTGCAAGAACCAGGGCTATGTTGCTAGCGAGATCCACGTTACCCCCGAGCGGCGTTAGCATGCCCGTGAGGATCGCCCTCATGCCAACTATCTGGAGCGCTATATAGGGCAGTTCAGCGACTATGCCGGTAAGCGCTATTATCATTGCGAGTGCATTGCTGTTGAACCTATCACTGACGAAATCTCCCGCAGTCACATATCCTCTCTTCTTCGAAAGCGTCCAGAGCTTCGGCATGGTGATCATAGCTATTGCGAAAGCCAACGATACGTAAGGAACGGCGAAGAAGTAGATCGAGCCCACGGCATACATGGAGGAGGGCACCGCTATAAAGGTATAGGCAGTATACAGATCTGCACCCACAAGGAACCAGACCAGGAAGGTACCGAGCCTTCTGCCACCGAGAGCCCATTCAGGCAACTGGTTCAGATTCCCCCTTCTGAAGTTCTTGGCCAGAAAGCCTATGAGTACGAATAGGACGAAGAACACAAGGAAGACCGTTATCTCTACATAGGTTCCGTTCATTGCTTCGCCTCCTTGTCAATGATGTATGCCGCTATTCCAAAGAGCAGAGCCGAGATTCCAAGCCACAGAGTCTGGTACCAGTAGAAAAATGTCAGACCGCCAATCTGCGGATTTACGCGATCATACGTTGGCATCGCGAAATACGCGATAAACGGTATAATCAATAGAATACCAGCAATAACATACCTATTGTTCATCGATAACATATGATCATAGCTATATTTAAATTTTATTTGATGTATACTTTTGTTATACAATGATATACAAGGGAATTTTTCATTACCATATCATGGCTCATATTTTATTAATTGTTATAAATAATATAACAGATGCCTACACGGACCGATTCCAATTTGTATCTAGATCCATTAAAAAATTCTATAGGAATACAGACGCTCAAAATAGGGATTAAAAATGAGAAGAGTATTTCACTTCAACCTTATTATGCCATCGCTTGTTTTTATCGGTTCTCCATTGAGGATCAATTCATCTTCCCTGAAACCGTGCATCACGATGGCCTTTATTTTCGGCACTTTCTGAGGATTGATATCAACGCTTTTACTGTCGAATTCAACCTCAACCTTTATGTCATCATTTCCGTCACTGATGTACAGTATGCTTTTTCTCCTTTCATTAGCAAGATATAAATGCAGTTCAATGCCATCATTCTCCCTGAGTATCGCCGATCCTTCTCTGACGAATATCGGAACTGTCGAAAGATCAACGTTTATGCTGAGGCTTCCTTCAACAATCCTGTCATCACTGATATTGTACCAGCGGCCAGATGGAAGTATTATCCTCCTGATGACGGCGTGTTCCTCCACTATTGGCGCAATCAGGATGCTGCCACCGAACGTATATTCATCATCCACGGACATTAGATCGTTCCTACTTGGATCTGCCCAGAAGACAGGCCTTACAAGTGGAAGACCCGTTATGGATGATGATATCGCTTCGCTGTAAATGTGTGGCACAAAGGAATGCCTCAACCTTATTATCTCTATTATCTCCTTTTCATGACTCCCAAAGGCCCATGGCTCCCTCCTCTTTGATTTCTTATCTGAATGAACCCTGTAGAGAGGGAAAAACAGTGACGCCTGCAGCCACCTTATGAAAAGTTCAGGTGTTGGAGAACCGGTGAAACCGCCTATATCACATCCTGTCAGCGTTATTCCCGACATTGACATGTGCATTATTGTGATGATGTTCTGCTTCAGTTCCTTCCACGAGGTTTCCGTATCCCCTGTCCATATCCATCCGTATCTGCTTATACCAGCCCATCCTGATCGTGAGAGTATGAAGGGCCTCTCAACTTTGGACAGATGATCGTAGGCAGCCTTGTCCATGTAGTATCCGTAAAGGTTGTGCACCTCCTCATGGCGGCCAATCCGATGCACGGCGGATCTGGGCATGGTGTTATCGCCCCATCCCACGAATATGGCCGGTTCATTCATATCATGCCAGAATCCGGAGACGCCCATGGATCGCATAAAATCGTATTTAGAGGCATACCACTCCCTCGCTTTCTCATCGGTGAAATCGGGAAAAGCAGCCATCTCCGGCCAGACCGGTGCATACATGACGTTTCCATCAGGATATTTGACAAAATATCCGCCCTTCAGGCCTTCCTCATAGAGATCGAAACCATGCTCCATTTTTATGCTTGGTTCCATTATTGTTATGAGCTTTACCCCCTTCTGTTCCATATACTCTGTGAGCTGTTTAACGTCACCGAATCTCTGAGGGTCGAACGTGAACATCTTGAATCTGTCCATGTAATCTATATCTAGATAAACCGCACCCAGTGGTATTCCTCTAGATGCAAATCCGTCTACCAGATCCCTCACCTCCTTTGTATCCATATAGCTGTATCTTGACTGTTGAAACTCGAAAGCCCAGTAGGGAGGCTTTTGTGGCTTTCCAGTTATCAGTGAAAGCTTCTCGTATATAGTGTCAAGATTTCCTGTGATTACATAGTAAGCAAGAGGTTTCGATTTGAAAGATGAAGATACCCTATGTTCGTCCGAATATCCAACATCCACTGTAGCATCGCCAGCGTTAACGTATAATATCAGGATAAACCTACCGGCATGACCGTGAAGCATAATTGGCACGTTGACATAGAGCGGATCGCTGTCTGGCCCATAAGATCCGTTTGCATCATGATTCCATAGTCTGAACACATGCCCAATCATGTTGATGGGTGCAGCCTTTTCTCCCAAGCCGGCTATTATATCTCCCTGATTCAGCTCGAATGCATGTGTTATGTTTTCTCCGAATGATGGAAAGAACTCACGATGCAGTATCGTTCCCTCAACATCTCTTATTGAAAAACCGTCCTTTTCGATCAGCAGTCTGTAATCCCCAAATTCGTATACTCCATTATCCAATCGTGGTTTTACGAACTCAGGGTCAGTTACCGGAATTTCTGGACCATCAGTCCACGTGAATTTTATCGTGCCATCTGCTGTGCCCTGTATCTTCAAATCATAGCCATCGAATTTTATTTTTATCCCATCATCGTTCGTGAGTATTTCTTTCAGCTGGCCAAGATCCCTATAATTTTGCCTTTGAAGAAACACAGAATCATACCTGTCCCTTGTGAGTGAATAATTTATAACGTCCATGAACATAGTTTCGCTGAATGTATTCATAAAACCTCGGATATCGTCAAGCAACTGCATACAGATCGTATGTGTAGCATGAAGATTTATTAATTTTTTACTAACATTAATAGTATGTTTTTCAAAAAAAAGCTTATTCCTGGAGCTTTATCTGCTTCAGGCTAACGCGGGCCATATGTTCAATCTGGTACACTGCGTCTCTCTGGCCCTCCTCCACTATGCTGAAGGCCCTTCCCTCAGATCCGAGACGTGCTGTCCTTCCGACCCTGTGCACATACACCTTTGGATCGTCAGGCAGATCGAAGTTGATTATGTCCGTAACATCCCTTATATCTATGCCACGGGCCGCAACGTTCGTGGCAACCAGATAGTCCGCTCTGTTCCTGAAAAGGTACATTGCCCTTTCCCTCTGGCTCTGGCTCATATCTCCGTTTATCATGACGGCGTTGTATCCCATGTTCAGGAGAAAATCACAGACCATCTTCGTGCCGACCTTTGTCCTGGAGAATATGATGGTCTTCTGCGGGCCGTAGGTTTTAAGGTACGTCTGCAGCACATGAAGTTTCCTGTTTCTCTTTGATATTGCATAGTAGTGGTATATTTCCTTGACCGTGACCTCATCCGATCCCACTATTATAGTCTCCGGATCTCGCATGAAGTCGTTTGCCATATCTATGATCTCCTCCGGCATGGTTGCCGAGAGGATGAACGTCTGCTTGTCCTCTCTCAGCAGGGACATCATTCTCTTTATATCATCGATAAAACCCATGTCAAGCATGACATCGGCTTCATCCAGAACGAAGTACTTTACCGCAGAAAGATTCAAAAAGCCTCTTTCATGCAGATCCAGTATCCTGCCTGGGGTGCCAACTATTATATCTGTCCCACGATCCAGCAGTTCAATCTGCCTTGACATTGAGGCGCCACCGTATATGACAGTGGATCTTATTCTAGAGCTATGTCCAAGCTTTTCTGCAACTCCATGGACCTGCAATGCCAGCTCCCTCGTTGGAAGCACGATCAGTGCACTGGGTTTCCTTCCCAGGGATATATTATTTATTATAGGCACAAGATAGGCTGCCGTTTTTCCAGATCCCGTCTTGGATCTTATTATAAGATCCCTGCCTGCGAGTGCAGGTTCAATTGTTCTTTCCTGCACAGCCGTCATATCAACAAAACCCATCCTCTTGAGATCCGATTTCAGATCTTCCTTTATATTGCATTCTTCGAATTTCGACATACTTATTCCAACCATTCGACTAAAGCCCGCGAATGATAAATTCATAAAAAGCAACACCAACCGCCTTCAATGAAAAGAAGGCCTCAACCATGATGCTGAATTTTTAAACATCCCATTTGCGCACTTTCAGCTTTGCTAGTATCATGAACATATATATGACCTTTGTCCTAATCTTATCTTCGATATGCCAGATCCGTTCGATGTGATCCATGTAAAATAGCCTTGCAGAAGCTGATATATATAATTATTTTTCTATGTCATTATGAATAAATATAAATATTGTCAGAATAAATTTATATCAGTTCTTCAACTTATTCATATCGATGTGAAATGAACAGCGAAAAAGTATATCTCGTTGACTTCAAAAGGACGGCGTTTTCCAGATCTAGGCCGAACGATCCAGAGAGGGACGTGTTCAACTCTATCCGGATGGATGAAGCCATGGCAAAGCTGATAAACGTCGTTATAGATGAGACAGGAATAAAGCCAGAGGAGATAAATGATGTGATAACAGGCTGTGCCCTGCAGATGGACGAGAACTGGACTTATGGTGGAAGGCACCCTATACTCCTGGCAAATCTTCCAGAAAACGTCCCTGGAATGGCACTTGACAGGGCATGCTCTTCCTCTCTTAACGCAATAACCATCGGTGCCATGGAGATAATGACGGGCAACTCCGATATAGTTATGGCAGGTGGCTACGAACACATGACGCACGTTCCAATGGGAAACAGCCCATTCTTAAAGCCCAATATAAAGCTTATGGTGAGACCGGAATACATGCACTGGGACATGAATACGGGATACTCCATGGGTTTGACGGCGGAAAAACTGGCTGCACTGAGAGGCATCACTAGAGATGAAATGGACAGATACTCCCTGAGAAGCCATCAGCTTGCTTCAAAGGCTTTGGACGATGGATACTTCAAGGGAGAGATCGTACCAGTTGAGGTTGAGATAAACGGCGAGGAAAAGGTTATTGATACTGACCAGAGCATAAGGAAGAACACATCGCTGGAAGACATGAAGAAGCTGAAACCTGCGTTCAAGGATGATGGCGTAATCACTGCGGGAAATTCCTCGCCACTGAATGCTGGTGCATCGCTTACGCTTCTGATGTCGGAGAAGAAGGTCAAGGAATACGGATTGAAACCAATGGCACGCATCGTTTCCTTTGGCTGGGCAGGCGTCGATCCTTCAATAATGGGTGAAGGCCCAGTACCTGCTACGAAGAATGCACTGGCGAAGGCAAAGATGGATGTGTCGGATATAGACCTGTGGGAGATAAACGAAGCTTTCGCCGTTGTGGTCCTCAACGCCATGAAGGAGCTTGGCATTGAGGAGGATCGTGTCAACGTTCATGGCGGGGCCATTGCAATAGGCCATCCTCTTGGAGCCACAGGTGCAAGGATAGCTGGTACGCTTGCACGCATAATGAATGAGAAGAAGAAGGATTACGGTGTGGCCACGCTCTGTGTGGGAGGAGGCCAGGGCTATTCCGTTGTGTTTGAGAGGTATTGATATGAATTTCGAATTTGATGAGGCTCAGAAGGAGTTCAGGAAGAAGGTAGAGGAGTTTGCGCGGAGGGAATTCACGGAAGAGGCTGCATCCAAGTACGATCTCCAGGAGAAATACCCTGAAGAGGTCGTAAGGAGGATGATCAGCGAGGGCGTCTTCGATTACTCGAATCCCTGGAACATACTTGTTGCAACGGAGACGTTCTGCAAATACGATGCTGGAATGGGCATATCAATGCTCGTACCTTTTTTTGGAAACGAAGTTATAGCCCTCTTCGGAAACGATGACCAGAAGAAGAAGTATCTGAGCAAGGTTTTTTCAGGGCAAGCCAAGATGGGGCTTGCCGTGACGGAGCCAGGTGGTGGGAGTGATGTTGCAAACATAAAGACAACAGCAGTCAAGGAAGGGGATCACTACGTACTGAACGGATCGAAGATGTTCATAACAAACGGAGATATAGCAGACTTCTTCGTGCTTCTGGCAAGAACATCCGTGGAAAAGAAGAAACACCAGGGCATGAGCGTATTCATAGTGGAGAGGAACTTCGATGGTTTCAAATCTAACAAGATACATGGGAAGCTGGGCGTAAGGGCAACGGACACCGCAGAACTGACGCTTGAAAATGTTAAGGTACCTGCTGAAAATTTAGTCGGCGAGCCAGGCAGGGGCTTCTATTACATAATGACTTTCTTCGATATAAGCAGGGCCTACGTTGCGGCACAGGCCCTAGGCATAGCGGAGGGCATCCTTGAAAGAGCCGTTGGCATACTCCAGAAAGATGGCCCGATAACGTCCCAGCCAGAACGTGTCCAGTTCGCTATTGCTGACATGGCGACACGCATAGAAGCTGCGAAGCTGCTGACCTATGAGGCGGCGTCCTTCATATTCAACTTCAATCCAAACCCAGCCGTGACCAGCATGGCAAAGGCATACGCAGCTGAAACTGCAGTTTACGTATCAAGAAAGGCAATGGAGATAACGGGTATAGATGGCCTCTCGTCCAACATAGAAAGATCGTTCAGGGACGCAAAGATCATGGAGATATGGGAAGGTACCAGCGAGATTGAAAAACTTGTCATCGCGAGGATGTTGAAGGTGGGTGATAGCCAATGATGGAGGAGTACGAAATACTGAGAAATACGGTGAAAGAATTCGCTGCAAAGGAGATCGAACCTGTATCGAAGGACATAGAGATCAACGGAATTCAGCGTTCGCTAAAGGAAAAGATCGCCGGGCAGGGTTTCATAGGGGCAACGCTTCCAGCAGAGAAGGGAGGCGCCGGGCTGGATGAGAACGGATACATGATAATTCTGGAGGAAACAGCAAAGGCCTCACCATCAGTTTCAATGTGGATATTTCTAACGAACCTCTATCTTAAGCTGAATCCTGACAGCGATAAGAAGGCCAACATCTTGTCCGGAAGTATCGATGTCACAGTTGATCTATCCCCATACTATCTGAGAGGCAAATCTGCGGCGCTCACGGTCACCGGCGGCAAGCTCACAGGGAAGATCACGAATGTCATAAACGGAACGGCATCCTCCATCATTGCCAGCGATGGAAGCAGTATCTATGCCATAGATTCGGGAATGCATGCCGTAAGCAAAAGCCATCTCGGGCTGCGGGGCATGGATCTCTCGGATGTTGATTTTGATTCCTCCACATACGAAAAGGTCGGTTCTGAGGAGAAACTGAGGATGGAGCTGAAGAACTCAGACGGAGAGGTAGCAGCAATATTTCTAGGTATAGCGGATGGCACAATGATAAAGGCCGCAGACTATTCAAAAGTGAGAAATGCCTTTGATCGCCCGCTGAAGGACTACACGCCAATATTTGATGAGATAGTGAGTGCCAAGACTGAGATAGATCTTATTCGCTTCTACCTATATGGAAATCAGAGTGAATACGCAAAGGCTTTGTGCAAGATCAAGGCAAGGGAGATAGCGCTGACAGCCAGCAGGAGTTCGCTGCAGATACATGGCGGTTATGGATACATCCATGACTTCGGGATAGAGAAGTATTACAGGGATGCCATGGCCATGGCTGTGTATTTCGGAGAAGATTCCTGGGAGAACAGCGTCATATCTCAGGCTGTGCTGGGTGAGAAGGGCGGAATAATTTAAACTCTATTTTTTTACTTAGTTGATTTTTATTGCATTTTTTCCTAATTACAAGAAGATTTCCTTAGATTCTTCGCAACTAAAAACTTTGCACCCTTAATCATTCGAAATACTGGAAAGGACTAAAACCTCAAATGCTTCCGATCATGAAGGAACGAAAAATTTAGAACTGCCTAGATGCTGATATCACCCATATAGCAAAAACAGTATTTCAGGCAATATCATCTCCGATCCAGACTGCTATATCTTACATCTTCGTATTGCTAGCCAACATATGAATCAACAATAAATCGATCAAACTTGCTTTATCTGTAGATATAATATGTTCCCATGGATTTTGAACACAGCTGGCCATTTCCATCTATGGCAGCAACATCCACATAGGCAATGTTCTTTCCTATCCTGACCATGCTGCTTCTGAATATTACCGGGCCAGTACCGATTGGCCTTATGAATTCGGTGTTGAAATTCACGGTGACCTGATTTATGACGGATCCATACGTCATTACTGTGAGACCTCCGATCGCATCGGAGATCGCCATTATTGCGCCGCCGTTCATTATATCGCCCACACGCATCAGATTTTCCTTCAGCGGGACCTTTATTTCTATTGAACCTTCGGAAATATACGACACTTCGAACTCTATATTTCGAAGGAAGCCATCCATTGCGAAAATCTTCTTCAGGTCTTCTCCATCAAACATCCAACCTGTATTTCCATAAGGGATAAAAGTTTATGATCATGCTTCTCAATAGGCTCTGCAAAATAAAATATTTAATTTTTTAATCCCTAAGAGGTTTATCTTTCCTACATTCGCCCACAGAAAATATATTATGGATATAAACAATATAAAGATATGGAATACAAATATGAGTTGACCATAGATAAGCTGTTGCAGAGTGGAGTGTCATCCAACCCTGATCAGATAATAAACTACACCGGCAAAAGGGAGTTCACCTTCAAAGATTTCTCCAAAAGGGTGAACACACTTGCCAAAGCTCTGATATCAATCGGCGTAAAGAAGGGCGATAGAGTTGCCGTTATAGACTGGGACACTTACGTATATCTAGAGGCCTACTTCGCCGTTCCAATGGTCGATGCAGTTCTCCATACAGTGAACGTCCGTTACCCGCAGGATCTCATATACTATACAATGGATCATGCTGAGGATAAGTACGTGATAGTGAGGGATGAGTTTGTACCGATACTATCGAAGAACAGAGAAGCTTTCTACTTCATAAAGGGATGGATCGTCTACTCCGAGACAGGGCAGATTCCGGACTCCCTGTCACCAAAATATGTGTACGATGATCTGATGAAGGAATCCTATTCTGACATAGAACTACCCCAGCTGTCAGAGAACGATCTAGCAACCACGTTCTATACATCTGGAACGACAGGCATACCAAAAGGGGTGCAGTTCACGCACAGGCAGATCGTACTGCACTCCATATCATCCGGACTGGCGCTCGCCGACGATCCTATCAACCTTACGTCTCGCGATGTGATAATGCCGCTTGTGCCGATGTTCCATGTGCATGCCTGGGGTGTACCATACATGAGCATAATGTCAGGTAGACGCTACGTGCTTCCTGGCAGGTACGACTTTGATCACATAATCGATCTCATCGATAAATACAACGTAAGCGTAATAGCTATGGTCCCTTCGATACTGTATCTCATAGTTACAAATCCGAATGTGAAGAAGATCGCAGGACGCGGAATAAAGGCGATAGTCGGAGGCGGAGCCCTGCCAGAAGGCTTAGCAAACGCGGCTGAGAAGCTCGGAATAACTGCCATATCGGGATACGGATTGTCTGAGACCGCTCCGATACTCACGCTTGCGACGTACAACGAGAGGGTAAAAGCGATGCCAGAATCCGAGAAGAAAAAATTCAGGCTCAAAACCGGGATTCCGATACCCCTGGTGCAGCTCAGGGTCGTAGATGACAAGATGAACGATGTGCCCAAGGATGAGAAGACTATAGGCGAGATCGTTGTTCGGGCTCCATGGCTCACCAGCGTTTACGTGAAGAACAAAGAAGGGACAGAGGCTCTGTGGCGTGGCGACTGGATGCACACCGGTGATCTCGCGGTGATGGATGAGTACGGCTACATACGCATCGTTGACAGGGAGAAGGATGCAGTAAAATCGGGCGGAGAGTTCATACCATCGCTGGTCCTTGAGGATGCCATAAGCTCATGCTCAGGCGTTGTCGAGAACGCCGTAGTGGGAAGGCCTGACGAAAAGTGGGGAGAGAGGCCAGTGGCGTTCTACACCGGCACGGCCAAGCCAGATGAGATAAGAAAGCATCTCATCGAGATGGTAAACGCCGGAAGGATAGCAAAGTTCTGGATACCGGACGATTTCATAAATATAAAAGAATTCGCAAAAACAAGCACAGGAAAGATAGATAAAAAGGTTCTGAGGGAAATGATCAAGAAATGATCATTTACCCTGATAATTTGGTTTTCTCTTACCCAGGAATGCCGAGATGCCCTCCTTGAGATCCTCTGTACCGTAGAGCAGGCCCATCGATATGGCTTCCATCTCCAGCCCATCATCCAGGGATGTGTTCGTGCTCCTGAGAACAAGCCTCTTAGCCAGTGCAGCAGATATTGGTGCAACCTTATCAGCTATGTTCTGAGCCAGGTTCAGCGTCTCCGAGTCGATTGTGTCCTTGCTGAATATCTTCGCGACGATGCCCATCTCATAAGCCTCTTTGCCTGTGAACCTCTCACCTGTGAGTATATAGTAAGCAGCTCTGGACTGTCCAGCTGTACGTGAGAGCCTCTGTGTGCCACCCCATCCGGGAACAAGGCCAAGTGTAACCTCTGGGAACCCTATCTGCACATCCTCGGTGGCAACCCTTATATCACAGGCGAGTGCCATCTCGAATCCTCCGCCGAGTGTGTAGCCCTTCAACTCGGCTATTGTAACCTTCGGTATCTCACTTAGCAGTTTAAAAACACGCTCTCCACGCCTGGAGAACTCCATGAAGTCAAAGGTGCTGCTGAAGAACGAGTCCAGCTGTGCTCCAGCTGAGAAGACCGGGCCATTTCCAGTCAATACGATAACAGATATCTCACGGTTGTTCCAAAGATCCGTAAGGGCCTTCTCGAGACCATCCATTACCGCTGCATTTATCAGATTATTCTTCGTATTATTTATACGAAGTATGGCGATCCTGCCCTTCGTCTCCATTATTACTGGATCGCTGGATGAAATGTATGCTGATGCTGCCTCCTTCTTCTCTTCGGCCTTGGAGAGCGCTACCTGCATCGATATAACCGTCTTGAGCTTCCCCTCAGCTATGGACTTCGCCGGTTTGAAGACCTCCACGCTGAATTTCTGGTAGAGTGCCTCCAGCTTAGCCTTTACCTCAGCATTGGTTAAGCCCTTTGCCACAGTTATCGGGCCGAATGGTCTGTTCATTCCGAGCTTTACACCCGTCTCTATATCATCGGGCGAGGCAACACCGTCCTCTATTATCTTCACCGCCTCGTTTATCTCCAGAGCGAAGATGTCCATAAGCTCCACGGCCTTTGTGGGCTTTGCCTCAGGTATCTGCGCCTTACCATTCACCCATTTGTAGAAACCTTCGCCGGTCTTCAGCCCAAGCTTCTTCTCATTGAAGAGCTTCGTGTACACTTGGCACTTAGAATAATCTGGAGATAGCTCCTTTGCGTAGTACTGTAGAGAATGATAGACGGTATCTATGCCGACGTAGTCCATAAGCTCGTACGGTCCCATGGGCAGTCCCTGTGATCGTGCGAATCTGTCAACCTCCTCCGGCTTCGCCAGATTATTATCTATCACCAGGCAAAAGTACAGTGATTCCGGAGCGTTTATCCTGTTAACCACAAAACCCGGGGTGTCCTTGTAGACCTTTATAGGTGTCTTTCCAATCCTCTTCGAGAATTCGTAAACCGTTTCGAATACTTCATCTTCAGTGTACTGAGATCTTATGACCTCAACCAGCTTTAGCACAACCGGTGGGTTGAAGAAGTGCATGCCGACAACCTTGCCCTTTTTCTTTATTCCCTCCGCGATCTCTGTGAGCCTGATGTTGGATGTGTTTGTGGCAAGTATGGCGCTGTCCTTTGTGCTCTTGTCCAGCTGGTCGAAAACACTCTTCTTTATATCCAATACTTCCGGAACGGCCTCTATTACCAGGTCCGCATCTTTCACAGATGAAGGTATATCCGTGAAATAGTGAATACGCGATAAAACTTCATCCTTATTTTTCAATTTCCCAGAACTGACTAACCTGTCCAGACTGGAATTTATGGAAGCCTTCGCCTTGTCCAGAACCTCGTTTGAAATATCTTCGATGTTGACGTCAATGCCAGCAAGAGCTATGACTTCTGCTATCCCATGCCCCATTATTCCGGATCCTATGACAGTTACCTTGTTGATCTCCATGATCTCATTTCCCCTTTCCGAGAACAGTTATCATCTTCTGAACAAAGAAAAGATCGCCTGAAACCGTAACCTTGCCACTCATGAAGGCAGAAAACGCGTTGAGTTTACCCGTAATGATATCGCCAAGAACTTGATCCGAGCATTTTACTGTCGCATCAGCCTTTTCAGCCTTTCCATCTGCGATGCTGATCTTTCCCTCGCCGATTGCTATCCGGAACGGATCCGAATCCGTAAGCTCTATGTTAACAGTCTTGCTGGATTTGGCCAGATCGGCCATATCCTTTTCAGGTATCTTTTCTATTATCTGCTTTATAAGATCCTTTGAACTCATATTTATGTATAGACCTTTAGCCAATATAATTTTTTACTTTTAAATATTGTTGGTGTCCAAAACGAATATCACAAATGGACAGGCCATCGATGATGATTGAAAAAATGGAAAATATTCCGAAACGGCTGAATTCAGAGCACCTGAATAAAAAATTATTTACTCCTCGTAGTCGCATGCAGGGTTTGAGCATCTGAATACCTTTATTTCTCCTTTTTCATTGTAAACAGGTTCGAGTACGCCCACACCGCATTTTGGGCAGAGATGCTGGTAATCCTTTGTCCTGTGCGACAGCAGTATGTCCGTTATGGACGCCCTAGAAAGATACCTGGACAGATCTGTTAGCGTAACTATGCCAACAACACGGCCGGAATCATCGACCACTGCACATCTCTCAAGGCCGTTTTCACTTAAATAAGCGGCCACGTCCTTCACATCGTAATCGCTTTTTACCTTTGGTATCGGCTTTCTCATGACGAGCCTTATCGGTACCTCATCAGGTTTCTTATTCCTTGGAATGAAGCGCTTTATTATGCTGCGTTCGCTTAAAAGGCCCACATCGTTACCGTTATCATCTTTGACCACAAGACCGTAAAGATGGTTTTCATTCATTATCTTGACCGCGTCGAATACCGTTGTATTCCAGTTCACCGTCTTGAAGTTTGAATTCATTATCTTTTCTACTCTCATAAACAAGCTATGTTCTGATTAAATATAATATTTTTCAATTAAAAATGATCACATGGCTATCCCAATAGAGATCGAACGAATGTGTCAGACAAATATGTTTTTATCACTTTTTGGAGGAAAAGTTTATGAATAAAGAGAGTCTACATATTAGGATAAAATGACCAGATTCGTGCTCGTATCCGACACAACTCTCAGTTATGAATATAGACATTTCCCATTGCTGGACTTTCTTCCGTGTGCTCCAGGGAAGGCCATTCCTGGCCCAATATATCGTTTTCTCAAGGGCCCAGAACCTCCCAATGTCAACGGAATCGTCAAATACGCTCCATATGCAATAAGAAAGATAGAGGCGTCTCTCGTCAGAGCTTTTGGCAGAGACAGCGTGGTTGTCGTTGACGAGGATTATTTGGGCCAGTATGTTGATGATAAGACCGAGGTCATAGGTGTTTCCACAATGGATCCCTTAGGCCTGGGCCCAACAACTATGTCCTATTATGCATTGTTTGGTGGAGACCTCGACGCCTGGGTCAGACGGGAATGGGACAGCCTGATGGAAAAGGTCAACAAGGCCAGGGAGGGCAAGAAGGCGAAGCTGATAGTTGGCGGCCCTGGAGTGTGGGAATTCACAATACTGAGAGACGAAATTGACAAATACAAAGTTGATTACTATGTACAGGGCGAAACGGACGATGTCGTCGCTGAACTTTTCAGGCAGGTTGCAGAGGACAACATAGACAAGCAGATGTTTTTCAATGGATACATGAGCTATGACGAAAACTTCCACAAAGTCCTTAAGAAGGATGAAAAATTCCTTGCGAGAGGCATAACGCAGTCAGCATATCCGCGGCTTGAGGATATCCCTGAGATCATAAATCCATCGATGAAGGGCATGGTGGAGGTTATGCGTGGCTGCGGCGTTGGCTGCGATTTCTGTGAAGTGACGTTAAGACCGCTCAGATACATGCCACTGAACATGATCGTTGACGAGATAAAGATAAACGTAGCTGGCGGTGTTGACAACGCGTGGTTGCATTCAGATGAGATATTCGGCTACAAGCACGGCCATTTCTTCGAGCCAAATGAGGAAGCTCTAAGCGAATTATTCTCTACAGTCATGAGCGTTCCCGGAGTGAAGACCTCAAACCCGACGCACGGCAGAATATCCATACCTGCTGGATACCCGGAGATGATGGAGAAGCTGTCTAAGATTCTGAAGGCCGGCCCGAGAAACTGGATCGGGATACAGACCGGTCTTGAGACGGGAAGCGAAGAGCTGGCGAAGAAGCATATGCCGAACAAGACTCTGCCGCTCAGGATAGGCGTCGATGGATCATGGCAGGACATCGTATGGCAGGGAGTGTTTGTTGAAACCAGGAACTACTGGAGATCAGCTTTCACAATACAGGTTGGCCAGGAGGGTGAGACTCCGGAGGATCTCTGGGAGACGATAGCGCTGATAAACAAACTGAGCAATTCCTATGTAGATGGCCGCCCATTCGAATTCACGGTAACTCCGCTTGTGAACGTACCGCTTGGCAGAATAAAATCCAAGAAGCTCAACACCAGCATGCTTGATGTCAACGGCCTGGCTGTATACTATGCTTCATACAGGCATTTGGCGAAGATGGCTGCGAGGGATGGCTTCAGGGATGCTCACGGAAACGCCTTCCTGAAACTCGCAACGGGTGGCCTGATATCATTTGGTGGAAGGCTTATGATGGATTTCATCGAGAAGAAAGCACAGAAGGCCGGCGTAGACATAGATAAGGTTAAGAGGTATGGAATAGAGAGCACAGACGAGATAACTTCGCTGGCTCAATTTGCCAGAGCATGATGCTTTCAATTTTACAATATAACTAATTTCTTAATATTTTAATATATTATCTTCCTGCAGGAAATTATACTTTTTAAGAATATATAAACATAGCCAGATCTGGCATAGAATATGCGTACCTACAGATGCTGGCTTATGAAGCCGGAGATTCAGTGCTTAAGCTGAGGAGCGGCCCACATTGACCGATGGTGTGGCAAAGTATTTCATAGATAGAGAAATAGCATCTCATGAAATATGTAAGGCTTGGAAATTCAGGGACGATAGTCTCTCAGGTTGCCATAGGCACGTGGCATCTCCCTGGATCGGGAAAATATCATATGGATGGAGTGGAGATGGTAGACGAAGCTGAATTCTACAAAATTGTGAGGAAGGCCTATGACGCAGGCATCAATTTCTTTGATACAGCGAACATATACCACGGCCGCGTGGAGAAGAATGAGGATCACATAGATCACATAGGCAACTCAGAGAAAATACTCGGTAGATCGCTCAAGGGATACGACAGGGAATCTCTGGTAATCGCAACAAAGGTCAGGGGCCCGGTATCCACTTTTCCAAATGGTGAGGGTCTTTCCAGAAAGCACATAATGTGGCAGATAAGGGAGAGTCTTAACAGGCTTGATGTGGACTATGTGGATCTTTACCAGATACACTGGCCGGATCAAAATACGCCACACCTTGAGACCATGCGCACGCTGAGCCATCTGGTCGATATGGATCTTGTGAGGTACGTCGGAGAGAGCAACCACTCTGCCACTGATATAGAGGATTTCATGAACATCTCTGAAAGGTATGGCCTGCATCCCTTTGTGACCATGCAGGAGCCGTACAACATAATGCAGCGCGGCATAGAGAAGGACAAGTTGAACGTGGCCAGAAAGTATGGACTTGGCCTGCTTGCATACATACCTTTGGCACAGGGCGTGCTCTCTGGCAAGTATCTCAGACCGCCTGAGCCAGGATCCAGGTCATCGTACTATCCGGATCTGATATCCTTCAGCAGGAAAAACGAGGGCATTATAAAGGAACTGATGGAACTTGCCAAGGAGAAGGGCATAACTGGGAGCCAGCTTGCCATAGCCTGGATAATCAAAAGATCGGAAATAGAAAAAATACCTATGATACCGCTGCTGGGAGTGACGAAGGAAAAGTATCTTGACGAGAACCTTGCCGCCCTGGATGTCAGGCTGAACGATGACGATATGAAGAGGATAGATCAGCTGACCTCAGGTGTAGAATCCTGAAATCACTCATTTATCTTTGAAACTCTCTTTAGAAAGGCCTCCTCAAGCTTAGGCGCCACTCGGATTATACCTAAATGCGACAGCGCCTGCGGAAAGTTTCCCAGGAAATCGCCTGTTTTTTCGTCTATTTCCTCTGAATAGAGACCAAGATGGTTTGCCTTCTCAATGATGGATTCGAGAGCGGCCCTTGCAGCTTTTAGCCTCTTCATGAGTATGAGATCTTCAATGTACCAGAATGTGAGCATGAGGAATGAACCCTCGTCTCCCTTCAGGCCATCGTCCTCCCTGTATCTCCTGAACAGGTATCCGTCAACCATGAGTTCGTCCTCTATACGCTTCATCGTTCCAATGAACCTCTCATCGTTTGCCGGTATGAAGCCAAGTATGGGCAAACGGAGAAGCGATGCATCCACGTTCTTCGATCCGTAATACTGCACGAAGCTGTTTGTTTGTGGATCGAATCCCTTCGTCATAACATCGTTCCAGATCTCATCCTGTATACCCTTCCACTTCTTTATCGGCGCGGTAAGCCCGAGGTCTCTCGCCATGGTGATCGCGCTGTCAAACGCTGCCCAGGACATGACCTTGGAATAGACGTACTGCTTTGGCTCCGTTCTGAATTCCCATATGCTGGAATCCGGATATTTCCACAGGTATTCGATCTTTGCCATCATCTCTTCAACGAAGTCCCAGAGGTATGAGTTCACCACGCCTCCGGCCTTCTCCATGGCGTGTATTGCCCGTACGATGGAACCGTACTGGTCTATCTGCAGCTGGTCAACAGCCTTGTTGCCTATGCGCACGGGCCTGGAACCCCTGTAGCCTTCAAAGTCAAGCTCCCTCTCTACAAAATCATCGGAGTTATCGATGCTATATATGGTCCTTATCTTGTTTTCCCTGGATATGACGTCCATCATATCGTAAAGAAACGATACTGCCTCGCGCTTGTATCCTATGGTGGCCAGAGCTTCAATGACATAGGCAGTATCCCTTATCCACGTATACCTGTAATCCCAGTTCCTTTCGCCGCCAATAGCCTCCGGAAGGCTTGCAGTCGGTGCTGCAACCATCATGCCGGTTGGTTCGTAGAAGAGCACCTTCAGGGCAAGCGCAGACCTCATGACCATGCTGTGGTACATACCGGAGTATGTAGAATTCGAGGCCCATTTTCTCCAGTAGTCAGTGGTCTCCTGCAGCCTCAAATACGACTTGTAATCCGTTGGCCTGTACAGATGATGTATCCCGTAGAGAGCGATAACCCATGACGAACTCCTGGGTTCCATATCCACATCCGCAAAGACGTGATCTGCATTTTTCTTCAGCTGGAATTCTGTTGATATCCCCATATTTTCCTTTTCTGTGCTGAAAATGAACCCATGCTGGACCCTCTGTATCAGGGGCCTCTCCGTCGCGTAATTGAACGCTGGTTTGAAATCGATAGTTATACGAACAGGATCTGAGAAGGTCTCAACAAACCTGTGGACCTCCGGGAAGCTTATCTTTCCGTATTCGGAATCTGGCATGAAGTCTGTGGTTCTCAGGATTACCTTCCCATTCTTTATGAATTCTGTTACTAGTATGTTAGTCAGCTCCTTATAGTACTGATCAACGTACAGATCGTGCGTGTCCGTCGGGTATATGGCGAAATATCCCCCCTTCTTCTTATCCAGTATGGAAGAGAAAACAGCAGGAGAATTGAAGTTTGGAAGGCATCCCCAGTCTATAAAACCATTCATCGCCACGAGCATTGCGGTTCTGTTATTTCCAATGAACCCGTGATACTGTATCTTCGGATATCCGTCAATTGTTATATCATCATATTTAACAAGACCATGAAAGGCCATAGCAGTCAGTTCTTTCCGTATTTAGATCAGGGATATTAACATTATCGGGTTGCGTCTGCACTTCGTCCACCTGCATTAACAAATGATATCAGCTGACAATTGAGGTTTATTATATTGATATATAAATAATACAATAAAGTTTATATCTATTTAACAATAAACAAAGTGTGGATGCTCAGAGATTCGTCCTGCCGATGAATGGCGAGAATATATCCGTGGTTATAGGAGAAGATATCACAGGCCATATCAGCGAGGAGGTCGGCCACTATGACAGCCTCGTCTTTATGATAAGCAGAAATGTTGAGGAGATGTTCGGTTCCAAGATACCCCCGCTTGAAAATTATGGAAGCAGCACGATCAAGATCACGCTTAACGACGGTGAATCGCTAAAGACCCTTAGGAATTACCAGCGCATAATAAAGGTACTTGTGGAAAAAAAGGTCAGCAGGAACTCTCTGCTTGTATACGTTGGCGGCGGCACAGTGGGTGATCTTGCAGGCTTCGTTGCGGCAACGTACAAGAGGGGTTTGCGTATGATAGCCGTTCCTACCACACTGCTTGCACAGGTAGACAGCTCCATTGGAGGCAAGAACGGGCTGGATTTCTCCGACGTCAAGAACGTCATAGGGACGTTCTATAATCCATACCTGATAATCGATGATCTGCAGTTCCTGAAGAGCACTCCGGATCTCATAAGGGAAGGCATGGGGGAGGTCATAAAGTACAGCATAATAGCCGGCGGAGACATGTTCCGCAAGGTTTCAGAATGCTCATTATCGAACTTCCACGATCACTCAGCGGATATCGTGAAGATGAGCATAAAGATCAAAGCAGACATAGTCAACAGAGATTACTATGACAGAAATGGAGTGCGATCTATACTGAACCTGGGCCATACGATAGCCCACGGCATAGAGGGTGCTTCAAAGGGGCAGATAAGCCACGGACGTGCTGTGGCCACCGGCCTCATGGTGGAAGCGCACATAGGCGAGAAATACGGAAACACGAGGCCAGAAGTCATCGACGAGATAATGAAGCTTGCAGATAACTACGGTATAGAAAGGGTACGCATATCGGACATAGGCGTCAACAGCATACTGAGGTATATATCTAACGATAAGAAGATGTCGGAGGGTTACATCAACATGCCTGTCCCCGCGGATATCGGGAATATAATAACCATGAAGGTCACCGAGAGGATGATCAGCGACGGGCTGAACACATTCATCAGAGAGCATGAACGGAAATAGCATTATCGGGCTGATCGGGCATCCCGTATCGCATTCCATAGGCCAGATACTTTACAACAGGATCTTTCAGGACATGGGCATAGACGCCTTTTACTTGGCGATGGATGTTCACATGAACGTTCTTCCAGCATTCCTGAAGAATTCTTTTTTTCTAAAAGCGTTCAACGTGACGATACCGCACAAGGTATCTATAATTCCATTCCTTGATGATCTGGATGAAATAGCATCACAAACACGTTCTGTTAACCTCGTGATAAGGGAACAGAGCCGCATGAAGGGATACAACACCGATTACTACGGTCTGGACTACGCACTATCTTTTAATCAAGTTGAGATTGAGGAAAAAAGAATCGTGATAGCCGGTTCCGGCGGCATTGCAAGAACAGTAATCAGATACATGCTGGATCATGGCGCGCATAGAGTTGACGTTCTGACGAGGAATGCACAGAATGCCAGAAGAAATCTGGATATTCCAGGCATAGGCCTGCATGAAAATATCGATGAGGACTACGACATCTACGTGAACTGCACACCCCTGGGCACACTTGGAGACGGCGATCCCTTCTCGACTGTCGATTTCCGCAGCGGGCGTACGGGCATAGATCTCGTCTACAATCCACCTGACACTCCCTTCCTGAAGAGAATGCGGAATGCGGGCGGCCGAACGGTCTCCGGCCTGGATGTCTTCATAGGGCAGGGACTCCGGACGCTGGAACTTGTGTTCGGGATCAGGCCAGACAGTATCTTCAGAGAATATGCAGTGGAGGCTCTGAATGAAATACGCAAGGGTTAGGACGCACGGCGGGGTATCCATAATATCTGCGTTCATAGACGGTATGGGCGGCGCATTTTCGATAGACGTCCCCATGACGGTCACCGTCAGAGAAGGAACGTGCTCAGAGGAAAAGAAGATAAGCGAAGATATTCGAAGATACCTTTCAATAGCTACGTGCTTCAGATTCACTGTGGACAGCAGGATACCGTCAGGATACGGACTAAAAAGCAGCAGCGCCTATATACTCGCGCTGGCAAAGGCGATGGCTGTATACAGCGGGATTGATATAAGCGACATGGAGATAATGACTGCATCAGCGGATATATCCAAGAATTCAGGATTATCAATGACAGGGGCTCTGGACGATCTGTGCCAGGCCATGTACGGCGGGTACTGCCTCACCGATAACAGGAAGATGAAAATATTGAGGCGTGGCAGGCTTCCCGAGATGCCTGTTCTTGTCTGCGCAGATGGCGATAAGCGATCATCCGGGAAAGTATCCATAGAAGGACACTTCACCAACGCAATTCGCAGAGTTGAAGATTTAGCCTTCAAGGGCAGGATATTCGATGCTGCAGTGGCCAACGGACTTATATACGGATCTATATTCGGAATGGATCTGCGCCTCATTGGCAGTATGCTGAAGGCCGGAGCTCTGTATTCTTCACAGAGCGGCAAGGGCCCTGCAATATTCGGTATATTCGCGGACAGGAGATCTGCGATGAACGCAAGATCCGATATCGGTTTTGGGATAGTCACAAAGATAAACAACCAGGGAATACGTTACTGGAAATATGACAGTTAAGATATATGGATCTGGCGGCAGCGGTACGGTTGCACTTCCCTCCTCAAAGAGCTTTACACAGCGTTATATACTTGGATCTGTGTTTTTGAACAAGAGCGTTACACTCAACTACGTGACGATCACAGGCGATGACTCCATAGCTCTGGATATAGCACAGAGGGCCGGCGCAAATATAACGATGAATGACAGCAGCATAAAGATCAGGACCTCGTTCACGTGCCCTAGCGATATCTATGTGGGGGAGTCCGCCACGTCTTATAGAATTGCTCTTGGACTGCTCGGATCAGCCGGCTGCATCACTCACGTAAAGGGCGATCCGGACCTTGCAAAGAGACCGATGGATCCTCTGGTGAAGGCACTTGAAGCGAATGATGTGCATCTGAAGCTCAACGAAGATGGCTTCTACGACGTCGATGGATCGGAATCAAAGAAGAGATACATTGAGGTAGACGGCGTGAGCTCACAGTTCGTCTCGTCCATGATCTTCTACTATGCAAGGAAGGGTGGAGGCGAGTTCCTGGTAAAGAATATGCGGTCGCCAGGCTATGTTTACATAACCAAGCGTGTTCTGTACGATCTCGGTTATTTCGTTAACATTGAGAAGACAATAACGATCAATCCATCCGGCGTTTGGAAGACGGCAATAGATGTAGAACCGGATTACTCAAGTTTGGCATTTTTCCTCGTCCTCGGGCTGCTCTCCGAAAACGTTGATGTGAGGTTCAATATAAAGCGCATGTCGAGGATTCAGCCGGATTCGGTTCTCCTTGACATGTTCAAGGACAACATAGCGATAGACAGGGATACGCTGAGAGTGCTTCCAGGAATCAGGGACAGGATCACGGTTGACGCCGATCACAATCCAGATCTATGCCCACCGATCTCCGTCATAGGCATATTCTCTGAACACGGTGTTGAGATCGATAACTATGCAAGGCTGAAGACCAAGGAGAGCAACCGCTATGAAGGCATAATAGATATGGCCTCCAGGTTCGGTGCGATCGTCGAGGACAACGGAAAGGATCTCTTCATCAAGAGAGGCGATCTGAAGGATCCAGGAACGCTATCATACACAGACCACCGCATGATAATGAGCGCCGCTGTTGCAGCAGCCGCATCTGGATTCGAGGTGGAAATAGAGAACGAAACCAAGGTCTCGAAGAGCTTTCCGGGCTTCTTCAAGGAACTCTCAAAATTTGCAAACGTGAGCGAATCAAATTAATTTTATACGCGGTGTTGATTAACACGCATGCTTCTTTTTCAGGATCTTAGGAAGGACATATATGAGATCGTGAGCAAAAGGTTCAGGATCTCTGAAAACGATGTATACCTGGATGATACGGGTCATTCTGATATAACGATAAGGGTATTCAGAATCCTTAAATCGCCTGATGGCGGTGAGAATGCCGTCATGGAAATTGTGAGATCGATATCCGAGAAGGACTACGTGGAGAAGGCGCTTTCTGAAGGCGGTTACATAAATGTCTGGATAAAACGCACCTACATGCTCAGAGAGGTTCTAGAATCAATTGAGAAATCAGGAACGTATCCTGATGTATTTCAGGAGGCTGAAAGGGTAAGTGTTGAGCATACAAGTGCCAATCCAACAGGGCCACTGCACATAGGACGTGCAAGAAACTCCATAATCGGAGATTCCATTTACAGAATCCTTTCCAGATACGGGTACAGGACCGTAAGGCAGTACTTCGTCAATGATTCAGGCAAGCAAATGATCTCGCTTTACACAGCCTATATCAAGTATGGCGGCCCGATAACAATAGAGAATCTGCTTGAGAATTACCAGAAGATCTACCGCGAGATGGAAAAGGATCAAAGCATAGAGAAAGAGATCGAGAAGAACATCGAGAGGTACGAGAATGCTGATCCTGAAGTTTTCGGAACACTGAGGAAAATTGCGGGCGTCATGCTTGACGGCATCGCCTCAACGCTCAAGAGGATCGGGATAGAGTTCGATGAGTTCGACTGGGAATCTGATCTTCTTCTCAACGGCAGCGTGAGGAAAGCAATCGATATGCTGGAAACAAAGGAAGAAGATAGTGCAAGGTATATAGAAATTTCTGGAAAAAAGGTATTCCTAACCAGGAAGGATGGTACCACGCTGTACTTCGCCAGGGATATCGCCTACCACCTCTTCAAGGCAGAAAACAGCGAGTGGATCATAGACGTTCTCGGTGAAGATCATAAGGATCACGCCAAGTCGCTGAACCACGTGCTGAAGGAGATGCTTAAGCTGGAAAACAGGGTATCGTTCATGTATTACAGCTTCATAACTTTGGAAACCGGAAAGATGTCCACCAGGCGTGGAAATATAGTAACATTGCAGGATCTCGTCGACAGGACCTATGATGAGGCCCTTAAGATAGTAAACGAAAAGAGACCTGACCTCAGTGAGGAAGAACGCAAAAAAATAGCTGAGGTGATCGCCAGTTCAGCCGTGAGATACAGCATAATCAGGGTGAGCGCACCAAAGCCCATAACGTTCAGGTGGGAGGAGGCGCTCAACTTTGAATCCAATTCTGCGCCTTTCATAATGTATTCGCATGCCAGAGCTGCAAGCATACTTGATAAGGCCCCAGAACCGGAGCAATCTTATGGCATGGATATGCCCAAGGAAGAGGCTGATCTTGTGAAGGCCATGTACGTATATCCATATTATCTCAAAGATGCCGCACAGGATCTCAAGCCTGATCTGATCGCAGCATACCTTATTTCTCTTGTACAGAAATTCAATGATTTCTATGGGGCGTGCAGGGTGATTGGCACAGATCCTCTCACATACGCAAGAAGAATAAGGATTGTAAAGGCCTATAAACAGATACTCTCTGACGCCGGTGATCTTATAGGAATAAAAATGCTTGATCAAATGTAATAATTTTATAAAAAATTAAATTCATTTCTTCTTTTGCTGCTGTTTTGGAAGCTCCGTCTTTGGCTGTACAGCCTTCTGCGTTGATTTTCCACCACCGGATCTGATCCTGTAGTACACGTAGACCACTACTACGAGCACAACTATGACCGATACCACTATGAGCGGCGTCCTGTAGGCCGGCGGATTCACACTCACCTGCTGTGTTAATGCTCCAGCAGTTACGAATGCTGATGGCTCATTGCCAACCTCTGCGGTGGCATACAGTGGAAGCTTGCCGGATGTTGGCGGTACCCATGTCACCGTCGCGTTGTAGTACGATCCCGCCTTGATCTCGCTCACGGTAGTGCTTCCAACGACCTTTCCATTAACATATAGCGTTATGTTGACATCGTAGGCATTCATAGTTCCAAGGTTGGATACGTTAACATATACCTTTGAAGATGATCCCTGGTATGCCGCCTTGGGCATGTATATGGATTTCACGACTAGCCTCGGGCTCTGCACAACCATGGATACAGTCTTGTTGTAGTAGCCGGATATTCCAGACGGATTTGTAACATTGAGGGATATTATCATGCTATTGACTGTGTTGAACTGTATGATAACGTAAGAATTGTTCATAGGCGTCATGTTTGTATACGTTGTGGATGAAGGCTGAGCCACTGTGCCGTTGACGTACTCTATCTTCCACTGGAATCTGAGATCGGAGAATGGATAGTACGGATCGGTTGTATTGTTGGCGCTAAGCACTATGGACTTGCCAGCAATCGGGTTCTTTATGTAAGTACCGTTGTACATCATGAAGAATGTAGCCGATGGTGGCGTTGTATCGTTGACATAGACGTGCAGAATCACATGGGTTACATTTCCAACTTCAGTTGTTATGTTTGCATACGCATACTGATTCAGATACCCTGGAGCTATACTCGGATGCTGGAAAGCGTAGGATACGTTCTGGCCTATGAACGTCTGTCCTGGGAAGTGCCAGCTGTACATCAGGAATACACTGTATTTCTGTGCCGTGAGGGAAGATCCATAGAAGCTGTAGCTGACGCTTGCGGACTGGGGAACGCTCAACGATATAAGATAGGTGTTGTTAGATCTATAATAATTTTTAGATGAAGTTATGGTCTTTCCGTTCAGTGAAGCGGAGAACTTGACCATAGGTGCAGTGCTGTTGCTCACGCCTATGACGGTGAAGTTTGAGTAGGCTATACCTCCCGACGGGCTAACTACCCTTACACTGACCTTGTTGACCTGATCATAGAACTTATAGGATACGTTGTACGAGTATTCGGTTGTTCCATTTATGGTCCAGGTGAAGTTTGCCTGCGCATAGTCATTCGAATTTGTCACGGGGTTGAAGTAAGCGCTTGAAGCATTTAGGTATACGGTCTGATTTAGTGGGACGACGTAATAGGCATTTGATGCGTTGTTATTGAGCACATAGTTGTCAGATACCATGTCTTTCCAGTATAGCGTATATGAATTGTTGGCCATCACGGGCTTCTGAACTGGTGAAAACTTTAGACTGACCATGGTGTTGCTTGAGAGTGGCGATATTCTAACATATCTGTACGAGGATATTAGAGGCACATTTGATGAGGATACAGCGAGACTTGCATTATTATATGTTATATTGAAATTGTACTGTATTGATCCCGGGGTATTCTGCGTGCCGTAAACGTATACATTTATCGTGCTCAGAGAAGAAACTGGTGACATATTCGAATAGGTTGCGTTTACATAGGCTGTTACGGAATTAGATGTGCTGTAAACAGTAACCTTTGGAGGTGATGTTATGTTGTAGTTGACACCGTTGACTGTGAACGTGCTCAGAGTATAATTCTGGGCAAGACCGTAGAAGTATCTTACGAGCTGTGATTCTGTTATATTATCCAACTTCATTTGCCAGTACAGTGATCCAACGCTGGAATTTGTAAAATAGTTTGGAAATGCGGTTCCATTGTTCAGATGGAATGTTATATTCTGGTATAGCGTCTGCATGTTTTGGCTAAGACTGTAATTGTAATACACGTTGGATACGTCTTTGGAGAGCTTTATCATATTGCCGTTCTGCGATGAAGTAAATGCATATGGCATATAACCCGGAGATTCAACCAGTATTATATCACTAGATGAAGCATTTATAGAGAAATACCCATTTGTAAATGGTACCACCGTATAATCATAAGGGCTTACAGGATCTATTATTACTATGTTTCCGGAGTTGACGTTAGGATAACCATAGAAATCTGGTTTGTTAGGACTTATAGATAGTGTGGAGGTAGCATTCGCAAGATATTCAAGATATGTATGGTTGGTAGTTCCATAATCCAGAACTGCATAGAATGGAACTTTTATCGGTAGCTGGAATTGATATTTTCCGTTTATAACGTGCGTCTGGTTGAACACAAAGTCGTCTGCGGTTTCAAACTTCACGATAGCTCCATTAGGTATGCCTGAGAATGAAACATTTATCCCATATGTCGGATACGCAGTAAGTGCTATAGACACACTGACATTGCTTGAAGTTAGGTTGAATGCTACAGACTTAGCATCGTATATAGTGAAATTTCCACTGGAACCTGGTCCAATATAGTTTGGAACGTAAACATAATATTGCCCAAATGGAAGCGATACATTTAGATGCGGGCCGCTTCCCGATGCCACAACAGCGCCATTGAAGTTAAGTACCTCAACAGGTACTTTAGCCGGCCCACCATAATATGATACAGCTATATCCGCATAGCCGGTCTGTGGCGTCTTGGCAAAGCTCAATCCCGCAAGGGAACTCAATGCTATTATTGAAACAATAGCAATCGCAATTGTAGATTTGTTCACCGATATCCTCCCTTTTTTGGGCTAAACAAAACTTTTCTTATAAATATTGTGATCATTCAGTGCTGATGCATTATACTGCTATTTTATTGCATGGCTTTGAAAAAATAAAAAAGATAGATAGGATAAAATCTATTTTGGATAATTCGTCCTAGCCTTTAACCACGGATACCGGTATCATCTTCACAACCGGCTTAGCTAGACTTGCTCCATACACAGCGTCAACAACCTCGTCTACGTTCTTATAGCTCTCAGGCGCCTCCTCGTAAAGCACCTGCTTGGTAGCTGGCCGGGCATATACATTTTTCTCCTGCAGCTCCTTTTCTACAAGGCCAGCGTATTTCTTCACTGCCTGATTTCTGCTTAATACGCGGCCGGAACCATGGCAGGTAGTTCCAAAAGATTTATCCAGGTTGTCTCGGAGACCCACAAGTACGTATGACGCGGTGCCCATACTTCCCGGGATCAGCACAGGATGTCCTGTATCTTCAAAGGGTGAGGACGCCTTTCCTGCGGGAAATGCCCTAGTTGCTCCCTTGCGATGAACTATGACCTTCATTGATTCGCCATCGACAACATGATTCTCCTCCTTCGCTATATTATGTGCCAGACTGTATATTAGCCTTGGAGTTACTCCAAAATGCTTCTCAAAAACTGACCTTATGCGATATATCGCTATCTGCCTGTTTACAAATGCAAAGTTCGCAGCAGACCTCATGGCATCGATGTATTTCTCGCCTATCGGTGATCTCACTGGAGCAGAGATGAGCTCTGGATCCGATGTCTTCACAGAATAGTCTGCCTCTCTCAGCATTCTTATGTAATCCGTCGCTACCTGATGTCCCAGACCTCTGGAGCCTGTATGCACCATGACCGTTACCTCGTTCATCTTTATCCCGAATTTCCCGGCTAAATCATAATCGAAGATCTGTGATACCTTCTGGACCTCTAGGAAGTGGTTTCCAGCTCCTAGCGTTCCGATCTGGCTCATTCCACGCTGCTGCGCCGCTTTGGATACATTTTCCCCGCTGTTTTCTATGGAACCGTGGTCTTCTGTGTGATCCATATCGTCTCGCGTTGCAAGGTCGTGTTCATACGCCCATTTCAGACCCGATCTCAGTATTTCGTTGAGATCGGAAGAAGATACTTTGAGACCTTTTCTTGATGTCAGACCGCTTGGGATCTCTATGAACAGATCGTCGGTAACTTCCTTGATTTTAGGCATGAATTCATCAAAGGATATGCCAGTGGAAACAAGAGCCACACCGCAGTTGATGTCGTATCCCACGCCACCCGGTGAGATGATTCCTGTCTCTGCATCAAACGCAGCAACACCTCCTATTGGGAAGCCGTATCCGAGATGAATATCAGGCATAGCGTATGACGCTTTTATTATTCCTGGGAGCTTCGCCACATTCATGACCTGTTTGAGCGAGCCCTCATCCACACTCTTCTTGAAGAGTTCCTCGCTCGAATAGACTATACCTGGTACGTTCATACCATTCTCCTTATCGATCATATAGGTATAGTCATCGATGCGCCTAACGTTCATGATCCATGATTGTTAATTGAATGATAAAGCTTCATAGCCGAAAGAAAAAGGAGGATGATGCAGATTTAACAGGTCAATACTTAAATGGCAAGATTGAGGCCTGTCTTTTGTGCTTGATCTTTACTTTAACATTTTCTGGATTTAGAAGTATAAACGCCTACAAGCGCAATCCTGATCAACAGCATTTGATACTCAGTGCAAAAACGATATGATTAATAACGAATATCTGATCTTCCATCTTGGTGTCCCAGGAAATTATCGATTTAAAATCATTTGATGAAGATACGCGATTCAAGCTGAAGACTGAGGCAGCACTGATCCTGAACGCACAGAGAATAATGGCCCTATCTAAGGAACCTTCAAGATTTGAAAAATACATAGAGGATCGACTTGAGACCATATTCAGGATAACCGGAAAGACCGGTAGTATGTGCCTTGTGGAGGACGGAAATACCATTCTAGATTACGACGGGAAAACCATTAAGATAACATTCGATTGATCTTTCGCATGTGCTGGCTTATCATTTCAATTCTTCGCAGAAGCCAATTTTAGACAATTTCATGGTGATCTCTTACATATCTGTGAGCCACTCCTATGCCGAGGCATCGGATCTTCTTCCTGATTCATAGATCGAATTCTGTCTGTACGGATATATACCGGACTAGTCCGAAATAGCGATCTCCACAGGCGTGAATTCGAATCGCACTGACTCTATTTTTCAATCTATGTATAGGTATTATGAACTTTTTTCGGCAAGCCCTTGTACGTCATACCTCAATATAGGAGTTTTACCGCTTTTCTCAAACCTCTAACTTTACTATAAAAATATATGCTAGCATGTGATATACGAACATGAAGGAGTATTCGATCTTCAGAGAGATCATAAATGACATGGAAACGCTGAAAAGGCATATTTCGGTCATAGACGTTTTGCTTAAGGAGCAGCCAATAGGTATAATAAAGCTTTCCCAGGAAACAGGAATTCCCGAGCATAAGATACGGTATTCTCTGCGCATACTAGAACAAGAAAATATAATATCACCATCGAGGGAAGGGGCCATACTGACACCAGACTTTATCGAACACAAAGATCAGATAATAAGTGATGCTGAAAAGACTGTGGAAGAAGCAAACGCCATTCTAGAACAGGTAAAGAAGATGCTTCAGAAGAAATGATTAATTAGTTGTTTTGCATTTTTTAAATCAGATGCTTTGGAAGAAACCCACAGAGCTGACACACGAATACATAATCAGAAAAGCCGAACCCAGCGATGCTTCTGGGATCATAAGCTGTATGCAGAGCGTCATGGACGAAAAGGTCTACCTCGTCGGCGAGTACTACATGCTGACGGAAAGAGCCGAACAGGAGCGCATAAAGAGCCTGGATGATCTCACGCTCGTCGCCGTGCTCGACAGGAAAGTGGTTGGGGTACTCACCGTGCAAAGGGGCATATACAGGAAGAACAAGCATACTGCCAGTCTTGGCATAGCGATAATGGCCGGCCACAGGCACAAGGGGATCGGTACAAGAATGATAAAACAGGCTATTGAGTGGTGCGAAGATCAGGGAATAAAGAAACTCAATCTCGAGGTCTTTTCCACAAACGTAAATGCAATCAACGCCTATAAGAAGATAGGCTTTGAAATCGAAGGCTTTAGAAAGAAGCAGTTCCTCATAGAGGGAGAATACGTTGATGACGTTCTCATGACATATTATGTTGATCCTTCGCTGAAGGATCCGCAATAGGTTCTTGTGTTTTGAATTAAACTGAAAATGTTAAATCTCAAAAGATGTTACTAATTTAATATGAAAACAATGATATGGAATATTGATTACTTTTGCAACCTTAGATGCAAGAGCTGCAATGCATGGCAGGGGAAGATATTCTTTCCGGAGGATCAGATAGACAAGCACCTTCAGGAGATGAAGAATAACGGTATAAAAATAGTGTCTGTCACAGGCGGAGAGCCGACTTTAAACAAGAACGTTGTGGATATAATAAGAAAGTTGAAGGAGAATCATTTCTTCACGCATATAGCTACAAATGGTACAAATCCCTATGTGCTCAGAAAGCTTTATCCATATCTTGATGCTGTTACGATATCACTGGACAGCAATATACCCGAAGAACACAATGCTTACCGTGGATTGAAGATATTCGATACGGTAGTTTCAAATATAAAGGAAGCGAAGAGTAAGGTCAAGATCGTCACAGCAAACATGCTTGTGACGAATTTCAATTATTTCAAGGTTGGAGAGATCGCCGACTTCGCCAATAATGAACTGGGAGTTCCTCTATCTATGTGCTTCCCAGAACAGGACGCTTACTACTTCCAGGACTTCCAGGTTACAAACGATATGATAAGGCAGGCATTCAGTTATGCTTACGAGAATTATCATAAGCACGTATTCGGAAACATGAGGAGCTACTACAAGGAGGCGGTTGATTTCATAGATGGGAAGGGATCAAGGGCCTGTAAGGCCGGACAGGAGATCTTCTATACTGATTACCGCGGCAAGGTTCATCCATGCTTTGAGCATGTAGAAGTCGTTCTGAATAAGAAGCCGACATGGGATATATATGATAATAAGTGTCACAAGTGCTTCACCGAATGCTTCCTTGAACCATCCATAGATCATACTTTTGAAGCGGCTTCGCTAATCGGAAAGATATGGTGGTTCAATCATGTAAAGAGGAGGGACATAAAGTACATTGAGACCAAAAGACCCAAACAGGTTCCTTCCTGAAGAGACAGGACTGAATTTTTTGTAAAATGAACCATAATTGCATCTTAAGTCTTAATTTGAAAAATAAAAAATCTAATTTAATATCCGCCGGTGTTCAGCCTAAAAATGGCATGAATGACAGCTTCGTTTCGGCTGAAAGGATCATGTCTTCGAAGAGGGAGAACTGACTCAGGCCGGATATTTCCAGAACGGTGTACTTTTTGGCAAGCGCCTTATCCCCAAGTATCGTGCCATTGGGCAGTGTCACGAAGAACTTCCCCTGCTGACCAGCGAGATTTAAGTAGTATTCTGCCTTCGTAATGTTGTACTGCTGTGGACTCAACCCAGCAGTAGCATTATCATAGTATGAAGCGAACTGAGGGCTAATAGGGCCTATATAATTCTGGGCAAGGTACTGGCTATTATAGTAATACGGGTGCTCTATCTCAGAGTAATTCAATGCATAAACAACCGCTTTTCTGAAATCGAGTATGTTAGTTGGATATAGCTGGGTGTTCATCGACCAGGGTATCACACCGGGATTTGCCCCAAAGTTTTTGAAAAAGGAGCTTAGAGGTAACGAACTGTAAGGAGAGGCCCCAGCGATTGAAGAGATGTAAGGTATGCTCACGTAGCTGATCTGATAATCATTATCCAGAAAACCGCTGACACGGCCGGAGTGTTCTATTCCGTAATCGAGGATGAGCGTTGGGATGTGTGCGGGTTGCGCCACTGCAGGAAGATCATTGTTCGCCCAGTATGATCTTCCCCAGTAATGCGGGTTTGAAACTAAGGTTATTGAGGAAAGCGATGCACCAATTGCGGAAATACTGTATGGGCCCGTTCCTGGCATACCACTTGCATCTATGTATTCATTTGTACCGTCAGCAGTTACGCCGCCATGAGAATCTATGAATATGGGATCGGCTATGTTGCCCCACCATTCTGCTATATCAGAAAGGAAGAATCTGTACGGGTATATGGTATTCATATCAACCTTATACGATACTTCGCCGGGCCTATAGCCAGGAACTGAAACAGCTTGATTCGTATACGATATCAAGGCCGCCTGAGTGGCGTTGCTCCATGGATCGAAGTGCGAGAGCATGTTCGCCAGAAATTCCGCAGCAAACTTCACATTTGATGCGTTCGTATTGGAATAATTTGTTGGGAATGGAAACTGCATCCAGCTAGGTTTGCCGGTCGTGTTGTAAACGTACCGCATCGCATGCTCGAATCCCCAGGGAATCGAGTATGGCGCGGTATATTCGTATGAGGTCGAATTGAAAAGCAGATCAGCGTAGTTGGCCACAGATGGACCCTGCGCCATTACTATTGTTCTGTAGAAGGAAAACCAGACCGTGGTGGCATTTACAGGATCACCGTTGCTGAATGTTACATTCTTCCTTATATTGAAGGTGTAGTTCTGATATAGGTGGGTGCCGGTGCCAACCGAATAGTTCGATGCTATTACCGGTACCACCTGCAGGTAATTGGTCCCGTTGAGTTCTACCAGTTGCTGATAAACCGCTGTGAACAGCGGTCCGTCCTCTATATCAAAGCCAACAGATGGATCAAGAAAATCCGGTGGAGATATTGCTCCATCCGCAGCGACGTCAGTGAGAACGCCGTCTGTCGGGGCTTTTATTCCATTAACGTTATAGCTGTAATTATAAGACATCATGTTGTAGAAATATGTGTCGTAAGGGTTGTAAGTGAAATTATTAACGTAAGGTTGGACAAAGAAATATGTATCGGGATTCGGGAACCAGATGTACGGCGTCAGATTGTATATTATGTGATAGGCCTCAACGACCTGCTTCATCTGCTGGGTTAGATTGGTTTCAAACATAATCTGCGGGTACAGTGAATTGAGGGTCGAATTATCCAGCCAGGCCATGTTGTAACCTATAGCACCGCCATCAAATGATGCAGTTATCGGAATTAGCTGCTGACCCACCGGATCAGGCCAGTCGGGGAACCAGCCAAAGCCCACAAAATTTGGAGTGCCATTTGGCGTCAGATAGCTGCCTATGACCGTGGGAGAGACCAATTGTATACTCACTGGAAGCCCTATGGCTCTGAGATCCTGTTCCATTACAGAAAGCTGAAATGTCTGGATACTGGATGGATTTGTGAAAGTCGTGAGATACATCGTCTTGAGGTTAGTCTTAACCTGATGCGTGTACTCATATCCAAAGAATCCACCAATACCTGCTATGATAAGCACTATTGCAATTACCAAAGCCATGATAGACCTTTTCATACATGCCGATGAAAATCCTTGTATAAAATTGTTGCGCGCAGATCAACTCAGATTATGTATAGATAAACGGATTCATATCGGCACATTATTATTGTATATATAGAGCCATAGGGTGTCCCATGTTTTAGCAAACGACGATTTTCATTATCTTCCTCGACCTGTTTCCCGTTTTCATATTTGATATAACCATGAGGTTGTATGCAATTATTTTCAATACAATTGCATTATCATAGTTTCTGTTAATAATGTTCGGCATTTGTCCAACCATTTTGGAAAAATGAGACATCCTATATATAGAGCAAAAGAGGATGTCCTATGTTTTAGCGAACGATGATCGTCATTATCTCCCTCGTCCTTTCTCCTGTCCTTATATTTGATACGATCATTAGGTTATAAGCGATCGCCTTTAATCCATCCGCTGTATCGTAATCCCTGTTCTTAACATACCAGATGTTCTCCGCATTCATTATACCTTTAAGTATTGAGAATGTACGCTCTATCTCCCATCTAAGTGAATATAACTAAGAGTATTCCTTCTTGAGGTCAATTCCGATTTCCGGTTAACGGATAACCGTTCAGGCACGATGCCTCTCCTCTTACTGGTATCTATTATCGGAATGGAATGCGTGTTCTCGAATACGTAATCGTATATCTCGGATATATGGTATGTGGAATCTGCAAGTATGTATGCGAAGTTCCTGATTGAATCTATCAGCCTGTGCGATACACGGGAATCATGTATGTTACCTCTGGTAACGATACAGTCAATGATAAGGAGCGAAACCACATCCAAGGACATGTGGCACTTCCTTCCGTATGACCATCCCCTCGTTTTTCGGACAGCCCTGATCTAGGATCCTTGTAATTTCCCCATACCCTTCTCCTCATGGCAGTTGAATGCTTGCATGTGTATCTTGAAGGAATCCATAGTTGCGGTTTCCTTCAACGAATAGAGGGAAGCGATCTCCATGTTTATTGCATGCAGATCGAGTTTCCGAGATCTCCTTGATAACGTCTGGAATGGTTGTATTTCACGAATACCTACAAGGTCAAGATACCCCCTATTGTTAAGCAGAAATGCCCTCGAGGATCTGTAGGATATTCCGAATATCTGCAGAAGGATGAGAATTTTAACAATCTGCCTGTCCGTATACTTTCTCTTCCTGACATCGGGCAAAACAATATTATCTATGATATCCATTATCAATGGGATATACTTCCCCGGCATATCCCAGTATTCCCATTCTGTTAATAATGTTCGACGTTTGTGCGGCTATTCTGAAAAGCCGAGACACCCTAAAATACTAGTCAAAACAATATTATTAAATGTTATGCTTTGGACCTGATGATCAGTTATCACGGATGAAACGTATTCAAATTATTTAGCGTCCGGGCTATGTATTTATAACGGCTAGCTTCTAAAATTCAGATAATAATAATATGAAAAAAATTTATAAATTATATAAGAAAAACCTATTATGGCTTTCTTCTACCTATCGCGTATAATGCTATAAAGGCAACAGATATCACAGCAAGGACTCCTATTACTGCATATGCATATGATGGAACTGAAACGATTTTTTGTGTAACCGTTACCGTTTTTGTCTTGGTTATTGTATGGATGAAGCTCGGTAATACATAGAAAGTGTATGTGAAGGTCTTTATATATCCTCCTCCATTCATAGTCACCGTTATTGTGACAGGCGTTATCACAGTAACATTAGGAGCGGTATAACTTAACATAAATGTACCTGATGGAGATGTTGTACCCGATGTGCTAGAAACAGTGCCGGCGGAAACACTTACTGAAAACGGTATATTTGGAGAATACGGACCATATGGGGTATTCCAAGTAGAGTTGATGTATAGGCTATATGTAGTATTTGAAATTATGAAACTTTCGTTATCGACTGTAGTCTGATTGGCGAAATAGGCTGAAAGAACGGGCACTATGAACGGATGAGTAGTGTTATTAAATACAAACGGAGTTGCCTGAACATATGTAACATTACTCGAATCTGGACCGGAAATGCCTATGACAAATTCATCGAAGGGTATGTAATATTGTGAAGTATATGGCATCGGAGCATAGCCAACTACATTTCCATTAAGGTAGACAGGCTGATACAAAGATACATTAAACGTGGCCGTAGCTATTCCAGTCTGGTTCGTTTCAACGCTTATGGTAGGCATGTTGCTTGATCCAAAGTATTCATTGGGATTAAAGCCCATTCCGGCACCTCCCAGGAAATAGCCCCTATTAGCGCCTAGGGCATTTTGTGCTATCAGACTAACCGTGTAGTTTGCAACTGGTTTACCAGATTTTGTCACGTTTATTATTATTGTAGATGTTCCCATATAGTTTGTTTTTTGATTCATCACGGTAACCGATATATTTGGAACTACGGTCTGATTTGTTATAATGACTGGTATTTCAAAGGGCTGAGCAACTCCAAATCCGCTGGGGTTGAATTCTGATGTCAATTCTCCTAGATCCATATAACCAGCTTCGCCGGCCATTGGTGCACCGGCGGCATAATCACCAAGGTATAAATACGTCGTGAAATTCCCGCCATTCAATGTAAAGTTAAAGGATGAATTCTCCTGAACCATAACCGATACTTCGCCGTTAGATCCTGTAACTCCAGAAATGGAAGTCATATTCATATCGTACACCGGATAGCCTGTACTGTTAAGTCTTATCGCTATACCGCCGTAGTTGCTCAATACCTGCTGTACTGTTTGATTCTTCGAGGTGTTCTTTAGCATAAGCGCTGCGTCAAACGCCTGTATCTTATAATCATACCCAGAAAGGGGCTCCCCTGTTTCAGCATTAACAATAGTCATATTGAAATACGCCTGCGAACCTTTTGTTAGAGTCTTAAGCGGTGTGAATTCAAAAGCTACAGGGTACGGTGAAACATCGATGTTCGCATATCCTATCCCCGATATTTCGTTAGATGAGGTAGGCAAGGCTGAGACCGTGAAGGTTATATCTCCCATGTAATCTTTAGTATATATTAGGGTATTCTGGGGTAATACGCGGAATTCAAACGTGTAAATTCCAGCGGAATTTGTCGTGCCTCTGTAAGAAGTTATATTAACTAGTGCACCAGAAGGTGAATAACCAATACTTACAGGAACTCCAGACATCGGATTTCCATATTGGTTTCTCACCTGGATTGTTAAGTTCCCAAATTGTCCATCATAGTATATCCTTTTGTTTGAAATGATGCCCACATTTAGTTTTACTGGTACCGTTATAGGAATAGTAACTGGAACATGCGTTTTTAAGTGCAGTGTCATAAAGTTCCAATACCAGAAGGATGCTATTGGATCGGAATCATGTATTATTCCAGTAAACGTACCGTTATCTATCGGTATTATTGATATGGTATAGCCAAGATTTTGGAATGTGGCTTCTTCAGCTTGTATCCACTGTATAGCATCCGAAAGTTCATGCTCGTAATGTACATTCGTTTCCACGAACATCATGCTCGTTAGGTTATTCATTATCTGATCTATCTGGGCACCATTGTATGTTGTTCCGACCTTCAATCCCGGATAAACATTGGTTATATTCGGACCGTTATATGTTATTTTTGAATACGGCCCGAGATAAAAGCCTGTTCCAATTCCCAATTGATTGTTAAATGCTATAAAGTCTGGCGCTGGATTCCCTGCTATCCCAGTTATTCCTAAGTTTATCACACTGAATGATGTCTGATCGGATGGAGTCAAGCTTACAAGGTTGCCCACAAGTGTGGCGAATGCCTCTTGTTTAACAGTGGTATGTATTCCTAGGGCGTCCCAGTTCGAAGCTATTATGTCTGCTCCCTCAACACCTAATGGATCCTCAGAAGCAACGGTTATCTGAATGCTTATCGTTACGGCTTTGCCTTTATAATAAAGCGTTCCACCTGGGCTGTAATAGTGGAGACCGCCTGCAGAACTGTACGAAAGTGCCCCACTTGTTTCATTTATGGTTTCATTTATCATCTCTGCAGCTTTCTTCATATTAAAGTGATAAAAAGGGATATTTGTGTACTGCCATGCGGAATCCGAAACGGGTATGGTTGTCGAGGGACCCGGTATTGCATAACCTTCAGCAACGACGCTTGCCAAATAGGTCTTTGGAATGGCGTATTCTAAAGCCTGTCTGAGTGTCGTTATATTAAACGGAGCATTTCCAGGATAGGAATTGACCTGCTGATATCCATACCCTGTCCCGGGCTTATCATATAGATAAGTATGTGGTATAGTCTGTATTGTTGGGACGAATGTAGGCGGTATTTCGAGTATGGACTGAACCTCACCACTCTGGAGAGCTGAAACAGCAGCTGAGTTCGATGTGAAAACAAGCGTCTTTATAGAATACAGCCTTGGGGCCCACTGCGCTAGTGACGGAACATATTGAGCAAAATAGTGGGGATTAACATACAGTTGCCAATAGTCCGCATAGATCCACGCACCTGGAGGCTGACCATAACCTGCATACATCATATATGGACCGGTACCAACTAGACCGGGCGCATAACCTGTCACCGAATTCCAATTCATGTCCCAGGAATTGTAAGCACTGCTAGCAGGTGCAGTAGGCGTATAGTTCCAGAGACCTGGAACGGAAGACCAATCATGTTTTATCCATATGTGATAAGGTAGAATTGGGGTATCAAGCGTCGTTGAGATAAATAAAGCATTCTGTGCGCTCAAATAAAATTCCACGGTAAGATTGTTAACCGGAACAACATTAACTACGTCTTGAAATTCTCCGGAGTAATCTAAGGCATCAAATAATATCTTCCAAGACAATATCACATCGGCAGATTGTAAATAGTATGTTTTCATCGTTATGTTTGTCCATGTTTCATTTTTTCCGACTAGCACATTATAGTATTTTTTATACGTATGAGAATATGGCACTCCTGTAGCGTTATTGAATGCCGTATAATTCGTAAAAACGTACGTATCTGATGCATTAGCTGCAGTCCAATCATCCCATTGAACGCCTGGCCTGAGATTTACTAAATATATGAAATTAACTGGCATGACAGTTCCAGTCAATGGATCGAAGGTAGTAATACTCTTATTGGTCACATTATATTCCTGTGCAGAAGAAGCTAGCCAGGGTCCATATGTTTCATTTGGGAAGAAATTATACAGCGAATCATATATTTCATCAAGCAACATAAAGTCATATAATGATGTAGCATCGAATATGTTCAAATGCTGTATATTATTGACCGTAGCTTGAACATAAGTACCGCCGGTATAGTTAGGATCGCTGAAAATAGTACCTGAAGATGAATACGCATTTGCTTGCACATTTTGAGGTTGCGCGATGCCAGAAACTGACTGTTGCGCCTCGGATAGGGCCACGAAGGAAGTACCGATGAAAATCGCTGTAATCAATACAACTCCAATCACAATGAACTTATTCCAACTCTTTCTATCGTTCATCTTTGAATGTAACAGAATGATTATATATAATTTTTTTTACATGCAAATCCTAGGCATTGACAATTTAATTCTTGACAATTATACTCATAAAATGATTGTTTATATTCATTAAATATTATAATATAATAAACTCCAAAAAACAATATGGATGTTTCTTCCTTAGCCTTACGATCAACATATATACACCCATTGAAGCCAATTATACTAAAATGGTACAAAAAAAGTCGAAGCAGAAGGCCATTCCGGCACCAGAACATCTGATCAGTTTGAGTACGATAGAATCAGACAATTATTATCAGACATTTATGAGAATGATGCATTAGAAAACTGAAAGCATAATTATGATAGAAATATAATGATTGTATGGCTTTACTTCAGCAATGATATTCCTCTCAGATCCACAGATATTAAGTAAATTCTATTTCAGAACAGCATCTATGGACTTCTTAGGGTATCTTGGAAAGCTTTCCGGATATGGATACAATATTACTTCGAGGAAATATCGCATAGGATAGAAAAAGAACGTCTTATCTTTAATAAGATCATAGATCAATTCATGGCAATGGCAAGGTAGATCATTATCATGGTATCAGACCGCACAAGATATTCCATTTATTGAGGCAGATCATTGATATATGATCGCAAAGGCATTTAGAAGCAACCATAGCATAGTACGCACAGACCAATGGTGGAACATCTATATGCATTCTTAAAGGGTATGATCCACTTATTCCATATCATGGTTGAGGCGTACGGATAATGAGATAAGGATATACTTCGTCACATAGCGCTTCATAATATTATAAGAGCAGGATTCCCTAATTGCGAAGAGTAAGCCATAGACCTCAGGAAAAACGGTGCTGGAATGGAAGTAAAATCGACCCAATAAGAACGACTTGGAAGCTATTACACCTAGATTTCACAATCATTCCTATGAGCCATCGAAAATTTCAGGGAATCTCAGTTCATATGAAAAAATTAAGTATATAGCCTACAAGCATACATAAGGAACCAATGCCTATAAAGATGCCCGTCAGAAGGAGCTGTTTTTTGTTTATATATATAATATCTTCATTTTTTAATGGCATACCCGCCTTCATGACTTCTGCCACATATTTTTTGGAGCCAAAGCTTGACCAGGCCCCATAAAATATTACAGATATACCATAAATAAAAATAATAAGTGGCATCGCATCAAATGCATCCTTATTTCCTTGGATATTAAATACTAGAGAAAGTATTAATAAGAATACCAGAATAGTAAGCGGTATAGATGATAATTTAAGAATTGGGTGATTTTTGGCCATTTTTTATCGCCATAAGTTCATCTTGCGAGAAGTGGCAAAGATACCAATGATCTTCCGCCCCTTTGACTGTTGGGGGATTATCTTTGCATATGTCCTGCCTATATATGCATCTATTATAGAATCTGCATCCTTTAGGAACATTTATTGCATTTCCTATTTCTCCAATAATATCGATTTTCGATGGATCCCAATCACTGAATGGAGTAGGTATTGCCTTTATAAGCGCCTTCGTATAAGGATGGAGCGGTTCATTTATTATAGCGTCAGCAGATCCCATTTCTACAGCTTTCCCTAAATACATAACTAATATTTTATCTGACATATAATATGTAGAAGCTATATCATGAGATATGTACACCATAGTTATTCCTTCTTTTGATCTTATTTCTTTCATCATATTCATAAACGAAGCCCTGATTGAAACATCCAGCATAGAGGTGGGTTCATCGGCTATTATGAATTCTGAATTCAATACCAATGCCCTTGCAGTTGCTACCCTTTGCCTTTCTCCTCCGGAAAGCTCATGAGGGTATCTGAATAAATAATTTTCCACAGGCTTTAGAGACGCCTTTGCCAGTGCGATTTTCACCAGATTTAATATTTCTAAAGGATTTTTATATATATCATCTTTTTCTTTGTTCCCTTTATGATATCTTCGAGCTATTATAGGCTCTGCTACTATATCATATACAGTAAGCTTTGGATTAAGAGAATCGTATGGATCCTGAAATATCATCTGCGTTTCTTTACGGATGGACGATCTCATCAGTTCTGATTCACTTGTAGTTGGAGTGATCTCAACGTCACCATTCGAAAATGAATAGGTGATCTTACCAGCCGTAGGCGAATACAGGCCCAGAAGGGTCTTGCCAAGAGTTGTCTTCCCTGATCCTGATTCACCAACAATTCCAAGAATTTCTCCCTTTCTTATTGCGAATGTTATATCGTCAACAGCTCTAACAAATCTTTTTTCCCTTTCGAAAAGTGCCTTGGATATTGATTCCTTTATTTCGAAATATTTTACAAGATCCTTTACTTCAACCATCGAACTCTGTTGAATCACGTGATACGGCTCTGTTTTTACATCACTTTTATCTGACTTCTTTATAGAATCCCAGTAAAAACAGGCAGAATAATGATTATCTTCGACTTTTATCAATTCCGGTTCTTCTTCTCGGCATACATCCCTAGCCATATAACATCTATCAGCAAATTTGCATCCTTTGCCTATCTTCATGGGATCGGGCAATGATCCAGGTATGCCTTCAACATATCTTTTGGCATTCCTTATACTTGGATAGCTTCCTATAAGTTTATAGGTATATGGATTTGCCGTATTTTGAAATATTCTAGATTTTTCCCCATATTCAAACACTTTCCCTGCGTATAAAACCATAACTTCATCGGCTAACTGAGAAACGACACCCAAATCATGGGATATTAATATAAGCGATTTTATTTTACCATTCTCCTTTAATTTCTTGAGTTGAGATATTATTTCAGCTTGAGTTATAACATCTAGACCTGTTGTGGGCTCATCTGCTATAACAATATCTGGATCCAGAGATAGCGCCATGGCAATCACTGCTCTTTGTTTCATTCCACCGCTAAGCTCATGTGGATACATATCTAGTACCGAAATGTTAAGGCCAGCCATTCTGAGAGCTTCCTCTACCTTTTTTTCTATTTCATCATTATCCAAAGTTGTGTGTATTTTAAAAACCTCAAACATCTGTCTTCTGATGGTGTAAACGGGATTAAAAGAATTCATGGCACCTTGGAAGACCATAGAAATATTTTTCCATCTTATATTTCGAAGATTATCTTCAAGAATTTTTCTTGCCTTTTTCTTCTTTGCATTATTGATTATCACGTCTGAAATGTATTCTGTGCCCTTAAGATAGATCGAGCCTCGCATCATGGCATTTTCTGGTAATAAGGACATTATGGATAGCGCAAGAGTGCTTTTTCCTGAGCCGGACTCACCAACTATACCTAAAAATCTACCTTGCTTCAAATCGAACGATACATCGCTCAGTGCATGAACTATGCCGCTATAGGTTTTAAATTCAACTGAAACATTCCTCACGCTAAGTATAACTTCATCCTGATTTTGTTTTTCTAATCTTTCATTTTCTATCATTTTATCTCCTCTGGCTTAATCTAGGATTGACAACTTCATCTAGCCCTCTTGAAACGAATATAAATGCGAAGATAAAGAGAGTTAATGCAACTATTGGAGGAATAAACCACCATGGTGCAATTATCAGATCAAAGTAGTCACTGTAAAACCCGGATAACATTCCGCCCCATGTTGGAACGTTTAGTGGAGCCACTCCAAGTATCTGTAGAGTGGAAACGGCGGCTACAGCACCGCCTATGTTTATTGCGGTTAAGTATACGAGGATAGGCGTTATATTTGGAAGCATGTGCTTTCTCAATATATACATCGTAGACGCACCAGAAATTTTAGCGGCCTCTACAAAAGCCCTGCTTTTCAAGCTTCGTATTATACCTATAAGGGTAAATGTTGGAAAAGGCCAACTCAGGAATGTAAGCACCGCAATCAGCCCAATTAACGAAGGCCCCACTATACTGGCCACAACTATTAAAAGTGGGAGTCCTGGAATCAGGTATACGGCGAGCGAGAAAGTTTCTACAAGTGAACTAACGATGCCAGTGAAATAGCCTATCAGCATACCTATAACCATTGAGATAAGCAGTATCCCTATACCAACAACAACACCTATGTATAAATCTGTTGGGAAGCTTCCTATGAATAAAGACCAAACATCTTTGCCATGATCAGTGGTGCCTAGGAGAAGTGGGCCTCCAGCGGGAACATTAAGTGTTGGAGGCAATGGATTCAGGTCTTTTCCATTTACTGAATATATGTTAAGCTTATTTCCAACAAGCATTGCAATGGATTCTCTTGCACTTTCAGGATTTACAAAGAATTGTGGTTTTGATATGTGGGTATTGAGATTGGTAAACCATGCGAATGGTTCACTACTTGTTAAATATTCAGCCATAATCATATATCCACTGTCATCATAAACTAGAAAATCCAATTGATCGGAGCTTATCCTATTTAGTGACGCCGGTATACTTACTGATTCCGATATTTTATCAGGTGCGCTAAGTACCGTAAATAAACCTTTTGTCAATACAATAAAGGCTGAGGGGAAACCGCTTTCCCCTTGGGTACTAGCTATGGCTAATACAGAGTCCTTTCCTGTATAAATGGTTCCATAGCTACCATTTTCGGGATATATACCAAAAACATCATTTCCCGAAACAGAAAATATCATGTTATATGGTTTTGAAATTGACTGATAAGCGAATGGAATATAAATTTGAGTTATATTTGCGGGCAATGATAGATCCCATTTGAGTTTGCCAGTCATTGAATAAGCCAATAAATTGTTTGAATAATTAACCAAAATGAGTTGATTTGGAATATCTGCTGTGTCAAAAAGCGAACCGTAAAAATGAAGCGAATCTGGGCCAACACTATGAGGCAATTTAATTGAAAAAACCTGTTTCATAGATGAAAGATAATAAGATGTCAGATAAAAACCAGAAGTCGTAGATCCGTTCTCAATGATCAGGTAAGCTGGTCTGTAAGTTTCATCGTTGAATTCAGGAATTCCGCTCTGATATGTAGAATAGGAATACGCACTGGAAATAAAATCGATCACATTGCTCGCATTAATATCTGACCAACTAACGGAAGGGTTCCCACTTCCTGGAGTTCCACTTGGCCAGACAACTTTGCCTATAAAAACTGTTGTTTCATTTGAATCAATGAGATACGTGTTAAGTTGAAGAGTACCGCTTATAAGGTATTCATTATAATTACCTATTGAATAGACTTTCAATGGCATCAAACCTGTTGAATTTAGTAAATGATAAATGGCACCATTTTCTCCTATACTCACTATGTTAGTTTTATTGTTGAAGTAAAGAAGATAACTACCGTCTGGATTCGATGTTGATGAAAAAGGCCCATAAAAATTGCTGGCACCAATGTTCAGGCTCTTTTCAAGACCAGCAGTATAGAAATCCTCCTGCGGGACAATATAATTATTTGGATTGTTGTGAATAATAATTAATGGGCTTATTAGGGATATTATAACAAATATCATAACTAATATGAAGCCCACCTTCCCATAGGCTGATGAGTAGAAAATCTTCCAGTCCTTTTTAAGATTAGATATCGTGAATCTAATTCTTTCCTTTCTAAAATTATAATTGCTCTTCATTTCTACACCTTGATTCTTGGATCTAACCAAGCATGAATAAAGTCTATGGCAGAATAAGCCAATATAACTATGATTGAAATCACAAAGAGAGCCCCTTCACTTACAGGATAATCTTCTTGAAGTGTTGCATCATAAAGAACAGTACCCATTCCGTGTATTGAGAATATTACTTCGACTATCACAGCCCCACTCATTAAGAAAGCGAATTCAAGGGCCATTCTAGTGGAAACAGGTATCATGGCGTTTCTAGCCGCATGATGAAACATTATACCCCGTTCACTTACTCCTTTCGCACGCGCTGTTGTTATAAAATCTTCACCAAGAACTGATACCATGGCAGCACGCATGGTTAACAGATGCCCTGCAGCTTCTACTATAACCAGGACTATGATAGGCATAGCGAGATAATAAAGAATCAACTCGATACTCTTCAAAGTTGGATGTACAATATACGAAATAGGGAATATTGATCTCAACGGAAATATGTGAAGATCCCCCGCAAGATAAACAAAGAAAATAATAGCAAAAACAAAGAATGGTATAGAATTGAGAAGCGTACTTGCAGTTATAATGCCGCTCTCAGATTTTTTACCCCTCTTAAACGATGTGTATATTCCTAACGGGATCCCTATTGCAAAAGAAATGACTGCAGCTGAACCAAAAAGCAGAAGAGTATAAGGCAATGCCTGCTTAATGACAAAAATTACGCTTTGACCCGTATAATAGTCTTCGCCAAAGTTAAATGTAAACATATCTCTAAGATAGATGAGAAAATTTGTCAAGCTAAATTTCCCACCGTATAGGCCAAGTTGTTTTTCAATTGTAATTTTTTCCTGTTCTGTAGGATGCTTTAAACCGTGCAGGAAAAGGTCTACGGGACTCCCTGGCATAATCCTGAATACCACGTAAAGTATCACCACGACAAATATAATCAGAACGACATCTTGTATTATTTTTCTGGTTATTACGTATATGTTCATCGACAAATATTGTAACAAAAATACCTATTAAAAATTTAGTAGACTCATTCACTATAATACCATACAAATATTAAAATATCCATCTGAAAACCCATCTTCTAAAAAGATATAAGAAAAGTACCAAAATATAAGAAAACTAGTCGGTTCTGGCTCTTCCAATACGATCCTCTATCAGATTCAAGAATTCCTTCCCATTATTCAAATCACGAACGGCAATCGCCTCCTTTGGCGTAATTATGTATACGGATGACAGCCCAAACCTTCTCTGAAGAAATCCTTCAGTCATAAAAACATCGCGGATATTATGATAGTATATTAAATTCGACTTGAGAGGCGATTTCACATGTACGCCGTCATCTTCCAGCGTATATTTTGTTGAATACTTATAGACTTCGTAAATTGCCGTTAGTCCGAGCCATGTTGCAACAAATATGAGATAATTATAGATGTTCTTAGAGCTGATCTCAAGTACGCTGGAAAAGATCAACAGAGCGATCACGCTCTTGATCGTAGTTTTTGCATATCCCTTCTTATTCATACAGCCAGCATGCCACCTGATAATTCTGCCCCTGACTTATCAGAGGTGGTTCTTCTTTCCTGCATTTTTCCATAACAAATGGGCATCTGGGGTTAAAACGGCAGCCCTGTGGAAGATTTATCAGGCTCGGCACATCGCCGACAGGCGGTTTCACATCCTTAACATCAACCGTCGGAACGGAACTTAGAAGCAATTGAGTATAGGGATGCAAAGGCTTGGAAAGGACCTCTGAAGTCGGCCCATACTCCACTATTTTGCCAGCGTATAATACCACTATATAGTCTGATATGTATTTTGCTACCAGTATATTATGAGTTATAAATATATATGTCATCTTATACTCTGTCTGCAGGTCGACGAGAAGGTTCAAGACCTGTGCCTGTATTGATTCATCCAGAGCTGATGTTGGTTCATCGAGAACTAGCAGTTCCGGCTTCTTCATCAACGCACGTGCGATCGCAACCCTCTGAACCTGCCCTCCCGAAAGTTCCCTGGATTGCTTGTCCTTGACCTCGTCGTATGAAAGACCTACCTTCAGAATGACCTCCTTTATGGCGCCTTCGTCAAAGTGCCCAAGAGGTTCAGAAACTATGTCCTTCACCTTCATTTTAGGGTTCAATGATGTGGCAGGGTTCTGGAATACCATATCCACCTGCTTCCTTATCTTTGGGTACTCTGACTTAGTGACCCTAGTGCCCTTGAAGTAGAGTTCGCCATCTGTCGGAGTCTCCAAGGTTACCATAACCTTGCCCATGGTCGACTTACCGGAACCGCTTTCCCCAACAACACCTATGACGTTCCCATCCATTATTGATATGCTCACATCGTCTAGCGCCCTGACATATATTTTCGGAACCTTAACAAGAGCGTCTATCAGACCACGTTTCTGGGCCAGATAATATTTCTTTACATTTTTAAGAGAGTATATCTCACTCATACAGCCAACACCTTATCAATCTGTTATCCTTCTTTATGTAACTGGGTTCCTCCTCAAAACACCTTTCGAATGCAAACCTGCATCTCGGGGCAAATTTGCAGCCCTTTGGCAACGACAGATATGAAGGTGGATACCCCGGTATGGAATACAGCTTCCCTGAATGCTTTGGTGAAGATGGAATGCTTGCAAGCAATCCGGATGTGTACGGGTGCAGGGGATTTTTAACGATTTCAACGGTCTGCCCCTGCTCCATAACCCTTCCTGCATAAAAAACGAGCATGCGATCGGATAAAACGTAGGCAAGGCCAACATCGTGCGTGATGAAGATGATTGTCATCTTTGTATCTCTGTTGAGATCCTTCAACAGTTTCACTACCTGCGCCTGAATTGTGACATCAAGTGCAGTGGTAGGTTCATCTGCAATCAATAATTTTGGTCTTAGAAGAAGCGCCATGCATATAACTACCCTCTGTACCTGCCCACCAGAAAGCTCATGGGGATACCTTATCAGAATTTTCTCAGGGTCCGGCAATCTTAGGCTCTCCAGGGCTTTAATTACCTCTTTCCTTGCCTCTTCGAAAGTCATCTGTATATTCATTCTGCTGTTCCTGATGGCAAGGGCCTCCATGAGCTGCTCCTCAATCCTCTTCACCGGATTCAGGCTGTTAAGTGGGTTCTGAAAAATCATGAATACGGTCGTTCCCCTGATCTTGGTCATCTCCTTCTCTGAGAGCTTCAGAACATCTACACCGTCCAGCACAACTTCGCCGGATGTGATTCCAACAGGCGGAAGCATTCTGGATATGACCTGCCCAAGCGTAGATTTTCCAGAAGCAGATTCGCCGACCAGCGAGACAAGCTCCCCCTGATCTATGTCAAGATTTAGATCGTCGATGACCTTGTACTTGCCAGCTACTGTATTGTACCATACGTTCAGATGCTTAATGCTTAACAACATCGAAATGCACCTAGTAGTTTATCCTGTTTGAAACGATATCCTGCATTCTGTCTCCTACGAGCACGAAGCCTATCACTATTATAAGTATTGCCAGGCCCGGAAATACTGCATACCACCATCCTGTGGGCAGAGTACCCACACCGTTAGATGCCATTGATCCAAGTTCCGGTATTGGTGGCTCTAATCCTATACCCAGAAAGGCTAATGTTGAATATGTGAGTATGACGTTTCCGAAATCTAGAGCCGCATAGGCAACAACCGGATCTATTGAATTTATGAAAAGATAGCTGAAGAATAGTTTTGCGAATGAAACATTTCCTAACTTCGCAGCCTGCACGAAGTCCAGATTCTTGATTCTCAGCGTTTGCGCTCTGAAGAACCTTGCGTATATAGGCCACCACACAATTACAAGTGCAAGTATTACGCCGCCAAGCGTTTCATGAAACAGGACTGATAACGCAATCACCAGTATAAGTGCGGGCAACGACAAGAACGCATCTGTTATCCTCATTATAACTTCATCGAGGTAGCCGCCCCTATACCCCGCGATGATTCCGAACAGTCCGCCAAGAAGAACACCCGACAATACTACAATAATCGAAATATAGGCATCCCTAGGCATCGCGTATAGCATCCTTGATAGTATATCCTCACCATTTGCATTTGTCCCCAATAGATATGTGCGATCCGGGGGGTGAAGACCCACAACCAAATTGTATTTAAAAGGGTCATGTGGTAGCAACGCTATTGCAGGACCGGATATACCGAAAAAGACTTCAAGTAAACCCTGTATGATTGACCATCCCAAAAACGCTACAACTATAACGAGACCAAGGACGGCAGAAGGATCCTTTATCATTATCTTGAGATAAGCGATCGTCCTGTTCTGCGTCTTTGGTTTTTTCTCTACAACGTTAGTTACAACATTACTTTCTGTCATTCCAGCCTCACCCTTGGATCCAGTATTCCGTACAATACATCAGCCACAAGATTAGCTACAATTACAGCGATCGCTATTATTATCGTAGTCCCCAGTATGCCAGGATAGTCCAGGTTGTAAACTGCCTGAACAATATAATAACCCATACCGTGGTAAGAAAATATATCCTCTATCACCACAGCTCCACCCATAGCGTAAGCAAATGCAAGCACTATATAAGTTACCAAGGGAATCGCAGCATTTCTCAAAGCCACCCCGTATACCGCTTTTCTCCGGGGTATTCCTTTCATGATGGTCAAACGGAAATAATCCATATCCATTATATCAAGCATGGTGGATCTGGTTAACCTTGTGATAACACCGAAGGATAGCAAAGCAACAGAAAGGGTTGGGAGTATCATATGATGTATAACACTTGAGGCGTAAACCCAGTCATGGGCGTATATGGCGTTTAGAAGCGGAAATGCCAATACATTTGGGGGAGGTTTCAGAGTAGGGTTAACCATGCCAGTAGCTGGAAGAAGCTTCAAATCATAGGCTATGTAAAGCTGCAGAACAGCGGCAAGTAAGAATGTGGGCATCGACCATGTGGCAAGGTAGAGACCCTTGATCGTGTAATCTGCAGGTTTTCTTCTTCTGGCTGCTGCATATGCTCCTGTAAAGAGGCCTATTATGACGGATAACACTATGCCTGTCAGGACAAATTCGAGTGTGATCGGCAGATACTCGCCTATCAATTTTAAAACTGGCTGATCGTGAAGGTAATCATATCCAAGATTCCCAATGAACACGTCCTTAATGTAATTTATCACCTGATCATATATAGGCAGATTCAGACCATATTTTTTCTCGATACCGATGAGCTCAGACTGCGATGCATGAGGATTGCCCGCATACAGTCTCGCTAAAGCCAGTGGATTAGGAGCTATAATATGTATAAGTGTGAATATGAACACAATAAGAATCAGAAGCGTGAAAATTGCATATATTGCCCTTCTTATTATGAATGCAAGTGTTCTGCTATCCATGCAGAGGCAATATGGAAATTGATCTAATAAAGTTTATCTAGCGAATGCCTAACATAAACCACGAAATTTTTTGGCAGTATCGAGTATACATCTTCAAGATATAAATTATAGTATTGGTGTAATATAAATATATATCAATCATTCTAAAAGGCACATTATTTCTTCATATATTCATTAAATAGCCGATCACGAATTTTTAGTAGCTCAACTGGCGGATCACTTCCTTTTTTGATCCTATAAAGCGATATTAAACCTGATACTCTCATGATCCTTTTCTTTATCTCCAACTGCTTCTCTATGATATCCCTATCAAGAGCCGAGGATTCGGATGAAAGCCTCACCAATTCCTTCATTTTGTCATTCATGATCTTCACCAAGTTCGGCTAGCAACTCATTTTCGATCGCAGATAATTCCTCAAGATCGCTGTTTAATTTCTTTATAATTTCCTTTTTTCTTTCAATTTCATTATTGAGTTTCTTTTCCATAACAGCTAATTCTTCTTCCCTCATAAAAAATTAAAATGAATTTGAATACAAAAATTTTATCAAAAATAGTAAAAAATTTTACTTTCATTAGAATATTCTTACCGGCGCCATGAGCATATTGTCCAGTAGGTTGCCAACGGTCAGGACTATCTGTGCGGTCGTACTGGACGACGACACATCACCTAGCTTCGTACCGTTTGGTAGCGTTACGAAGAAGTGCTCCTGCTGACCGGCTATGTTGAGGTAGTGCTCTGCAAGTGTTATGTTGTATGTAGGCGGCTGAAGTCCCTTTGTAGCATTATTGTAGAAGTTGGCGAAGCCCGGAGATATTGGACCTATGTAGTTCTGAGCAAGGAACAATTTTGTTCCATTGGCGAATGTGTAATAGAAAGGCGTATTCAATGCGCTATAGTTCGTACCATACCAGAGGGCCATCCTGAAGTAAGTGTTGTTAGTTGGATACAGGTAATTGTTCATAGATATGTAGAATACTGCCGGATTCGCACCGAAATTGATAAAGTAGTCTTTCAAGGGTATGTTCTTGAATGCACCCTGACCTATTATGGAACCTAGATATGAAGAGCTCACCACCGATATCTGGTATGTGTTGTCCAAGAAACCGCTGACCCTTCCAGAGTGATCAATCGTGAAGTCCATCACCACTGTGCCTATGTGTGCGGGCTGCGCCATTGCAGGAAGACCACCATGACCTGGCATGCTCCAGTAGGCCTTGCCCCAGTAGTTGGACGCCATTGTGAGCGTTACCGTTGACAGCGATGATCCAACACCGCTTATGTAGTATGGACCGGTGCCAGGCATTCCATTAGCATCGGTGTAGTTGTTAGGCGCTGTTGCAAGGACGCCATCATGAGTGTCTATGAATGCCGGATCGGCTATGTTACCCCACCACTCTGCCATATCCTGTAGGAAGAACGGGTAAGGCTTCAGGAGCTGTATCGTAACGTTCAATGAATGCGCATTCAGTGCTGCGCTGTTAGAACCATACATCGCTACAGTCTTGTTGTAGTTGGGCACGTACAGGGCCTGGTTCGGGTAAGATATCAAAGCTGCCTGAGTAGCGTTGCTCCAAGGATCGAAGTGGGAGAGCATGTTCGCCAGGTAGTCCGCAGCGTATACTGTGTTGGAAACGTTGAGGTTCGAATATACATTCGGATACGGGAAGCTTATGCCCGAGTTAAGTGATGTGTTGTTGGCAACTGCACGCATTGCATGCATCCAGCCCCATGGAAGCGAGTATGGAGCGGTTGCTGCATATGCTGATGCGTTGAACAGCATTCCAGCGTAGTTGTCAACGGAGACACCCTGGGCCATCACGAGTGTACGGTACAGCGAGAACCATACCGTTGTGGCGTTGACCACTGTTGAGTAGTTTGTTGCACTACCATAAACTCCAAATGACGGAGCATCGAAGTATACACCGCTTCTTAGGGTTATGTTGTATATCCTGTAGGCTACGTTCGGATTGCTTGTGTTGGTCGCATCCTTTGCTGGAGTCTGCGCTATGACGGGCACAACCGGTTCATAGTTCGTACCGTTGAGTTCATAGAGCTGCTGGAAGGCTGCGGTGAACATTGGACCATCCTGTACAAAGAATCCATGCGATGGGTCGAGATAGTCAGGAGGAGCAAGTGAGTCACCTACGGCCGCATCGTTTAAAGCGTATCCACCTGATCCATTGGATGGAAGAGTCATTCCGTAATCGTGGGCAAGCGTTGAATTGTAGTTCATCATGTTGTAATAGTGATTCTCATACGCGTTGTAAGTGAAATTCGTTATGTATGGCTGCACGAAGAAGTATGTGTCCGGGTTAGGAAGCCATATGTAAGAATACTGGTCATAGAATACCTTGTAGAGCTGCACGAATTCCTGCATCTGCTGTGTCTTGTTGCTGTTGAAAACTATAGCTGGGAATGCTGAGTTCAGAGTCGTGTTGTTAACCCAGGCCATGTTCGCTCCATATGCGCCACCGTTAGAGTACGTAGCCATTGGCCACATCTGCTGTGCCACAGGATCAGGCCAGTCTGGCAGCCATCCAAGATCAACAAACTGCGGTGTTGATGTTGGCGATAGCCATTCACCTTCTACTGTCGGCGAGACCAGCGATATACTTATTGGAAGACCAAGTGCCTTATAATTGCTCACAAGCTCGTCCAGTTCGAATGTCGCCAGTGCGTTCAACGGGGACAGTGCCGTTATGTACATTTTTGGCAGGTTAGTCTTGACCGGATGTGTATACTGGTATCCCAGATATCCACCAACTCCAGCTACGACAACGACTACCACTATAATCGCAACTAAAGCTGTCTTATTCATCAAACATTTATCAAAATTCTGCTATTTTAACCTTTGCATATATACCTACATTAAGTTCGACACGGTGACCCTCATGGTGGGAGGCTTGAGATTTTAACCTTTGCATATATACCTACATTAAGTATAAAAAGATAATTAATATTATGCGAATTCTTCTAGATCGTCTTCCGTAAGTTTATGAATGCCCTGCTCGACCAGCGGCCCTTCCTTGAGAACCTCATCGAGATCTTCGTATGTCGGCCTTTCGACCTCGTAGAAGACACCGATCGGTATGTGATCGCCCCACTCGAAGGCAAGCTTGTAAGCCTGGTCGAAGTTTGTTACATCGTTGTTCTCGAGGTGGTACACCCTTGGCCTGAAGTACTCATAGCTGTTTTCCTTGTTCCACGTGACGCATGGGCTTATGACGTCTATGAAGGAGAATCCCTTATGCTTTATCGCACGCACCGTTATATCCTTCAGATGCTTTATATCACCTGAGAAGGCCCTTGCCACAAAGGTTGCGCCTGCGTTGAGCGCAAAGGCTATCGGGTTGAATGGCGTCTCTATGTTTCCGTCTGGCGTCGTCTTCGTCTTTAGGCCTATTGGAGCCGTAGGAGATGCCTGGCCCGTTGTTAGGCCGAAGACCTGGTTATCCGATACCATGTACGTTATGTCCACGTTCCTTTTGGCTGTATGGTAGAAGTGCTGGGTACCCTCAAAGAATCCATCGCCATCGCCGCCATACGCTATCACGGTAAGCTTTGAATTTGCCCACTTCACACCTGCCGCAAACGGCACCAGCCTTCCGTGGAGGCCATGAAAACCGTATGTGTTCAGGAACTCAGGCATATTGGATGAGCATCCGATACCGGATGCGACCACAACGTCCTTCGGATCTATCTTCAGCTCGGCAAGAGCCATTGTTATTGCGGAAAGCTGAGCAAAATTTCCGCAACCAGGGCACCAGTCAGGTGGAACCCTCTTGTTCTTGTAATCGTTCATGTTCATCGTGATCACTCCCTTATTACCTCCTTCTTCTTTCCTATCCTTACCTCTATCTCCTCAGCAAGCGCATTTGGATAGAAAGCCTCACCGTCATACTTCGTAATGAGTTCAGGCTTTACAAGGAACTGGGCAGCTATGTACTTTGAAAGCTGGCCTGAATAATTGTTCTCCACGGCAAGTATCTTCTTCCTGTTCTTCAGCAGTGTGCCTATGTCTGGATTCAGCGGGAAAACGTTCTTTACCTCTATCGCGCCGATCTTTATTCCCTTAGCCCTGAGTATGTCTATGGCTTCCTCAACCGCGCCCTTCGTGCTGCCCCACTGGATTATGACGTATTCTGCATCCTGTATGCGGTACGTGGGGGTTGGCTTCATCTCCTCTATGTAAGTATCGAGCTTGCGCATCCTCTTCTGCATCATCTTGATTCTGTCCTGCGGGTTCGTTACAGCATCGCTCACGACGTCTCCGTATTCGTTGTGCTCGTCTGAATCCTCATTGTGCATGTTTCCGGGCTGCCCCGGTATCGCCCTCGGAGATATTCCGGTTTCTGTTATCAGATACCTCTTGTAATCCTGTTCGTTATCCTTGGCCCTGAGGCCGTGATCTATATTGAAGTTAAGATCGAAGCTGTCTATGGTGTCGTAATGCTCGGCAAGGTATAAATCGGACATGACAAATACAGGCGTCTGGTACTTCTCCGCTATGTTCATAGCCTCCCTTGTGAGGTAGAAGGCTTCCTCGATATCACCAGGTGCGAACACTATCCTTGGGAAATCGCCCTGCGATGCACCCAGCACCTGGTTCAGGTCTCCCTGCTCCGTCTTTGTCGGAAGGCCGGTTGACGGACCAGGCCTCTGTGCCTCGTATATAACAAGCGGTACCTCTGTCATGCCTGAAAGCCCAACCGCCTCTGTCATCAGTGCAAAACCTCCGCCAGATGATCCGGTCATCGCTCGTACACCGGCGTAGTTTGCGCCTATAACGGTATTTATTGCGGAGATCTCATCCTCAGGTATCTTAACGAAGACGCCGTACTTCTTCGCATGCTGCGCCAGGAAATGAAGGGCTGATGACGCTGGTGTCATAGGATAAGCGACATACATCTTCAGGCCGCCAGCCACAGCACCCAGGGCAACGGCCATCCCACCCGATATCATGTACTTCTTCTTTCCGAACTTGAACTTCTTGCCCAGAGGCTTGAAGTTGGCCAGATAATAATCGTAGCCCTCCTTGGCTGCCTTCACGTTCAGCTCGGCTATCTCACCCTTCTTTCCGAACTGGTCCCTTATCACATCGGCGAATATATTGAAATCTATTCCTGTTGCAGCTATGGCCGCTCCGAGTCCCACCGTATTCTTCAGGAGCGTGTTCTTGCTGTACTTTGCAGCTATGTCCGCCAGAGGCATCGGGCAGTAGTTGGTATCCCTCTTGGTGTAATTCTTTATCGAATTGTCGAATATCGCTATTCCATCCTTTCCGAGAGGAGAAGCACCGCCCTCATTTATATCCGGGTTCGTGTGCCTCTCCACGCCATCCTGGTTCAGCGCTATCAGTATGTCCAGGCCGTCCCCCTGGTTCTTTACCTTTACATCAGAAGCACGCACCTGATACCAGGATTCTCCACCCCTTATGATGTCCTGATAATAGTTGTAAGAGGTTGCGTAAAGCCCACTTCTTGCAAAAGTCCTAACCAGGATTTCACCGGCCGATTGCACACCGTCACCGGCAGCACCGGCTACTCTGATAATGACCTCATTTTGCCTCATGATTGTCATCTCTTGTTATGACCGGATGATATTAATATGTTTTTTCTCCAATCATAACTAATTGATATATGGTAAGAAATGCATGCAATTACCGTTCATTGCAGATATTTATCATGCGAGTGCCGGCATACGGGAACTGCACGATATCATTCGTGCGGCATAATCAAAAATTTATACACTCAAACGATAGTCACGCATGAGGACAGAAAGGGATGTTATCGGGGAGGTGCAGCTGCCCGACAATGTATTTTATGGCATAAACACGGCAAGGGCAAGGGAGAACTTCAGGATCACCGGGCTGACCGCTGATTCTGATCACATCGTATCAATTGCGCAGGTCAAGAAGGCTGCAGCGCTTGCAAATGCCGACGGAGGCGCACTGGATAAGGAGAAGGCAGATTACATTTCAAAGGCATGCGACGAGATAATCGGCGGGAAGTACCATGACCAGTTCGTGATAGACGTCTACCAGGCTGGCGCAGGAACATCCTACAACATGAACGCAAATGAGGTCATAGCCAACGTTGCGCTGACACTGATGGGCAAGAATAAGGGAGAGTACTCGGTGATACATCCAAACGACCACGTGAACATGAGCCAGTCTACGAACGATGTTTATCCGACGATGATGCGATTAACAGTCTCCAAGAAGATCAGGAAGCTCAAGGATGCACTCAACGAACTCATAGAGAGCTTAGAGGCAAAGAGCAGGGAATTCAGGGGGATCGCAAAGCCCGGGAGGACCCATCTCCAGGATGCTGCGCCTGTAACGCTTGGGCTTGAGTTCGGAGCCTACGCCTACGCCATGAAGAAGGACCGTGATGAGATAATAGATGCCTCGGACTACATAATGGAGCTGAACATAGGGGGGACAGCGGTTGGCACGGGGATAAACACTGCGAAGAACTATCAGGAAAACGTGGTGAAGCACATAAACGAGATAACGAAGGAGAACTTCAGGAAAAGCACGAATCTGCTCGGCATAATGCAGTTCATGACGGATTTCTCCAGGGTCATGAATGCGGTCACGAACCTCGCCCTGGATGTTGAGAAGATAGCAAACGACATAAGGCTGCTTTACTCCGGCCCTGGCGCAGGCATCCATGAGATAATAATTCCAGCTGTACAGCAGGGATCATCCATAATGCCGGGCAAGATAAACCCGTCCATCGCCGAGGCCATGAACATGATCTGCCACTCAGTCATAGGAGCGCAGCAGGCGGTTAATATGAGCGTTCAGGCAGGGCAGCTTGAGCTGAACGTGATGATGCCCAACATCGACTACGAGCTGACGAGATCCATAGACATAATGACAAACGGCCTGAAGATGTTCAAGCAGAAACTCATAGACGGCATCAAAGCTAACGTTCCTGTATGCAGAGAACACCTGGCGAACAGCTTCGGTTCAGCAGCGCTCCTTAACCCCTATCTCGGATACGATAACGTTGCAAAGATAGTGAGAGAGGCCGTTGAAACTGGGAAATCAATAAAAAGCCTAGTACTCGCAACCGGAAAACTGACAGAAGAGCAGTACATGAAGATAATGGACAGTGGGGTTCCAAAGGACTGAATTTGAACCCCACTTTTTAAAATAAGCCCTTCTAATTATCAATAACTGCCGAACAAAAATTTTAAACGTTTGTCATCAGATGTGCTGGCGGTCAAATTCCTATCCATGGGTTCTTCCTGTACGCCTTGGATATTATCATGGTCTCGAAGTTCTTTACGCCGCTCATCTTTGATATCTGGCTCTCGAAGTTTTCTATGGCTTCAAGGTTTAGGAACAGCGTTTCTGCGATCAGCTGGTTCTTGCCCCGCCTTCTGTACAGGCTCAGGACGTTTATATTGTCCGTTATTGAGTTTGCAACGTCATCCATCTTGTTCGGATCCACATCGATTATGATGTACGCCTTTATGCTGTTTTCAACTGCCTGTAGATCCACCAATGCTGAAAATCCTATTATTATCTTCTTCCTGACGAGCTCATTTATCCTCCTTCTGACAGTTGCCTCGCTCGTGTTCAGGGCCTTTGCAATTTCCGCATTGGATATCCTTGCATTGTATCTCAGAAAGCATATTATCTGCTTGTCAAGCTCGTCAACAGGCAGGAGTGATGGATCGATCCTCGACCAGCGGATGGCGACATCGCAGCTGTAGCCCTCCAGGTACTGATCTGATATGTCTTTCTTTTCCATATTCAGTTATTTGTTTTAAATATATAAATTCTGAGTTTAAGATTCAGTTATTTTATAACGGATAGCAGTTCCATTTTTTATAAAATGATTATTTTTAACCTATTGTATATACGATCAGAGCAAGTATTAAGCTTTTGCTATGGCAGATTTCGGCTTTTGACGTATGCCATCGATCGCAGGATCGTTATGATCATAAAGAAAGATTATCTTTCTGCAGGCTTCAACGATGGATTGGATCAGTTCCTAAAATAGACCGAGAGTGCGCGATGCGTTGGTTAACATGACATTGATCGCGGGGATAGGATTGTGAATTCGGATCATAATCCATGCTAATATACTAAAAAATAATGCACACCAAATGAAGATCTACTACGAGGGGTATGGGTGCACTCTCAACCAGGGCGAAACCGGCCTTTACGTTAACAAGCTGCTTTCGGAGGGATCGGTTCTGGTCAGCAGGCCAGATGAGGCCGACATCTCTATAATAGGCACATGCGCAGTCATACAGAAAACCGAGGATCACATGCTGAAGAGGATAGAGGAACTCAGCAGGCTTGGCCGCGTGAAGGTTATAGGCTGTCTTTCAGCCATAAAGGGCAGCGAAATATCCGGCGGGAATATAGAGGCCATCGACAGAAATGAATTCCAGCAGTTTCAGGAGTATCTCGAAGATACCTCGATCATCGATGCCGAGATCATGTCCGGTATACCCATAAACCAGGGATGCACCGGCAAATGCAATTTCTGCATATCGCATATAGCGCGGGGTAAACTCGTATCAAGAAGGCCGGAAAAGATAGTGAACCAGATCCGCATGATGGTTGCCGCAGGAAAGAGAGAGATCAGGATCAGTTCGCTTGACACGGCCGCCTATGGCAAGGACACCGGCTACAGGCTTCCATCCCTGATAAAGGATATTACGGCAGTTGATGGGGACTTCATGCTCCGTGTGGGCATGATGGAGCCGAGGAACACCATTGAGATACTGGACGATCTACTGGAGGCATACGATGATCCAAAGGTGTTCAAGTTCCTGCATATACCCGTGCAGAGCGGTGATGATCGCGTGCTCACGGCGATGAACCGCGAGTATACCGTGGATGAATTCATGCAGATAATCGAGTCCTTCCGGAAACGTTTCCCGGACATGACAATATCCACAGACGTCATAATAGGATACCATGCGGAGAATGATCGGAGCTTCGATCTCACATGCGATCTGATCAGAAAGGTGCAACCGGAGATAATCAATGTGACGAGGTTTTCACCGAGGGAACTCACACCGGACTTCGAGCACAGGCCAAGACCGACAAACGTGCTCAAGGATCAGGATAGAACGATGGCAGAGATTCACAGGAAAATAGTATCAGAAAGGTTCTCCGCGCTGGTCGGAAAGGTTGAGCGCATACTGATAACCGAGGATGGCAAGCCAGGAACGATGGTGGGCCGCGATGCCTCCTACAGGCCAGTCGTCATTCGCGCTCCAGCGGAGAAATACACCTGGCACTCCGCACGTATAATCGGCTATGAGAACACCTCACTGATCGGTGAACTCGTCGACTGAAACGATCTCGTCCAGAACGTACCTTTTCGATGACTTGAAAAACGCCATGGAAAATTCGGCCGGCGTGAGTACCGGTACGGTGAATCGATCCTGATCGTCTATGGGTACCCTCGGGCATCCTGTATAAACGGCCAGATCGCACCCCATATTCTGTATATCCTGATCGCTTATGTTATCGGTGTAGGCAAGAACCGCCTCCTTACCCAGATCCCTTGCGCGGTCCATCAGCATCCTGGCAAGCTTTTCACGCCGCTGTCCTATCCTTGTATCCACAAGGAAACATATCCTCTTCGCATCCATTGCCCGGTATATCTGGGCATATCGCTTTCTTATGAAGGTATCGGCTTCTTTCTCCATTGATCTGAGGGACATCTCGTTCAGATCCAGCAGAAAAACTGGCCTTTCCGTTGATATCTGTGATCCCAGTGCGTGAAATGATCCTGTAGATACTATGACAAATGCTTCAACCTCTGCTTCCACCGAGTGAACTGAGCTGAAATTGCACCCCAGCACCTGACCATCGTAGGTCATCCGCCTGTCCGATCTTCCGATAATGACCTCAAATCCCTTTGACTCCAGTATCCGTTTAACGCGATCCGCAACTGGCCTGTACTGTATAGAATATATAAGGCCTATTCTGCGATAATTTTTCAGGGCTTCCGTGTTTATATCTTCGACGTCCACTGTCCTGTAGTGCTCTATGAATATGACCGGGCGGGGATATTTCACATTTCGCATTATCGAATGCCCAACCTGCACTATCGCATCCACCCTATCATAAAGGTATGAAGGGCCTATGTCGCAGGCGCCGTAAACAGGAGATGACGAGAGAATCACATCGTATCTCTGCGACAGATACGTGAAGTAGTCGAAGGCGTAGGGCTTCAGACCATCGGGCAGCTGCAGCAGTATCTTCCTGGCACCGATTTCCCTGAGACGCCTGTCCGCTTCCTCCACATCCCTGTGTACGAAATCCTTAACTTCAAGATTCATGGCCAATATTGCACCTGTTACGGTTCGCATTATGCTCCGGTATTTTATCCCTTCGTATATTCAAAAGACCCGGATCAGTAAAGAAACATCGGAAGTCCTATGAGGACAGAGAAAATGGCTGCCAGGTTGATTGGAACCAGAAACGGCATCCTGTAAGACATCCTGGCATCATCTCCAGATCCTGTGATCCTGTACTTGTAGCTGTTCTTCGAATATTCTTCCTCATCGTAACGCAGGTGAAGGCCTTCGAACTTCAGGCCTTTTCTCAGAGCTGAGACGTAGAATGCGAGTATCATAAGGATCGAGAACACAGATATGTACACAAGAAAGCTCATTGCAAATACTGATCCGCTGAAGAATGGCCTGCTGATGTACTGGAATGCCAGGAGGTACGAAGTCTCCGCCTTCACGTCTCCAATACCGAATAACGTTTCCCTGAAGCCAAGCAACGTGAAGAGTATCGCTATCATGACGCCGACGCTCAGATTGCCTGTGATGATCGCAATGAGGAATGACAGTGCCGGAAGCACAAGATAAACATAGCTATCGGTTCGTATGAATGTAGAGACGGCCAATAAAACCGTAAGGATCGACATGTAGAATTCGTGGAAGAACACGTAGAATAATGCGGCCATTATGAACATGGGCAGGAATGTGAAGGAATTCACCGATCTCCTCTTAATGTCGGATACGGACGAATATACCGCCGTGGCCGCGAATAGGCCAAACGCAACCGCCAAAAATAGCGTATCCTGATGCAGCATCTGCTGTATTTGAGATCCTGAAATTTATTAAATTTTTTCACGGTTCATTTCTTGAATCAAATTTGCGGTTCTTCTGGAATTTTTTTCTTTTTAAGTATGAGGCCTATTATTGCCACAATTATTCCCACTATTATGAGCACTATCCCTATCAGCGTGACAACGGAAAGATAGGAGTAGCTCAGTGGAATGTAGCTGTAAGCAATCGCAGGTGCAGTGCTGTTCAGGGCTATGATGTAGTATGAACCGGCAGTGGTCAGATCGTATGCCCACACATGCTCCGACGACACGGACGTTGTGGTCAGAGGACTTATGGCCCTGGAGGCAGCGTTGCTCGCATTCAGGCCCGTCATGTTAGCGGATGATATCAGATATATCGAGGAAAAGGTGCTGTCAACCGTGAGCAGGGAAGGCGAGGATATGTTGATCTCATGTCCAAAAATACCGGGATTTATCTCGGTCAGCGCCGTACCAGTCACCGTATAATGGGTGACAAGGTAATCGCCACCGGCAAACATGGCTATACCCAGGACAAATATGATCGCTCCTATTATCACAATATTCTTACGCATACTTATTGGAAAAAAGAATTCTCTTATTAAAAGCTTTTCAATAAAAAAGTTTGAAATTAATTCATTTCGGGTCTGCTGGAACGCTCTCCTTCTTCATGGATATAGAGGCATGCTTCATCTGCCCGAGGCTGTTGTTTTCAAAAAGCGTGTCTATCTGCTCGACGGACAGCCCTTTCGTCTCCGGCATTATATAGTAGAAGAGTATCAGCGCTATCAGCGAGAGGACGCCGAAAACAAACTCCACATTCTTTATCGTTATGGCGGAGTCCATGACAGGGAAAAGCTCTATTATTGCGAAGTTGGCTATCCAGTCTATGAACGCACCAAGGGAAGCATACAGCCCCCTCATGCTGGTCGGGAAGTATTCTCCCTGTATCATCCAGCCGGTGCCGCCAACACCGAAGGCAAAGAATATTATGAAGCCAGCGAAGGCTATGAACAGGCCTATGTCTAACTTGAGGTACAGCAGTATTCCACCAAGTATTCCGAAGAATGTCATGCCAGCGTATCCCATCAGCGCCAGTTTTCTCCTTCCGACGGAGTCTATGTAGCGGAAGCCTATATACGTTGCAGCCACGTTTATGATCGCCAGTATTGCGGATGCGGCGATTGAATAGTATATACTGTAAACGAGCGATGTCGATTTTCCAACTATGTGAAGGTTCTCCAGCACAACCGGGCCGTAGTAAAACGGTATGTTAATTCCGGTGATCTGCTGGAAAACAAAGAACAGGCCCACGATGAGGAGAGCACGCTTTACGCCAGGAGTGATCTTGTGGGGCTGTGATAGCTTTACAGATTTCAGATCTTCCTCGCTCATGTTGAGGCCGAGCCTCTTCAGGGAAGCGGATGCTTCCTTGTATTTTCCATTAACGAGGAGCCACCTAGGCGATTCTGGCATCATGAACCTGAAGGCGAGACCTATGATAGCTGGTATGGCGGCAACGCCCAGCATTATCCTCCAACCAACTGCATAAGCCAAGCCGGGTGCGAAGAACAGGGTTGCCATTCCGATTAGGTAAGCTGCCAGAATGCCGATGGTGATCATCCACTGCTGCAGAATGCCGAGGCTTCCTCTCCTGGCCTTTGGAGCATATTCCGCTATATAAGCTGTCGCTATGCCGGAGTCTGCGCCGACAGCAATCCCTATTAGCGTCCTGGAAAGCAGCAGCATGACCAGATCCACGGTGAATGCTGAGAGCAATGCACCGGCTGCGTAAATAGCCGCATCGGCTATGAGCAGGTACTTTCTCCCGTACCTGTCCGTTAGTCCCGCAGCTATTATCGCGCCTACAGCGGCACCAAGCGAGGCCCCAGCAACCAAGTAGCCCTCAACAAAACCACTTATACCTGGGTATATTCTTTCAAGCAATGGCAGTGCAGAGCCTATGTTAGAGGTATCGTATCCGAATAGAAAACCACCTATCGTGGCCAGAATGGTCAGCAACCAGTAAAACCTGGTTACCCTGCTCATGTCTAGCCTTTCGATGAGATCGGAATATCTGACTCCATTTTCCATACGATATAATCCCGCATTATACTTAATATTTTTTCCATATGATGTTTTTTGATCAGTAAAATATATATTTATTTTGATATCAATATAATTAGCTATTTTATTGGATATAGAAAATGCTAAAAATTGAAGCTAAAATTAATATAATTGAACGGCACTGGTCTTTAGGATTTCAGCAATCAAGTATATTATTAAGTGATAACAGACCAAAATAAGCTACATTTATATTATGACTATTTGGATAACATTTTTCAAAGATCGTTCAATGGAGAGGCATGAGCGGAAAACTTGAGGGAAAGATAGCACTTATAACCGGTGCAAGTAAGGGCCTGGGCCGCGCTATAGCTGAGAAATTCGCTGACGAAGGCGCCAAGGTTGCCATAAACTACAACAGCGATGAGAAGGGCGCACTCGAGGTGAAAAGGCGAACTGGTGGAGAGATCTTCCAGGCCGATGTGTCCAACAGGGATCAGATCCGCAGGATGGCAAACGAGATACACAGCAAACTCGGAAAGATAGACATTCTTGTGAACAATTCCGGAATATGGTACCTCATGCCCTTCGACCAGTACGATGAATCTAAGGTTAGAAGAATGATCGATGTGAACCTCATGGGCGCTATATACACCACTCTGGAATTCCTCCCTGACCTCAAGGAGAAGAGAGGAGTTATCATAAACATGGCTTCAAATGCCGGGATCGGAACGGCAGCCAGGAATACGACCTTCTACTCGATAACAAAGGCCGGTATCATAATGCTCACGAAGAGGCTCGCATTTGACCTGTCCGAATACGGAATAAGGGTCAACGCAATAGCACCGGGATGGATTGAAACGGATCTGACAATTGGCGGAAAGAGCGAGGAAGAGATAAAGCGGCTGGAAGACGACTTCAGATCCAGGACGACGCTGAAGATGATAGGCAAACCGGAGTACATCGGAAATGCCGCTGTGTTCCTCGCGTCCAAGGACTCGGAATACATGAACGGTCAGGTCATGGTGATAGACGGCGGGAGGATAGACAACCTTACCCACAGCATATAAATTTTATATTTTTATGATATTAAATATCTAATATAATGCTGATGTCAATATTGACGAACTGAATTCTAAAGCAGTAAATTTAAATGCCTTTTAAATAAAATATGGATAATCAAAAAGTTTAAGTGTAATACGGCAATTTTATAGGAGTATGGATATAGTGCTGGTGGGATGCAAAGGTTTTGGCAAGGAGCATCTGCGGATCTATTCAAAGCTTGGTTACGATGTTTCCATAGTTGAGAGGGACAGCAATGAAGCAAAGAGATGCTCTGAACTCTTCAGGGTATACAAGGTATATGACAATTATGAGGATGCTCTGAGATCCGGATCCAATATTGTGGATCTCGTTGTTCCTGATGGCCTTCACTATGAGATGGGATCTCTTGCACTCAAGTCGAAGAAACACCTTCTGGTTGAAAAGCCGATAACACCGGACATAGATTCCGGAATAAGCCTGATACAGCAGGCGGAGGAATCGAAGTTAAAGTTAATGGTAGCGGAGCAGTTCTACTTCGACCCCTCGGTGAATGAAGCGATAAGGCGCATAAACAACGGTGAAATAGGCAAACCACACACGGTCATAGTAAGGCACCAATCCTTCAGGGAGCTGAAGGGCTGGCGAAACGAGAAGAGCATGATGGGCAGGGGAATACTCATAGATGAGGGAACGCATTATATAGATACCCTGCTCAATTTTGGCGGAAGATACCGATCTCTGAGGTCATTCGTCCACAGGACCTGGGATTTTCTGGGCGAAGATACCGCAGAGGCCGTATTCAACTTCGAAAATGGCATGCACGGCCTCTTCTTCTACTCATGGAATTACCCTGAATACCCCCTTCTGCCCGAATTCGAGATCATAGGGGATGCCGGGAGCATTTACGAGGACATCGGCACAAAGCCGACCGAACCGTGGGACCAGCGGAAGCGCAAGACAGCCTATGGGGACATAATAGTCAATGGAAAGCACATTCCGGTGGAACCCTACGATGTCATCGAAAGGGAGATATCTGGATTCCTGAATGCCGTTGAAAAAGACGAACCTGTTCCGATGCCACCGGACCTGGCACTCAGGGACATAATAACGATAGACAGGATATACAAGGCATCATCAGACTGAGATGGTGCCCGCATCCACCAGGTAGCGTAGAAGCGATTCCTCGTCTATCCTGACACCGATGCCCGGGTCGTGGTACGGCTCGATGATACCATTCTTCATCCTGAACGGATTTTTCACGATATCACGGCTGAAATACTTCTCATTTGGAGATGTGTCGCCCGGATAGTCAACCAGATCCAGCGATGCAAATGCGATGTTGAAGGCCCGGCCTATGCCCGTCTCCAGCATGCCGCCCACCCAGACGTGCCCCCCATTTTCCCTGGCGATTTCCGCTACCTTCAGCGATTCCGTGAAGCCACCTATGCGACCTGGCTTTATATTTATGACGTCTGCAGCACCTATATCGAACGCCTTTCTGGCCTTGTCTGCCGAGGTTATGGATTCATCCAGGCAGACCGGCGTCGATATCTCCTTCTTCAGCCTGGAATGGTATATCAGATCATCACCCGGAAAAGGCTGTTCTATGTACTCCAGGTCGTATCTGTCCAGATCCTTGAGCCTTGGCATGTCCGATGGCGTGTAATCTCCATTTGCATCCACGCTGAGCGGTATATCCGGGAATGCGTCCCTGACCTCCCTCACCAGGCCTTCTCTGCCCCTGGCTATCTTTATCTTTATCCTCTTGTAACCCATGGATACGGCCTTCTCTATCTGTTCCAGCATCTCCTCTATCTTGGCCATGCCGATGGAGATGCCCACGTTGGCATATCCCCTGCTTTTACCTATGTACCTGTACAGCGGCTGATCATTCACCTTGCTGTGGTAGTCCCACAGGAGCATCTCCAGAGCCGCCTTTGCCATGTTGTGCCCCTTTATTCCCCTGGCCCTCTCCATGAATACGGAAGGATCCGGCAGATCCGATATGTATTTCGCAGCAAAATCTCCGATTATGTGCATTGCAGTTGCATTATCCTCATAGCCGTAATCCGGTATTGGAGATGTGACAGCCTCGGAGTAGGCCTCAATGCCGTCATGAACCAACCTGAACAGCAGCGCCTCCCTGTAATTTTCAGTACCAAAACTGGTTGTGAAGGGCCTGAGGAACGGTATCCTGACCCTGTAGAAATTTATCTGCATGAGAGTCGAATAATGAGCCAGTTATTTAAACATTCTTCGCTTCATGTTTTCGCCCTGATCTTTTAGGCATTGACCAACGAAAAAATGCGATTGCAAGAAATTCGAAACAGCTAAATGCCTGCATTTGATTGATTGCATGGTATGGAATGGCATTGGATCAGGCTGTGGTTAACCGGCCGGTAAAGGCAAAGCTTTACAGTAAAATCGTTGATTCGGTGGAATGTACAGCGTGCAGCAGGTACTGCAGGCTGAAACCTGGCAAAACGGGATTCTGCGGTGTAAGAAAGAACATAGATGGTGATCTGTACCTGCTTGTTTACGGCCTGCCAGCAGCCATCAACGTTGATCCGATAGAAAAGAAGCCTGTGCTGCACATGTATCCTGGGGCTAGAATATTCTCACTCAGCACCGTTGGCTGCAGCTTCGCATGCCAGTACTGCCAGAACTATGATATAAGCCAGAGAAGGACCATAACTGGATACCATTACGATCCGGAGGAGATAGTTGAAGAGGCGCTGAGCATGGGTTGCCAGGGAATCGCCTACACCTACAATGAACCCAGCATATTCATGGAGTACGCGCATGATATTGGAGTTATCGCGAGAAGGCACGGGCTTATCAACATCTTCGTTACCAATGGCTTCGAGACCCCGGAGGCAATAGACTACGCAAGGGATTTCCTGGATGCTGCAACAGTGGATTTCAAGGGGAATGCGAGCGATGAGTTCTACAGGAAGTACATATCCGTTCCGTCAGCTCGCCCGATATTCGAAACGCTTGCCAACCTGAAATCAGCGGGCATACACGTTGAGGTAACGGATCTGGTTGTGCCAGAAGTTGGCGATCGGCTGGAAGATGCACGCACCATGTTAGAAAGGATTATGGATATACTTGGTGAGTACGTGCCAATAAGTTTTCTCAGGTTCCATCCGGATTACCGCATGATGGATCTCCCCGATACGCCAGTGGAAACGCTCAGAAAGCACCATGACCTTGCGGTCTCCATGGGATTCAAATACGTATACATCGGAAACGTTCCGGGCTATGGCGAGAATACCTACTGTCCGAACTGCGGAAACCTGCTCATAGAGCGCTTCGTCTTCTCATCAAAGGTCATCGGGCTTGACAGAAATGGGAGGTGCAAAAAATGTGGTTACGATCCGCAAATCCCCCTTATGAAGGAAAAAAGGGCAGATTATATTTCATGAGACAGCAGATCTTTTAGGGCTCTTGCCTTTTCTATGATCCTCTTCAGATCAACAGGCCTTATTTGCTGTTCTGAATCAGATAGCGCGTTGTCTGGGTCATTGTGCACCTCTATTTCGAGCATGTCTGCACCGGCCGCAACCGATGCAAGGGCCATCGATTCCACGAAATCGCGCCTTCCAGAAGCATGGCTGGGATCGGCGCATATGGGTAGATGCGTTTCGGATTTTGCGTATATTATGCTCCCAACGTTCATCGTGAAGCGTGTTGAGTTCTCTATGCCACGCACGCCCCTGTAGCACAGCACAACATTTCCGTTCCCTCCAGACAATATGTATTCTGCGGTTTCCAGCCATTCCCTGGCCGTGTTGCCCATGCCGTTCTTCAGCAGAACAGGCTTCTTCTGCTTTCCCAGAAAGCGAAGGAGATCAAAGTTCTGCGCGTTTCTTGAACCGACCTGCAGCATGTCCACCCTGTCGAAGTACCTGTAATACTCCGGATTCATTATCTCCGTGACTATGGGCAGGCCGGTTTCTTCCCTCGCCTCCACGAGATATTCTATGCCCTTCTCCGCCAGGCCCTGGAAAGAATACGGTGATGTCCTCGGCTTGAACGCACCGCCACGTATCATATCTGCACCGGCGGCCTTTACCGATCTGGCAATATCAAGTATCATGGCCTCATTCTCCACCGAGCATGGCCCGGCTGCAACCACGAGGCCCTCGCCTATGCGCAGTCCTGAAACATCCACCACGCTCTTTTCACGGAATTTCTTGGAATAGAGCCGTTCTCCGCTCTCTCCGCCTTCCTGCGATATGAAGACGTAGTTATCGTACAGTTTTATCATACGGTATTCTGATCCGGTTTTTTCAAGATCCTCCTGGATCATCTTCCTATCGTTATCATCCCTTGCTATGACTATCATGGTATCACGCTCATGACATCGTTGATCATATCCCTGGCCATGCCAGAGAATGGATTCAACCTTATGGTATCCATAACTACCTCCGGATTCTCTCCCTCAACTATCGAAGCCAGACTCCTTGCCATATCGAAGGAACGGGTATGGTACCCCGCTTCGATCCTTCTGGCGATCATTGACATCAGGTACGGTATTACCATATCGCTGACCATCATCCGATCGTGTTCTTCAGCTGACATGCTGACAAGATCGTATCCCCTGAACATCTCCTCTATTATCTCTTTATATTTTACGTTTGATATGTCTGTGACGAATATGATCGTCCTGTGCAATCCGTCGTTGTAGCTTGAAGGCCCGAATAATGGATGTATGCTGACTATGCTCCCAGAATACTTCCTGAATACTGATTTTACGGATGATAGCTCCACGTATGTACGGTCTCTCCGTTCTATGTATTCCATTGCTGCCTTTATGGGAACTGAGAGAAACGCCAGATCTGCGCCATCATCGATCTGAACGCCATTCCCTGTAAGTATGGACGAGAGAACCCTTCCCAGGCGCCCTTCCTTTCCTATTATGGCTGCCCTCAGAATATCACCCTTATGGAATTGCAGCGGTTCTTTACCCTGATCAGGTCCGGGAATATCGTCATCCTGTTTTCTTCCATCTTTACGGGAAAGCCTGATCCGATGTCCACAGTATCCTCACATGCGCCAGATGACGGAACAGTATGGCCGCCACTGATGGAACAGCCACTGACGAAGCTGTCCGGTATCTTCGATCCATGTATCTCTATGCCCGGCCTGCAGAGGAAAAGGCCGAGAACGAGGAAAAGGTCATCGCGGTTTCCCGATATCTCCACAGGGCGATCCATAAGCGGCGAACCAGTCTGCTCCACGATCGTGGCCTCGAATATGAGGTTGATCAGCGGATTCTCACTGATCAGCGCCCTTCTCACAGCCGCCTCCCTCTCCGGATCCCTTATCTGCATTCCGTTCGCGTTCTTGATGGCCGCGATCTGCCTTGCTAGGGCCATGCGTTCGTTCATCAGAAGAACAAGCTTTCTGGTATTTTCAAGAACCCTGGCCCTCAAATCCTCAAGGTCTATAAAGTGAACCACCAGACTTCATAGTGCGTGAATATGTCTATCATTCTTAAATTTTCCCATAATATTTAGAAAAATAGAAAAATAAATGAAATAAATAAGCTATAAATCGATGGCAAAATATACGGCTATCGATTCCTGTTTTCACTTCTTCTTCAGCTGATCGATCGTATCGGCCATGATCTTGACGTTCATCAGTGCAGGCGTACCGGCCATTATGGCTGCTATGTAAGAGGCTTCAATCATCTCATCTTCACTGCAGCCTGCTTCCAGGCATTTGGCAGTATGATAGGGTATGCACCACTCACACTGCAGCGCCAAAGACAGGGAAAGGGCAATGAGCTCCTTTGTCTTCACATCCAGCGATCCCTTTCCGAGTGTCGATTCCATGAACGAAAGGAACCTGTCGGTCAGTTCAGGCTTCACTCTCTTGCTCAACCTGAAAACATCGTTTATCTCCCCCAGTTTTTCCGAAGCATCCATGATCAATTATAACCTAGTAATACTTCAAATTTGATAAATGTGCAGGATATGCGTGTATGAAAAATATTATATCATGCCTCTAGTGTTCACCGGATATCTTTATGCAGTAGTATCTTCTGCGTGTGTCCGATAGACATATCTGAATATCGATCAGGTTGGCATCCCTGAGGACCTTGACGGCATACATCACAGATCGCCGTGAAAGCCCGGTGGATTCCATTATGTGAGCTACATCGGATATCTTCTCGTTCTTCAGATACGAAAATACCAGCCTGACGGATAGAGGAAACTCTCTTATGTCCACTGTAGGATACACATATCCTCACCGCCGCCGGATATAAAAAATTTATGATAGATGCATTGTGAAATACTGCAAAACAGGCTGCACAATGCAACATTCTGCCGCTCACCTGTTAAAAAAATTAGAATGCAGCAAAAAAACATATCGTCCGTTTTACTTTCAACTGTATGATAGAGATAGATGGCAGATCACTGAGGGTTGAGGACGTCTACGCCGTTGCGGTGGAATACGATCGGGTAAGTATCAGCGATGATACCCTCAAGGCGGTTGAAGAGAAACACGAGGCCTTTCTAAAACTGATAAATTCTGGCAAAACTGTTTATGGCGTCAACACAGGCTTCGGAAGCCTTCTCAACGTCCATATCGAGAGGGATCAGGAGATCGAACTTCAGAAGAATCTCATCAGGAGCCATTCATCCGGGGTGGGGGATTACCTTGAAAATAGATACGTGAGAGCCATAATGGCGGTGCGGTTGAACAGCCTTGCCGCCGGTTATTCCGCGGTATCGGCTGATCTCCTGAACATGATGGTCGAGATGCTCAACAGGGATGTGATCCCAGCCGTTCCAAAATATGGTTCTGTCGGTGCAAGCGGTGATCTGGCACCTCTGGCACACATAGGCCTGGCGATGATGGGTGAGGGCAAGGCGTTCTTTGAAGGGCGCCTTATGGATTCGGCCAGAGCACTGGAAAAGGCAGGCCTCAAGCCGTACCAGTTCAAGGAAAAGGAGGGTGTGGCCCTGATAAACGGCACCTCGTTCATGTCAGGCATACTCAGCATAGCAGTGATGGATGCGCACGATATTCTTGAAAATGCCATAAGATCCGCGCTCCTCTCATTCGAGGCCCTAGGCGGAACTTCAAAGGCCTTCACCCCGTGGATTCTGGGGGCAAGGCCTCATCTTGGTCAGGTGGCAATAGGTAACCGGTTCAGGGAATACCTCACGGGAAGCGATATAGTTAAGAGAGCAGACAGCGTGAAGGTTCAGGATGCCTATACGCTCAGATGCATACCGCAGGTATACGGATCGGTTGCGGATGTGATCGACTATGTTGAGAACGTCCTCTCCGTAGAGATAAATTCCGCAACAGACAATCCCCTGTTCAACGGCGAGGAGGTTGTTTCTGGCGGTAACTTCCATGGCGAGCCGGTGGCGCTGGCGGCTGACTTTCTGGCGATAGCGCTGACAGACCTGGGCAATATGGTGGAGAGGCGCATAGCCCGGCTCGTGGACACGAACCTCAGCGGTCTGCCCCCCTTCCTGACGCCGGACAGCGGCCTCAATTCGGGTTACATGATACCACAGTATACGGCAGCAGCATTGTGCAACAGGAATAAGGTGCTGGCATATCCTTCATCTGCGGACACAATACCGACATCAGCTAACCAGGAGGATCACGTGAGCATGGGTGCTACTGGATCGCTCAAGCTGCTGGAGATCATCGACAACGTCCGATACATTATAGCGATAGAGTACCTACTTGGATCACAGGCGCTGGAGTTTACGGATAAAGGGATGTCCCCCTCCACCAGAAAGATCTACGAGAAGATAAGGGAGAAAGTGGAAAAGCTGGATCACGACAGACCGCCTTCCTTCGATATAGAGACAATAAGAAAGATGATGGACAAGAAAGAATTCATATCGGCCCTTCCATGATCTGCTATCCGGCTGGAACCCCGGATTCTATCTGCCTGATAGTCATATCATCCTGTGCAGGCAGACAACCGGAGGCGGATCGGCCGCCGCAATGGCATGAATTCAAAGTTCTGCCATTGTGGAATTCCGCTTATCCAAAAATAGAAATCTTTAACGCCTGTTTCAGGCCTATGAATCCGCTACAAAAATTTTAGAAGGTTAAGAATTCATAGTCCTTCTCGGCAAGATCCTTTATGATCGGCCCGACCATGTCAACTTTAAGATTCTGTAGCTTCTGAAGATCAGTAGTTATGTTGAAATTGTTGGCCACTACCTGGCATGCCACGGGTTTTTCACCTAGTGATGCAAAATCATCGAGCATCTTCAGCACATCCTTGTCGCCTTCGGCAACAAGCTTCTCAACTGGACCAAAAAGTATCAGCGTCACGTCATTGAACAGCTTGTTCTTCTTGGCCACATTGGCAAATGTAAGAGCTGTCAGCACCTTTTCCTTCTCGTTTTTACCGGACGAGACTATCACAGCTATGTTCTTCATGATTAAATCAATTATAAATTGATATTTAATCTTATTGAGATCACGGTTTATAAAATTAGTTCTCAAGGGATCATGTCTCCTCCACAGCAAATTTTCCTATTTCACTTATCTTTTCTGGCTTCATGCTGCCGTATGCGAATCCGAAGATCGTGGCGAAGAGGACGTAGGCAAGCCCTATAATAACCGCTGCTGTTATTGGATTGCCTTCTGTGATCGATGTCATGGCAGAATAATATATTATTACAGAGCCTGCCACTATCGAAAGCGCAGGCAGAACTATATGAGAGAGGGCATTCAGCTTCAACCTCATCTTACGTACATATATCGGTAGAGATGCATTCACAAGAAGATGGGTGAACAGCAGGGCGAATATGTTTATTGAAAAGAGTACCAAAGCACCCTCAAATGGACCATAAACGAGGGATGGCACGATCGCTATTATTATGCCGCCTATCTCCAGCAGGAGCACCGAAATGTAAGGAGAGTGATGTGTTGGATGCATCTTCGTAACGCTCTCAGGGAGGACACCGTCTCTCCCCAGAGAGTATATGACGCGTGAAACGGAGGACATTAGGGAGACATTGGAACTCAAATAGCTGTTGACGGTCAGCACGATGAGTATGATCCCGGCCGCTATGCCCCCATACCTCTCAAATATTATGACGCCGGGATCAGGGAATGATGAGAATGATGACATATTCGGCACCCCGAAGCCAACCGTCAAGGCGTATGCTGGCAGCAGGAGTGCAGCAAGAAGAACTAACATCGAAATCCAAATAGATCTGCGTATCGTTCTTATTGATCCCCTGGTTTCCTCGGCCAGTGTTATGACCGTACCGGATCCTGCAAAGAGCGGTATTGAGAATATCATTGCAAAGAATAGAAGGGAGAAATCTCCATTAATGGGCTTCAATGTGAAAACGCTGAACGTGTTTGCAGGGCCCGCACGGATGGCAATGATCAGGCTCATTATTATGAGAAAGCCTATTTCAATGGATGCACTTATCATGGAATAATTTAAGGAAGGCCTCAGCCCTCTGTAACCAAGATAGAATGTGAAAAATGCAACAACCGCCACGAACGCTATCCATATATACGGAATGTGTTCGAGTGATGGCGATACATAATAGAGGAATGTGGCAAATCCCAGAAGGCCAAAAGCGGCAAGTGAGAAGAACTGGAACATCACATACCAGAGTGCTGTTATGAAACCAGCCCTGTTACCCATTGACTTCGCAACATAACCGTAGTAACCTGAGGCACTTCCCGTGTATTTTGAAAACTGATAGTTTGCGTTCAGAAACAGGAAGTAAACTGCCCATGCAAAGAGCACAGCGAGCGGTGTGCTGCCAGCAGCGAAGCCTGCCGTGATCACCAGGAGTATGGCAACGTCGGCTGCAGGCGCAACATAAGAAACACCCTGAAATATTGCCTGAGCCAGCCCTATCTGATTCGGTTTCAGACCCTGAGACTGCATGGCATATCATGAAATTAAATATATTTAAATTTCACTATATGTCTGTATTACTCTTATCAATATATAAATTACAAATAATTTGCAAAGAAATAAATAAAGACATACAATTTATATCTATGGAATCAAAGGTAAGGGAGATACATGCCCCGCGGGGCAAAACGCTCAATACGAAGGGATGGGGACAGGAGGCTGCGCTCAGGCTTCTGATGAACAACCTGGACCCCATGGTTGCCAAGGACCCTGCTAACCTTATAGTGTATGGAGGAAAGGGCAAGGCGGCAAGGAACTGGGAAGCCTTCGATAAGATAGTGCAGGAGCTCAAGAGGCTTGAAAATGATGAGACCCTACTCATACAGTCAGGCAAGCCCGTGGGGGTGTTCAAGACAACAAAGGATGCCCCGAGGGTGCTCATAGTCAATGCACAGATCGTACCGCACTGGGCCACGGATGACGTTTTCTGGGACCTCGAGGCCCGCGGCCTTACCATGTTCGGCCAGATGACCGCAGGATCGTGGATCTACATAGGAACCCAGGGTGTGCTGCAGGGCACCTATGAAACGCTCTCAGCCCTGGCGAGGAAGGAATTCGGGAAGGATGATCTCTCTGGAAAATGGGTTCTGACATCTGGCCTGGGCGAGATGGGCGGAGCACAGCCCCTGGCAATAACCATGAACAATGCCTCTGGCATAGTTGTCGAGGTTGACGAGGAGAAGATCAAGAGAAGGCTTCGGGATAAGTACCTGGATACATGGACGGAGAGCCTTGATGAAGCGCTGAAGATGAAGGATGAGAGCCTCGCCGAGGGTAAGCCAACATCCATAGGCCTGCTCGGAAATGCCGCCACCGTTTACGACGAACTGATGAGGCGCGGCATAGTGCCTGATGTGGTTTCGGATCAGACGGCAGCGCACGACCTTAATCTAGGCTACATACCGGAGGGGTATACCGTGGAAAGCGCTGCAAAGTTCAGGGATGAGAACAGGGAGGAGTACATAAAGAGGGTCTACGCGTCAATAGTCAAGGAGGCCAGGGCAATACTCTGGTTCCAGAGGCATGGGTCGAAGACGTTTGACTACGGCAACAACTTCAGAACAAGGGCGCAGGAAGGCGGAATGAAGGATGCCTTCGAAATACCGGGATATGTGCCGGCCTACATACGCGATCTGTTCGCAGTAGGTTCAGGCCCATTCAGATGGGTTGCCCTGTCCGGAGATCCGCAGGATATCTACAGGATCGATGATGCCATAATAAAGAACTTCCAGAAGGATCAGCACCTTGTGAGATGGATAAAGCTTGCAAAGGAACGCGTGCATTTCCAGGGCCTTCCAGCAAGGATATGCTATGCCAGCTACGGCGAAAGGGAAGAGATAGGACTGATGATAAACGATATGGTAAGATCTGGAGATCTGCAGGCTCCAGTCGCCATCGGCAGGGATCATCACGACACCGGATCGGTTGCCTCGCCGTACAGGGAGACAGAGAAGATGAAGGACGGAAGTGATGCCATAGCAGACTGGCCCATACTCAACGCGCTTCTGAATGCAATCTCCGGAGCGACATGGGTATCGGTTCACCATGGCGGCGGTACCGCCATAGGAAATGCAATACACGCCGGATTCGTTATAGTTGCTGATGGAACGAAAGATGCAGAGGAAAGGATAAAACGTGTCCTCAACGCGGATCCAGGCATAGGCGTGATCAGGCATGCCGATGCTGGCTATGAATCATCGATCGACATAATAAAGAAGGGCCCGAAGTTCAGGTATCCGTACATCAACTGATCATGAGGGCGCTTACCAACCTTTCCCAGATAGCCACTGGGGAAGGCAGGTCATTTCTCTCCGGTGAGAGGCAGGCGGACGTGAAGGTGTATGAGAACCACTCAATACTCATACACGGCGGAAGGATCGCGGAGATAACGAGAGCCGTCCCTCCAGGCGTGGAAGAGATCGACTGCGGTGGCGGGGTTGCGGTGCCTGGATTCGTGGACCCGCATACGCACATAGCCTTTGCCGGTAACAGGGTCCAGGAGTTCTACATGCGGATCAGGGGCACCAGCTACCTTGACATACTCAGGTCTGGAAATGGCATATACAGGACGATAAGGGATACTGTGAATGCTGATGAAAACCGAATTTTTAAGGAAACGATCTCAAGGGTATGGTCTGCGGTGAGGAGGGGAACGACCACAATGGAGATGAAGACCGGCTACGGACTCGATCAGAGGGGAGAGGAGAAGATACTCTCCGCCATTGAAGTTATAAAGAACACAGGCCCCATAAGCGTTGTTCCCACTTACCTTGCCCATGTGGTTCCACAGGATGTGCAGGAGAATGCCTACGTTGAAGGGATCTTAGAAACTGTGAAAAGGAACAGACAGAGAATATCTTATGCGGACATATTCTGCGATGCAGGGGCATTCAGCCCGGAAGCATCCAGGCGTTTTCTTGAGGCGGCAATTGCAATGGGTATTCCGGCCAGAATTCACACCAACGAGATAGAGAACGTTGGTTGCGTGAAGAAAACAAGGGGCCTGCCCATAGTATCGTACGATCACATGATACACTTCGATGACGCCGATCTCGACATCGTTAAGGAAAATGGATCATCCGTAACGCTTTTGCCCATAACCGTTTTCGCGCTGAACGAGGCTTACCCTGACGCAAGAAGGATAATAGATCGTGGCATCCCGGTTTCGATAGCTACGGACATATCACCGCTCAACATGAACGATGACATGATATTCGCCATGCACCTCGCCGTGAGGAACAACCACATGAACGCTGAAGAAGTGCTGAATGCCGCGACGATCAATCCCGCTGCTTCCCTGGGCCTCGCCGAAAAAAAGGGAACCATTGAAAGTGGGAAGGATGCGGATCTTGTCGTTCTATCTGCCAGAAGCTACGATGAGATCCCGTATCTTTACGGCCTGGACATAGTATCTATGACCATATCCAGAGGAAATATCCTTTACAGCAGAGGCGATCACGGTATCACAGATACTAGCGAAGCGTAGCCCACGACCTCCGAGTAATCACCGGTGACGTCGCCGGAATTGGAATGATTCAGGAATATCATCCTTCCACCTCTTTTCTTGGTATAGTACATGAGCGCTGCTATGGCACCGTAACCGCAAGCGGTGACGTTCTCCTTTTCGAGGACGGAATAGAATTTATCCAGATCAAGCGTAAGTATGGCTGATATCAGATCCATGTCCTTCTTCTCAACACGCTTGGCATCCTCGTAATGCGTGAAATCTGAACTTGCTATGAAGATGAACGGATCTTCTATCTTCATTATCGCTTCGCCTATGTCCCTTGCAACATCGATCTCCTGATCGCCGAGTATCACGGGCACGAACCTGAATCCATCGCCGAACAGGTACTGGAGGAATGGTATCTGAACCTCCACGGAATGCTCCATCAGATGGGATTCCTCGTCCTTTACGATGTAGTTGGAGTCCCTGTAAAGGGCTTCTGCCATGCGATCGTTTATCAACGCATCGCCAAGCGGTGTGGACCATTCGCCCTCGGGATAGAGTGATGCATACGGAGTCAGGGGCCTGTGATTGGGCCCTATAATTACGAAGTCCCTGACGGCAGATTTTTCAATCGCACGGTACGAGTACATGGCCGTGCGGCCAGAATATATTATCCCGGCATGCGGCACCACAGCCCCTATGATGGTTCCGGACACGTGCTGTTCCGGTATAGCGAACGACGATAGCAGGGAGTAGAGCTCGTCCTTCCTTTCGGGATAGAAGTAACCTGCCACGGCAGGTTTCCTCTTCATCGTTTTTCCACCACCCCTTCAGGATCCTTTTCACCGAACACCGTTGCCTGGAACTTGCTTATCTTCACCTTCTTGTATTTCCAGCATCCCTCCCACAGGCCTGCTTTCTCGCACAGAGCTTCGAGGAATTCCTCAGGATTCATCCTGTATTCCGTGGCTACCTGTGGCAGCAGGAGGCCACTGGCACCATTGTAAACCGCTATCAGTCCGTCCCTTCCTATGTGCACCGCCTTTGGCCTGTCCTCCGGGTTGACGGTTATCTCCACCGGCTGCGTCAGTATAGAAACTTCGAATGTAACATGCGAGATCTCGTCGATCTTCATCGGTTCGAAACGCGGGTCCTCGGTGGCAGCGTAGATGCTGCTCCTTATTATTCCCTCACCAAGCGGATAGTATGGCTCCGGAAAGCCTATACACCCTCTGAGCGTATTTCCGGGATAGGTGTTGATGGTTGTGAATACTCCATGCTTCTCCTGAAATATTGGATCTGCTGGAGGATCCGGAAGCTTCTCATTCCTGAGATATGAAGAGGCGGCTGCCCTAGCCAGTCTGACCGCCTTCGTACCGATATCGAGGCTTATATCAACTTCAGCCATTGACATAATGAGATCATGCAAAATCAATCTATAAATGTGATCCAGTTATCGGGCAACGGGCTCACCGCCCGGTTATAAATGGCTATGTCTTATCTGCCCATCATAAGCAATATCCCGTGCCGCATGAAAAAGATTTAACACCGATGCATGCATGCTAAATCAAAATGAGGAAAGAGATCAGGGACGAGACCCTCGAGGTCTCACGCAGGATATATGAGTATGCCGAACTTGGCAGCCAGGAATACAGAAGTTCGAGGCTGATTGCAGATCACCTTTCAAGGCACGGATTCAACGTGGAGATGCCATATGGAGGGATGGAAACCGCATTCAGAGCCACATGTTATAGAGGCGGCCCCTCTGTTGGAGTGCTGGCAGAGTACGATGCGCTTCCAAATGGACATTCCTGCGGGCATAACCTGATCGCCGCCTGGGCCTTCGGCACGGCAGTCACGCTGTGTGAGGATTTCGGAATATCCGTAACAGTTTTCGGAACACCATCTGAGGAAGGTATAGGCCCATATGCTGGAAGCAAGGCCATACTTGTGGAGAAGAACCTGATAAGGGACGTTGACTTCGTAATCGGCATGCATCCTGACGACAGGTGGGCTGTGGGTTCGGTATCGCTTGCTGATCTAACGATAGAGGCAGAGTTCTCCGGGAAATCGTCCCACCTGCTGGGACCGGATTACGGCATAAACGCACTCACGCCTGCTATCGAGACCTACATAGCGCTTAACAACCTCCGTTCCTCCATCTCCGATCTAAAGCGCCCGATAATAGGCATGATCATCAGGGAGGGCGGCAAGGCCTCAAACGTCATACCCGATCGTTCTGTTATGGAGATAGACCTGAGATCCTCTAAACGCAGGTATTTGGAGGATCTTGCTGCTAGGGCAAAGGATATCATCGGAAACATATCAAGGATGCATGGCTGCGATTTCAGGATAAGGGACGTCACGCCTGTGTATGAGGAGTATATTAGCAACGAGACCATAGACAATACGCTTGAGGAAGAGCTCAGATCGCACGGCATCGATCCGGTGAATGTGCATCGCACCAACGAAGCTGCCATGGGCAGCACCGATGAGGCGAACATCAGCCATATAATACCTACGGGCCACATAGACGTTAAGATCGTGCAGCCATCCATACCTGCGCACACCGATGAGTTCAGGATGGCCGCAGACCCGGATAAGGCTGCAGACCCGCTCATGACAGCCATAGAAGCCACCGCAAGCGCAGCCGCAAAGATCACAAGAGACCGCAATTTGATGAAGAAAATGAAAAACGAATTCAAGGAGGCGATAAGATGAGGATAAGACCACCGAGGCTGAAGGAAGGAGATGAGATAAGAATAATAGCACCGGCAAGCGCACCGGATATGAAGAACCTTTCAAGATCCATAGCGAGGCTGAAAAAATCCGGATACAGGGTCACGCTGGGCAGGAATATAAAGAAGCTCATGCAGATGAACCAGCTGGCAGCACCAGACACAAGCAGGCGGGATGAGCTCATGGAGGCGTTCCTTGACGATCATGTGAAGGCAATCTTCTGCGCAAGGGGCGGCTACGGATCCATTCATATACTCCCGCTGATCGATTACGATGCAATAAGGGATCATCCGAAGATATTCGTAGGTTACAGCGATATAACGGCTCTGCATCTGGCACTCAATGCAAAGGCCTCACTGATAACATTCCATGGCCCCATGCCTGCAGCTGATCCGGACAAGTTCTCGAAGACAGACTTCAAGGATTTCATAGATATACTCAAGGGAGAAACAACACACCTGAATTCTGACGTTGAGAGGATAGTTCGCTACATAATCCAGGGAAAGGTTGAGGGCCTGAGCATGGGCACAAACCTCTCCGTCTTCGCATCGCTTATAGGTACAGGTTATCTGCCGGATTCCCAGGGAAAGATCCTGTTCGCCGAGGATACGGGCGTGACATCAGGCGATATCGATCGCTATCTGTTCACGATGAAGCTTGCAGGCATTCTTGACAAGTTTGAAGGCTTTGCGTTCGGAGAATTCAAAAGCTATGTTGATCCGGAAGATCCAATGCCATTCGTTGAGGACATAATAGAAATGTACATGAATTCCCTCAAGAAGGTGTCCATATACGGTCTTCCATTCGGTCATGGTGAGGATCAGATGATGATACCGCTGAACGCAAGGGTGCGGATATCATATGAAGAACCATATGTGGAATTGCTGGAAAACGTTGTAGATTGAATTTTCATACGCCCACAGCATGATAGGGCTTTCCCGTTGAAAATAGGAGAAGAGAACGTAATATGAAAATTGATAACGCAATCACTGGTTTTTTGCCTTGCTGCTTATCCTTGGTTTCGGTATTATGATAACCAGGGCAATTATGCCTATAACGAGAAGGGCCAGGCCCCACTCAAATTCACCCCTGTTGATGCTGTCTATAACTGATTTTATGACCAGGCCAAAGAGGTATCCACCCACTATTATGAACACCACTGCCACTACCCCCGTGATGAATTTAGCCGTTATCCTGAATGCCATGTATGCACCTCTTTTTATGCCGTCAATTGCGTGCCTTTAGGATGTTCATCAGATACCTCAGCAATGGGCATCTTTGATATGGCCCATGAAGATCGACTTCATCTTTTGATGCACGCGATAATATATATCGAGACGCTATTTAAATCTTGTTTACGGATCCTGGCAAATTTTCAAGGAATGAGTGCAGATGCCTGGCACGAATCTAATGGATATACCGCATCAGCGGACGAATCTGCAGTTTCGGTTATTGCCAGGCCAGGCCTCAAAAGCCTGGTGAATATGCCACCACGGTATCGAAACTGAACTTATCGATAGTATCCATACCTTCAACCGAATTATTTATCAACATAGAATATTTTGCATAAAATGAACTGCATCGAATTCAATGACGTGACCAAATCATTCGGAACCAAGAAAGCTCTGGACGGGTTATCATTCGATGTCGAATGCCAAGAGAGCGTGGCACTCATCGGACCTAACGGCGCAGGGAAAAGCACCACACTGAAGATACTTGCTGGCCTCATAAAGCCAGATTCCGGAAGCGTCAAGGTGGGTGGCTTCGATCCAGATTCGATCGAAGCAAAGAGGCTGATGGGCTATCTCCCGGAAGACGCCTCACCCTACCTGACGCTGAGTGTAAAGGAGAACCTGGAATACATCGGTGCCCTCAGAAAAACAGAGGATCTGGAGCAGAAGGTGGAGTTCCTGCTGAATTTAATGGAGCTGAATGAGTACAGGAACAGCAGGGTGAGTACCCTGTCGAGGGGAAACAGGCAGAAGCTATCCATTGCACTGGCCATAATCCATGACCCAAAGATAATGCTGCTTGACGAGCCTCTGAATTATCTCGATATACCCACGCAGGAGAAGATAATAAAGTACTTCAACAGCATGAACGCGACCTTTCTTGTTTCAACTCACATAATGTCAATAGCCGAACGGTTCACAAGGCGGGCGATCATCATAAACAGCGGGAGGCAGATATGGACAGGGCAGATAGATGAACTCAAGGAGATGAGCAGGGAAGAGAACCTGACGATAGAAGGCGTGATCTCGAAAATAATGGGTGGATCATGAGAAGATCACTGTTTTCGCTCATACTTAGAACGCGAGTTTCCTCTTCTTTCCTCGTGATAACAGGAATTTTCCTGGCCCTGGCAGTTTTCGTTATAACAATATCCATTCCAACGGCGAGGCCAATAAGTTCGGAGTTTCCTGTCTTTCTTGGAATCTTCAGCTTCATCTCGCTCATAGTGATGATCGGGACTGCTCTCATATTAAAGAAATCAGACTTCGACTTTCTCTTCACATCACCCATCCCGGCGAGAAGACTGTCGCTCGATTTCTTTCTGGCCGCGCTCGTCATAAACTCAATGTATGCATTCTTCCTGATGTATTTTCTTCCATCGCTTGAATATCCTGCTTTTCTCATTCCTGCCGCCATCGATCTCTGGCTGGTGATGATGATCAATGTTTCGATTGCGGCGTTGATGAGAAAGCTGAAGATTAGGAACAGACTGATGGCGATAGGCTTCATCCTGATCTGGTATCTCCTTCCGGGTTTCATTCGTTTTCCGTATTCACCGACGTCAACATTCGCCGGATATCCAGTGTACGGAACCGTTATAGATGTTGTGCTGGCCGCCTCTCTTGTCCTTTACAATATCATGTATCCTCCGAGGATATCATACTATTATCGGTCCGTTACGCCCAGAACTTCAAACATAAGGAGATCCATAAGCTTTGCAGGAACGAGCCCAATAGGGGCAATATACAGGTTCAACCTCAAGATGGTAGGCGGCGCATCGACTCTCAGGGTCGGTGCAGTATCGAGGAACTACACAGGAAGGATCAACACTGGGCTCGCCGTGTGGATGTCGATTGCCGTAGCCGCACTCTACGGCATAGCATTCATATTCATACCAAAGTCGTTAAGATCTATAATAGAGATCTATTACATTCTATATGGTATAGCCATTTATCCGCTTATGAGAGGAGTGGGCTGGATACAGACGGAAAGAATATGGCTCGCACTCATGTCGCTGCCCGCAACCGTGTATTTCAGGCACATGGCACTGGCGAAGGCAATTTCAACGATAATAATACTCATGCCGCTCATCATCGTAAACATGATCCTTTTCCTCATCCTCAGAGAGTATCTGTTCGCAGAGATGGCTGTGATGACGCTTGCAGTATCGCCTTCAGTGCTGATACTTGGCTTTTACCTTGCCGGCTTTGTGAATCCATACCAGATAATAGATATAGGAGAGCTACCGCCTTCATCGCGGTATTCCGGAAGGAATTTTGTGGTTGGATTCGTCATTGCTCCTGTCACAGTGGTAACCATACTATCGGTTTTCATCCCAGGCCTTTACCTGTATGCGTCCGTTTCATTCATTGCCGTAGCAGCTGTACTGATAGCAATACCAGGTGTTCAGAACAGGCTAAAGAGGGCCATACTCTCCCATAACCTTCTCTAACTCTTCATTTTCTTGCTACGAATAATATAGTTCTAATTTGTATAAAAAATCGTAATGGGCCCGATCGGATTTGATTAATGTTTTTAGTGAATACTAAGATAAAAAAAACTCGTGACATGAACATCAAGCAAATTTAAATACCCTAATTTTTAGGAAGAAATACCTGCGCCTGTCATCTTGGTATTGTTAAACTCGTGAGCCTTTTTGACGACGTTTATTGCCTCCCCCACTGCTAAGCCGGTTATCGCTGTGAGCAAAGCATTTACAACCAATATAGCGATAAAGCTAGTCGGGTATAGTACTTCGATCATGACCGGGCGGTGTAAGCGTCAGCGGTGCGCTCTGAAGAACACCGAGCAGAGCATACCAAAAATTATTAAAATCTGAAAGCATGTGGAATCATACTATGACAAAAGTAAAACAGTCAAGGCTAGTAAGCATACCAAAGTCCGATCTGGATAGCCTTGAGGCTACAGTTGAGACTCTTGAGAACGAGTATGTAATGGATCAACTGGAAAGAAGCGAAAAAGATATACAGAAGGGAAGAGTGAGGAATGCCAGAGATTTCCTTAAAGAGCTCTAATAATATTTTTTGGCTTCGTCTTTGTGAAGTATCGCTCTGAGAATCACTTTCCTTTCCCTCTCGTTTATTTCGTACCAGACTCTGAAAGGGCCGATTCTGAGCTGCCATAAACCATGAAGTTTGCCTCTTAGTGGCTTTCCTGACTGTGGTTCCTGTTCCAATCTCTCTATCATATGCTGTAACCACTCCTTTTTATCCTTGTGATTCTTAAAGAATTCCCTCTCGAAAGTTTCTGTTGATTCTACGATGTAGTTCATGAATACAGTCCATTTTTCCTTAAATGCATTGTCTTCCAAATACTCTTCTTAAATTTCCTCAATGCTATTGCATGCTCCATATGTTTCTATCCTCGGACCCTCTTTCTTAGCTCTGCAGAGACTATTGATTCGTCTGATAATAATATTTGGATAGTATCACGAATCTTGTTAAGGGAATCACAAGAATATTATGAAACAACATTCAGGACACTATCTTCAGCCTAGATAAGATTATTTTTCTGAATCTGACTATATATGATCCTACCTTGCCCTCTTTTTCGAGCTTTCTTATAAGAGCTATGAATTTATCTTTGAATTCCTTTTCATTGTTTCCTGCATTTTCCAGAATTTCCTTGGAGTTTGTACTGTTGAGATAGCAATAATGTCCTAATCCTCACAAATAAACAGTCGCAGTTAAGACGGACCTTGCCCTTTAAATTCTCAAATCATCCTTTTTACATCGCCATCAGGAAGAAGTTCCTGATACTTCAGCTGAGGCTTCATAATAACGTAACCAGTAGCAGGATAGAAAGTATTCTATTAATAGATTAAATGGGCCCGACCGGGATCGAACCGGTGATCTCCGCCTTGTAAGGGCGACGTCGTAACCACTGGACCACGAGCCCGCATTGTGGAAATATCAAAGGCAATAAAAACATAACGATTCTTGGAAAATTTAAGCTTCTCTCAATGAAGGTGCATATGGAAACCTATTTATTGGATAGATACTATGCATACGCATGATCTTCGTCATATTTGCGAAGAAGAGCGTCAGATTTCCCGGGAAGCATTCTGCTATGATAAATGGGCGCAGAATGATAGATATCGTTGCTTCAAAATTGAAAAATCACGGCGAGGTCATACTTTACTCAAAGGATCCGGAACTCAACTGCGACATGTGCAGGGTTGTCCGGGACACAACGGACGGCATAATAACGGATTCCGTCCTCAGTGCTATGGACAGGTTCGGCACATTCTTCGCTGTTGCGGGTGATATGCCGTTCATAACGGACCGCATAATAGAAAAGATATTAAGTTCGTACGATGGCAAGCCCACATTTCCTGTGCATGCAGATGGCCTGATAGAGCCGCTGTTCGGCATATACACCGACGCCATCTATGACGCCATGCGCGATTACATCGAATCTGGTGGGGAGAGCCTGATAGGATTCCTCAGCATGGCGGATATAGACCGCGTTCCCATAGCAGAAGAGGAGGAAAAGTTCTTCGTAAGCGTAAATTATCCAGAGGATATCAAAAAATATGCTGATCTTCTTACCTAATACATGATCAAAGTATGATTTATCTATATGTAAATTATGCCATCATAATCTAATAAACTATATATAGCTTAAATATGATACATATACCAATGCAGGGTTATACAGATGCGTCCGAAATGATAAGATCATCCATAAGGGAATTCGTCCGGAGGGAGATAGAACCGCTCCGATCAAAGATTGACAGGGATGATTATTTTCCAGTTGATAAATTCAGAATGATGGGGAAAATGGGCTATCTTGGGGTGACCGTACCCCCTGAATACGGAGGCAGTGGGGCAGGTTACATTGCACAGGCAATAATTGAGGATGAACTTGGGTATTCATCGCCATCTTTGGCGCTGTCATATGGAGCTCACAGCAACCTGTGCCTTGATAACATATACAGGAACGGGTCGAAATACATAAGGGAGACCTTTGTCCCGAAACTTGCCTCCGGCGACTACATAGGATCGCTGTGCCTCACCGAGCCGGGATCCGGTTCAGATGCCCTTGCCATGTCAACCCATATCGATGAAGTCGATGGGGAACTTTACCTTTCAGGAAGCAAAATGTTTATCACCAACGCGCCGTACGCAGACCTTTTCCTGGTTCACAGCAGGGACGGTGACGGATACTCATCGGTGATAGTACTGGCCAGTGATGGCGGATTCAACAGGGGGAGATCGCTTGAGAAGATGGGAATGCGCGGTTCGCCAACCGGAGAGATATTCTTCAACAGGGTCAGGATCGAACCTGGCAGGATAGTAGGGGGTAGAGGATCAGGTAAAAAAATAATAATGTCTGGACTGAACTCTGAGCGTGTGATACTTGCATTCATATTCATAGGCCTGGCAAGGCGGGCCATAGACGAGGCCGTGAACTATGCCTCACAGAGGAAACAGTTCGGGCAGCACATCGCGGACTTCGAGCTCATCCAGGAGAAGCTTTCGTACATGTATGTGAGGTATGAGGCCAGCAGGATGCTTGCCTTCAGGGCTCTGGAGAAGCTGCAGTTCGATATGATGGATCCAATAGACGCTGCATCAGCGATCATGTATGCTTCCGAATCAGCAGAATACATAGCAAGAGAGGCGATTCAGATCTTCGGCGGGTACGGATACATAAAGGATACCGGCATTGAAATGCTGCTGAGAGACGCGATCCTGGGGCAGATAGGTGCAGGAACAACTGAGATAAGGAAGCGCGTGATCGCCAGATCCCTGGTGAAGATGTACGAGGAGGGCAGAAGGATCGAGTGATCGTTCAGATTGAGTGCATAGAATCCATCATTATTTATGGTGAATAAACTAGATATGCGAAAAATGTTATATATATTAATTCACTGGTACACTTATGTTCTATTATAAGCCGTCCGATGAAGCCATCGCGGAAACCAATCTTGGGCGATTCGCCTCATCCCTTGGGATGACCGTAAAGGATCTCTACGCCAGGGCCGACAGGGATCCTGAGTGGTTCTGGCCAAGGGTTATAGATGATCTCGGCCTGGAATTCTTCAAAAAATTCGACCATGTAATGGATCTATCCGAAGGCGTACCGTGGGCGAAATGGTTCACCGGCGGCAGAATCAACATCGAGTATAATGCGGTGGAACGCTACTCCGATTCCGAAAATACTGCCATAGTGTATGAATCTGAGGATGGCTATAAATCAAAAATGTCATACTCGGAACTCAACAGAAAGGTCTCGGCCTTATCTTCGGCCATCCATGACATGGGCATAGGCAGGGGGGACAGGGTCGCCATATACATGCCATTCAATGCTAACAGCGCAATAGCGTTCTATGCCGTCCTCCGCATCGGTGCCATAGCTGTGCCGATGTTCTCTGGCTACGGAGTTGATGCTGTCAGGAACAGGATCGAAGATTCAGGATCGAGCCTCATGATAACGTCTGCATCGTACAGGAGGAAGGGAAAGGCCATCGATATGTCCGCGGTCGCAAGGAGCATCAATATGAAAACGATAATGGATGCCGATCGCACAGATTTCTACAGATTTGAAGATGCTGTCAGCGGCGGCAAAAATGTGCCAGTGGAGCGTACATCGAGCGAAGACCCTGCCATAATGCTCTACACATCAGGAACTACTGGAAAGCCAAAGGGCACGGTACATGTGCATGGCGGCGCGCTAGTCAACATAGCCAAGGAAGTCAAGTATTACATGGATCTGAAAGAGAACGATGTGCTGCACTGGATAACTGACCTTGGCTGGATGATGGGCCCATGGGCGCTTATTGGCACGAATGCGCTTCACGGCACGATATTCCTCTACGACGGCGCAATAGACTATCCCGATCCTGACAGGATATTCGATATTGTGCACGATAACGGCGTAACGCTCCTTGGCCTCTCTCCCACGGTGGTCAGGATGATAAAGTTCAGGGGCACGAGCAGGACGTTCGATACCGTGAGGGTATTCGGATCAACTGGGGAGCCATGGGACGAGGAGTCATGGGTATACCTGTTCAGCATACTCGGCCGCGGCCGTGCATCGATTTCAAACATATCCGGCGGCACAGACATAATAGGGTGCTTCCTTGCCTCAAATCCGGCCATACCGCAGAAACCCAGATGCCTCTACAGGGGACTTGGCATGAACGCATCGATATTCAACGAGGAGGGAAGGGAGGTATACAACACGGTGGGGTACCTTGTGGCAAAGTTTCCAAGCCCATCAATGACACGCGGGCTTTGGAATAACAGGGAGAAGTACCTCGAAACTTACTGGTCGAAATTCAAAGATATATGGTTCCATGGAGACTTCGGTGAGATGGATGAAGAAGGCTACTTCTACCTTTACGGTAGATCCGATGACGTGATAAAGATCGCCGGGAAACGCGTTGGCCCCAATGAAGTTGAGGATATGGTGATGCGTGTCAGCGGCGTGACGGAATGCGCGGTGGTATCGATACCTGACAGCGTCAAAGGGGAGGTTCTCGCCGTCTTCTACGTCGGCGAACCGGGCCTGAGCGGGAGAATTGCAAAGCAGATAGAGGTTGGCATGGGAAAGCCATTCACGCCCGCCCATGTGGTGCGCATATCCAGAATACCGAAGACAAGGAACGGCAAGATCATGAGGAGGGTGATAAGATCCGCCTTCTGCGGCCTTCCCGTTGGCGATGTGAGCAACACCGACGACGGCGACGTGATAAGGGAAATAGATGACCTTGGGAAGGTTGCCCTTCGCCAGGCTTAGGAGATCCTTATCAACTAAGGGCCAAGCTGCGTCCTGAAGAAGTACAGCATCATGTTCCAGGCATCCTTCGCAGCTGCCTCGTTGTATATCTGCGGCCTTGTATCGTTGAAGAAGGCATGATAGGCCCCCGGGTACACCTTTATTGTCACGGGGATGCTGAACTCTATCAGCTTGGCCAGTAGCTCTGGAACGCGTGAAGTGATCCTGTGATCTTCTCCGGCATAAAGACCAAGCACACTCTTCATTCCCTTGACCTTATCTATGGGATCAGGGTTCTCACCGTAAAATATCACCGTAGCGTCAACCTTGCCCGTGCATCCCAGATTCGCGGACATGCCTCCGCCGAAACAGAAACCAACCGAACCCACACTGGTTACGCCGATGCCCTTCAGGTAATCAACGGCGTATTCTAGGTATTCCGTAAGCAGCTGTGTTGGCCTGTTTACAAAGAGAGCGGAATAGGTGCTGGACATTATCCTTCTCTTTTCCTCCGGCATTGAATTAAGAAGAGAGTTTCTGTATGAATCATCCCGCTGCTTCTCCGGGGGAATGCTCATGATGAATTTCATGCTCTCGAGTATGCCCTCTCTGGTTATCTTTGCAGAGAGTTCGTGGCTTGAAAAGAGATCTGGGGCCAGCGCCACATAGCCTTCGCGTGAGATCCTGTCCGCCACGGACCTGATGTGATCGTCAAGACCGAATATCTCGTGTATCACCACTATGCCGGGATGCCTCATGCCGTCATCTGGGCGCGATAAATATGCCTTTATTACGTCATTCTTGGTGTTGAATTCCACATCCATTCCTGCCATAGAAATTCGAAATGAGCATGGAACATAACCATTTTGTAGCATGTATCTGGAGAAAATGGCCTGTCTGATCGGACCCTAGATCGGAAAGTTGAAACGGAGAATGAATTAAGTGTCGATCCTGAAAGAACACGACAGCGCTTTTCACGACAGCTAGTTTCACAATGCAGGAATTGAAACCTTCTAATGGTGGGCTTCACCTGCCTTTGAATGTGCACATTATACTGCTGATTCCAAATCACAGATTCTAACGTGAATTAGAATGGGGACACTGGGAGTTGAACCCAGATCTACGGGTCTCTTCCTGGATCATAGTTCCAGTCACTCATCATCAAATCAGATGACCCTGTTTCTAATCATCTCCTGACTGGAGCCCGTCAGGATGCCATTACCCCATGTCCCCTTCCGCCGAAGTTTCAACGATCCGCACAGATATGCCGGCCTCGTGAATCCCCGCGGGTTTTCAGAAAGTGATGTTTGTATCATATATATCAATTTCGTAGGTTTAACTGCACCCGCGGAAACCTGGCATCACATCCGCAGTATAAGTAAAAGCTAATGCCCCAGAACAGCCGCCAGATCTTCAATGGTCACTTCCCTGAAATCAGAATAGAACTCGCTCACCGCTTCGAAATCATAGGGCATCTCCACGTAGTATATCTGCACACCCTCTGATCGTATGAGATCATATGCCTCCTCGCTCAGAACGGGTACAGCAACCGATACGTTCTTCGTAACAGAGGATCTTATGCTCCTCAGGGCGGCCACGATGGTTGCCCCAGTAGCCGAACCGTCGTCCACCAGCAAAACGGAATCCCATTTTCTGCGGAAAACTGAGTTTTCTTTACCGATCGATGCACGCATTTCCGCTATATCGTTCATAAGCCTGCTCACGGCGTACTGTATGGCTTCTCTGTCCACCCCCGATGAGAACGGGCTCAGGTACGGTTTTCTTTCCTGCCCTTCAGCTATGGCGCCTATTGCGAACTCCGGATCTTCAGGGTGGCCTATCTTCTTGACTATTATGGTCGTGAGATCGCAGCCGAGTATATCGGCGATCGGCCTGGCGGTGACGATCCCACCTCTCGCGATGCCGGTGACCGTGCAGCTTCCGGCTGGCTTCTGTATCTTGCCGGCAAGTATGCGCCCGGCCTCTGTTCTGTCCCTGAACATGGCCTCATCTCCTTCCGAACCTCATGCTATCAAGGAAAAATTCAGGGATAAACCTTTTCATTTTCATATTTTGGCTTTTCTGTATGATAGAGCTGCGAATACAAAGAATATGGCGGATAGAGCCACCACTATTCCAACATATATTAGATCAGATCCAGTTAATCTGGCGAACATCATGTCCCTCACCGAATCAACTATGTACGTGAGTGGGTTCGCATAGGAAACTATCCTGAGGCCAAGCGGCGTCCTGCCATTGATCGGGTAGAATGCTGAACTTGCGAAGTCAAGTATGAAGAATATGAACATGGTCACTGTGTTGTAGGTCTGTATTGTGCGTATGAAAACCGAAAGCACCAAGAACAAGGAAGTGAAGAGTATGGAAGACACGAGCAGCACTATGACAATGAGCACTATGTTCATTAAGTAATGGACAACGAATCCGGTCAGCAAGTACGATACCAGGAACATCAGAAGTGCCCCTCCAACGGAGAATATCATTGATACATAGATTATACCGAGCAGGTAATCTATCCTGTGGAACGGCCCAACGAGAAGCTGCTCGAACATGCCCCAGCGCCTGTCGGACCAGAGCATGCTTCCGCCTATTGATCCCGCTATGAACGGCTGCATTGCCACAACGCCTGGAGAAAGGAACTGTGCGTAGCTTATAGATCGCCCATCGAATATAACGTTGGGGATCAGGGCCTGGAACATCAGACCGAGGACTATTAGATAGAAGGACGGGAGACCTATCAGGAACAGAAGCGTGCCGGGATCCGTGTTTATTATCAAGTTGCGGGCTGTGAGGCGCAGTGATGGCGGAATCATGATACCACCTTCAGGAATACATCGTCAAGGCTGCTCTCCTCTACACTTATTCTTTCTATCCTTATACCCTTCGTCTTCAGGTATATTATGAGATCTGGCAGTATGTCCTCCACGTTCTTCGATACGATGCGTATCTCCTCATTATCAAACAGGACGTCCTCAGGAAACTTCGCCCTTAGATCCTCGTAATCGATTTCGCCTGACACCACGACATGTATTGTTTTGAGATCGCCATATTTTGACTTTAGATCTGAACTTGTACCCTCTGCCACGATCTTGCCCCTGTTCATGATGGCGATCCTGTCGCACAGGTAATCTGCCTCCTCCATGATCTGGGTTGTGTAAAGAACGGTAAGGCCCTTTCTGGCCTTGTCCCTTATGTAATTCAGGACGGAACGGCGCATTATCGGATCCAGGCCCACCGTTGGTTCGTCGAGAAACAGCAGGTCCATGTCATGCAGGAATTCCCTGGCAACCTGTAAACGCTTTTTCTGCCCTCCCGAGAGCTCCATAGCCCTCACCTTCCTCAGCTGGCCCAGATCGAAGACCTCAAGCACCTCCTCTATCCTGGCCTTCAGCACCTCCCTGGGAACATCCCAGAGCATGCCGTAAACCTTCAGGTTTCGCTCGACGCTGGCGAAGTCGAAGGACTCGTTCTGAAGAACCACGCCTATGCGTCTCCTTATCTTCTCCGCGTTTTCGGATACATCCATGCCAAGGATCCTTACCTTTCCGTAATGAACCGGGAGTATCGTTGTCATCGTCCTTATCGTTGTGGTCTTTCCGGCACCGTTTTTGCCAAGGAGGCCATAGATCTCACCCTTAAGCACATAAAATGAAACGTCATCTACGACAAATGTCCTGCCATCGTAGGTCTGCCGGAGGTGTTCGACCTCTATCACTTTATCGGGCACATCTGGTCAATTTGAAAAAATATAAAGACATTGTTATAGGGACGTTTTGAGTATAAAGGAAGCTGATAAAGTCCGATCTTCAGGCAGATGACACACGTGCATGCCCCCAGCGGAAAAGCCTGCAATCCTCAGGACACGGGAAGGGCAGGGCTGGTGCATTCGGAACTAGCGTCTGTGGGGATACCGCTGGCTGGGTACACGAATCATTGAGTATTGGCAATGCATCGCTGAATATGGATGAACCGATGCCTTCTCATCGCAGTAGATCACTTGGCATTCTCACTGCCCTTCTGGATGGTCACCGAACCCCTGCTCCTCTCCTCCTTCCCCCTTATGAAGGAAAAGAGAGCGCCGATGAGAATTATGCCGAGCGATACCGCAAGAGCCGTATGTATGCCGCTCAGGAAAGATGCGGACACACCGCCAACAAGATGCCCCACGCCGGCGAAGACCTCAAACGCTATATATCTCGGTATGGACAGCGTGGATACCGTTATTGCAAGAACGAATGATCCAAGCATGCCTATATTGGCCATTGTACGCAGCAGACCTGAAGCTGCGCCGTATGTCTTGACGGGGGAGCTTGCCATTACTGCACTGTTGTTAGCCGGGAAGAACATGGATGATCCCAACCCCGATATTATCGATATTGGTATCACATAGTATATCGATGTTGTGAGCGTAAGGCGCATGTATAATAGCACGGCCACTGCCATCATAAGCATGCCAAGCGTGGCGGGTATCCTTGCGCCGATCCTGTCTGATAATCGCCCAAATATTGGGCCTGTGAAACCACCAAGAACGTATCCCGGGACAAGCAACAGGGAGCTGTCCAGCGGCGTCAGCCCACGCAGGCCCTGCAGATACATTATTATTATGAACGTGACGGCCAGGAATCCCAGACTCTGGAGAAACGATGCCATTATGGAGAAGTTGAACACCCTGTTCCTGAACATGTTGATAGGCAGAAGCGCCTCTTTACTGGATCTTTCAATGAGTACGAACACAATGATCAGTATTGCACCCGCTATCAGTAGTGCTTCATTCAACCTGTCGATCCCGTGAGATGTGAAGTCTGTTGCGGCATAGGATATGGAGATCAGAGCAGCCGAAAGCGCTGCCACGCCTGGAATGTCCAGATGCGCCATGTGGCTCTCCCCCTTCCCTATGTACTTCATCGCGAAATAGAACGAGATGATTCCTATGGGGACATTTATATAGAAGATGTAGCGCCATCCTATCAGCGTCGTTATGATTCCACCGAGGACTATGCCGAGGGTTGCGCCTGAATTCCAGCCAACTGATGTGTATCCGTATGCCCTGCCCCTGAGGTTGGGTGGAAAATTATCAGCTATGATCGATCCGGAGTTCGCCTGCATCATGGATCCACCGGCGGCCTGTACAAACCTGAAGGCCATAAGTGATTCTATGTTCGGGGATATTCCGCAAAGGAAGGAACCTGCCGTAAATATTATCATGCCACTGTTGAATATGGCCTTCCTGGATTTCATGTCCCCCAGGCGGCCAAACTGTGTGGTGGTCACAGCTGCAGTCAGAAGATATGCCAGTATTATCCAGATCGACAGCGACAGGGGCGCCCTTAAGCTGTCTGATATTGTTGGAAGCGCGAGCACAACTATTGTGCTGTCTATGGCACCCATCATGACGCCTGCGAGAACCGGGATCAGTATCAGATCGTTCTCCGATATGGTCATACGCATTTTCACGATGCAGTTCAATTATTAATAAGTGTGGTATTTTATCAGTAAAGCAATGTAAATCGCATGGGTTCATACGTCATTCGCCGAACACGAATATGGCAAAATATAAATACCATGCAAGAGTATGATTATCAATGGCAAAGATAGAGATAGATGATGAGATGTACAGAAGGCTGTCCTCCATGGGGGACGTTGATGAGATAGTAAGGGAGGCCGTTTACAGATACACTAAGGCCCCGGCAGTTTACGCCGTGGAAAGAACCGCGTACGACAGCTACCTCTCAGGTTACTTCTGCCACGGCAACGCCGACTGAATGCCTTAACGGGTCGGTTTTTTAAAGACCCAGCCTCATCCGCACGTATTTTCTGAATGCATCTTCCTTGAAGGCCGCTGTTTTTGCAGTAATAACTTTCATATATGGTGGTTCAATCAGGTCAACGTCACACTATAGCGATCAGAGGTGTTTGGTTGAAGAGAAGTTCAAGGGACTGGAAAAAGCGCGGCAAGATGCGATGGAAGTGGAGAAAGAAGAGAATCAGAAGGCTCAAGAGGCAGAGAAGAGCCAACAGAATGTGATCCTACAAAAATTCTTTATTCCATATGATGATGTTTTACCATGGATGACGACCTTGAGAAATATTTTAAGAATTTTATGAAGGCGATGCCGACAGAGGATCTATACCTCGAGGCAGTGCGCGACATAGTGAAGGATCTCATAAAGGAGTACATCAAGAAGAAGATGAATGAGGACGAGACCATAAAGAAGGAGCTTGCAAACGTCCTGGAAGAATTCATGGAATCGCGCGTAAAGCAGTACGATGCCATGATCAGCATGACAAAGATAATAGCCAAGATCGGACTCGTCAGCGCACCAGAAGATGTAAAATCTGAGATGTACGAAGATCTGATGAAGGTCTTCAAGAACGAGATCGAGGCAATAATAAAGAAGACGCTATAACGTTGTGTCGAAGTCCTTCACTATCACGGATCTTGAATACAGATCGAAGAGTGTCAGCTTTGAAGGTTTCGGGTTGAAGTTCATCATCTTCTGGTATTCGGTCTGGGACTGCCATGTGGACGAATTTACGTATCTGACGCCCTTGTAGTTCCCTATATAGTGGGAGTGTATATGCCCGGTTATGAAGATATCTGGGACCTCCTCAATCACGTGATAATCCACGGCTGATGGTATCATAGGGGTGTTTCCGCCGTATTTTGGGCTCAGATGCCTGCGCACCAGTATTGCCTCTATGGCCTTGCCTATGCTGTCGTAGTTTGCGCCGGGTATCAGCTCTATCATGTCGTTCAGCGACATGCCATGGTAAACGAGCACGTTCTTCCCTTCCAGTTTCAGGTTATAGGGATTGGGGAGGAAAGCCACGTTTGGCTCAAACAGGTCACGGATCTTGCCTGGAAAAACCGGTTGCGGTTCAGATAGGCGGACAGTATCGTGGTTTCCAGGCATGACGAACACCTTCACATCTTCCGGCACGTCCACGAGGTATTCGGCCAGATTTGCGTACTGTTCCAGCGGGTTGAGTATCTCCAGATCGTTCTCCTGATCCGGATAGACGCCGATTCCGTCGACCACGTCTCCGCTGAGTATGAGATATTTGACCCTTGATGCGTCAGGATCGGATCCCGATATCCATCTGACCATGGCTTCAAACTCGTTCTTCCTGAATGTCTTGCTGCCCACATGTATGTCCGAAATGGATGCTACGTAAACGGGTTCGTGCTTCTCCTCATCGATGACGCGGTACGGTATGTCCGGCCTTATGATCTCGTTAACGAATATGACAGGGTCCTTTGATGACTGGCTCACGCTACCTATGATCCCTATGACCTCGTCTTCCAGTATGATCTCGTTTACAGGCCCGCGGTCCTTCATCACTATGGCAGTTATGGAATCGTCCAGATCCTCTATAACGATGCGCTTGTGGCCGTTCTTGGTCATGGATACCTCTGAAACCATTCCAACGACCTTGACCTCCCCCTGAGACCTCTTCGCAGTCTTTATGCTTATAGAACCGCGCATCGAAGAGCTTGATGTTATGATCTTGCTCAGCTTCTCGTACTTGCTCACGAACATCTTTCTGAAGTCCTCTATCGACGCGTTGAAGCGGACGTCGGGCAGATACACCTCATAATCGTTCCTGACCTTTGGCCTTGAAACATAGCGTTCAACGTACTTCTCATCTATGTAGCCGTCAGAATTCTTTATCAGATCCTCTATCAGCGAGCTGGATGAGTATTTTATGAGCTTATCCAGCGCTTCTGGAGAGATCAGCACGCCATTGCTGTTGAAGTACTGTATGAGGCTCGTCCGATCAAGCTGCGACATCTTGCACTTCACGATGATCCGCTTCAAGGATAAATGCATTATCTTCCGAAAACCGTAAAAAAACCATATAACCATCTTCACAATTATCTCCGGATGCAGAAAAACGGGGAACCTGTTCTCTTCTTCTTCATGGCATTCTTCTGGGGCCTGAACTATATAATGGTAAAATACGCGTACGTATACGATGTTTCCTCTTCGATCCTGCTGATGAGGGTTCTTTACGCACTGGTATTCTCAGCTATAATCTTCGTCCGGCAGATAAGATTTCCGAGAACGCCAATGGAGCACCTGAAGGTATTCGTGCTTTCTAATCTAAATATAACAGCATTCTTCGCACTTTGGTTCTTCGGAGAGACCGGAGTAAGTGCATCGCTGACGTCGATCGTGATATATTCGTACCCGATCATGTCGCTCGTCGCATCGTACGCCCTGCTCAACGACAGGTTTGGCAGGGGCAAGGCCATGGGCATAGCGCTTGGCTTCGCCGGGCTCATAATAATCTTCTTCAGATCCATCAACGTATCAAACTACATCGATCTGATAATGCTAATTCTCGCAGCATTGAGCTGGGCCATGGGCACAGTATTCTACAGGAAATTCCTGACAGGATACGATTCAGCAGGCCTGAACACCCTTCAGCTCCTCTACGCGATGCCAGCCGTCATCCTGATCGCTTTCATGACAGGGGGAATAAACAGAAATCTGATGATACCGCAGTTCAACCTTATAATGCTGTACATGGGATCGCTGGGTACTGCGGTCGCGTATTTCATATTCCTCACGCTCTACAGGAGATACAGGGTCAGCGATATATCGGCGTTTTTCTTCATTGTTCCGGCCATAAGCGTGATCCTCTCAGTCATCCTGCTGCATGAGGCCGTATCAAGGATCATGCTGATAGGTTTCGCTGTGATGAGCGTGGGTATCTACCTGTCTGGACGCCTCAGGTGATATGGCTTTGAGAAAAATTTTTCAAAGGTACAGACCGCGCCTGGGAATGCTGATCGGAGGTTTATACGATATTTCAGGATAGCTGTTCAGGCCTATGTATTTTGCCGAAGTCCTGGAAAGAACCATCCTGAAAAGCATGGAATCCGAGCTGTAGAGTGCAAGGGCTTCAGGGCCCACCTTAGAAACGAGTTCGAAAACTTCCTCCATGGAGGATGCATGGTGCAGAATGTAGACGGGTGTGTAAACCATGTCATCCATATCGGTTATTTCACCGTTTATGATCGTTGGCGTTATGATGTTTCCCTGCGGGCCCTTGGAGTAGATGATGGACCTGGCCCTCCTCGCCTCCGCTATCATGTTCAGGGATCTGATGAGATCTATATCCGATGCACATGGCCCAAGCTGGGTTGACAGATCCTCGGGATCGCCTGCAACTATGGATGGAAGCAGATCCTTCAATCTGTTTACGAAATATTCGAAGATCTCATCGTGCACCACTATTGATCTCAGGAATATGCTGTGCCGTTCTATGACCGAATCCACCAGGTTCTGGGCTGCAAAATCAACGTCCGCATCCTTCCACACGACGGCCATAGACGGCCCCCCGCGATCAGCATGGAGCGTGCCTGACCCTGGCGCAGCCTCCGGCATGGCGTCCGTGGAGTATGATACAGCGTACCTCGTACTGGGAAAGCCCTCTGGAATGCCGCCGTTTGATATGCTGAACGAACCACTGGGAAGCCCGGAGGATGCGAAGGCCTTGTAGATTAGCGATGGGACTAGAAATGCATACCTGTCGGGAACCACAATAACTGGTACGCGATTCAGGAGGAAGAAAATGGATGGTACGATCAATGACGACACGGGATCCTGGTAGTTGGGATAAACGACCGAATACTGAGGGATATCGTGAAACATCGGTTCATCCATTACCACGATCTTTCCCGTTTCCGAAAGAGATCTGTCTACCTCCAATCTGAGATATCTCATTGGCTTGCCCGTAGTCCTGGATATCCGCGGAAGTATGGCATCCATGTTCTGCCTGATGTAATCGAATACTGACTTCGCCGAAGACTGCAGCTGATCGGTTGGCATTGATCTGAGCGATTCTGCTGCATTCTGGACGGTCTGCCATTCAGGCGGAGGACTGCCGTAATCGAGGTACGCATCCTCGATCTCATCGGTGAATCTGTTTTTTATTATCATGTTCGCCTACGGGCTTATATTCGATATCTGGTAATTTGGCGGTTCGCTTATCAACCTTATGTCGTGCGGGTGGCTCTCCCTGAGACCGTTATTTGTTATCCTCACAAATTTGCCGTTCCTCTTCAGATCCTCTATGGTGGCTGCCCCGACATACCCCATCCCTGTGCGCAGGCCACCGACCAGCTGGAACAGGACCTCATCAACCCTGCCCCTGTATGGGACAGCGCCTTCCACGCCCTCAGCTATGAAACCGTTGCCAAGCTTGCTGTATCGGTCCGATAGGCCGGTTGTGAGAGCACCGATGGACCCCATGCCCCTGTATGCCTTGTATTTCCTGCCGTTTATTATCATCTCCTGGCCTGGGCTTTCCTCAGTGCCTGCCAGCATCGATCCAAGCATCACCGCATCTGCGCCTGCGGCTATGGCCTTGACTATATCCCCAGAATACCTTATGCCTCCGTCTGCTATAACGGGTATCCCGCTGTCCTTCGCGGCCTCTGCCACATCCGATATCGCTGTGAGCTGTGGGACGCCCACGCCAGCCACTATCCTGGTCGTGCATATGGATCCCGGGCCTATGCCCACCCTGAGGCCATCCACGTCGCAGGAAATCAGATCCTCGGCAGCCTGCGCCGTGGCTATGTTCCCGGCAACGATATCCACGGATATCTGCTTCCGCATCTTCTTGAGGGAGGAAAGGACGTTCTCGTTGTCCGCATGTGCGGTGTCAACGACTATGAAGTCCGCCCCTGCCTTCTCGACCTCCACGGCCCTGTCCAGATCGAAAGGGCCGACCGCTGCACCGACCATAAGCTGGCCCTCGCTGTCCCTCGAAGCATCAGGAAACTTTTGCCTTGTTATGATGTCCTTTGCTGTTATGAGGCCAACGAGATGGCCTGAACTGTCAACGAGCGGCAGTTTCTCTATCCTGTTCTTATGCAGTATCTCTATTGCCTCGTCTATATCCACGTTCTCCGGAGCGGTGATGACATCCCTGACCATGACGTCGGATACCGATGAGCCCTTCTTCACGAACTCCAGGTCCCTCTTCGTGACTATGCCGACGAGCTTATCATCCTTCACAACAGGGAGTCCGGCTATGTTTCTGGTTGCCATGAGGGTCCTTGCGACCTCTATTGGCGTCTCAGGGCTTATTGTGTACACGTCCCGTATTATGATGGTCTCTTCCCTCTTCACGCGCTTTACCATCTCAACTTCCTTTTCCCGTGGCTGGTTCCTGTGGATTACGCCTATGGCGCCATATCTGGCCATGGCGATTGCCATTGCATCTTCCGTCACAGTGTCCATGGGCGAGCTTACTATTGGAACCTTGACCTGTATGTGCCGGCTTATGCGTGACGAAACAACAACATTCTTTGGTTCAACAGCCGTACGCATTGGTATGAGCAGAACATCATCAAAAGTGAAGCCTTCTGTTATCTTCGTGAACTTCTCTCTATACATGCGAAAGGAAGTTAAAACCAATAAATAAATGTTGCCTGTTTTTAAATTTAAAAGATCATCCTACCAGCGATGAGGATGTCCTGTTTCTGCTAGCCTGCTTATGAACGTTTATGATGAATTCTATGGCCTTTTCCACATGATCATCGTAATCGTATATTATCGTATTGTAGTAGTCCTCAGCAACGCTCATCGGTATATTCAGCCGATGGGAAAGGCCGCGCGCACATTCGTTTCTGAAAGCGGCAGAACGGACAACAGCGCGGTCCAGGCGAGAGGTGTCAGGGTTCTCCGATACCCTCGAAACGGATACCGCGTATACAGGCGAAATATGGAAAATCCTCGAAAACGCACTTCCCACATCCATTATTATGTGGATCCTGGACGAGTATACGGCAAGTGCCTCATCGCCATTCAGCAGGGCATAATCCGCAAGACCCAGCAGATCACCGGCGTCCTTGAAATCGGTGTGCATGAACCTGTGTTCGATGCCGAGGGATGTGAGCACGAGATCGAGATAGAGCTCCGTAGTCTTCGTATTCCGTGTCACTGCAACGTCGATGCTCTTCTTCAGCCTGTCGTTCTTCGATATCAGAAGCGTTGAAATTGTCTTGCCCATGGAGTGTATGTTTGCGGTCTTCAAAAGGCGCAGGTTATCCTCGTTTTCCAGATATGAAACGAGGGACACCATGCCTATCTGTGCCTTTCCTGAAAGAACCAGATCTAGGTTCTCGAATGGATTGTGACGCTCGATCCCAGCCCTGTCTTCGAATCCAAGATAGAGCGGATCGCTGTGTGCGAAATCAATTATCGAGATCATGCGTACGCCATTATGTTGTAGAATGTATCCCTTATGGCGGGGATCTTTCCAGCCTGCCTCACGAGATGGTTCAGTTCCTCTGTTGTGGTTGGGTTCCTCCTGTCCGTTGCGCCAAATACCTTCTCACTATAGGCCGTACCAACGAGATCGCTGCCGCCACCATTGATGGCGATCTGCGCCACAAGTTTGCCCAGAGCCACCCAGTAAACGCTTATGTTCCTTATCGCCTCTCCCATCAATATCCTCGCAAGCGCTATGACCTTCAGATCTTTGTCCACCGGTGCAGGGCCCTTGACCCTTCCCGATTTAAGAAGGGCTGTGTTCTCTGGGCTGAATTTCAACGGTATGAATGAAAGGAAGCCTGGAACCTCCATCTGATTGTCCCTGATCCTTATCATGTGATCCACTATGTGGTTCCACCCCTCAACATGGCCATAGGTCATGGTGGAATTTCCCTTCAGGCCAAGTTTGTGTATTATCTTTGCATCCTCCAGCCATTTCTCGCCAGATATCTTCTCAGGAGTTGCAACGATCCTCCTGACCTCAGGATCGAATATTTCAGCACCGCCACCGGTGTGGGCGTTCATACCGGCTTCCATGAACCTTGATACAGTTTCCTTTATGCTGTTTCCTGTGGTTCTGGCAATGAAGTCTATCTCGGGGATCGTAAAAGCCTTTATCGCAACATCTGGCATTATGGATCTTATTGTACGGAACATATCCTCATAATATTCTATGCTCAGATCGGGATTGAAGCCACCGACAATGTGGACCTCTGTCACCTGCCTCTTCTTTGCCTCGTATGCCTCATGCATTATCATCTCCTTCGTCAGCTCGTACCCCTTCCCAAACCTTTTATTCTTGTATGGAACATAGAATGCGCATATTGGGCAGCTTGCGGTGCAGTAGTTTGTATAGTTGATATTGTAAGAAACTGCATAAGTAACGGTTTCTCCAACATCGATCTCTGTAAGCCTGTTCGCAATCTTCATCAGATCAAATACATCCATGCCTGAAAGATCCATGGCCTCTTGGAATGTTATGGGTGAGGTTCTGGCTCTCTCCACCCAGTAATCAACATCGTAGGAGATCATTTTATACTCATTGTCATTTGATATTTAAACTTGGAGCCACGGATCAGCATGACGAGGATCATTGAAGAAGGCGATGCTGATCCGATGGAGTCATCCACGTGGCAGAATATACAAAGTTTGTGGATAAAATTGATCAACAAATGCTTAAATACGGCAGGAAAATGACTATCTGTGACCTATGAACGCTGATGTTGTTTTTATTCACCCTCCATCCATTTATGATTTCAGAAAGAGAGACATTGACCCTGGCCCCATAAGCGACGTGGTGCCCTCCACGCCAGTTTTCGAAATGTATCCCGTCGGCTTCGTCAGCATGCTGAATTATCTGGTACAGAATGGCTTCAACGCTAGGATAGCAAACGTTGCCGTTAGAATGGTACAGTCAAAAAGATTCGATCCGATATCCTATCTGAAGGATCTGGAGGCTCCGATATACGGCATCGATCTTCACTGGCTTCCACACACCCATGGAGCACTGAACCTTGCACGGATCGTCAAAAATCTGCATCCAAATTCATATGTGGTTCTCGGCGGCTATTCCTCCACCTACTTCAGGAAGGAGATAATGCGTGACTATCCCTTCATAGACTTCATCCTTGCCGGAGATTTTCAGGAATACGGCATATACAAGCTGGCCGAGAGCATTGTTGAAGGCAGACCATTATCTGAAGTACCCGGGCTTGTGCACAGGGAGAACGGGATGATAAAGGAGGAAAGGCCCTATGACTTCAGGAAGGGGCTTGAAAACGTTTTCTTCAACTACGAGGTTCTGCTGAAGAACGCCCTAAAATACCACGATGTGAAAGGCCATCTGCCTTACGCTGACTGGCTCAGGAATCCGGAGGGCTTCACACTCATAGAGCGCGGATGCCAGCTGAACTGCGGGTTCTGCGGCGGTTCCAATTTCTCCTACAAGAACAATTTCGCTATCAACTACCAGTTCAGAGATCCATGCAGGGTCGTCGATGAAATAGAGCTTTCGCAGGAGATCCTCGGATCACCTGTTTTTGTTGTGGGTGATCTTGCCCTCGCCGGCCCAAAATATTACGAAAAGTTCTTTCAATGCCTTCGTGACCGCAAGATAGACATACCTATCCTGACTGAGTACTTCAAGCCATTCGACGAGGACTACGCCAGGGAGATAAGCAGAAGCGTGGTTGATTTCTCCATGGAGATATCACCTGAAACTTCTGATGAGAACGTACGCAACTGGAACAAGAGCGGTTACAGCAACGATGATCTTGAGAGATCGCTTAAGCTGGCCGAAAGATACGGCTCCAAGAAGTTCGACGTTTACTTCTCCATCGGACTGTCGCACCAGGACTACAAGAACGTCCTCGATACTGTTGAATATGCAGGCAAGCTCATGAGGGATTTCAACGGATCTCAAATGAAACTCAGCACATTCATATCGCCCATAGCACCCTTTGTAGATCCCGGATCACTCTGGTATGAAAAATCTGAAATGTACGGATTCAAGGTCTTCGCCAGAACCATTGCGGATATATACCATATACTTGACACTGGAAAGACGTGGTACGATTTTCTGGACTACGAGACTCAGTGGATGAGCAGGGAGGACATAGTGAATGCTACCTATGATGCAGAGATAAGGATGACACAGATAAGGTACGATGTTGGAGACATAGACCGTGAGACCATGGAGAATATAATAAGAAACGTGCAGAACTACAGGCGCGGAAACAATTACTGCAGGAGCAATAGGGTTGACAAACACCTCGCATACATGAGCAAGGACATAGAATGGTCAAACAAACACAAGCCGACGCTCACCTCACTGCTCATATTACTATATAGATCCTATGAGGAGGTTATAGGAGGCATGCGTATGAGATCAGAGGATCGATCATGATCGTCATCCTTTGGCAAATGTTAATAACTATTAAAAAATAGAGTACCGTGATAGTATCAGATTTCATTTCATCCATCGAAAAGAAGATCGATCGCGGAGAGGATCTAGACGAAGACGATATCGTTTACATGTACGATGAGGCGGACGTAAACGATCTCGGGAAGCTTGCAAGGAAGATCACGGAGAAAATAAGCGGAAACCGCGTATCATTTGTTTCCAACATAATACTGAACTATACCAACATCTGCAACGTGAGGTGCAAATTCTGCGCCTTCTACAGAACTGGAAAGGAAGACGATGCATATACCATGACCCCAGATCAGGTAATAGAGGAGATAAGAAAGTACTATCCACTTGGTATAAAGCAGGTTCTGATACAAGGCGGAGTCAATCCGAACCTCGATCTGGATTACTACATCGATGTTTTCAGGAAAATAAGAAAGGAATTTCCAGATGTGGGCATAAACGGGCTTTCAACTGCGGAGATAAATTTCATTTCCAGGAAGGCGAGAATGAGCTATGAAGATACGATATCCGTACTGAGAGATGCTGGACTGGAAACCATACCTGGAGCCGGTGCTGAAATACTAGACGAGGATATTAGGGTAGCACTTGGAAGGCCCTCCGGAAGCGGAAAACAGTGGCTTGAAATAATGGAAACGGCGCATAGGATAGGTGTGAAGACCTCTGCAACCATGGTGTACGGCCACATTGAGAAGAGCATAAACAAGGCGCACCATCTCATAGCTATAAGAGATCTGCAGAAGAAGTACCACGGTTTCCTTTCTTTCACAGCCTGGAACATGGAGCCGGATAACACCCAGCTACAGAGGGAGGGCATACTGAAATACAGATCGCAGGCTGAGGACGTCATAAGAAATGTCGCAATATCTAGGATAGTGCTGAACTATCATCTGCCGATAATACAGAGTTCATGGCTGACAAACGGAGTGGAAATGGGGCAGCTTGCCATAATATACGGATCAAATGACTGGGGTGGAACCATATACGACGAACGTGTTATACCGGCAACGGGGAAGCAGGTTGGAAATCTGAGAAAGGAGATCATAATAAGGAGCATAAGGGATCTTGGCATGGTTCCGGTGGAGAGGGATAACCTCTACAGAACTGTCAAGGTTTACTGATTTTTGAATTAAAAAGGCAATCCACATCTATCTTGAGGTGAAAGCACTGCACATGTTAAATTTTCAGATAATATACCTGTGAGTTCAACCATGTCAGCAGATCAAAGCAACCGGGCCAGGCCCGTGATTCGCATAAAGGAGAACCCTGAAGATTTCACGGTTGAGGAAGTTGCGGACATTCCGAAAAGCGACAACGGCAAATACACAATCATAAAGGCCGAGATCATAGACTGGGATACCAACAGAATAGTGGAGGAGATCGCATCCGCGCTCAGGATAAGCAGAAAGAGGATCTCGTATGCAGGCACCAAGGACAAGCGTGCCAGAAAGATCCAATATTTCTGTATAAATGCACCCGTTGACGTTTCAGTGTTGGCGTTCAAGGGGTTCAGGATCATCGATAGATTCAGGAGCGATCACTACCTCAGGCTGGGCGATCTTACAGCGAATCATTTCAGGATAAGGTTCCAGGGTGCATCGGACGATTACATAGAGCAGCGTTACGAGAAGATGATGGAGTGCGGTGGTTTTCCAAATTACTTCGGCCAGCAGCGCTTCGGATCCAGGCGCAGGAACACCCATGACGTCGGGAGGCTCATAGTAACAGGAAGGTACGAAGATGCTGTTCGCCTTTACCTATACGATGAACGTTACGATATAGAGGACTACAGGAGGGAATTCATAGAGACGCTTGACTATAATAGGGCACTTGAAAAATTTCCTAGAACCCTCAGGTTTGAGCGTTCGATAATAGGGTACTATGCACAGCATCACACTTTTAAAGGTGCGTTTGACGCCCTCCCAAAAAACCTATCCATAATGTTCGTGCACGCATACCAATCGTACCTCTTCAACAGGATGCTTAGCCTCAGGATCGAAAAATACGGATTAAACAGGGCCATACCCGGCGATACGGCTTTTCCTGTGGACAGGTATTTCAACCCAGATAAGTCCAGGCCAGTGGAGGTTAATGAGGTAAACGTGGACACGATAAACCAGCTTATTGAAAGGGACCGCCTCAGGGTGGCGCTGCCAATAATAGGTTCAGAGGTTGGACCGGATCAAAGCGATTTCGGAGAAATAGAGAAAAAAATCCTGGAGGAAGAGCATGTGGATCGATCCATGTTCAGAAATTCGGAATACCCCCATCTCTCATCCACCGGCGACAGGCGTATAGTATCGGCGAAGCCTGTTGACTTTTCAGTTTCTAACAGCGTCATGGATTTCACCCTCGGCAGAGGCATATACGCAACAACCCTGATATCCACGTTTGGAGATCTGGTCGATTTTGACGCTGAATCAGATGGGTTTTGATATAACTTCGAAGGATCTCTCATTCTTTAGGAAGCTAATGAAACCAAGCAGGCCTCCAATTATCTCCAGCGGCGAGATCACAAATATGTATAGGAACACCAGGATGGCGTAATCGATCAGGCTTTCACGATATATCCCTGAGACTTCCCTGTTGATGCGCAGACCAGAGATGTAAAACCATATCCAAAATGAAAGCGTGAAAGCCCAAAGAAATAGAACCTCCGGATTTATCACTGCCATACGTATCACACCAAGGAAGTGAAGGACCATGAGGATAGGGACAACGTTCTGCACCACCATCCCGATCCAGAATATTATGCTGTATATCATGAAGGCCCTGTATTTTATCGGAATGCCGCCGTAGAAGCTCAGGTTTGACACGTTGAGGAACCAGCGCTTCCTCTGCTTCAGCATGTCCCTTATGGTGGTTGGAGAAGACCCATAGGTTATTGCGGGCATGAATGCCGATCGGCCTGGATACAAATATGCAAAGTTCAGGGCAAAGAAGCTGTCATCCGCTATGGCCCTATTTCCGTTATCCCAGCCAACTGACTCCTCCACATCTGATCGGACGAGCATGTTCTCCCCATGAAGACCTATCAGCGGCATCTTTATCACGTTCGTGAAAAAGTAGAACCTCGTGAGGTCGTCTGTCGGCCTCATCGAATCAGCGTACTTTGTTATGAAGTTTCTCGTCAGAAAGTGGGGAAAAGAGAGTATGCCCTGAGCCAGATAATATTTATCTCCATAACGCATGATATGCTCAGCCACGGCAGCAACGCTCTCCGGGCCTATTGACGTGTCATCGTCCAAATGGTATATCCATGTGCTCTTTGATATCAGTCCCTGCGCCCTTAGGTTCTCTATTGCGTACTGGTTGGCCCTTGACTTTGCCAGAGCTCCCTTCTTCGTCCTGTATTCCCTCGGGACAACCGTTATCCTTATTCTGTTGCTGCCGCCATATTTTTTCTCGAGGTAGGACCTGGCTTCTGAATTTTCCTCGATCACCAGGTTTATGAACCAGTTCCTGAGATTACGGGGTGCAGATGAAACTATTGAGTTTATAACCCTTTCAAGTGCGTTCACCACATCCCATCTGGCTATCGACGCTATCTGAAAAACAACCATCTCATCGATATGGCCGCTGAAATCTGATAGACGCACGTTCCTACTCTTGTAAGCTCCAGCCAGGGCTATTACAATAATGGGCATGCCCATCAGCCAAAGTGCCTCGACGGCATAGGTTATGGGACTCGATGAATCAGAAATGAATTTGAATCCTGCAGGAATGAGGAGGACAAGAATGACGGGGATCTGCCAGAAAGTCAAGCCCATCGCAAAAGCGCCCTGCCTTAGAGTTTGCATTTAATGATGATCGTATGATTATTATATAAATTTTGGCAGATTGATCTCTACGGTTTCCAGAGACGAACGGCGACAACGATTAAAGAATAAAAATTATGGATGTTCAATATCGATTATGTTTCACTGCTTGAGCTGTTCCAGTATCTTTGGAACAACGGTGAATAGATCACCGACTATCCCATAATCGCATTCCTGGAATATGGGTGCATTCTTGTCCTTGTTTATGGCGATCACCGTTTTCGAATTTCTCATTCCGGCTATGTGCTGTATCTGGCCTGAAATACCCAGCGCGATGTAGACTTTCGGAGAAACTTTCTTGCCTGAGAGACCTACCTGCCTGTCCTCGCTCAGCCATCCATAGTCCATGCAGACTGGCCTCGATCCTGCGATCTCGCCATTCAGAGCCTTTGCCAGCGGTTCAATCTTTGCTATGTTCTCCTTGCTGCCTATGCCCCTTCCGACTGATACTATGACCTTTGCGTCCTCTAGCCTCACGCTTCCGCCCGCCTTGCTTACGAATTTCGTTATCTTTATCCTGCTCTGGCCTATCTCCAGATCTCTGATCTCCGGCGTAGTTCCGAGATCCTTGGCCTCTATAACACCCGGTGCAACCGTCAGGATCCTGGCATCACTCTCCTCCTCTATGACCGTTTTTCCACCATAGAAGAATCTCTTTGTGTGTGCCTTCTGCCCGTTGAACTCCAGCGAGAATATCTCAGTTGCAGTGTAGAAACCCGTCTTAAATGATAGATATCCAGCTATCTCTCTGCCAACCTCCGTGGATCCTATCGCTATGTAGTCGTAATTTCCTGCAATCTTCAGAATGCCCTCAGATACGGCATCGAATGGCGTTCCCTTCTTAGCTCTATACAGAACCTTGGATCCGAGTCCCTTTGCGTCCCCTTCCCCTATGATCACCGAATCCATATCACCCTTGCCGGCTACAAGTGTGTTCACCTGCCGGAGGAAGTTCATATCATCCGATACTGTCAGAAACTTCATCTTATCTCCTCCTTAAGAACCTTTACAACCTCAGCTACGCCTTCATCCACCTTCTCAAAGACCTTCCTCTTCCTCTCACTCTTTGGAGCAAGGTTAGAGATAACATTCACGTTGCTGAAAGATCCTCAAACTTCTCTGTGCGTATCGGCTTTCTGCCAGCCGCCATGATCTGCAGAACAGGCGGAAGCCTTGGTTCATTTATCTCCTGCTTTACGGATACGACTGCCGGCATTTCCGATTCCATCTCTGCGTTTTCTGTTTCGCCAACCTGGGTTATCCGAACGGTCTTTCCATCCACCACTATATTGTTTGCATTACCAAGGAGAGGAATTCCCAAGCCTGCCGAGATGAGCCCTGGCAGCATTCCTGTATACGAATCGGCTGACTGGTCGCCGAGAATAACAAGATCGAAAGGTATCTGTTTTAGGTAGTTCAAAATGGCCTTTGCCGTGACCTGAGGGTTGTTGCCCTTGTAGCCTGTTATGAGGATGCCCTCGTCAACGCCCATCGCATAGGATTCCTTCATGGCAGAGGTTCCAGCTTCGGTGCCAAATATGATCCCGGTGACCTTCCCTCCGTACTTCTCCTTAATTCTGACAGCGGCCTCTATGGCATTTTTGCTCAGATTCTCAAGCCTGTAGGGGATTCCTGTCAGAATTGGCTTTCCTTCGCTGTCTGTCTTCATCTGGTCTATGTCTATAATTTGCTTAATGAGAACAGCTACGTTTACCATCATCCTGATATGATTCCGTGTCGTATATACGTTTTCAATGGGCTTCAATTATTTGCGGTCTCGTATGGATCGCTTACCTTGAATATCTTTGGATTCGTTATTACGATTATCCCAATGACAAGGGCGAATATGGCAAAGGCCATCGCTGTAAGGAATAGCATCGCACCGCTGACAGCCCACAGGATTGAACCCATCAATGGCGCTATGACCATTATGGGATTCCTGAAGAAGGATGTTATCTGCCTGAAATCGAATGACGAAGGGAACTGCGATTTGAGGAAACGCACAGAACCGATGAAGGCCACGGGAAGTAGGGCGAGGAATATCATGCCAGCAACGTATGATGCTGGATACATAAAGCTCAGCAGAAGAAGGCCTGCTACAAGAATCAGATCCTTGACTGGATAGAAAAATGGAGTAGCTGGTATATTGGATGATTCGAAAACATATACAAGTGCAGCGCCTATTATGATAGCAGCGGCCACTGAGAACATCACCGCAGGCCTCGACATGCCCGATCCAAGACCGGCGGATATGACGAATGGAAATGACGCTCCGATGGCTATCCAGACAAATATCTCATCTAATGATACGGCAAGCAGGAGAAGCTTCTTTTCAATCGTCCTTATCTTCTCCATCGAGTTGAACGGCCTTACAAACACATGGAATGCGTCCGCTATGCTGAACCTGCCGGTAGGCCTCCTAAAAAATACGAATACGGCGGCAAGACCTACCGCAAGCATTATTATGGCCATGTAGGAGTCAAGGACAGACATCTTACCTGGAAAGACCCCGGCAACGATGAGGCCAATAAAGCCACCTAGCCCTGCACCGCCCATGAATATCCTCTCATTCGTGCTTATGGATACTTCGTTCCTCACCGTGGAATTGTAGAACATAATCAGTGACACTGTGAAAAGGGCAACAGAAACGGAAATGATCGGAATGCTCTGTGATATGTAAACGAGTACGAACGCCACGGCCACCATCAGTATGGATACCGGTACTATTATGGCATCCCCAGCACGACCCACGTACTCGCGTGAAAGAGAATTGAAGATCAGGTATAATATAACGGCTATGGCGAAGAATACGCCTAGATAATAGAACGGTATACCCCCTTCCCTGAGTATGAATGTGAAGGAACCTGCATAGAGGGCCAGCGAAAAGAACGTTGCCACAACTATGCCGAACCTGATCAAGAAAATGTCTCTATCGTCCGTGGCGGTGCACCTATTTCAGCATCATATACCCGTTATAAATAAATTTCTATGTATCGTACATATTTTCTCACTTCCTCTTCGTTTCACCAGTTCTCTTAAGCTCGATGCCTTTCCATTCTGCGGAGAAGCATAAGTGATCTACTCCGACTAGGCGTCGGATCTTCTTCCTGATTCAACGACACGCGATCAATACATTCATGATGGTATCCTGCCGGCGGTATCTCCACAGGCGTCAATTCTGACCGCACCAGCCCCACCTCTACCTGAATATACATAAAAAACTAAGAACTTCTCTATCAGGAAAGTCCGTGCATATCATGCCTCAATATCTGGGTTTTACTACTTCCCTCAAATCTATAATTTTCTCATGAACGGATCAACGACTGTTCAGCTATGCGAAGCCACTACAGACACTATGAATGGCGACGTTTGATTCTTTTCAAAGAACAAAAATCTCTGCATGATCGCCATAACGCTTAATAAAATGCTAACGTTAAAAGAATATGCCTTTACTGGCAAGAACTGGAAGCCTGTCCGTCGGTACAGCCGCCGGTGTCCTCTTTCTTATAGCTATGGTTACGATCAGCCCTGTTTCGTGGTTCATATCCGGTCTCATTGCTGGCGTTGCATCAAAGGGATCAGCACGTGGAGCGCTGGCCAGCCTTATATCCGCACTTTCAACGGTTTTCATAATGATCACGATAACGATAGTAGCTCCGCCCTCTTTTCTGCAGTCTGTTTATAATTCCACGGGAAACAGTTTCATATATCTGTTCTTGAGTTATTCGCTGCACCAGATAAATTCCCCCATATCTCCGTTGGTGAACCATATAATAGTAGATTTTACTCTGTTTTCCGTCCTAGGGGGAATAATTGGCGGATCTCTCTTCAGAAATAGAATATATGCTGACGACATAGCCCCAAAAAAATGATAATATTTCTGTCCTCACACATTCAAGGCCAACATTTACTGTATCACATTTATCATAGTATTCCGAACTGCACAAAATTTTAATTATGAATAAAAAATATTTAGGGTTCAGTAGAGTTTTCTTGCAGCAGAATCTATTCCCTCGAAGGTCATTGGGTGCTGATGTGCCATCTCAGCTAGATCTCTCAAGCTGAGCCCCTTAGAAACAGCCAGTGCAATCTCATTTATAACGTTCCCTGCGTCGTTCCCTATCACGTAGCCCCCTATAACCTTCATCCTTTTATCCGTGAAGATCCTGATCTCCCCGAACATCTCGTTGTTGATCTGCGCCAACGCATCCTTCTCAATCTGATAATCTGTCTCAAGGTATTCTATGCCCATCTTCCGTGCCTGAGACGGCAGTATTCCAACGTAGGCCATCTGCGGTATTGTGTACACTGTGAATGGTACTGAAAGCGGATCGAAGTAGTCAATCGGTACGTTGTTTGCCATTATGTTATTCGCAGCAACCAAAGACTGCCTCTTGGCCGCATGGAAGAGCGGCGTTATTCCGTTGACATCACCGGTCGCATAAATATTCTTTATGTTGGTCTGCATCGCCATATTAACCTTGATTCCGTGTCTGTCGTGCTCAATACCGAGATCGTCGATGCCTTCCGGAAATACAGGAACCCTTCCAACTGCCATCAGAACAGCTTCAACTTCTATGGATTCTTTCTCACCTTCTTTGCCGAAATTAACATGGTACATGCTTCCGTTCCTTTCTATCGACTGAACAGGTGAAGCCGTCCTTATATCCATTTTGGGCAGCAGCGGTAAAAGTTTATCCACCATGGCTTCATCCATGGTGCTCATAACCCTGTCCAGCATCTCTATGACCGTTACCTTTACACCAAGTATGGACATGAATGAAGCCGTTTCCATACCAATGTATCCACCGCCTATTATCGCGATGCTCTTTGGAAGTTTCTTCACCTTTGGCTTCAGCGAATAAAGATCTGCGCTTGTCCAGGCAAGTTCTGCGCCCGGTATCTTGGGCACAAAGGTTTCTGAACCTGAAGCTATTATTATTGCTGATGATGATCTGTATCTTGATGTTCCGGTATCCGATGAAACTTCAACGGTATTGTCATCTATTATCCTTGCTGTACCCTTAATTATCTTCAGACCCGCTTCCTTGAGCTCTTGGTCATGCTGTTCATATCTTATATTCTGGACACTGTCTTTGTGATCGACGATTTTACTGTAATCTATGGAATAATCACCGAAATGCCTCATCTTCGCCAGATTATGCACCGTTTCGATCACAGCTTTAGATGGAACACAACCTTCTGCAAGGCAATTTCCCGACATCACGCCCTTCTTATCTATCATGAGAACGCTGAAACCTGATCTCTTAAGCCTGAACGCGGCTGGATAAGCAGCGCCTCCTGCACCTATCGTGATGACGTCATATTCTTCCATATTTCTGTATCGCAGAGATGAATAAATTTCTTTTTTGTGATGTTATATCATGGTTATGATTAATTCGATGCAAAACCATGCCATTTAGTTTAGGAAAATAATTTTATCCAGATTAACAATGCACCGCCATCATGAAAGTATCAGATATAATGACGCCCGATCCCATAACCTACCACGTCCCGAGCTCAATAAACGAAGTCATAAAGGTACTAATAAAATACAATGTGACTGGCGTACCCATAACAGATCAGTCAGGCCATTACGCTGGTTTTGTCAGCAGACGGGATGTATTTGCTAACCCACGGGAAACTCAGACAGCCATGGTAATGAGGAGATCCAAGGCGGTGTACGAGGATGATGAAGTAAGGACGGCAGCGCTTGAAATGCTGGCACAGAAGAAGAGGCATCTGACCGTCGTAGACAGAGATGGACATGTCAAAGGCATACTCACACCACAGAACTTCATGAAAACGATAAAGGAAAATTATGGAAATGTGAAGGTAAAGGAAGTAATGAAAGAAACAAGCGTTCCGATATGGTATAAAACACCGCTTCCCGCAATACTCACTGTGATGAACGTTTCAGGGATATTCTCATTTCCTGTGATAGATGACAACGGAACCTTCGTGGGGTTGCTGGTCGACAGGGATATATTCGACAGGATCGACCTGAAGTTTGATTCAATACTGAGCGAAATGGGCATAGCTGACGATGAAGATCCCTGGTCATGGACCGGCCTCCGCAACGTGTTCAAATACGTTGTAGAACGAGCGGACATAAAGCTTCCAAAGATCTCTGCGGATGAAATAATGGTAAAGAATCCAACCGTTGTCTATGCTAACGATAAACTATCCACAGCCGCAGAGCTCATGATAAAGTACAACTACAACCAGCTCCCTGTGCTGGATGACTCGCATGGTATATACGGCATGCTGTACGATATCGAAATGCTGGGTGTGTTTCAATGAGCTTCGATGACGTTATCGAGCTGGCAAAGAGGAGAGGCTTCTTCTGGCCTTCGTACATGATATACGGCGGTTCTTCTGGTTTCTACGATTATGGGCCTCTGGGTACTCTCCTGAAGGACAACATAATAGCCGCATGGAAAAGGGAATACGCACGTGAGGGTGCAATATTCCTAGATACCCCTGTGATATCGCCTGCAGACGTATTCAGGGCCTCAGGACACCTGGAAAAATTCTCAGATATAGCTGTGAAATGCAGCAAATGCGGAACGCCTTACAAATTTGAAAGCCTGATAAAAAGCCTTGGTATCAATGAGATAGCGAAGACAGTTGATGAAGCCGCCGCAATACTTGAAAAATACGATGTAAAGTGCCCGAAGTGCGGGGAAAAGCTGAAGAATCCATATGATTTCAACCTTATGTTCCGTGTCGGATCCAACGATCTCTACCTGCGTCCGGAAACGGCACAGGGCATATTCATAAACTTCAAGAATCTTTATAATTACGCCAGAAACTCAATGCCGATCATAGTTTGCCAGGTGGGTAAGGGGTTCAGAAACGAGATTTCCCCGAGACAGGCATTGATAAGAATGAGGGAATTTTCCCAGGCTGAAGTTGAAGTCTTCTACATTGAAAACGATGACTTCCCCATCCCTGATTCTAGCGTTGAACTTAACATGCTGAGGAACACTGGAGATCTTTTGAAGATGAAGGTCTCCGATGCCCTTAGATCCGGAATTATAGGCAACAGGGTTATGGCCTATTTCCTCAACAAAACATATGAAATACTCCTGAAGCTCGGGTTCCAACCGGATCACATAAGGGCAAGGGAGCATGATCCAGGAGAAAGAGCACACTATTCGTCAGAGACATGGGATTTTGAATATCTCCTTGATGGTGATTGGACCGAGATAGTCGGTGTATCAGATCGCGGAACATACGATCTTGGAAGACATCAGCAGTTTTCCGGAGAAAACTTTCAGATAGATGGCAGGACACCGAAAGTCGTAGAACCCTCCTACGGCCTTGACCGTATACTTCTTACTATAATGGATTCCTCATACTATAGAAGGGAAAACGGGTACAAGGTTCTTCGCCTCGATCCACATATCTCGCCCATCCACATGGCCATCTTCCCACTCCAGAAAAGGGATGATCTGGATAAGATAGCAAAGGATCTTTTTGAAAAGATGAAAAATATAGATCCATTCATATTCTATGATGACAGTGGGAATATAGGCAGGAGATACGCAAGACAGGACGAAATAGGTACTCCTTTCTGCGTGACGGTTGATTACCAGACAAAGGATGATGAAACCGTAACAATAAGAGAAAGGGACAGTACTTCACAGGTCAGAGTGAAGATCAGCGATCTTCTCGAACGAACAAGATCTTTCCCGGATTCCCTTTCTGCGTTGTTCTCAAATTGAATCTATTTAAATCTTTAAACGTTGATTCACGTTCTGTCTATTAAGACTATATCACGGCGATCTCGCAAGTAAATAACTTCTTTATAATCTCGCGCAGATATTCATGGGATGTTTGAAAGAAATTTGCTCGAGGGAAAGATCGCACTCGTAACTGGAGGAGGCACAGGAATAGGTTTCAGCATAGGAAAGCGGTATGGTGAGCTAGGTGCATCCATAGCCATATGCGGGCGCAGGGAAAATGTACTGGCTGATGCTGTATTCAAATTCAAGGAGGCTGGGATCGACGCAGATTCTCATCGCTGTGACGTAAGAGATCCTACCCAGGTTTCTGAAACCGTCGATCACTTCATGGATCGTTTCGGTAAAATTGACGTCCTGGTTAACAATGCGGCCGGAAATTTCGTCTCACCAACTGAGAAGCTATCCCCGCATGCTTTCGACGCCGTCATAGGCATTGTACTTCATGGTACAGTGTATATGACGCTTGAACTTGGCAAGCGGTGGATCAGGAATGGCCAGCATGGTGTGGTCCTTGACATCGTAACGACCTATGCATGGACCGGATCCGGCTACGTTGTTCCGTCTGCAGCTGCGAAGGCCGGAGTTCTCGCACTGGTAAGATCCCTTGCCGTGGAATGGGCTAAGTATGGAATCAGGCATGTGGCCATAGCACCTGGCCCGTTTCCAACGGAAGCAACGAGAAAGAATCTCTTCCCTATCCCCGAAATAGAGGATCGCATAGTGCAAAGGGTCCCGCTGAAGAGGCCTGGGAGGATGGATGAAATAGCAAACCTCGCCGCCTACCTAGTTTCCGATGGGGCCGAATACATCAACGGTTCGGTAGTGACCATTGATGGTGGTGAATGGCTCAAGGGAGCTGGCCAGTTCAACCATCTTGAAAATCTGACGGAGGATCAGTGGAAGATGATCTACAAGATATCGAGAAAAAAAGAATGAATCAGAGGCCGGAGAACCTGACAACGGCCTCCTTAAGCCTTTCATCGGATCCTTCAACCACATGCTCCGTGAAACCTTCCACTATCATGTTCTTCGCAGTATCCTCATCGATACCCCTGGAACGCAGATAGAACAGGGATATATCGTCTATGTTGCTTATAGCAGATGCGTGCTTCGATCTCACGTCATTGTTGTTTATAAGCAGCGCCGGTTTAGTGTTCGCAAAGGCATCCTTAGAAAGCAGCAGTATCCTTGTATCGTAGTAACCCTCGGCATGCCTCGCCTGCTCCCTTATGTCTATGTTCCCACGCTGCATGGTCAGGCTCCTATCCCTTACAATTCCCCTAATGTATATGTCAGCAACGGTGTGCGTACCTATCTGTATCGTGTTATCCCTGAGATCCATCTGCTGCAGCGATCTGGTGAAGCTTACACCCCTGACCTGGTAGTTCGTTCCATTTCCATACTGATACGATTCCGTCACGATGATCGATCTGTCGTATCCGTTCTCAGCATGGTATATTCTCGCTGAGGAGTAATCGTCCATGAACGTCCTTATGAATTGGAGGCCCTCCACTGTCTTTGGCCTGTCCTGCACCTGGTTGTACTCTATTGATGCGTTCTTGCCCAGGAATATATACGTATTGTCGCCCTGATACCCATTGCCTGTACCGCTGCCTGATATTCTCCTGAAAACGTTGATCTTCGATCCTTCATCCACTATTATCATATTCTTTGCGGCAAACGAGGATGTTGAGGAAGCGTAATCCTCTATGTTTATGGAAGCAGAGACGCCCTTGGGAACATAGAGGAAAAGACCGTCATGGAAACCTGCGTTTATGAGAAACTCGTAACGATCGTACACGTATTCTTTACCCGCAAAATCGTAAAGGATGGAGGGGTGCGTCTCCTCAGCATCCCTGATCGATGAAACTATTAGTCCCTTAGTGTCGTACACGTGAACCCGGCCGTTGACGATTGCCACGTCCTCATCCGATCTCCTGTAATCTCCGTTGCTAGCCTCCTGTTTTCCGAGCACCATCTTCTCAACGAATTCATCGGTGAATTCGACGTACCTCATCCTGGTTGGGCTCTCCTTCCAGGTCTGCGGTGGCGTCTTCATGAACTGTATGAAGTTCTCCTGCCTGTACTCGTGCAGGCGATCGTATCCACGATCGTTTATCATGTCGCGTATCTGCTCGATCATCCCACAGCACCCATCTTGCTCATTTCAAGTTTTACCAGCCTGTTCATTTCCACTGCGAACTCCATGGGTATCTCCTTCATGACGTCATCGAGGAAACCCAAGACGATCAGCGAACTTGCCTCATCCTCAGAGAGCCCGCGTGATCTCAGGTACGTCAGTTCTTCAGTGCCGATCTTGCCTACGGTTGCTTCATGGGTGAAGTTGGCTGTTGGCTCGTATATTTCGTCATGCGGCATGGTGTAGGATACCGATTCATCGTTTATCAACAGAGCATCGCACTGAACATGGCTCTTTGCATTCACTGCATCCTTGTTTATCCTCACAAGGCCGCGGTATATGGATTTTCCATCGCCGAGCGAAACGCTCTTTGCTATGATCTTTGAGCTTGTATTTGGAGCCATGTGTATGGCCTTCGCTCCTGTATCCTTAACTGTGCCGGGACCGGCAAGGGCTATGTTCAGGTTCGAAGTGGTAGCGTTTCTTCCACGCAGATACGATGACGGATATATCATCGTAACCTTTGAACCGAGGGAACCGCCTACCCATTCCATGTTCCCGTTCTCCTCTACCCATGCACGCTTCGTCGGCATGTTGTAAACGCTGTTTGACCAGTTCTGTACGCTCGTATACCTTCCGTGTGCATTCTTCATTACATAGTATTCGACTATGGCGGCATGCAGGGAATCCTTGGAATAAACTGGGGCCGTGCATCCTTCAAGGTAGTGCACGCTTGATCCCTCATCCGCAACGACAATTGTGTGCTCGAACTGACCGGTGGCCTCTCCGTTTATCCTGAAGTAGGTCTGCAGAGGCATGTCAACGTGTACGCCCCTTGGCACATAGAGGAATGCTCCACCGCTCCATACGGCTACGTTCAGCGCGGCGAACTTGTTGTCGCTTGGCGGGACTGCCTTTGCGAAGTACTCCTTCACGAGATCAGGATACCTCTTCAACGCTGAATCCAGATCCATGAAGACAACGCCCTTCTCCTCCCATTCCTTCTTTATGCTGTTGTAAATCCCTTCACTGTCGTACTGTGCGATGGAACCCGCAAGGTACTTTCTCTCCATCTCAGGCACGCCCAGCTTCTCGAAGGTATCCTTTATCTCCTTGGGGACCTCGTCCCAGTTGGTGGCCTTGACCTCATCCGGCCTGCTGTAATAGGTCATGTTTTCCCAGTCTATTCCGGACAGATCCGGACCCCAAGTGGGAACTGGTTTCGACATGAAGATCTCGTAGGCATGAAGCCTTATGCGCCTCATCCAGTCTGGTTCCTTCTTTATCTCAGATATCTCCTCTACAACCTGCCTGCTCAGACCCTTTCCGGTCGAGTAAACAGGGTTTATGTTGTCATGGAACCCATAATCCAGGGATCCATTTGACTTCAGATCGTTTATAAGTCTATCTATTTCCTCATCCTTATTAACATACGTTGATTCCATTTATGCCACCTCCTTAAGCCAGTCATATCCATTTTCCTCGATCTTATCCGACAGCGATTTGTCTCCATTTATCGCTATTGTGCCGTTGACCAGCACGTGCACGAACTGCGGTTCTATATCCTTCAGAATCCTCTGGTAGTGCGTTATTATCAGGTATCCGACATCCTTGCTGAAGTACTTCTTCAGCTGTTCAGCAACCATTCTCAGCGCGTCCACGTCAAGACCGGAATCTATCTCATCCAGTATTATCATCTTGGGTTTCAGTATGAGCATCTGCAGTATCTCAAACCTCTTCCTCTCACCACCGGAAAAACCGTCATTCACTGATCTTGATATGAAGCTCTCGTCAAGGCCAACGGTCTTCATGGCCTCCTTTATCCTTTTGTTGAACTCCGAAATGACTATCTTCTCATCAGGATGCAGATGGCTGTAGGCTATCCTGAGGAACGTAGAAATGCGGACACCCTCAACTGCCACGGGGCTTTGGAATGCAAGGAACAGCCCTGCCCTGGCCCTCTCTTCCGGCGTTGCATACGTTATATCCTTACCATCCAGTATTATCTGCCCGCCGGTTATTTTGTAATCTGGATGCCCTATGAGCACATTGCCAAGTGTGCTCTTTCCGGCCCCATTCGGGCCCATCAGTGCGTGTATTTCACCGCCGCCTATCTTAAGGTTGACATCCTTCAGTATCTGTTTATCCTCAACTGATGCAGAGAGGTTTCTGATCTCAAGTATCATAAGCTATCGTAGGAATATATCTTAATACTATTTAAACACTTTTTTGTGTCTAAATTGACTAAATTTAAATAATCATTACGCATTACTTATCATATGATATACGACGACATCCTGGGGACAACGAAGACGACCATACTGGAGAGCTTAAATGTTAAGGACAGGAGCGTCGATGATCTCTCGGAGATTCTGGGCATAAACAAGACAGCAGTCAAGGAACATCTCGAATATCTTGAGATGCGTGGATACGTTTCTTCATATTTCCAGAGTGGTGGTGCTGGCAGGCCAAAAAAGTTTTACAAGCTGACGGATAAAGGTATTTCACTGTTTCCCAAAAAGTACATAGATTTTGCAAAGCTGCTGCTGGATGAGACGGAAAAGGTACTTGGCACAGAACAAATGAACGCAATACTTGAGAGGATCGCCTCCAGGATGATATCCGATACCGGATGGCTTGCCGAGGATCTCCGTGACAAGCCCAGGGATGAGAAGATAAAGAAGCTGCAGGAGTACGTTTCAATGCTTAATGTTCTCGGTTACAATGCTACGCTTGATGTGTACAGCGACAGGGTAATTATATCAAGGCATAACTGCATATTCTACGATCTGGCAAAGACAAACAACAGGATAATATGCAATTCTCTAGGCAGAGATCTGATAGTACAATCGCTCAATGCGGACTTTCAGATAACCGAAAAGATCAGCAGCGGGTCGAACAAGTGTGTTATTGAAGTTAAATTGTGAGGTGTTTTTATAATGGTGACTAAGGAGGAGGTGCTAGAAGCCTTAAAGGCTGTTTCAGATCCGGAAATAGGTTACGATGTTGTCAATCTCGGACTCGTGTACGATATACAGATAAACGGCAACAGGGTTTACATAAAAATGACCATGACAGCACCGACGTGCCCCGTGACGCCCTGGATACTCAGCGAAGCACAGCGTGTTGTCGAAGAGCTTCCGGGGGTAGAGGCCTGCGACATAGAGCTTGTATGGGATCCGCCATGGAACCCGAAGATGATGAGCGACGAGGCAAAACAGGCACTCAACATAGATTATTGATCGTTTTTCCGCAGTAATCATATCTTTAAATACCATTTAAATATAAACCATCTGATAACTTATGAGTGAGAGAGAAAAGATCACCATAGAGAATATAGTGGCATCAACATCACTTGCGGAGCATCTGGATCTCAGCAGGATCGCACTCGCCCTCGATGGATCAGAATACGAACCCGAGCAATTTCCAGGCCTCATATACAGGCTTCAGGAACCGAAGACAGCTGTGCTTATATTCAGGAGCGGAAAGGTGAACTGCACTGGTGCCAAGAATATCGAAGATGTCAAGAGGACAATAAAGATCATCATAGACAAGCTCAAAGCAGCGGATATAGAAGTCTACGACGATCCCCAGATAATAGTACAGAACATCGTGGCAGTCTACGATCTAGAATCAGAGCTCAATCTGACAGATATAGCCATGTCCCTTGGACTTGAAAACGTTGAATACGAACCTGAGCAGTTTCCAGGTCTGGTATACAGGGTTGAGGAGCCAAGAGTGGTTCTCCTTCTATTCGGTTCAGGAAAGGTTGTCTGCACCGGAGCAAAGGAGGAGAGCGAGATAGAACAGGCCGTAATAAAGGTCAAGAAAGAACTACAGAAGGTAGGCTTGATCTGATTACAGATCCTGGAGTATTCCGAACTTATCGCATCACCCTGCGATTCAAGTTCGGCCATGCCCAGATCTTAGAAGCTTTTTCCTGAATGCCCAATCAGCTTGTGCCTTTGTTTTCAGTTTTCCCCTGATCCTCTATCAGGTTCTCCCGAATTATTATGGCTATATCCTTGACCTGGATCTTATCCTCCACGTTCATGGTTCTCGCTGCGTCAGAGAGCATGGCATTGCAGAATGGACACGCAACCGCAACGTTTGATGCGTTTGTTTTCATTGCCTGTTCCATCCTTATATGGCTTATGGCCTTCTCGCTATCGACCTTGTACCAGTAGTTACCGCCCCCAGCACCGCAGCAGAAGCTTGAGTTTCTCGATTTTTCCATCTCAACCAGGTTCGATGACGATGAGACTATGAATCTCGGATCATCGTATACGCCGTTTCCACGTCCAAGGTAGCACGGATCGTGATAAGTCGTTAAAGTTTCTGAATTTTTGACCTTCAGCTTTCCCTCGCGTATAAGCTGGGCAAGGAATTCGGAGTGGTGCACTACCTCTGTCTTCAGCCCGAACTCAGGGTACTCGTTCTTGAAGGTGTTGTAGCAGTGCGGGCATGAGGTTACTATCTTCTTCACCCCATATTTGTTGAATGTCTCTATATTTCCGGTTGCCAGCGTCTGAAAGAGCCCCTCTTCGCCTATCCTTCTGGCCGTTTCTCCAGTGCACCTCTCCTCAGATCCGAGGATGCCGAATTTAACGCCAGCCTTCTTCATCAGATCCATAACGGCTATAGCCGTTTCCTTTGCCTTTGGATCGTAGGCTCCCATGCAGCCGACCCAGTAAAGTACCTCCTTATCCTCTGAGTACTTTTCAGCATACTGCAGAAGGTCGTCCCTGTCCATCGGGGAGCTTCCAAGCGGGTTACCCGTATTGTACAGATTCGTCAGATAGGTCGTAGTCTCCTTTGAGACTCTGTTTTCCATTACGAGGTTGCGCCTTGTTTCAGTCACAAAGTTGTATGGCCTTATGAGTACTGGGCATTCCTCCACGCACGCCATGCATGTTGTACAGGACCATGCGGCATTCTCTGTGAGTATGACCGGCACGAGATCCGTCTCTGTTCCAACAGTCTTCTTTAGGTTCTGGACTACTGCCCTTGGATCTAAGCCAGTGCCGGAAGCGTATGCCGGGCATGCCCTCTCACAACGCCCGCAGTCTGTGCAGGCCATGGCCGCAGTCATGTATTCAAGAGACAGTTCCTTCACATTCTTAGCACCCACCTTCACCTCGTAGTTTCCAGATGCCATGACCTCTGACAGTATGAATGGGGTACCAACGTATGAATTTCCATGTATGACCGTCTTCGTAGCGTGCGTGGGGGAAAGCAGGGAATGGAAGAGCTTTGAGTATGGGAGATACAGGGCAACGAGGAAGGCCGTGATCACATGCGCCATCCACAGATCCCTGTATACTGCTATACCTGCAGGACTGAAGCTCCCGTATGGGAAGATGTAGCTGAGGTACCACTCGACGAACCTGTATATATCGAATGATTCCCTGAAAAGTGCTATTTTCAGTGCGCCCAGGAAGAACCCTTCCAGCGCAAGAAGAAGTATGCCAGAGAGAAGTATGTAGTCTTCAGAAGTCGTATGCATTGGTACGAAATTCGTTAACCTTCTAACCAGGGCCATTATCAGGCCAATTATCAGAATTATGCCTCCAATCTGCGTGAATACCTCGAATATGAGGTAGAACGTCCCGTATAGGATCCCAACACCTATCAGTGGCTTCAGAATATCATGCGAGAGAGCTATCAGGGATGTTGCTATGAACAATATGACGAAACCGTAGAATATGAACAGGTGCATTATCCCAGCGTACCTGTTCTTAACTATCTTCCTCTGGAATATGGCGTAGCTGAAGAACTGCTTTACCATCCTGGGAAAATTGGATGTTAAATATGACCACATAACCCCATAGTTGATCCCCTTTTTCGAGTAGGATCTGTACCACATATAGATGTCAAATATTGCAACGGGAAATGAGATGGAATAGAGTATTATGAGCTCAGGTACGGGTATGAAAACCAGCGTGGGGCTTACGGGTATGGTCATATTCGAATATGGGCTATGCGTATTTTAACCTTTTTTTAGCCATTAAGTTTCTATCACATAGCCTGCCTTTTTTTAACGGCACCACGTGATGCTATCAGCAATGCAAGACCAATAACACCGGATATGAGAACGAATATGAATGATACGCTTACGTCATATGCAAAGAGGAGAGCAAATATGGTGCTGCCTATGAATCCAGATATCGATTTTCCCGTGTAAAATACACCGTTATTTGCGGTTGAAAACCTGGTACCGAAAACATCGCCTATGTAGGAAAAGTAAAGTGATATCATTGATCCTCCGAAGAAACCTATGATCACTATTGCAGGTATGTACTGCCTCGCAACAAGAAATGCTGAACCCGCTATTATGAATACATCGATCATCATGACGCTTGCGGATCTCCCTATCCTGTCCGATAGCCATCCGATCATCGGCCTGCTTATTCCGCTCATGAGTGGAAAAATGGACACAAGCAGCGAAAACTCCAGGGCAGGAAGATGACGGCCTATGTATCCGAATGATGATGATATGACTAGGAGCGGAACTGAACCGAAAACGAAGGAAGCGTACAGAATCCAGAATACCGGGCTGGAGAGGTTGCGCCTTGGTCTCTCGCCAGTCAGACTCGTGCCTGGATATCTGGTTAGATACATGAGTATCGGCATTAACACTATTTCCATGAGTCCTATGATAAGCATTGGCGCCCTGAAACCGGTCGCGTGGACAAGAAAAACGTTAGCGACGCTGGATCCAAGGCCGAAGCCGAGTGAAACTATGCCCACGGCAAAGCCCCTTATGTTGCTGTACCACTTAACCGCCAGATTTGTGGCTATCCCGTAAAGTATCCCTTCTCCGATGCTTCCTATGGACCAGACCGCATAAAATTCGTAGATTGAATGCACAAAGGATCCGCCCAAAAATCCAAAAGCTGAAAGAATCGCCGATATCATCCCTATCCTGGCCGGCCCATCCCTGTCAGCAAAGTATCCTCCAACACCCTGGAATGTGGTCGAAAAAACTGTGAAGAGCGTAAACGCCACTTCGACATAGACCGTGGATGTGTGCAGATCAATGGATATCATAGGTTCTAACACATTCCATGAGTACTGGTATAGCGAGTTCATGGACATTACGACAAGCGCTATTACGAGATAGCCTCGCTTCACACAACTTCAATTGTTCTGATGTTCTAATTATTTGCCATGATCGCGAATCAATGATGTTCCGAAACTCATCGAAAGGCACCGGAGCAAGATCCATTTTTGATAAATGGTAATGCAATTCAGCGTGGGAAACATTTATCAGCCTTCAGAATGTCATACCTGCATGGATGATCAGACATTCATCAGCACCATAAAAACTGGCGACAAAAAGAAGATAGAGGAAATGGCGGATGATCTATGGAATTACAGGGATCTGTATCAGAGGAATGCGCTGATGATCTCGGCCATGTACGGGAGGACTGATCTGATAGAATTCTTCGCCGCAAGGTACGACCACATCGATGATAGGGACATAGAAGGAAATACGGCATTGATGTGGGCTGTGCGTAACAACAGGATGGAATCAGCGAAAAGCCTCATCGCACTGAAATGCAGCATTGATATACCTGACAGCGCCGGCAATACGCCGATCTGCTGGGCAGTAATATTCGGATACACAGATATGGTCAAGCTGCTCATATCCTCCGGAGCCAATATAAATATATCAAATGATGAGGGAGATACCCCTGCGATACTTGCCTCTAAGTACGGAAGATCCGAATGTCTCAAGATGTTAATAGAGGCTGGTTGCGACCTGAACGCAAAAAACCACAATGCTCAGAACGTGTGGAAGGCTGCGGAGGCCTTTGGCAGAAAAGAAATATTAGAAGTTCTCGCATCGTTATCCAACGGTAGGTGATATACTGTGGCAGACCAAATGCATGTGTATGAAAGTGATGTATCATGGATCGACGACAGGAGAACGGAGGTTTCGGTGGGAGATCACAGGATCGAGGTTGATTCTCCACCAGAGTTTGGCGGTCCAGAAGGCCAACTTTATCCTGAAACGCTTTTCCCAAGCGTTCTCGCATCCTGCCTCCTGACGACTTTCCTGGAGTTCAAGGACAGAATGGGGATAAACCTGAAAAGCTGGAACAGCCATGTAACCGCTGAACTGGGGCCGTCGCCAGAGAAGGGCTTCAAATTCCATCGTATAAAAATACATGTGAAGATAGGAGTGAACGATGAGGATAAGGAGAAGATACCGAGAGCAATGCAGCTGGCCGAAAAATACTGTTTCATATCGAGGGCAATAAGAAATAATGTTGAGGAAATAGTAGATTACGAATTCGTGTGATGATCAGAGATTTCTCAGGAAATCAACGGTTATCCTCACGAACTCTTCAGGTTTTTTTATGTATACTGGATGGCCAGATCCCTCAACAATTTCCAGTCTTGATCCTGATATGATTGATGCATATTCCTTAGAGAGGGCGATGGGCACCACGTGATCCTTTGAACCCCATACTAGTAACGTTTTCTGTCTTATTTTCTTCATATCGCCCTTCAGGGATTCAACCCATGCCGGTGCGACAGCAATTATGCCGTCTACTATATCCGGGTACTGCAATGTAGTCATTATGACCATTCCACCGCCCATGGATGCCCCCATTATGACCGATCTCGCCACGCCGTTCGCCTTTAGGTAATCCCTTATAAATTCAGCGGCGTGTTTAAGATCGCCCCTATCTATCCCGTACTTTTCAGAACTGGCTGACCTTCCAAATCCCGGATAATCTGGAGCGTAGACGTTATAGCCTATCTTCGAGTAGTTATTGAACAGATCGGCTTTATCCCAATCCATAGAGGTGAACGAGTATCCGTGGAAGAGCGCTATGCTTCTTCTGTTCGAATCTGTGACCATCTTCCTCTGAAATACCCTGGTTCCATTCACATCAATGAATTCTTCTTGTAATGCCATGACTGTATATCACAAATAAGGATTTCAATGATTCTATCTGTGGAGAGTTTTCATGGATAACATTGGGTCCTGGCATCACCAACATCTTACAAGATCTTTTTGTATCAGATTCCTGCCAGATCTCGCTTCAGATCCCTCTCATCCTCATGGTATCCATAGACGTATATGTAACGTCTATCTATCGCTGAATTCAGCGCGTTTACCAGTGGTGATGATTCCTCTCCTGTGGCGATCCTGTTTTCAAGCAGAACGCCAACCTGTGTCTTGAGCCTATCCTTTCCTCTGAAAGACAGCGGCGGTATTATATCCACTATGAATTTCTCCGATACTGCATTTAGAATGTCATGTGCAAGGCTTTCATCGTACTTCACCTTGTAGAGAACCTTCATGAGCCTGCGGTCCAGTATGTTGCGCATCATATCCTCTGAACGTGGATCCGACATGAGGAGATGAGTGAATTCCTGGTCGCTGAGCCGGTAGGTGTCATAGGCCTCGGACATGATCGCAGCCCTCTCAAGCATCCTGTTTGCTATTCTGCAGGTCTTATGGAAGTATACGGCCTGATACATCAGAAAGCGTGATATCAGCAGGCTTTCTATGTCCGAGAGACCCTTCTCCTCGATGATCATCCTGCCATCGTAAATGCCGGATACGCTGATCACCCTCGCTGGATTTACAAAACCTATGGACACTCCGCAGTAGAATGAGTCTCGTCTCAGATAATCAAGTTCATCAGCGTCTATGGGCCCGCTGACGATTTCAGACAATACATTCTCACGCCCCTCCAGGATGCTTACGACCTTCTTCACATCGATTGAATATTTTTCCAGTATCGATGGTATATTGCTTTCCCTTTCACCCCTTATTATCTTAATGCCTTCCTCCAGGTGATCCACACCCCTGTTTTTACGATAAAAGTCCTCTATGGTGTGCGAGAATGGAAAATGCCCGACGTCATGCAGAAGTGCTGCCATTGCCGTTTCCTCAGACTTTATTCCCAAATGGTCAAGGTACATGCCAGCAAGATGGAAAGTACCGATGGAATGCTCGAACCTGGAATGATTGGCGCTGGGAAACACCAGGTAGCAGAGGCCAAGATTCTTTATGTAGCGCAGCCTCTGGAATTCTGGAGTGTCTATCATCTCAAGTATGGCATCTGAAGCTCGTATGGGCCCGTGTACAGGATCCTGGATTATCTTTGAATTCATGCCGATCAGAAGCCAGACACACCCGGTTCGGTCTGGGCGTCCTGTCAGGTACCCCCTGTTTCCTCTCACCCCCGCACCCCTCCAGCATCGAGAGTCCAGGGTGTCGTTGCTCCCTTCCGGGCCTGGCGCGTTCCCCTGGCAAGCCATGGGCGCGTTCTCCTTTGAGATCGTGTCCATGGGCCTCCGATCCAGAGGGACAGGAGATCATTGATTCCGCAGGGCCTGGCAGAAACCCAGGTGGTCTCACCGGGCTGTCGCCCCCGCATCTAGACTTCGGGTACAGGGGACGCCTAACCCCCCGGCCAAGTCTGGCAATAACCATATAAAAGAACCGGTAAAAAGCTTATGCATATGATTCGATATGGACATGCATGGATCTTTACAAGGAAGGGGAGGAGAAGTTCGGACCGGTTTCATCGTACTTCTATGGTATGATATCAAACCATTTTCTGCGTGATCTCTACGCCATCATTGTTGACGATGTCGGGAGGTTCAAACCATCCGCCATACTTGATGTGGGCTGTGGAACAGGGACAGCCGATTACTTCATATTATCCGCATTCCCTGATATATCTGTAGACTGCATCGATCCATCGCCGTACATGATCAGCATCGCAAGGAAGAAGCTCTCAAAGTTCGGATCAAGGGTAAGGGCGGAATTAGGAAGCAGCAGATCGATCCCCTTCGATCGCAGATACGATTTCGTCTTCACATCTATCTCATTTCATCACTGGAAGTGCCGTGAAGATGGCCTAAGGAACATGGCAAAGTATGTTTCCGATCATGGCGTTCTGGCTGTATACGAATACTATAGGCCAAATCTGAGGAGCTTCCACAGGGTCGCTGGAAAACATGCGCTCACGATGGAAGACGTTGAGAAGTTGAACATAGAGGGTTTCACAAAGAAATATGAGATAAGGGGAGAGATGATGAGGATCATGTTTCAGAGAGATTGATTCCTTACCGATTATTCTGGACGCTGATCATTCATCCGCCATGCTTGAAATCCGGATAGAGAGCCATGCCCCCATCGACAAGCAGTGTTGTTCCGGTTATGTATGAGGCAAGATCGCTGGCAAGAAAGACAGCTGCTTGGCCTATATCATCAACTTCACCAAGCCTCGGCATCGCTATCTTGTTGAGCAGATCCTTTAGCGATTCGGGATTGCCCCATACGTCCTTGTTTATGGGTGTCTTTATGGCACCTGGCGCTATTGCAACCACGCGGATGTTGTAATCAGACAGCTCCTGTGCCAGTGCCTTCGTGAACATAGAAAGACCCGCCTTTGCACTGCTGTATGCTGTGTATCCGGACCATGGTACGTATTCGTGGACTGACGTTATGTTTATGATCACACCGCTTTTTTTCGGTTTCATGCGCTTAACTGCTTCCCTTGCGCAGTAATAAGGGCCCATGAGGTTGACCTCTATTACCTTCTCCCAGTCATCAGGATCATCTTCGCCAACCAGTTCTCGCTTACCGTCTATACCAGCGTTGTTGACAAGTATATCAACAGTGCCGAGTTTACTGTCTATTTCTGAGAATAGCTTCTGGACATCTTCCTTCTTTGATACATCGCCATAGAACGCCATGGCGAAGCCACCATCATTTTTTATCTCATCAACGATCGCGTCCGCACGATCCTTTCCGCTGCGGTAATGCACTGCAACCTTGGCGCCGGCTCTGGCCATATACTTCGCAATGGCAGCTCCGAGACCGGAACTTGAACCTGTAACAAGTGCTATTTTTCCTGTCAGGTTTATGGCTATTCTGCTTCCTCTATTCTCGTCCATGAACTATAATCGTTATATCGGATTAAGCTGTATCTATTTCCATTGTCTGGTTAAGACCATTCTTCTTTTTACCCAAATTATTCTCTGGCTTCAAGCCTCTTTCCACACCTCCTAACTTTTATATAACGAATTTGAATAGCCTCACTGGGCCCGTGGCCTAGCTAGGATAAGGCACCGTCCTTCTAAGTCGGGAATCGTGGGTCCAAATCCCACCGGGCCCGTATCTTTATTGGTTCTTTAAGGTATCATAAGAAAGAAAGTGCTGTTCTTGTCTTACGAATTTTAATTTGTAAAATAATGCTAAGATAACTGTACCAATGCTTTCTGGTCAGTCACCCATATGATCGTTCATAATTTTGAGATATTATAAAAAAATATCAATACTTTTGCATTTATCTCTGAAATAAACCTTATTCGTATTTCTCTTTTAGGATAAGGTTTTCCTTTATTTTCCTTGAACACTGCCTTATCGTTTTTTACAATTATTTCAGAAAGTTTCCTAGACGATCTTATAATGACGGAGGAGCATAGGCTACGATGGCAATCCTTAGATGCCATAAAAAGTTCTTTTGACCATGCTTGCATGACGATGTTAGCGTGAGAGTCGGATAGGTAGCAGTCTAAACACTTGACCTGTGAGGTCGCTCGACAGATGATCGTCTACAGTATTCTGTGTATTTATAAAGGGTACCCCTTGTTGAACATCTCTTTGATCTCATCGCTGCATTTCTAGTATCCGTTCATCTTCCTGAATGCATGCTTTGAATTTTCACATACATTATATCGGTCTGCCATTTCTCATCAGGGGATTTTGCATGTTCCGGTTTTGTTGATTCCCACACCCGATGTTTCCAGGGCGTTATCAGATCGTGCCTCTTCAGTATCCTGTAGACTGCAGAAGGGGAAAGATATGCAAGATCCTCCTCTATCGGGGTGTAGGCGATCTCCCTGAAGGACATCTTCGGATGCTGGTGCTTGAATCCTATGATGATATATTCATCGTCATCTCTTATCGTCATAGGACTGAACCTTCCGTCGAGGATGGGCGAGAACGATATCTGTGAATAGTACCAGGATCTGGATAATCCCAGCATGGAAAGTACCCTTGATACGGAATAACCTTAATTTTCAACTGTATTCCTAACTGTTCAACGGATATCATAGAAATGCGATCTTATACGTTCGCTACTCCTTAAGCGTCCTCCAATCTTTTTTGAGATCTAAATTCTCTGATATGATGTCAGCCATGGTTGCCTTGAGCCTTGCAATCTCATCATACTTCTCAGACATGATGCGATTATCATTTACTTTCTTACCATGGTTCTCTAATATCTCCGGCGCACTGTTTAGGAGCTGATCCTTCCAGTGGTAGAATCTTGTTGGTTTCGATCATATTTCCTGCATAAATCCGTTAATGATATGGTACCGATCATCCCCTCAAGGACGATCTTCAGTTTCTCCTCGGGTTTGTATACCCTCTTTACTGCCATTTATTAGACGTGGAACAACATGGATCATAATTAATTTCGCAATTTGTCCAGAGATGCGATAAACATTTCACGTTCCTGTAGGCTATATGATTCTCCACCGGGTTGATGTAAAAACCCAATATTTCGTATTGACCGTATTCATCTATACCCATGGCAAATATCGTACATTCCTTCTCCACGGTTTCCCTTCTAAGCAAAAAACATGGCATCCATGAATATCGCTATGTACCTTCTGTTGAGCGATCTCCTCTTCCATTTCTCTATCTTCGGTACAGTTATGTCAGTTATCCTCGATATGGTGGATCTGCTGTACCTGCTGTGAAACACTTCGTCGAGTATATCTGCCATCTTCCTCGTCGATATGCCCTTAGAATACATCGACAGTATGAGATCCTCTATACCGATAAATCGTTGATAAGGTTCGAATATATACGTAATACATCATCACGATCCCTGAATACTTTAAGTTCTTCTGTTTTACCGTATCTCGTTAAAAGATCCCTTTCGTAGTATTCGTTGTGTTTACCATTCTCTTCCAGAATTGCCTTTATCGCTATTCTCATTAACGATTCCATGAACTCCCTCACTGTCGATTGGGCTATCTTAAATATCTTTGTCCGGACATTCCATTATACATTGCCTTCTCGTCCCTTCGAGGAGGCATTCTTCTATTTTTCATGAATTTTTTTTCATGATCTTTCAACGATCTCCTTACACAAAATTCAGGACACTATCCATAGAATATATCATCCCACAGTTGGTATGTCGCATTATTATTCCTTATTCAACACTAACGTTCATTCTGACAAGATTAAATTGTGTTTAAGCATAATGAATTCATGCCTTACTATGTGATAACAACTTTTGACGATTTGAAAACAGCAAATATTGTTTGAACTAAAGCTATGGAATCTGGCTTTACCGCCTGCATAAGCATTATCACCGGTGTAAAATCAATCTATAGATGGAAAAATAATATAGAAGAAAACCAGGAGATTATGTGCTTTTTCAAGACAGCGGAGGATACATCGAGCCACTCCCTATACCGAGGCGTCATAACTTCTTCCTGATTCATAGACCGACTTCTGCCTGTACGGATATATACCGGACAAGCCCGAGATAGCGATCTCCACAGGCGTAAGTTCGGACCGCACCAGCCCTACTGTTCTATGTCTGCATACACATTATAAACTCTTCTATTGGGGGAAGTCCGTGTATCACATCGCTGAAGATCTGAGTTTTACTGCTTTCCCCAAACCTCTAACTTTCTAATAAATCATGCTGGAAAAGTTCCTCAAGAACTTTATCAGGGCTGAAACCAGAATCATGGAGACCCCAACTATCATAAATGAATAGATCCTGCCTGCAGACTGGTATAGAAAGCCACCAACAATACTTGAGACGGCGGTGGCCGCAATGCCAAATGTATTGAAAGCGCCCTGTATCCTTGCCATCATATCTATTGGTATTATCCTCATCAGCGACGTGTTCACCGCCACATTCTCGATGCCCATGGCCATTCCGGCTATGAATGAAGGCGGTACGGCAAGGAGTGCATTTTTAACAAGCGATATTGAGAAAAAGGAAATCCCGACAATGGCGTACATTGCAATGCTTATTCTTCCAACATTTCCGGTGATCTTACTCCCAGCGACGGAACCGATCGCAATGCCGAATACCAGAACTCCGAATATCATGGATACATAGATGGCTGGGAGCCTGAATCCTACCTGTACAAGCGATATGAACATGATGGCCGCCATGCCCACTATAAAATTTCCAATAAGGCCTATTATTATGACCTCCCTGATCCTGCCATCACCGATAGCCAGCTTTATCCCTTCTTTTATGTAATTCTGGATGGTATCGGTTCCACCGTATCTCGCATGCCTTATCGCAAGAATAGGCAATATCGAAATTAGAAATATCAGTGTTAGAACGAGAAACGACCTGATATCGCCTAAGGCGATTATTATGCCTGATAAGATGAAACCGACACCCTGCGCGATCATTGTCGCTGAAGACATCTCAGAGGATCCAGCTTTGTACTGATCTTCTCTCAGAAAAGCTTTCATCCAGGAAGACCGAACGGAATCTATTACATCTGATGTAAAACCCAAAATGAACGTTGCAGCAAATATCGAAACAGCGATGTATAGATCTTTTCCTGTGTGGATGGCAAATAGGATGAAGAGAAGCAGAACAACCCGAATCACTGCTGCACTTATTGCCAGTTCCTTCTTCAGCCACATTCTATCCACAAATGATCCGACAACTATGCTCAGCATCAGCGGAAATGTCATCATGCTGTCAGCCAGGCCTGCAAGCGCGGGCTTTCCTGTGACCTGCAGTATAACCCATATTATGACAAGGTTGTAAGCCGAAAGCCCAAACCTAGATATAGCTGCATTAGCAACAGTCAGCTGAAAATTGCGAGGCATCCCATTATTCATGTTCTCATTATACATATAAATCAAGCTTATACGTAGATTATTATCTTATATAAAAATATGCCACCATGAACGGATCTGGAAAAAATGTCGATCTGCTGCTGAAAAATTTTGCCAACAGGACCAGGCTAATGATATTGACACTCATAATAAAAAATGGGCCCATGACTGTAACGCAGCTTTCAAAGATCATAAAAACAAGCAGATCGAACCTTTACCAGATAATAAAGGATATGCTGTCTGATGGCGTGATTACACAGGTTAAAACCGAAACCAACAGAAACTACGTTGAAAAATACTATTACATAAACGAGGATCTGTTTGCAAGCGTTGGATCCGAAGATCTCAAGAATGCACTTATGGTCATGGATGACGAGGATCTCAGGAATCTGATGGTCTCATTTCTGGCCACGGCATCCGCCATATTCTCTATCATGGCTGAACAGGTGGCAATGGCCACTCCTGGGGAGATGAACATATACCGAGAGGAAATAAGAGATGATCTCATCATCATGTCATTTTCCTCGTTATCCAGAGAGACCATGGCGAAATATGCTGAAATGAACGAGAGTTTCCTGAAGGAAGTGGAAGATAGTAGCAATCATTCAAGAGAGGATCACTTCCTATACGTGGTGGGATTTCCTTCTACATCACGTTTGAACCTTTTCCGCAATGATGATAGTAATAACGGAAAACAGAATAAAAACGCTGAAAAGAGATGATTTCCCATGACAGGGATAATGCATGGTAAGGTGCTAAGAGAATTCGTATCAGACGAGGAAACTGCCGGGAATGTTGTTGACGTAAACGAGGATCTATCACCGAATTTCGAGATCTCAACTCTGGCTTCAATGATGGAAAAGACTGGAAAGATAATGAGATTCAATAGTATAAAGAATTTTCCCGGATTCTCTATCATAACTGGTCTATTTTTAACAGAAGAAAGGATGATGAAGATACTCGGTTCCGCAAATGAAGCCGATTTCTACAGGAAATGGGCCAGAATAACAGGAGAAGGTTCTTTGCCTGATATACAGATAAAAGGATCTCTCCCTGCAGACTTGTACCCGGAAGACAAACCAAATCTCCTCTCGCTTCCAGTGTTAAGACATTACAAAAATGACGGAAAAAAGACAGGTAATGGAAGATACATAACCGGTGGTATAGTGGCTGCAAGAGATCCAAATGATCCAGAAAGGATAAATCTGAGCTTTACAAGGATCCAGATCATATCTGAAGATAGATACGCTTTCGATGCTGGGAGCCACGGGCACCTATGGTCGTACCTTCAGCAGAGCAGGAAGAGTGGATCATCTCTGGAGATGTCCGTAATAATAGGTGCACCGCCCATCCATTATCTTACCGCTGCTGCCTTTATGGACGATGAATACAGGAAAATAGGGAGAATTTTCAGCTTCGACTACGTAAAAGGCTTCAGGAACGATGTTCCAGTGCCCAGCGCATCGGAAATAGTGATAGAAGCCAGATACATACCAAATGAAGAATACGATGAGGGACCGTTCGCTGAGTACACCGGTTACATGGGTTATGATTCAACGAGAAGCGTCGCCGAGGTGAGAAGCCTCATTATGAGGAGGAATCCTATCTATGTGGATATCATGCCATCCAATTCCTATGAGCATGTTAACCTCTTTTCATTTACCCGATCCGTCGGCGTCAACAGGATCATAAGAGAAACCAGCCCCAAGGGGCATGATATCAGAATCGTGTGGCCAAATTACGGATCGCGTTTTCTCGCTCTGGGCTACGTTGATCCACCTTTTCCAGGATTAGCCAAGAATACAGCCCTATCGGCAATTGCCAACGATCCTCTGTGGAACAAAGTTGTAATGGTGAACGAAGGAAAAACCGATCTAACTCTTGAGAGAATGCTACTGAACCTGGCCGAAACAAAAAATTTCAATCGTTCACTGACCATAATAAGGGATCTGTACACCATAAGCTCGGATCCCACAGCAAGAGATGACGGTACAGACTCTAAATTAATTGCCATAACAAGAGGAAGCGGAAATCACTTTGATGTGGAGAGGCTTCCAGAAGGCGTTCGAATGACATCCAGAAATGGAAAAGTTATGATATCGCATCAGGAGTCGGATGCGGATGTGAACATCCTGGTACCAAGGACAATAAAGGCGTCAGATATGGATCGCGTTGGATGGATGCTTGCACTCAACATAGACTGCGATAGGGATCTGCGTGTAGAGGATGACAGGATCATCGTCGATCTGAGGAAAGATCTGCATGAAACACCTATTATTCCCCAGAACGTGATCTCAAAGGTCTCTGGTATTGCAAGAAAGTACGCACGTGAGCATTGATCTATGAAAAATCGGTATTGGCCTGCAGTACAGTGATATTGGTAGTCGCTGTGCTAATATAATATTAGGTTACCGCATGCTTTATCTCATCGCACCCATGTGATGCAGTGGTTTTCAAAAAATAGGTTCTGTCCTGATCCTCAAAACACGACAGGCTTTTCTACCCTGAATTCATCTGCATCACTCACGGATGAAAGCTTCGTAAGACCGACTATGAATATTATAACCGATATGGACATGGCGACGGTCCAGAAAATGGCACTCGCAGTGATATAAGTAGATCGGTTCATTATAACATATAGATCCGTGTATACGACACCACCATCGATTGCGGTGTGCAAAAAAGCTGATATAATGTAGGTTATTCTAGCGAACCCGCGTATCTGCCCCCATTTCATGAATGTTGCTGTGCCTGGATGGAACAGGACAGATGACACTATGTTGAGAGATACAAGCAGGCCTTCAAATGGTGTTAAGATCAACGACCTGTGTATCTCAATCACCGGGACCACGAATGTTTCAAAGAAAAGAATAACTATATCCACAATCGAGAACCCAAGGCCTATGAAGAATGCCATGTTTCTTGCCCTGGTATCAACTGCAAGAAATGTAAAGCCCTCCTGTATGAAGCCAGCCGCAAGGCCGATATACAGAGAATAAAGGATTGAATTTTTAAGTTCGAAAACGGAGAGTTCGCCGACAATGCCTGATGTGCTGAAATGATCCTTTATCAGAAATAAAAATACAGGGATATCCTGCGCTATCTCCTGCACGATCAGTGCGATGATCATGAAAAGTACGCCTATACCGATAGCGATCGTAGCTTCCCTGCGATTGATGGTATGGGGCGTACCCATCAGATCACCGCATCATGAAAGACCGACACGCTGAATATTATCGGTAACGTCCTCCACAAGAACGGCCGTACCGTATGCCACGATTTCTGTCATAACCTGGCCTATGTCGGAAGAATCAAACCGTACGTTTATGACCGCATTCGCACCTATCTGTTCTGCTGCGCTCTGCAGCCTCTCCATGGCGGTGTTCCTTGCATCGGAAAGCATCTTCGTGTACTCCTTTATCTCTCCGCCGGCAAGTGAACGCAGCCCTGCGACCAGATTTCCGCCCAGGCCCCTACTCCTGACGGTTATACCCCATATCGTACCGAAGACCTTAACAATACGCTTTCCCGGTATATATTCCGTATTCACCATAATAACGTCTGACATTTCTTCACCACTGATGTTTGTTCTATTAAATATAGAACACATATATTTAAATGTTTGCCAATAAAAATGAAATTACTTCGGTGTTTCGAAAGGAACGCGCAGGCTTATTCGTATTGCTATATCATAATGAAAAAAAGCTCAAATTAGGTTATGAACATCGCCATCTGTTAAAACTGGTCGTGTGAGGTTCAAATGAGAGCATAAATTATAATTCATATCAATTGTTTTCTTACGCACCGCCTATGTAGTGCCCTAAATTTTGTTTATGCTCAGGGATACCTCCTCTGGAACATGTCCGTTATGGAGTCCTGGCATTTACGAAATCCCCTGGATCGGACAGACCATTTTTTCATTTAATTACGCCGTACTGGGGTGGATTATTTTCATTGCGGTCTCCTCCTATGGAGGTGAATCTAAGATCCTCAAGTATCTGATTCATCTTCCTTGTCGATATTCCTTTTTAATACATCGATGGTACGGGATATTCTATTTCGATAACTCGATCATAGTTCCCGGGTAACGTATGAAACTCGCCATCACAATCCCTTAATACTTTAAGTTCTTCGGTCTTTCCATGCTTCGTTAGGGGACATCTCCTGTAATATCAATTGTGTTTACCACCATTTTCCTTGAGAAATACCTATTCCTCATCAGGGATTCCATAAACTTCGTCACCATCGAATATTTCAGATACATTTATTCAGACATTGCATTATACACTACCTCCTTGTTCGTTCAAAGAGTCATCCTCACTTTTTCACGAATTTTATCTCACGATCTTTCTGTGATTCGCTCACGCAAAATTTGCGACACTATCTCAAAATTTAAAAAAAACAAATATTAATTTGCTATAAAAATTAAAATACTCACTGCCGATTACTTCACCCTAAGTGATTCTGATATCACCAGATTTTATAAATAATCTCTGGGTTTTGCTTGCAGGTCTTCTTGTATTTACGATGACTGTATCTGCATTTGGCTCCGGATGGAAACAGTTGCAGTAAAGCTCACAGGTACCAAATTCTTTGATACCGGCCTTTCCACAGGCACGTATTTTCTCTTTGAAACGGCATTTGCCTCAGTAACACTGGCACTTGTTAGCGTAGTAGTACTGCGTAAGATGAAAATGTCAGCTTTCATGTTATTTTCGATCATTTACTTCATATTTATATGGACCATTCCTGCAGCATGGATATGGAATCCGACTGGCTGGCTGTATAAGCTAGGCGTTCGTGATTTCGCCGGAGGCCTAGTAGTCCATGTCGCTTCCGGATTCGCTGCTCTTGCCATAATGGTTCGAATATGGCAAGAATAAAAGAAAATGGGCCTGAAAGAGTCGAAGAAAGAAAACCTGAATCTGAATTCTGGCTGGCTAACGCTTTCCATCATACTGTTATGGGTTGGCTGGTTTGGCTTCAATCCAGGAAGCGAACTCGCCTTCACAACTGAAACTGTTATAGTTGTGATAACTACGTTTCTTGCTGCCGCTTCTGCAATGGTTTCAACCATGCTTACCAAATTCCTTGTTTCAAAGCAGGATCCTGGGTTGATATACGCCGTGAATGGTGTTCTGATGGGGCTCATAGTCATAACTCCTCTTGCCGGCTATGTGAGCCCGGGGAGTGCGATTATTTTGGGACTTATCAGTGGACCAATATTTGTCTCTGCGGAAAGTATATTCTCCAAGCACAAATGGTACAGTGATCCCATAGGAGTGTTGCCCGGCCATATGGTTGGCGGTATATTTGGCCTGCTCATGATAGCATTCTTCACACAAACACCATTTGCAGATGCCTCTGGTGCTTCAAACCTTCCGAATGGGATACTGTTTGGCGGTGGCATTATGGCACTACATCAGCTTGGACTTGAAGCTATGGCCGTGGTGGTTGTCGGTGCATTTGTTTTTACTGTTTCATATGCATCAGTTTATGCTATAAGCCTGCTGCTGAACGGAATACTTCGGGATAGTGAATACTCACCAGCTCGTCCTGCGAATCGTCTTGCGAAAGATACTGGGGCATAAGTAGCCTATTCATTCACAAGCATCAGGTTGTGAAGCAGTCCCTTGCAGAATCATGATGCTTTTTTTAATGTATTCCCTCAGATACACGATAGGATCTTTCACAAAGCTAAAAACATATCTGAATTAGCTCTAAATTACAAAAATATGCGAAATTTAGCTAAAAGCATGTCAATTTTTCTATAATTTTAAGCATAATAAAACAAAATCAACATGATTAATAGCGGGTCCGAGGGGATTTGGACCCCTGACCTATGGATTAAGAGTCCATCGCTCTACCTAGCTAAGCTACGGACCCACAGTGCAAGAGCGGATTAAATCGAGCGATAAAAACTTTCCCATATTTCTGCAAAATGTGCCAGCGTATAAGAACCTCATATTTTATTGCTGATTGAGAATTTCTCCGTAAGAAGTTTTCTGCATCTTGCATGAAAGGTCTCGAGCGTGTCATCGTTAACGATCATGTAATCTGCAAGCGCTATGACATTCCCTATTCCCCAGGACAGCTCCCTGGTGTCGCGTTCGATGAGCTCTTCCATAGTCCTTATATCATCTGGCCGGTCCCTCTTCAATATTCTGCTGAATCTGTCCTTCCTGCTGGCAAATATGGCCACAACGTAAGGGTTCTCAGAAAATTTTGAGAAGTACTGCAGTTCTTCATAATTTCTCAGGCCGTCTATCACAGTACGCCCGTCATCGGTTATCTTCTGCGCTGTCCTGACGGCCCAGATATCCATACCGTATTTTTTTCTCTCGGATGTGGCGAAGTTCCCTATTTCATGGTCTATTTCAGGAATGCCCGCATTTTTTGCGAATTCTCTGACGGTGTTTCCCATATGAAGATCTATGAAGCCCAGGCTTCTGGCCACCTTTACGAATTCATCCTTGCCTGCGCCGGGCATACCAGTGACTACTATCATACCTCTGCCGTATTCACAGGCATCATATGAAATTTCTTCTACAGGCACTTTGAAAGATACTTTATCGCAAATTTAAGATCAGCCGGCTGAAAAATAACGATTATCCGATGCTTCTTATTGAAGGATCATGGATGCCCAGACCTCGCCCGGGGTACGGTTCTTTGCCTTCAGATACCTCTGCCAGTAATTGTATATGAACTGCACAGGAACCCTTATCTCAAGATTCCTGTCAATCAAACCACGTTCAAATCTGTATTCCACGTCGTGCAGTATGATCTCCGTTATGGAATGTGTGGTGAACGGATAATAGGCATGACTATCCTTATCAACCAGTATCCAGATTGAATTCCTTCTCTTCATCTCGAAGCTTATCATATTCAGTATCTCATTCCTCAATCTTGTTCCGAACGTTTCGCTGGCCATTATGAGGCCGTAAAGCGTTTCAGAGCCTATCCTCCTATCGCCTATGGGCAGATCCATTATGTGGAACTCACCATTCTGGGATGCTATGACTTTTATGTACCTATAATCGTTCTTCCTGTTCTTTATCTTCAGATCTATGTCTTCATTCTCGTAGGCCTTCACGAAAACAATCCTGTCTCCGAACTGATACAATATGTGCGCGGCAACAGAGATCCTGCCGTCATTGCCATCAATCTCGCCGCTCTCCTTAAGAAGCCTTCTTATGTCGCCCTTTTTCACAATTATCGGTTTCATCTTCAACACTTTTTAAGGCAGAATGCTTGCGAATGCTAATTAAAACTGCATTTAAAAAATTTACCGGCATTCAATTTCAATCAATTATAATAAAAAGACATAAAATTATTCAAAAATTAGACGAATTGCATCATCATATCTATTATCTACGCTTATTCCTATATATTGTATCGCATTCGATTGAACAAATCTTTTATATTAAGTGAAAATGACCCATGGATATCGATGAAAACTTACATAAAGGTCTCATTCTCGAGCGAAGGTGCGAGACCTAGTGAGGTCATAAACAGGCTTAGATCGCTCGGTTTCAAGCCAGTTATAGGAGAACAGGACATGGTCTACGAATGGGGAAATGGCGCAACACCAGATGATGCCATATGGTTCGCAGACAAGATTCACGCAACCCTCGCCGGATTCAACGTCCTGTTCGAGATAGAAACGGTCAGCGACTGATCTGGAACCGCCTTATATCATCGCAGACCGGGCATTTCACAGTTACAAGATTCTTTTTTATCCTCACGACCTGATTCCTGTAAGGAGTCTTGCATTTCTTGCAGTATCCCCTCTTTATATTAGCCGGTAGCGTTATATCCATACGCTGCGCTATGTGTTCCATCTCGATAATGTATCGCCTGTCACCGGTTCTGATGGCAAAATCATACAGCTTTTCTATGCGCTTCCTGGCAGTGTATTCAACATCTTTCTTTGTTATCAACATCCAATAATCGTTATTAGTTTCATAACAATTTCCCCAGCATGATAAGGTTGGCAGCAATCGACGTGGACGGTACTTTGACTGACAGGGATCGCCTGATATCAACGAAAGCAATAGAGAGCATAAGATCAGCCGAGAAAAAAGGCCTGACCGTATCACTGCTCAGCGGAAACGTCATTCCGGTTGTATATGCACTGAAGATCTTTCTCGGCATAAACGGGCCTGTATTTGGCGAGAATGGCGGTATAATGTTTGATAACGATGGATCGATCAAGAAATTCTTCAGCAATGAGGGTACGAACAAGTTCCTTGAGGAGATGTCGAAGAGGACCTCGATGAGGAGCATACTGACCAATCGCTGGAGAGAGGCCTCGACTGGCTTTGATATAGATCCAGAGGATGTGGATTATGTACGGAAGGAGGCAGAATCCAGGGGCTTCGTAATATTCTACAGCGGATACTCATGGCATCTCATGAATCGCGGTGAGGATAAGGCCTTCGCGGTGAACAAGCTGAAGGAGATGTATTCGCTCGAATACGATGAGATACTTGTTATCGGAGATTCTAACAACGACATGCCCATGTTCCAGCTGCCTGTGAGGAAAGCGTGCCCGGCAAATGCAACCGATAACATAAAGGCAGTCAGCGATTTTGTATCTGATTACTCATACGGAGAGGAAATAGGCCAGATCTTCAAGCACTTCGAGCTCATGTGATGATAAAAATAAAGTGATTTTATAAATTCAAACTATTTCGGGCTTGAACGGCTTTATCAGCCCTTTTTCTGCTGCGCGCCCATAATAAAGTTCCAAGGCCTTTCTGCCTGTTTCTCCGAAGTTTATAGACAGTTCGTTCACGTACATCCTCACGAAACGCTTCTCCATTTCAAGATCCGTGTATCTTGCGTATTGCATGGCGTATTTAACGGCCTCGTCCTCATGGGCCATCGCATACCTTATGGATCTCTCGAAATCGTCAAGAAAAGCGTCTATAACGTCCTTCGGCAGATCCTTCCTTATGGCGTTGAACCCGAGTGGAACGGGGAGGTTGCCGGCATAGTTTTTCCAGGCCTCGTAAATATCGAACACCTTCTTCAGACCGTGCTTCTCGTAGGTCAGCTGTTCGTCATGTATCAGTATCCCAGCATCGATTTCTCCATTCAGTATCGCATCGGGTATCTTATCAAATCTGATCTCAATATATTCCTTTGCCTCTGGCCCAAACATCCTGTAGAGCAGATAGGACGAGGTCATATAGCCTGGAACGCCCATCCTGCTGCTGGACAGATCCACGTCGTGAGCTGCTACGACCATTGGCCCATAGCTTATTCCGAAGCTTGCCCCGGATCTTGTTAGCATATACTTATCGCTCACCTGAACGTATCCGTTGGCGGAAAGTGCGGTGACCTCGTATCTGGCCTCCTTTGATTCCCTGTTCAGCGTTTCGATGTCCTTTATAACCTGGTCGTACTCCATCCTCGTCTTTATCTTCCCCTGAAACATGGCATAGAACATGAAAGCATCATCAGGATCAGGGGTATGTGCAACGGTTATTCTCATAATCAGCTATGGCATCATGACATATTACCTTTTTACCGGTGCATGAAGGCAATACCTGACGCATGTTTATTGGCTGGATCCTTCCCATAATTTATCCAGTCGCAGAAGATATGCCTCCAGCCGAAATATCTTAGCTGTCCGATACAGGAAGGATATCTGTTGATATGGATGAAATCGGCAATGCCCCGTTAACATTGAACCTTCACGGCCATATTACAACCATTCCTTTTGCGATGACGCCATAGAACGAGGCTGAAGTTTTAATATCTCCTGAATTCGATAACTCCCATATAAATATCTCCTATAGATAACCCCATGATCCCGCTCGCAGGATGGATCGCAGTGGCAGCATGCAGAACAGAGGTAGATTCAAGATCGCGGTGCCAAGGGAGCACGGTCTGATAGTGGTATGGGCCAACACCATGATCATCTCCATTATAACAAGCTACAAAACATCAGCGTACGGCCTGATAACTTTCATAGCAATGCTGACAACGTTCTTCATCTACGATCCGGTTCTGTCAGCTCTCAGGATCTGGAAGGCTAAGCGAAATCCGGTAAAGTTCCTCGCAGATAATCACCTTCATGCGCTCATACTCATCGCAATACTCATAGCTTGGCTGATCTACATCACCGTTGCCGGGCTTATGCCTTATCCATCCCTTCTCATATTTGCCATGTTTCTCATTTTCTACGCCGCCTTGTTCAGGCTTGGCGAAAGAAAGCTCTACACCAGAATTTTCTCAATACTCACCCTGACCTCAATGTTTCTAATAGTTTCCTCATCATTCGAACATTCCATAACGATGAGGATGCTGATCGTATTCCTAATACTGAGCGTCAGCGAGATACTCATGGGTTCAGGCCCAGTCGAAATAGCGAATGCAAGGATACTGAAGACCAGGTTCGAAAGGCTGTTTGCAGAGCGCATAATGCCTGTTTACATCTCATCCATGATCCTCTTGATCCCGGTGCTCATCTATTCAAGCAGAGACGCGTTCTATGTCTTTGCGGCAATCTTCACTGTTGCAGCGGCATCTGATCTGGCCATGAAGGACATGCCCATGAAGCGCATAGGTTTCATAGCCACCGGCTTCAACCTCGCTATCCTGATATCCATACTCGTGATCTATAGATGATCCGAGAAATCACTGGACATAGGAACCCTTTGCCATCTTTCCAAGCAGGTAGATGAAAACCGGGACGCCGATTATTCCGGTGACTATGCCTATCGGTATGACCTCGCCATGAATTATTACCTTCGATATGTCGTTCGCTGCCATGAGGAAAATCGAACCGAATACCGCGGATGTAGGTATCACATATCTGTTCGATCCACCATAGACGAGCCTTGACACGTGAGGCATGATGAGGCCGACAAACCCTATCAGGCCTGAAACGGATACCACGGCGGAAGTGCTGAGCGTAACCAGGGCTATAAGTATTGCCCTGGTTCTCTCAACGTTGACACCGATTGAGTGTGCATGCTCATCACCCATCTGGAGTGCGTCAAGTTCGTTTCTGAGCAGGTATATGCCGATAGAGGAGAACAGGACTATTGGTATGAGCGCAATGATCTCCGACCAGCTTATGGTTTCTATAGAACCGAGAAGCCAGAAATACTCGCTGCCTGCAAGGTTAACGTCTGAGAATATTATGAAGGAAACTATGGATGATGAGAAAAATGAGAGCGATATGCCTATCAGGAGAAGAAATGTTGGTGGGGCCCTTCCATGCCTGTAGGATATGAGGTAAACGATCGCAACCGTAATTGTGCTGAAGAGGAATGCGTTGATCTCAAGAGTGTAATATCCAAGAAATGAAAGCGAAAGAGCTATGCTCAGCACAGCACCCAGCGCTGCGCCACTGGATATGCCTATTATGTATGGTTCGGTTATCGGATTCCTGAATATGCTCTGCACGACGGATCCACCAACTGCAAGGGTGGAACCCACTATTATCGCTCCAACGATCTGCGGCTCTCTCAATTCCGTTATGATAAGATAATCACTTTCCGGAACCGCAAAATGGTGTATTGATGATAGAAACGGAATCTGATCCCATATTATCTCGCCTGTTCGCCTGATGGATATTGATATGCTGCCTATGCCCAGAGATACGATTGATACCAGTATAAGGAGGACAATGCTAGACACTGCGACTGGGACCCTCAGGGCCTTACCGTGGTACCTTATATCAGAGAACACCAATTAATCCCCCTTTATGTTACTTAAATCCATTTCACCATAATAAAGATCGCCATCTTAATATATTGAAGTATGTTTACGGAAACTAAAATTAATTTGGTGAAATCCATGAACAGAAACTCGGTTCTGGCCATAGCCATAATAATAGTGGTGGTCGTGGCAGGTGTATCATACTTCTACTATAAGGAGGGCATAGGCACAAATGACGTAGCCCAGGTATACGCACCAAATGCAAAGCTTCCATTCACCCATCCGCTCACAAGGATAGTTTCGCTGCTGCCAAGCATAACGGTTAACCTTTACGCACTTGGCGCTGAAAAGGATCTGGTTGGCATCAGCACCTACACCACCTATCCAAAAAATCTGAGCGTTCCAATTGTCGGTGAGCTGGATACGGTCAACTATGAAGAGCTGCTGAACGTCTCTCCGCAGGCGGTCATAACAATACCTTCATACTATCCGCAGAACGTCATAACGAAAATACTGGATATGGGGATACCTGTAATAGAGGTTGGACAGGATAACTTTACGCAGATAGAGCAGCAGATCCTCGAGCTAGGAAATATAACTGGAACGCAGAACAACGCAACTGAGATAGTGCACTGGATGCAGACATCGCTGACTTACCTTCACCAGAACGCCACGAGGCTTTCCGATGGAAAGAGGATGAGCATCTTCTACCTGCTCAGCACTGAGGGCGGTTACTGGACTGCCGGCAATCAGACGTTCATAAACGATTTCTTCAACATAGCGGATCTGCGCAACATAGCAAACGAAACTGGATATTATACGGTACCTGGATCGGTGATACTCAACGATTCGCCGGATATAATACTGCTGGATCAGTACGTCAACTCATCTGTGATGAAAACAGATCCATTCGATCAGACAAATGCTTACAAGAATGGCACCTATTTCACAATATTCGATGATAACTACTTCAACCAGCCGGCCTTCAGATCAGTGTACGCAGTCCAGTGGCTCATTGATGAAGTGTACAATACCACCGTCAGCATTCCATCATTCCCGATACAGCTGGCCGACAATCCTGCGCCATCCTCATTCTGAAAAGTAAAAGAATCCATAAACAATTTTTTCATTTTTTAAAGGCCTAGGGATACCACCGCATAAAGTGAAAGGAGCGTCACAACCAGAACTGGGAGCGCTGCGATGAAGCCTATCTTCATGTAATAGAGCGGCGTTACCTCTATTCCATGCTTCCGCCTGAGCGTGTACATCCACAGGAGAGTTGCCAGAGAACCTATCGGCGTGAACTTCGGGCCTATGTCATTTCCTATTACGTTTGCATAAAGCAGGAACCTGTTACCACTGAGACTGGATACCGTGAGGACGCCCATCATCGTGGACGGCAGATTGTTCATAGCCCCGGCAAGAAAGCCAAAAAACAACCCGCCCAGAAGAGTATACGCCGGATTTCCCAGCGACATCAGTGAACGCATAAGATCGGTTATGAGATCAGTGAGGCCGGCATTTCCAAAACCGTAAACTACCACGTACATACCCAGCGAGAAGAGGACGATCTGCCATGGCGCCTCTCTAAGAACAAGGCCTGTATTTATCTTGCCATTGACCCTTGCAATGTAGAGCACGGTCAATGCGGCTGGAAGTGCAATGAAGCTCACCGGTATGCTGTCCAGGCTGGAGAGGAAGTAAGCAAGTACAACGATGGCTATGAATGGCAAAGCCAGCCTGAATATTCGGCTGTCCACTATGACCCTGTTCTCATCGCCCACATCCTCTGTGCTGTATTCAACCGATGCTTCCTTCCTGTAGATGAGGATCAGTACGCCAAGGCTGGCCATTATGCTGACTATGTCTGGAACGATCATGGTTTCCGCGTACTGTGCAAATGATACGCCAAAGTACCCTGCCCCTATTATGTTGACGAGGTTGCTTATTATGAAGGGCAGGCTGGAGGAATCAGCTATAAAACCTGTTGCCATGACGAAAGCAAGTGCCCGCCTTTTGTCCATGCCGGTCCTAGCGGTTATGGCCGATACTATTGGCGTAAGAACCAGTGCAGTGCCGTCATTTGCAAAGAAGGCCGATATGGCCGATCCAAGCAGCACTATGAAGACGAAGAGCTTCAGGCCGTTTCCGCCAGCCATCTTCGATATCCTTATGGCGTAGTACTCGAAAAAACCGGAATAATCGAAAACAAGGGACATTATTATTATGGCAACGAAGGTGAAGGTGGGATTCCAGATTATGCCCCAGACCTTGATTATGTCAACAGGTGTTGAGAGCCAAGAGCTATCGATATTATGGCGCCTATGATCGCGGAATAGCCTATATCCAGTCTCCATGGCCTGATGATCACAAGGATGAGTGTAAAGGCAAAAACTGCAGCTGCGATCAACAGGCGGAAGAACACCACTGCGTAGTATCATCAGCACTTATAAAAAATTTGATCGGGATCCGAAAACACAGACCATCGCTAATCGAAATTTCCACAACAAGCGCCGTTGTATATAAAATATATTAATAAAAATTTGAGAAAAGTGTTTTCACTTTCTTTCAGCGATGGGTACGTACTTTCTCTCTGCAGGACCGACGTAAACGGCTCTCGGCCTAATCAGTCTCTGCTGTTCCTCCACGTACTCTATGAAGTGTGCCTGCCACCCTGTAACCCTGGATAGCGCGAAGAGCGCCGTGTATATGTTGTTCCTCAGCGGGAATCCTATGGACATGTATACTATTCCGGAGAAGTAATCCGTGTTCGGATATATGCCCTTTGAACCGAATGCCTTGATGCCAAAGTCTTCAAGCTTCGTGGCGATCTCATATACCTTGTGCACCTCTGGCTTCTTGCTGGAGAGTTTCTCAGCGATGCCCTTGAATATCTTTGCCCTTGGATCGTAGGTCTTGTATACCCTGTGGCCGAAGCCCATGAGTCTCTTCTTTCCGTTTATTATGTTGTCGTTGAACCACTTCTCCACCATGGCGGGATCCTTTATCTCATCGAACTGCGCTATTGCTGCCTCAGCTGCACCGCCATGCAGCGGACCCTTGAGGGCCGCAAGAGCTGCAGTTATGCCGGAGTACATGTCTGAGAGGGTTGATACCGCGACCAAGCCTGCCGTGGTAGATGCAGGCACCTCATGGTCTGTGTAGAGAATCAGTGCCGTATTCATGGCGTCTATCTCTTCCTTTGTTGCCTTCCTTCCAAACGCAGCGTTCAGGAAGCTCTCAGCGTAGCTGTCTGATGGTTTCGGAAGCTCGGCCGGCATGTTCATTATGTGCCTGTACACGTTCACGGTTATCGCTGACATCCTGCCGATCATTTCTGCTGCAACGTCTCTGTCCGTATCCTTGTTCCACTTGAACTTTGTCTCCGATGCTGCCATGGCTGCAACCGCGGCCATCTGCATTGCCACAGCATCCGATTCCCTTGGCAGCTGCCTTATGGCGTTTATGACAAAATCTGGTATCTTATAACCCTTCTGGACGGTTTCCTTGTATTTTCTGAGCTCCTGTTCAGTTGGAAGGTTCCCATACAGGAACAGATACTGGATCTCCTCATCCTGTGCCCCAGAGGCAATTATATCTTCGACAGAATAGCCCCCGTATCGCAGGATTCCCTTATTTCCGTCGATGGTCGTGAGCCTTGTCCACTTTATATTGACATCCTCAAGCCCTTTGCTAATTTCTTCAGTTTCTGGCATTAATACACCTCTACATATATGATATCTTTTAACGCTATTTGAAATTTCGTCGTATAATTTTGGGATCGGTATACATATTTTAATATTCAAATAAATAGATTAAAAATATACTATTTAGACCCAATCGGCAAGAATAGCGAAGTCCGATCCGTGCGGAGAATAAGATTAATATGCCAAAGCCGTAGAACAATCCAGAGGAATAACGTGATCAGAAACAAAAGCGGTAATATAGTTATGATGAAATATCGAAGCGACGCCGATATGGAGCGCTCCGCCACCGATCTGATCAGGGAAATCTATGGAAGGAAAATAATAATATACACCCAAGGCCATGGCAGGATGGCCAACCGAATAGCGGTGGAGGTCCCAGACACAGATCTTTTTGAGATAGCTGACTTCTCAAAGATGATCGTTGGGAGCGTTCAGAGATCTAGGAATCTCGGGCACCAGCTTGCATCAGAGATATTCGGAGAAGAAGCCTCATTCCGAGGTATAAATATATTCTTGGTTGGATATGACAGGCTCATGATATTCGACTTCAATGGCCCCAATCCAGATCTCACTAGGGAGTTTATGCGATCTTTCTTTGCCATGATCGATCCTCAGGGCAACAACAACCACCTTTACTTCCTGTCTTCGAGATCAAACAGCGTACTTGAGGACATTCTCTCGGTGTCGATGATCGTTGAATTAACCGGCAAAAGATTGTGAAATGTCTTTACCTCCTACGGCGATCTATGTAGAAGACAAACGCGGTTATCATGGCTCCTATAATTATGCCCGCACCAAGATAATAATCATAGTTGGCGTTTGAGGTGTACGCCTCAGTGTACTGCACCGGCTGATCACTGACAAGAATTGCGGTCTGCTGGGGTGAGGCCTTGTATCCCGGTATGCTCGGAAACTGTACCGAATATCTGCCGTTTGGCAGCAAAATCGATATTTCTGTTCCATTGGAATAGTATGCCTTTCCATCTATAACAACATACCACGAGGATCCGGCAGGCAGCCCCGTTTCTCTTATCACAACCCGGTATAACTGTTCAGGAAATGTTATGTTGACTATCTCGGAAACCCCGTTGACCGTAACGTAGCCTGAAACGGCTGTATAGTTGTTTGGAGGCGCGAACACTGAATAGGAATACGTCCCGTTTGGCAGGCTGACCGTGAGATCCTGGGATGTGGATGAGTAGAGGCTTCCAGCTATATCTAGGTACCATGTCTCATTCTTTACATAGTTTGTTGCATGGAACACTATACCGTAGGTCATAACATGTCGTGCATATACGTTCACCGTACTCATATCAGTGTATGCATATGCATATCCTGATGCATTGCTTATATATCCTGGCGGCAGAAAAACTGCATAGGTTGTGTTTCCAAAATTGAACTCTGTAATGTTTATGTATGGACCGGAGCCAACATAATAGACGCCGTCCGCAACCAGCTCCCAGCTTGTGCCTGCCGGAAGGCCATGGATCGCGAAAGACAGTTCATAGAGGAAATACACAAGTGGATGGTAATCGTATCCGCTATCTATGTAACCGCTCTCGTTCCATGGCGGCGTTATAAAGGGAGAACCCCAGTAATTTCCGCCCTCATACCCACCGCCAACTATGCTCCCATTCAGGCTGTACCCATTTACGTTGATTGTGTAATTTATTGGCTCCACTGATGATATATTCCAGTTATCGTGATACGTGGCATTGGAATCTGTATATATATTGAAATCCGGAGAAAATGCTATATCGTATTGAGTGAATGCGTTGTTGTAGATCAGGTTGCCGGATGAATCTACGAAGAGGCCGACTGTTGCGTTTCCATTTTCAGAGACGTACTGGTCAGGGAAATAATTTCCCCAGACCGTATTGTTTGCACGCGTTGAGTTCATTCCATATATGAGAACTGATGAGTAGTAAGGAGGTTGTAGATCTGAGCTTGATGCATGGAGTGAATAGAATACGTTATCGGCTATGAGATCGTTCGATGAGTTCCATACCATAAGGTTGGCTACCACGAAGCCCTTCATCGTTTCTGGGAACCATCCTGTTATGTTGAGGCCGCCTGTTATCGATACATTGGATGTTCCGTACAGGATCATTCCCATCCAGTTTGTGTTGCCCAGGCCGTGGCTGGCCAGAATGCTATCGTACTGCGATCCGTATGTTATTTCGAAAGAGCTGGCATTCTCCACATCAATATGGTATGAGGTATTGATTATGGCCAGCCCAGTGAATACAGGAAAGAGGTAATCATTCAGCACGCCGAACAGCGGATCAACTGAGACGGTCTGGCCGAATGATATTACGAAGGGGCTGATCTGGCTGCCATTGCCAGAACGCGAATAATAAAGGGCATCGCTGTAGTTCTCGATCACCACCGGTGCGTATATATCGCCGGTCTTCGAAGTACCATTCAAAGATGGCGAGGTACCGGCATCGTTGATGTATTCCGGTGCATAAAGATTCCTCAGCACAGCCAGTGAATAACTGCCCTTTGGCAGCTTGAACCTGAAGTGCGCTCCGCTATAGGGTGCCCATGATGCGGTTGAGTTGTTGAACTGCTTGCCATTGCTTACGAAAATGTAGCTTTGAGGTTCTGCAGTGCCTGATATCGTCTCTATACCACTGGAAACGTTCCACAGCCCGTAGATGAGAGATGGACCGGACTGCAGATCTGCCATGTTCCCATACCATCCGACATCGACCCCATAGGAAGTTTCCCCTGTATCAACGCCTGCATCGTATGCGGATCTTACGGTATTGAAGGCCTTCGATGTCGAATTGTACAGGTATAGGCCCATAGTACCGTTTATACCGTATACGTTGACATTGCTTCCGCCACCAGGCCCAGTTATGGCAAGCTCCGCGTCATAAAGCAGGCCCGCGGGGGATGGAGAATAACCAGATATGAGGAATCTTGCAGGGCTAGAAGCTTTTCCCGACGAGTTAAACGTGACTGCGTCATAGCTACCGGATTTCGTAATCTTTCCGTTCTCTATGCTGTAGTTAAAGTAGATGGCATCATTTCCCCCCACAAGTGAAGAGTTAAGATACAATTTCAAAGAAAATGGGAATGAGATGTTGAATGTAGGCCCAATATCGTAATAGAATACGCCAGGGACCAGCTTTCCATTTCCGTGCAGGGCGTTAGCGGTCATGTTGAAGGCTGGACTTGAAAAATTCCATACGTTGTCTATGAAGCTCAACTGGTGCGTTCTGGTAGAATATATTACCACGTTCTGCGCCCAAAATGAATACGACGAATTTCCGAATAGATCTACATCATGCGCAACTGCATTTAGCTGAACCGCAAAACTGTAAGGTTGATCATCATATAGGTAAAAAACCTGCGTGCTGTTCAGATCAACGGCACCCATTATGCCAGTTGTATTTACAGAATATGGCGTTATGGATCCACTGGAATTGAAGAGGCCAACATCAGCGACACCCATCGGTGCCGGAGCGCTGTCATAGGTCAGCGTGATGTGCCCATCTTCTGAATACTCGCTTACAGCGTTGAAATTTGGAAGAAATTCGTAGCGACTGCTCACGTTGATGCTGCCGATTCTGGATACGATGTTGGCTGCTTGCGATGAAGCGCTTATTTGCGATTCATTCTGATGAGTATTCCCGGACATCTGCTGTACAGGAAATGCCGAGAGCGTGGATCCGATAAGAGACAGGATCAAGAGAAATATGACGAGTACCTTCACTGACGTAGATAAGTAAAATGAAACAGGATATAAATTATTATTCCCCAATTTTGCGAATATCCCATCAGCAAAACTCGAGCTTGCAGAATATATGGCTTCCAGCTATCAATCCTCCCTGTCACCGCGGATGTGCAGGTCGATGGTAAGATACGGCTCAAGTCCCTTGAGTATCCTGTTTACCGCCTTCTCAAGATGTTCCTGCAGCGTGGAATATGAGATGCCGAATTCCTTAGCCATCTCGCCTATCTGCACTCTCTTTGGAGTATCGAAGTATCCCATGTGGTATGCGTTAACCAGGTACTTTAGCTGCTTGGTTGTCAACGCAGAGAGCAGTTCTGACATGGAGACGGTGTATGTATCCCTGACCAGCTCTGGCTTTATCTCTGCTTTCTTTATGACCCTGGCATCGCCGATGCTTCCGAACTCGTCGAATATCGAGAGGAAATTTTCTGATACTGGTGATATCAGCGAAATCTTCTCGTGGCCATTCTGATAGTAGACCGGAGCCTTCCACATCAGGTTCTTTGATTCCGCCTTGCGTATGGTGGAATTCGAGGCATTGCATCTGCAAACAAGCATTACAGAGAGATTTCCATTCCTCGATGTCCTGTATATGACGTGTGTATTCAGCGCCTTCTCTATTTCTGGCAGAAAATCGCTTACCTTCTTCAGATCCTCATCCTTACCGTAGAATTCAAGATAATCCACGGCAGAATTGCACCACCTGTAGAAGCTCACGTCCGGGAACAGCTTGCTGAGCCTGCAGAACGGCAGATCATTAACGAGATCGAACTCTATCTCTTCCATACCGTCACATACCGGCATCATTTATATATCTTTAATTAAGTTCATGAACATGGTGATATGAAATGGTTTCACTGATAGTGGAGCACAGATGGAAGGGAAAGAACCAGGATGAGGCGTTCAAGGTTGTCGGAAGCATCATAGACATGCAGAAGAACGGCAAGTTGCCAGCCGGATTCACACTCAAATCCGTCAACGTCATAGGCGACGAAAGGATGGCAATATGCGAGTGGGAGGCACCTAGCCTTGAGGATTTCAAGAGCCTCATGGAGAAGGTTAACCCGCCGACGAAGCACGAGATCTTTGCAACCCAGAAATTGCTGTGATAGTATATTTATTTGAATATTAATTTTTTATTTTAAAAACTTTAATATTGTGCTTTTCCATTTTTTGTATGTATGAAGGATATTCAGTGCCCTCAGTGTGGAAATCTGGTTCCTGAGGGGACAGAACAGTGCCCAGTCTGCGGATACAGGTTCCCAGCCGTCAATGAGGATACATGGAAGGCTGCATTCGTGCGGATATTCTCAAGGCAGAGGATACTTGCAATGGTCCTCGTATTCATCGGCGAGCTTGCGCTGATGTTTGCGCTGTCAGCCCTGCCGATGTCCGGATCCACGGCGAGCCAGATCGTGGGCCAGAACGAACCTAGCCTGCAAGCCGTTCGATCGCTGCCTCTTATAGTCAGATCCTTCTCCATATTCTCTCATAACTATGAGATCGCCAGCATAGAGATCATACCGGTTATAGGGCAAATTTTCTTCATAATATCTACTTATTCAACTGCAATAGTACTGAATGCACTCGCGGTCTCACAAGGTGTTACAGGGCCATTGGCACTGCTATCGCTACTTCTCCTTCCATACTCATGGCTGGAGCTTCCATCATACGCCATAGCTTCAACTGAAGGGGGCTTCCTGATCGCCTCTCTGTTCAGGAGGTCGTTCAGAAAGGAGATAAAAACGGCGATAATAGTCTGGCTCATGGTTGGGCTGGAACTGCTCACCGCCGGTATATTCGAATCCTGGACCATAGCACTGGAAAGCTCAAAGAACCTGGGAATTCTTTTCATAACATGGATCCCTTACGTGATCATAATTGCGATATTCATCGTAGTGGTGCGGTATGCAGTCAGCAGGTTCAGATCTGAGATGAAAAATACAGCATAATGCGCGTCATATTCACCACTGCCAACTTTTTTAAATAGAAAGGATATATAGGGCCGTGCTAGTTATAATCGGAGACTTCATAGCCTTCGTCATTGCTATAATACTAACATTGATAATTGCTTCTGTGCCTGTGTGGATAGCCGGAAAGGTTGTTTCAAAGAGGTCTACGTTTGGCCAGGCTATGGCTGCAACGCTTCTCTCTATCATAATATTCTACATTTTCTTCTTTGTTTTTTCGCTGTTCACGCCATTTATAGGCATGATATTCGGTTTCATAGGGTCTCTCTGGGTCTTCAAGGAAGTTTACAGAATAGGATGGATAGATTCGCTTGCACTTGCGATAATCGCAATATTCATAGCAGTGGTGATATCGCTATTGCTGGGCGTTTTCCTGTTCCCTGTCATACACATAGGCATGATACACGGGCACTTTGTGGGATCGCCATACCTGAAAAATCAGATTGGCATAATAATATAGGGTGTGGTTGAATTACCCAGACTTCCGATCCTAAGAACGATCCATGTTCTTGAGTTTTTTATCTAGAACATCGGATTCGCTTGTGCTGATTTAAACCGCAGAAGCCATATGAAGCTATCTCCATGCACGCGTAGAATTTTGAATTTTTTCCGTTGTAAGAAATCCATATATTTTCACATAAGATGAGTTTTTGTCACTTACGCCAAACCAGAATTTCACCATAAATTTCAGCTTAGATCTTATGCAAAGCAATGGAAAACTTGAACCTACACAGACCTGGCCTTTTAATTTTATGACCAGATCCGCGTGGGGAGATTTAGAGATATTCATTTTCAGATGCCGCTATATGTGACCTCATCGCTTCGATCCCAGACAGCATGGCCTGGTATATGTCGTATTGATTCCGATCATGTATGCTAACATCATAGTGATCCGCGGTGTCCACTATTGTAACGCCGGCCTTTCTCGCGATATTAGCATAAGCCTTCCTTCTGGCTCTGTCAAGGCTTGTCAGACTGTATGAAGATAGGTAAACTTTGTGTTCCGCGGCGTATCTCAGGGCAAGGTCATGGTACATGTAGACGTTGGAATCTATCCATATCTCATCCTTGTCGGGAAGATCTGGATAGACAGTATCCGGCAGGCAATATATTCCGTCACCGCTGTAACGTTCACCCAGCCTCACGTCGATTCCGTATTTTTTTATTGTTCTGCCATAATAATCCAGGAGCTGCCTGAATTCCCTGGCCTTGGATGCATCGAATATGCTGTTGATCTGCCCGCCTATCCTGTCTTCCTTTTCGTATATCACAACCTTAAGGCCAGACTTTGCCGCGTAAAGCGATGCTTCAAGCCCCTTAACTCCGGCGCCAACCACGACAACCTCTCCTTTATAGATCTTCCTCGGCTCTGGAACAACGAAGTACGGATTCACCGTGCACCGCACCTCACCATACGCCAGATTCCTGCATCCCTGATTGCACCTGATGCATGGGCGGATTTCTCCCTTTCCGGTGATGATCTTCATGGGGAAATATGGATCGGCGAGCATGGCCCTTCCCACGGCTACAAAATCGGCCGCGGAAAGAACAAGATCAACGTCCTCCCTTGCAGTTATCGATCCGGCAACAATCAATGTTTTTCCTGTACTTCCCCGCAGCTTCTGAAATATATGTGCATGCGGCGAATAGAAAGATGCAGACGATCCGGGAGGTTCATTGTTTCCAGCTGAAACATGCACGTAATCTATGTTTCTGATCGATTCCGCTATCTTCATGCCATAATCAGGGCTGTAGCCATCCTCCTCATCTTCGTAAAGGCTTATGCGTATGCCAACAGGTATGTCCACCTCGGATCTGACCGCGTCAATGACTTCCTGGGCAAACCTTATCCTGTTCTCAAAGGATCCTCCGTACCTGTCAGTGCGCTTGTTCCACCATGGCGAGAGAAATTCGTCCACAAGGTATCCATGTGCCCCGTGTATCTCAATACCGTCAAAACCCGATCTTTCAGCTATATTCGCCGCCTTCCTGTATGCTGATATGACATCCTCAATATCAGAGGCATCCATCTCCCTAACGGATGGGTCGAAATTCGTTTTGGATGGGGCTATTTTGTACTCATTGATCGCCCCAATGGCCTTTGCGCCGGCATGCACCAGCTGCACAAATATCTTGGCCCCATGCGCATGGATCCTCTCAGTTAGCCTTGAGAATTTGGGTATCTGCCTCTCATCATACATGCCCATCTGGTTTCTGGAGCCTATTCCGGATCTCCTGTCAACATACGTATATTCGGTTATTATGAGGCCTGCACCGCCCTTAGCCCTCTCCTCCAGGTATGAGATGTGATTCTCGTTTGTGTTGCCGTCTGGATCGGCCATGTTCGATATCATTGGTGACATGACCAGCCTGTTCCTTATCCTCACCGTGCCTATGTAACCCGGTTCTGATGCCAAAACCAACTCCGGATCACCTCAGGGCCCTGTATATTGCCGCTATGTCCTCTTCGCCATACCCAGAATCCATCAGGTACCGGAAAAGCTGCAATGCCAGTGACGCCACTGGAAGGGCAATGCGCTTTTCTGAAGCCATCCTGTCAACTATCTCCATATCCTTCAGCATATTCTTGATTGAAAACTGGACACTGTAGTCTTCGGAAATCATCTTTGGCACCTTCAGATCCGATGTCGGAGACCTTGCACTGGAGTATTTCGTGAGCACATCTGATATGGTGCTGTCCGGAATTCCATTCTTTCTTCCGAATCGGACAGCCTCGGCTAGCGACGCCATGTAGGAGCCGAGGAATAGATTGTTCACCAGTTTCGCGTAGAGCCCTGAACCGTTGTCTCCCATATAGACAACCTGGTTTGCAGTGGCCGAGATCAGATCCCGCACTTCATCGTATCCGGATAGATCTCCACCAACAAGAACTACTAGCGCTTTCTTCTCCACAGCTATCGATGTGCCTATCACCGGCGCATCATACATCTTTCCCCCTTTTTCCTTTATCCTCTTCGCAATCTCGATGGACGTGTCAGGCGATATGGTAGACATGTCTATGAATACCTTCCCTTGAACGCCCTGTTCCATCTGTGAGTAGACTTCCTTGACGGATCTGTCGTCATAAAGCATCGTTACTATGATATCGCTATTTTTAACGGCTTCTCCGAGATCCCTGTAGAAGCCAACCTTCAGCATCGAAGCCGTATTCTTTGCCTTATCCACATTCCTGTCATATACGCCTGCAAGTTTCCCGGCCGAGGCAAAGTTGGCCGCTATCCTTGAACCCATGACACCCAGACCAACCAGAAGAACTTTTTTCTGCATGAAGCCTCCATCCATTCATGTTATACTAAAATTACCGTTCTGAAGACGGTACATATTCGGTGAGCTACTCCTCAGCCGAAGCTTCGAGCTTCTTCCTGATTCAACGACACGCGACCAATACCGTCATGATGGTATCCCGCCGGCGGTATCTCCACAGACGTAAGTTCGGACCGCATCAGCCCTATTTTTTATCGAACTTAATATTAGTATATTTATTGCTGCTTTGAGATTCCTATCAATCATTTGTAAAGTTTTCTATCAATGCGAAGTCCGTGTGTCTCATGCCTCAATATCGGAGCTTTACTGCTTTCTCCGAACCCCTAACTTTCTCATAAATGCAACCGCAGTCGTCTGGCGTTATGCAATATCACCGTTCTAAAGAATGCTGTGGCAGAAATTCCTTTAACTTAAAGTTAAATAGATATTACGTTTACTTGTAGTGCATGAGCTTTGATTCTGACGCATTCACGCAATACCGAGAGTATCTCAGGCGCAACGCCAGCAACATAAGGGACGCCATGATTATGCCAGTAGATTCTCCGCTGAGGGGTATATACAGAGAACCTTTCATGAATCGATATGCTGAACTGCCTGAACAGAATCTGGATGTGAAATCGGTCTCAATATCGGCGACTGACAGCAGCGAATTCTCCAGGGAACTTTACAGCGGGCCTTTCTTCATACTCGTACGTTCATATTCAAAGATCCAAGGCAGGGTCTATGTGGATTTCAAGTCATCGATAGCCTCTGTTACACCCGAAGAGGTCAAGAGGGAAACCATAATTATGATGGAATCCTCCGAGCACAGAAGCTTGATGAAATTGCTAGCTTCGGAATCTCCGGATATAGCCCTGGTAGACGGTTCTCTTATGGGTAGGATAGGAAGATGCCAGAACTATCAGGCTTCAATAGATGCGGATGAAGATTACTGCATGGGCCTGCGAAGCCTTCTGGAAGCTGCGGCAAAGAAGACTACGCTAGTATTTGTTTCCAAATCTACAAGATCCAGGATGCTCAGGGATACGCTGCTGGGAGAAGCAGAGCAAAACCCGCTTGTGGAGGCCGAAAGAAACAGCTGGCATTTCGATCATTACATCATAAAATCCCTTGCAGAGAAGCCTGGGTACGTGAAGCCTATGCTGGTGAATATGAACATAGGAAATATGAAGTTCGATCTCATGGTTTCCGATCTGCTGCCGAGAATGGAGGACGTTCCGATAAGGTTTGAAGTTTTCGGTGCACATGTTCCGTTCGAAACCGTGCTCCAGGTTATGATGTACGGCTATACCGGATACAAGGTGTACAACCTGTGGCTCTCCGATATAGACAACATGGTGAAGTTCAGGAAAAGCGAGGTTGAAAATGTGTATCTGAAGGAGTTTGAGAGGGTGACCGGAATACCCTTCTACGAAACCAGAGGTGAGAGGCGTGCAAGGATCAGGATATGAGATAGGATATACGGTTGGAGATAACAGATCGGAATCTTTCATGTTTGTTGTGAACCCGGAGATACAGGTTAAGAAGTGGGAATACGTCTACATTTTGGCGTATGAGGATCTTATCCTCGGAAGGGTGGAGGATCTTGTTTCCAGAAGCGATCTCCTCAACGATCGCATAGACTACAACAGTGTTAGAAAATACTCCGAGAACAGGATGAACGACAACGTGGATCTGTGCGTGGTTCGCATAATCGGGAGCGTTAAGGATGGCAAGATCTCGAGATCTCGTTATCTGATAAGGCCGGGCCAGCCTGTGTACAGGGCTGGAAAGGACGTGCTGGAGAACATACTGAAGTTTGATGATGACAGATCGCTGTTTCTTGGGCATCTGGCGGATCAGCCTGACGTCAAGGTCTTTGCAAATATAAACGGGCTGAGGAGGCATCTCGCCATAATAGCGCAGACTGGGGCTGGAAAAAGCCACACCGCTGGCGTGATAATGGAGGAACTACTGAAGAAGGGTGCATCCATCATAGTTCTAGATCCCCATGCGGATTACGTGCTAATGAAGAACAGCCAGAACCAGATCTACAGAGACAGCATAAGGGTTTTCCGCACGCCCATGAGCACTGGGCGATACACGGACAAGCTCGGGAAGGTGGATGAATTCACCATAAGATTCCAGGATCTCAACTATGAAGAAGTTTGCGATATAATGGGCATACATGAAAATTATGTGAACCAGTCAAACGTTGTCAAAAAGATCATGGAGGAGCTGCACGGAAGAAAGGATGTTGATGAATTCATAGAGAAGAGCGAGAGCGTAGATGTTGAACACCGCATAACCGCCAGGATAAAGTATCTGCGCAGGATCAGGAACATCTTCGGATCCAGGACCACGGACATAGGCGAATACCTTGCACCGGCAAGGATGAGCGTCATCGATCTGTCCGGCCTTGACCAGAGCCTTGCAAATTATTTCGCATACAGGGTCATAAGCCAGGTATATGATGCCAAGACTGCTGGCTCGTTCGAGTATCCGGTCTTCCTGTTCATTGAAGAGGCCCACAATTTCGCTCCGCCCGAAAAGAACAGGGGCGGTGGTGCTTCCAAGATGCTATACGATCTGGTAAAGAAGATCGCAGCAGAAGGTAGGAAATTCGGCATATTCCTCGCAATAATAACGCAGAGGCCTGGCAAGATCGATCAGGATGTGCTAAGCCAGTGCAACTCACAGATAATACTGAGAATAACGAATCCTGTGGATCAGAAGGCCATCCTGGAGAGCAGCGAGAACATGAGCGCATCGCTCATGGAGGATCTGCCTTCATTGGATATAGGAGAGGCAATAATAATTGGTGAAATAGTCAAGATGCCCACGATTGCCAAGATCAGGCAGAGGGAGACGGAAGAGGGTGGCGTTGACGTTGATATAACGGAGCTGCTGAAGAAGGCCAGAGAAGAAGCTGAGAAAATGCGGGATCCATCGGCCATAAAGGACAGAACCAGAAAGCTGCTGGAGTGATATGAATGCCTAGGTTCATGCACTTTTCTGATACGCATATAGGATACAGATCCCTGACGCTGGATGAAAGGGAGCAGGACTTCTACGATGCCTTTCACGAAGCGATAGACATAGCTCTGGAAAACAGCGTTGATTTCGTAATACATACCGGAGACCTCTTCGACACATGGGTGCCAGGAAACAGAGCCATAAGGGAGTTTAGAAACGCCGTTATGAAGCTTAACGCTAGGAATATACCGATCTTCGTCATATTCGGAGACCATGACAGGCCCAGGAGGAACGGGGAGCCTGCAGCTGGTATCTTTGATTTTATGGGTGTCCATGTACTCGGCTGGGATGCCTACGAGTATGCAGTTAGAAAATTTGATGGCGAAGACGTTCTCATAGGTGGCATCTCCAACATGAAGGGATACATGAAGACTAGGCTGAAGGATGAGTACAAAAGATCGGAGAACATCGAGGAAGGCTACAGGAATCGCATACTGATGTCGCATCAGGCCATAGATCCGTTCTTCGTACCGGATCAGTGCGAGGCAAAGATGGACGATCTGCCAATGAACTTCTCCTATATAGCCATGGGGCATCTGCATGACTTCATGGAGCGGAGGATCGGGCCGCTCATATCGTATGCAGGATCAACCGAGATCAAGAGCGAGAATGAGATAAACGGCTACCTGAAGCAGGGAAAGGGTGTGAACATAGTTGACATAAGTAATGGCGAAGTTGATCTGCAGCGCATAAGGCTAAAAAGCGTAAGGCCGCAGATCAGGGTGGAGAGCGATGCGGATAACTATGTTCATGAAATTTCGGAGAAGCTTTCATCGCTGAGAGTGAAGGACAACGAAAAGAAACCGCTTGTGGGCTTAGAGATTCACGGGGATATATCCATGGAAACAGTCATGCAGGATATATCTAAGTTCGACAACGCCATATTTTCAAGGCCAAAAATAAGGAAAGATCCGAAAATACCTAACATACATACGGAGACGGCGGATCTCAGAGAATATTTTCGGGCGTACCTTGGTGATGAAAGGCTTGCGGATCTTGCCATGAAGATAATGGCACATTCCAGATCAAAGGATATCGATGGCATCATGAAGGAGATAGAGGTGCTTTACGGTGATAATAGACAGGATTCGCCTGATTAACTTCCTATCGCATGAGGACAGCGAGATATTCTTCGACACAGGTGTCAACATAATAGTAGGGCACAATGGGGCAGGAAAATCAAGCATAATCGATGCAATACGCTTTGCTCTGTTCGGAGATAAGAGGACAAAGAAGATCGAGGATATGATAAGGAAGGGCGCAAAGAGTCTGGAAGTTGAAATGGAGTTCAGGCATGGAGGGCACACCTACATAATAAGAAGATCGATAACCAGAAGATCCAAGAATCCTGAGAGCAACGCCATGATAATGGTCGATGGAAGTGCACTTTCCCAGTCGGTGAAGGACGCTAACGATTACATCGAAAAGAACATAATAACAAAGAGCAAGGACGTGTTTCTCAACTCGGTATTTTCCAAGCAGGGTGAGATGGACGATCTCATCTCAGGTGATCCTGCAAGGAGAAAGAAGCTGCTGGATGAGATACTTGAGATAGAAAAGCTGGAAGAAACGTACGATGTTCTCAAGGACGTTATCGATTCCCTGCAGGCCGGTATATCGAACCTGGATTACCTTATATCGGAGAACGAAAGAGATAGAGACGATCTTCGCAGGTATCAGGATGATGTGGCTGAATTATCCAAGCAAATAGATCAGGAAGAGGCCATAGAATCAGATCTATTAAGAAAAAAGGAGGAGGCGAGCGCAGAGTACAACGCTGTCAGCAAGGAACTCATTATGCTTGATGCGACGCTTAAAAACATGATGTCGCTTAGTGATGAAGCCAATAGGTACGAAGAAGAAATCAGAAAGATCGATGGCAAACTACAGGAAATATCAGGATCGACGGAGAGATACAATGAGATAACGTCATCCAAGGTGTATGCAAGCAGGGAGAGGATCAGGGGCTACTGGACCGACAAGGGGCAGATCATCGACTACCGAAAGATGCTCAAGAACATCGACGGCCAGGTACAGAGCTACGAGGATAACATGAAGAAGGCCGCAGAACTCCAGGCTGATCATGATCAGTATGAGATAATGCAGAGAAGGATGGACGAGATAAAGCATGAGCTGGATGATCTGCGCACCTATGAAAGCAAGTACGTTTCTCTCATTAACGAAATAGAACAGAAAAAGAAGAAGAGGGAAGAATACAGGAAGAAGCAGAAGGATCTCGGAGATGAGATATCGCGGACTCTGGGAAGGGCGTTCGCAAATGCGAGCGAACTGGTAGCCATATACGAAGAAATACGCAGGGATATCGATGAAATAAACACGGATCTGGGCAATCTTCAGGTAAAGATAGGGGCGCTTCGCCAGAAGGAGGAAGAGATCCGCAGGAACATGAATATGCTTGAAGGGCACAATAAGTGCCCGGTCTGCGGCACGGATCTTGGCGATGAAGGATCGAGGAGGATACGCGAACACTATTCGGAAGATCTGAACAGGCTGAACGAAGAGATAGATCATCTTGAACGTGAGGCGTCTGCAATCGATGAGAAGAAGCGGCAGCTCATATCCATGGAGTCGTATCTAGCGAAAGGCAAAATTAGGGAATACGAGACGTATGATAGGCAAATGAAGGATCTCGAAGCACAGATAACTGATGACGAAAATTCCCTTTCTACAATTGCATATAAGCACACGAAGTATGAACAGCTTGATGAAGAGTATAGATCGATGCATCTCGAGGATCTAAGGCAGAAGTATACTGATTGGAACAATGCGATGGCCGTAATATCCAACATTGGAGATATAGAGGCCTTGAGAAAGCAGAAGGATGAAGTTTCCAAAAAGCTCAAGGATGCAGAGGATAGGACGCATGAGATCGAAAGCGAATTTCCTGATATCAATTCGTATACGCCCTCCTATATCGGCAAGATCGAGGATGAGGTCAGGCTGCTTGAACCACAGATCAAGCTGGCCGAAGACCTGAAAAGGCAGAGGGAAACGCTCAGAGAAAAGGTCAAGGATCTCAGATCTAGATCCGCAGGCATGGATGAGATTCAGAAACGCAAAAATGAATTGTCAGTTAAGGCGAGTGAGTCAGAAACGCGCCTCAAGTATGTAGAAGGGCAGATCCAGGCCACGTTGTCCTCACTATCTGGTAAAAGATCAAAGGTTGAAACGCTGAGATCACACGTGTCTGAAATCGAACAAAGGATCAGTGATAGAGAACGCGATATTGAAAGGATGAAGAAAATCGAGAAAGCCATAAATGATGTGAAAAGAATAAGAGAGGCTTTCGGAAAGAACGGTGTTCCTGCCATGATAAGGCAGAGCGTTTCCGATTACCTGACTGCGAAAACACGTGACTACCTGTCTAGCTTCGATCTTGATTTTGACGACATATCCGTGGACCAAGACTTCAACGTGACGGTATACAGGGGCGGTGTTCCAGAGGGCATAGATTCGCTCAGCGGAGGCGAAAAGACAGCTGTAGCATTTGCCATAAGGGTGGCGGTTGCGCAGTTTCTTAATGCAGATCTTAGCCTGCTCATTCTCGATGAACCAACGGCGTTTCTTGACGAGGAGAGGAGGAACAGCCTTTCGGATATAATAGAGTACACGCTCAAGGACAGCTCGGTGATACCGCAGGTTATAATCATTTCGCACCACAGGGAACTGCTTGCCAGTGCAAATGTGGCGATAGAGGTGAAGAAGATAGGTGGAAGATCCGTTGTTTCAAACGCCGATTAGATCGCGGAAATTCCACCATCGTTCCTTCGGACACCGCGGATGCAGAATGATGCCGTTGTTCGATGGGCAAATCCATAATAATGATAGAATACGTTCACAGGCAGATAACCGTTAAATAGTGATCAGATATTCCTCAAATCCGTGATGCATTGCCCGATAACAGGTGGTTCGCCAGCTATCTGATGTCCAGCATGGCCTCTGGCATCACAAACCCAATGATACCCCTTTTTGTGGTCGTGTATCTTCATTCCAACGTCTTCTTTGTGGGCCTTGCATCAGCGGTATCTTCAGCAGCATCCGTGCCGGCACTCATATTATGGGGCGATCTCTCCGATGCGGTATCGAAGAGGAAGATCTTTGTCCTCATAGGATTCTTCGGTGCTTTCGTCTCATTCCTGCCCATAGTGTTCGTTCACAGCATATACCAATACCTTGCAATACTCATCACGTTTCAGGTTCTGGCTATGGCCAGCGTTCCGGTATCCACCATCATGCTTCTGGAGCAGAACGACAGATCGGTATGGCCGCAGATAATATCGAAGTTCAGTATGGTATCCGGTATAGGATCCGTGCTTGGCCTGGGCCTTGGTACCGCGCTGATAACATTCTACTACAGCCCATCGGATCTTCCATACGTATACATCGTGTCCTCTGCGGTCTACCTGATCGCCGGTATTATGGCCCTGAGGTTCATACATGAACCCAGAAGAATACTCAACAGGAACGCCATACAGGCAAACACATTCAGGATCATAGAGAGGCCGCGATATTTTCCTGTCGCCGTAATACACTATCTGCGGCTAAACGGAAAAAACAACGGGCACAGACTGGATAGGAACCTTGTGCTGTTCATAGCGATGACAGCCTTCCTGATGTTCGGATTTCAGATCTTCTTCGTACCGTACCCGGTCATGGTCATAGACTTCGGAGCCAACAACACGCTGATCTTCCTCATGTACATGTTCAACTCTGCATTCTCGACCGTATCCTTCATATTCTCTGGCCGCATTGTAAACAGGATAGGGGGAAAGACATCACTTTTCCTCGCCGTAACGACTCGTATAATGGTCTTTGGCCTCTCATCGCTTATACCAAACATATCTTCAAGGGATCTGGCCATCATATCGGCGGTCAGCATCTATTCATTCCTTGGTGGCATCTGGAGCATAATAAGCGTGAGCCAGACAAATTATGTGTCAAAAAACGCGACACAGCAGACGAGAGGTAAAGCCATTGGGCTCTACAACTCGCTCCTCGGCGTTGGCCAGATATTTGGCGGCCTTGTATCTGGAGAGGTCACCACGCTCTTCGGCTATTCGATAGATTACATTATGGCCGCGGCCGTGATAACAATAGGAATGGTAATAATATTGAGGATATACAGGGGAGAAAGACTGTTCTTGACAGGGATGAGGCCAATGGCCAAGGCTTAAAATACGACGTTCTTTACGTTGTTGAAACAGGCATTGTACGTATTACACTATACTCATGCTACCCCTGTACTTCTCCCTGTCTATCTTTATTCCGTTCGGCGTTATCATTATCATATTCTTGGAGACCTTGGCCACATCGCCGTTTATCTCCTTTCCTATGCTTGCGCACTTCTCCAGGATGCGCCTGGATGATACCTCGTCTGTAACGCCGGATATGTCCACCATCAGTATATTTCCATTGTATATGAAACGGCTGGCGTCCAGCAGATCCTCATAAGTGTAGATCTCTGCAACCTTGACCAGCTTCTGATCCTCCGGCGAATTCTCCGGGGGATACCTAGCAAGATCTATGTACTTGATCCTTCCATCGTTTTTCTTCTGGTCTGCCTTCTTTTTGAAGAGCATGATCAAAGATCTGCTGCATGTATTTAAATTTAGCACCCTGCAAACGGTACGCGTTACACAAATACTGCGAAAAACGAAGTTAATTGGCTATATTTATATATGACGCATATATGCCAGTGATTTAGACAACACTTGAATACGCACAGCTTTCATTTTAAAAATACGTCGATAATCGCTAACCATGGATTCGATTTGCTAAAATACTACGCTTCCTACAACCTTTTCGCGTTCGCGAACGGCATGTTCGGCATTTTCATAAATATCCTGTTTTTTACAAGATTCAGCCTGCTGAGCGTGATGGAGTATCAGGCAGCAATACAGACCACGCAGACGATCATGTTCATCCTATCTGGGTACATGCTCAGAACGACGAATGCAAGAACGCTTTTTTCCATAGGAACCGTGATGAGGTCATTCATCATTTTCGGCATGGTATTCCTAAAGGGGCCATTTTATGTTCCGTACACCTTCGGCCTTCTGTACGGTATACCTTCCGGCGTGTTCTGGGCCGGCAACAACACGTTAAGCCAGGCCATAACCAGAAAAGTGAACAGATTCAACTTTCTCTCCACAAACTCAGCCATATCAAACCTTGCGGGCCTTCTTGCACCCCTGATAGCCGGATTCATTGTATCCGAATCTCCAGGAGCGGGGATAGCACGATACAGGATCGACTTTGTAATTTCAGCGTTGCTGCTCATAGCTGCAGGCCTCATCGCTATGACAATAAGGGAGACTGGTGAGAGAAGGAAGAGCTTCGGCATCAGGGATACCGTGATCGATAATCCAGACTATCTGAGATTCAAGATCTACTTCTTTCTATCGAACATGCTCACCATCGCGATATCCACCTTCACACCGGTTTACATATTTTATCTCACGCACAGCTACATCATTGCCGGTCTCTTTGGCACGTTCTTGGCAATAATAGCGGTATCATCAAACCTATCCTCCATATACCTGCAGAAAAGGATCGGATCATCATACAGGATCCTGATCGCAATAACCATCGCTGCATCAATCCTCTACGCTGTGCGCGGATCATTTGCTACAATTGCTGTATTTGCCGCATCAGGCATCATATCGTTCCTAATGACACCGCTGGGAAACGCCGCGATGTCAAGCTTCATGAACTTCCTGGACAGGATCGAGTATTCATCCGGTTACTGGATAAACAGAGAATATTACCTTGTCTCAGGCAGGATAGTCACCTTTCTCATACTTTCCGTCATTTCAATAGCCGGATCATCCGTCTACGATTACGCGTTGGCGATTCCGGCGCTTTCATTCACCGTTATCGGATATCTAAAGATCCTCAAATGATCATTCTGATACACGTTTCACGAAGAGGGCAAAGAGATTGTGGAAGCCATCATGCCATGTCTTGAGCTTCGGCTTTGTTATCCTGACACCGTATCTTATCGGTATCTCCATGAATACTCCGTGGCGTACCGCTTCTATCTTGATATTCTGAGAAAAGGACATGCCGTTTCCAAGGTTCTTCATCTTTCTGTAGATCTCCGATCGGAATACCCACATACCGCTCTGAGAATCAACCATCCTAACCTTGAAGAGAATACGTATGGTGAGGTTGAGCACCATATTGCCAACGTAATGAAGAGTGGTATAATTTTTGCTTGTTCTGAACGTGATCCTGTCGCATGAGATGAAATCCACGCGGTCCGCAATCAACAGCTCGATGAGCGGTTTTACAACATCGGTCGGATAGGTACCGTCTCCATCCATGCACACTATGATCTCTCCGGATGCTGCCGGTATGCCTGTCTGATAGGCGCGTCCATATCCTCGCCTTGGCTCCTCTATAACCCTTGCACCCTTTGATCTCGCTATCTCCCTGGTCCTGTCTGTTGAATTCGTATCCACGACGATTATCTCTGAATTCGGAAATTCCGAACGTATACCGTCTATAACCGAACCTATGGTACCTTCCTCGTTTATAGTTGGAATAACGAAGCTGACCTTGCTGTCATCGATCATCATAGACACACACTCTCAACATCACTGCCCTGTACCAAGATGGCGTGCTTTCCGCGCATTGGAGCCAATACCGCACTTACCACTTATGGAAAGGCATTTTTAAGATCAAACAATGTCTGAATTTAAACTTATGCTCCTGGAGAAAGGCTGAAATCAGCCATAACGGGCTTCCATCGATAAACACTCTAAATTTATTTATATAAGTATCTTAATTTATAGAGATTATTTTTAAAGAAAATCAGATGATAATTATTATAAACAAGTTAGTGATGTACCATTATGTCTCTTGTAAACAAAGCGGCACCCGATTTCGAGGCTAATGCCTTTGTAAACGGGCAGATAAAGAAAGTTAGACTAAGTAGCTACAGAGGAAAATGGGTAGTTCTATTCTTCTACCCTGCAGATTTCACCTTCGTGTGCCCAACCGAGGTCGAAGGCTTCGCAGAAGACTACGAGAAGTTCAAGAAGAAGAACACAGAGGTAATATCGGTCAGCGCTGACACGGTGTACGTTCACCAGGCTTGGGTTCAGCACGACGAGAGGGTCGCAAAGGCAAAGTTCCCCATGGTAGAGGACAGGAAGGGTACCATAGCAAGGGCATACGATGTGTACAATGAGGAGACTGGCAATGCTCAGAGAGGCCTGTTCATAATAAACCCGGACGGAATCGTCAAGTATGTTGTCATAACGGACGACAACGTTGGCAGGAGCACAGACGAGACCCTGAGGGTTCTCGAGGCTCTGCAGTCAGGCGGCCTATGCCCGGTCAACTGGCATGAGGGCGAACCAACCATAAAGGTCTGAAGGGACCTCACCTTTTTATTTTTTTATATGAATAATAAGATATATATGGTATAACGAATATGACAAATAAGGTTGCGAATAGATAATCGTATGCGTATCTGGGAACTTCATTGTAGTATGGCCATTCTCCGTAGATCCTCATTATGTTCAATTTTATGAGGCCAAGCCAAGGTATCTGTCCATAGGCTACGGCCACAACTTTGTCTGGTTTTACCGGTGGATACCCGAATATGTTCTGATCCGCAGCTACGTAGGCATCGTACTTGGCAATGAAAAATGGCGATGTGGCTAGGTTATGATCGCCGACCGTTATAAAGCCATCCTGACCTCGGAGATTCTGCAGATTGACGTAAAGATTCCTGCCATTGTAGCTGCAGTTGTATATTATAACGTAATTGTCCGTAACTTTCATCCAGCTCTGATTGTGATAACCGGAGATCACAGGCGTTCCGTTGTTCCATGAAAGGTAGAACATGGCCCTGTGAATTATGACCTCTCCATCCGGCGCATTGTAGAGTATGACCTGGCCGTACTCACCATATGTTCTATAATCTATCTCCCTACCGACAACGTATGTTATGATGTTCTTCACAGGATCGTTTACCTTTTTCAACAGAACTATGTCCCCTGTGTTTATTACTCCGAACTGCCATTCGCTGGAATGCTGCATACTCTCCGATTCCACCACGGAGGCTGGGGGCCATATTCCACCATAAATCGTGATCGATGCTATGATGATCAGGATCACAGCCACGAGTATTATAGTTCCATATTTTGATAAGGCCTTAATTGCTGACAACGTATTCCGTATGAAAATATCATATTTTATATCTTGCTACTTAAGGAGGTTATTTTATTAATAAAACGGCACTATCGAATAAAATATTCAGAAAAATTGAAATATTGACACTCAGAGTGCAGATAATATCTTTATAATAAGTTCAACTATACAACTATGTTTTTTGTTGCTACCATAGGCAAGGCTCACGAGAAGATAGAGGGTTACAGCTATGATGTAATGCTGAGATACATACTCTCACTTAACCCCACCAAAATATATGTAACATATCTGACACACTATGATTATGATCATGGCCTCTACGGAGAGGAGATAAGAAAACTGATGAGCGACGATATGATCGCTGACAGGGTATCATTCCGCGGTGTAGATGAAAAGAAATACAGTGCCCTCTATCAGAAGTACGTGGACGAAAACAGATCATCGCCTGAATTCGTAATAAAATTCAACGTGTTAGATATCATGAATACAACGCTGAATTCCTACCTCGAAGGTTATTGGAAGGATCCACAGACCGTGAATTCCGAAGTGACGGATTCTCTGTTCAGGGCCAAGCACAAATTGACTTCTGCAATGTTTCCTGAGCTTGAGATGCTCACGTGGGAGAACAAGCACCGCGAGATCATGGAAAATATAGAGATGACTGGAGTTACACCAAATACGATGATACTCTGCCCAGCTGAAAGCAGGTACTGGTTTATCGATCATTTTGGCCCTCACAGCTGAATAATCGGTGACGGTTTTCTGAAAAATTTCTTTTGATCCATCTTTTTACGCAGGAATCATTATCAGATCGGAAGTCATCACCTACTTTGGTATACTTTTGCCTGAGCCAGCATTTACGTACAGATCCATTCTCTTGAGGAAACAGATACAGGCAGTATCTGGAGCACAGTTCATCAGAGTGCTCGCCAGATCCCAGATATGGATATTCATACCTGTTTACCTAACAAAGGTCAGGGATCTCCCTGTATATTTCAGTGGCATACTGTTTCTTCTCACAGCAATGATTGCGCTCCCGATCTCCGTTTATGGCGGAAATTTGGTTGACACCATCGGCAGGAGGAAAGTATCGCTTGCAGTCCCGGTATTGCTCTTCGCCCTCATGATCATAACTGCGCTATCAATACTTTACAGATCAAGCATAGTATTCATTGTCATCGAATTTCTCTCAATAGAGCCTATATCCGTAATTCAGTGGATCGCCGATAATGCAATAGTCTCAGACGTTACCGGTATTGGAGAGCGAACCGGATCTTTTGGCATACTGCGCATAGCAGGCAATCTGGGCTTCAGCGCCGACCCGGCGATAGGAGGTTTTCTAGCCGGTTATTCTTACGCTTACATATTCCTGTTCGGTGCTGCAGGAGCTGTCATTGAGCTCCTTCTCTACTATCATCTTGTTAATGAAACAGGCAAGCTCAGAACCGGATCGGGAAAATTCAGCATGCCCCTGTCTGATAGATATTTCGTCGTGGTGGCAATCATGATCGGCGTCACGTACTTCGTCTCTGGCCAGTGGGGAACAACTCTGACGCTATTTCTTTCCGTTATTTACGGGATTTCAAACAACATGATAGGCATCCTGTATTCGATAAACGGCATAACAGTAATACTGCTACAGATGCCAATAATCCGAATGATCGAGAGAATAAATGGATTCTGGCAGCTCGCCCTCGGCACAATCGTGTATGGCTTTGGATTTTTCGTTCTTGCACTGACCCACAGCTTTCTTCTACTAGGACTGGATATAGTTTTCATAACCATTGGTGAAAATATCCTTGCGCCAGTTACGAATTCGATAATATCAAAGATTGCGCCAGAAGATCGTAGAGGAGAGTACTTCGGTTCTGCACAGCTGATAAGCGGATTCATATCGCCGCTCGCTCCAGTTATGGGTACATTGCTGATATATCGGAATGCAAATGATCCACTGATGGTATGGAGTCCAGTGCTAGGCATAGCAATACTGGCCTCTATCTCAATAATTATAGCAGGCAACAGACTAATGAAATCTATACAAGCTCATGTCTGATGCGGACCATACGTATCTGTCCAATCAGGACTTCGCTCGATATGTTGAGGCCATTACGATTAAGATCTTTTTATTACTGCTGGTAATATAATATCGTTCATTGCATACATCATAAGAATTTAATATGAAAAAAATATCTGAGGAAAAATGAATTCAGCAGAATTGCAGATTCACACGGATACAGAACGAGTTGAGGAAAAATATATACGCGAGGATAGAAAACTGAGAAAGGATCTCGGCATTGTCGATTTATTCCTCATAGGCATAACCGGCGTGATAGGATCAGGATGGCTATTTGCGCCACTTTACGCTGCCAGAGTTGCCGGCCCAGCCTCAATCATATCTTGGGCAATTGGTGGTGTCCTCGTCCTTCTTGTGGGATTAACCTTTTCGCATTTAATGGGTTTCAGAACCGAAGCAGGAGGGATGGTAAGGTATCCAATATATACGCATGGTAAACTGGCGGGTTCGATCACCGGATGGGCATTATGGCTTGCCTATACCATGAATCCACCGAGTGAGGCCAGTGCGCTTGTGGAATACATGTCTTCATACGTACCCGGAGTGTTCCATAGTGGTACGTTGACGCCTGAAGGTATGGGCATCGCCTTAGGTTTCATGTTTCTATTTGTGCTTGTGAATTATTATGGTGTCAAGATATTTGCTAGAATAATAAATGGGCTAACGGCCTTGAAACTGGTTGTGCCAACAGTGACCATGCTGACCCTCATCCTCCTATCATTCAGATTCAGGAATTTTACGGTTTCGGGATTTTATCCGTATGGACTTTCATCGGTGCTTGCAGCGATTGTCTCCGCAGGGATCGTATATTCATACCTTGGGTTTCAAGCCGTAATTAACCTTGCAGGCGAATCCAAAAGGCCAGCTAGAGACGGGCCAACAGCGCTCATTCTTGTCATCATCTTTTCGCTTGTATTCTATATAGCACTGGAAATAACCTTCATAGGTTCCGTTCCTTCTTCCTTTCTGCGACATGGATGGTCTGGATTGTTTCTGGCCTCTCCCTTTGCAGATATAGCTCTGTATTTCAACCTGACGTGGCTCTATTCGCTGATCATAGCTGATTCGATATATTCGCCAAGCGGATCCTCTATGGCGGCCGTAGCTTCGAACTCCAGGGCAACGTATGCACTCGCGAAGGATGGTTTCTTCCCATCATTCTTTGTTCGCATTGATGGCAAAACTGGTATACCACGAATTGCGCTGATATTTAACTTCGTGATCTCAGCGATCGTACTTTTGACGCTGAAGAGCTGGCATTCCATAATTGAGGCACTAGGTGTGCTTCTGCTGATATCATTCATTGGCCCTGCTGCGTCGTCCGGCGTTATAAGGCGAACATCGCCAGAGAATCAGATACTGAAGGGGCTTTATGGAGTAGTACAGCCTGCAATCTTCGTTATGGCTGGGATCATAATTTTCATTACTCCGTTCACCAAGATCGACATAGTCATAGCTTTGTTCTCTATTCCGGCGGTGCTGCTGATATTGAAAGAAAAGAATTTCAGAAATGTTGACCTAGGATACGGGATTTGGCTACCGGTCTATCTGATAATTATTCTTTCGTTCTCCTTTCTGCACACCTACTATGAATCGTTAAACATACTTGTTCCTATCACAGCTTTCGTATTTCTATCATTATTTGTATATATTATCGCCGTTAGAGCTGGAATCTCTTTCATGAAGTCCGGAAAACAAAAAGAATAAATGTATAAATGAAATTTCCCTCAAAGCTCCGGTGGTGTAGTCCGGCCAAGCATTAGGGACTCTCAATCCCCCGACTCGGGTCCAAATCCCGACCGGAGCATAGAATACAAATATGCTGGAAGTTGTCCTAGAAAAAACTTCATCTTATTTGCTTACTGTATTGCTGCATCTTAGGAATGGCGTTGATATATCTGCGTGATCGAAAGATCCTCATGCCTGAGGATTCTGTACGCATATTACGCCGATGCACCCTACTTCGGGTCCTCAGTTGTATATGTGTTTCTTGCCATGCGTGTATAGAATTTCATTTCTACCTTTTAGCGCAACAAGCTCGCGTCTCCTTTTGAAGTATTTATACAACATTTCCCCCTTGCAGATGACGAAAAGATAATCCCTATCCGTGCTCCCTCTAACTTTTCTCTACCTGTTGATGACTTCCATGATCTCAGGCGGAGGACCTATCTCTCTGACCTTCTGCCCCTTCCCTCTCACCCTTATCTTGTCCTGGCCGATGTTGTCAAGGCGGAGTTCGCATGCCTCCTGAGCCTTACGCCAGTCCAGAAAAGCAGCATGAACATACACCTTTCCTCTGGCCCTGTTCTTTCGGCTACATAGAGGCGTTTGTCTCTCTCTTTTGGTACGCATAATTCCACAACAAAGGAGTTCTACCCCTTGAAATATTTCAGATCCTTCTTCCCAATGTATTTGAGGTACCTGTTGGACACCTTGATGTGGTCGTTGGCTATTGAGTTACCCATTGTATCCCAGATCTTGCGTAAAATTACATTTATTGAGTCCGGTCCTCTAGGTTACAACTCTGTGCCTACATACGCTTCAGGAGCCTTATGGTGTTCCTCACTGTTTTATACCATCAAAACTTAACGCTCTGCATCAGGTCTTGACCTGAGGAGATATGCACTTCTTTTTAACCATATGTAAAGGACGTCAAGTTTTATCTTGAAAGTTATTGTGCTCATGATTTAGTAGGGTTGGAAACATTCACAACGAACTGTAATGGAGGTATTTTCGTTTTTCTTAGAATATTAGGGTGTCTCACAATTTAGGAACTGACGATTTTCACCATCTCCCTTGGCTTATCTACCATTTCGATGTTTGATGCGATCAATGAGATTGCATGCAATGGTCTTCAATCCAATCGCTTTATCGTATGATCCGCTCCTGACATACCATACGTAATCTGCCTTAAGTATCTCTTCCAGTATAGAGAACAGCCGTTCTATCCCTCATCTAAGGAAATACAGCGAAGAATACTTCTTTCTCAGATAGATACCAATGCTGCGGTTAACAGTCAATCGATTGGGAACTATGCCCCCTATGTTCGTATAGATAACAGTAATGGCATGCGTTATCAAAGGCGAAATCATATTTCTCTAAAATATCGTATACAGAATCTGCAAGTACGTACGGACAATTTCTGACAGAATCGATTATATGATGTGAAACACAAGAAACATGGATTTTTCCCTTCGTGATCTTATAGTTGATTATAAGCAAAGAATCCACCTCTATGAACACGTGGCATTTTCTTCCATAGAGCCATCTCTCCGTTGTCTTCGATTGATACAGGATTCTCGTAGTTTACATACTGTTTCCTCCTGACAGCAGTGAAATACCTATATTTACTTACAATTAATCGATAGTTGCACAATAATTCATGAGACATAAGAATACGATCTAACTGTTCATTCCATGCAGATCGAACTTCCGAGACCTTTATGACATCTAATACGATAGTATAGCATAAATTCCTATCATATTCATGTATTCTTCATCGTTCATGCATACATCAAGAATGGTCCGATATGTAGAATATCTGTAGCAGAATTAAGATCTCCAGGATCGGCCTATCTGTATATTTCATTTATCAGACGAAATTACACTGTCTACAATCTTCGATCAATGTGATATGCTTCCGGGGCATACCCCGTCATCAATTTCCTATTAATATTGTTCGACATTTGTCGGATGTTCCATAAAAGATAAAACCCCTATTTGAACGTAACAAAGTTTATAATTGCTCCTGTAGACCAAGCCTGAGGATAACACGGCTTAATTCTCAACTTACTAAGATCCATAATCTTTCCATAGCGATCTACACCAAAATATTCCGGCATTCTCCCATAATACTCGTATGCTGCAATCAACCTCTCTCTCAGCTCCCGATATTCCTTTAGATATCCTCTCCTTTTTATGCCATCCGCAATTATCCAATTGTCTTGTGGCCATATAGAACCGCGTTGATATGCTTTGGGATCGAAACGTGGATCCTTTGCTGATAATGTTCTTATTCCGTAATCAGTTAATAGATCACTTTCGAACAGTCTATCTATTACATCTCTTTCTCTAGATCGTGTTAGTATACCGCTGCCAATGAGATGCCCAGGATCAGACGTTGCTGCCTGTTCTATCACGCCATCCCCATCAACAGCAAGGCCATAATAACCAGTTTCTTCCAACCAGAATTTGTTTTCGAGAATCTCTCTCATTTTTGAATAAAAGTCCTTTAGATCCGGCAAAGACTCCTCGATGAGCGAGTCTGGAAATAAATTGAGCACAAAATCAGCACTTTCATAGAAATATCCCTGTACACCAACAGTTGCAACTGGGGATTTCAATCTGTCCATTATATCTCCAACTCCATCTCTCCATGATTGGGACATCAGACCTGCACCCAGCAGCGCTTTATCGTAGGTAATCAATCCATCAGATGATGAATATGCAATAAGGAACTGCATTGCCATCATAATCGAGTCTTTGAACTGTTCTATATCTATCAGATTTCTCAGGAACAGATTCTTTATCAAAAGTATGAATAAAGGCGTACTGTCCACAGAAAAATAATTTATGCGGCTGTTCAGCCATGGTATGGATCTTTTGCGGTCTAAAAATATTTTTTCATCATCATAATATTCATGAAGTATTTTTCCTGGATATTCTCCAATTGAATAATCTAGTTTACGCCCCTGCAGATCTTTAAGGTATATAACGGTATTTTGAGCTATATCTGGGAATAGATCAATGAGTTGAATTGAGGATATTATCGAATCACGGCCAAATAAAGCTCTAAATTTAGGTAAGCCTGCATACAGATATCCTTTAGGACTCCTCAATATGCGAATCTCATCCAATAGATTTCCAGGGACATCCTGAGACAACTCAAGGCACCAGCTTATAAGGCATATAAATAAAGGTCATTATGGTTTTAACCTGTTATACCGGCAGACATATAGCTACCTCTAAGGAATTTTGACAGTATTATTGTCAGGATTATCACAGGTATTGTAACCAACAGAGCAAAAACCGTACCAGTGAATATGTCGCCCCTTGCTGTACTTTCCAAGTATATCAATATAGGAAGGGTTGGATGCACTGGAGAAATGATGACTGCGAAAGTGAATTCGTCCCATGACATAAGCCACGAAAGTAGGAAAGCAGCCACAACACCAGGTACTGCAAGTGGAAATATGATGCGGTATAGTGCCTGTATGAATGTGGCTCCATCCACCCTTGCCTGATATTCGAGAGTTCGAGGCACGGATTCAAGTGAACCAGTTATCAGAAATACAGTTAACGGTAGAACAACAAGCTCCTGAGCTAAGGCTAGGCCCAGCGCAGAGTCGTAAAGACCTATCTTTATGAACGTGGCGCTAATAGGTATTGCTATGGTCAGCGATGGTATCATCGTGGAAAAGAACAGTAAACCAAGTATTAGATTGCTCAGTTTATATGGAATCCTGGATAGACCGTATGCGGCATGGAAACCTAACAATATTGCTATGGACGCCACGATGAAAGCTGTTTCCAGAGATTTATAGAATGCTGCTATCAAAATTGAACTATATCCAGAAAAAGCTGACTTGAGATTTTCTAAGGTAAATTTGCTAGGAATCAAAGGAGGATAATATGCGCCAAGAGTTTGACTTGGACTTGCAAACGCGATTATCACAAGAAAATAAAGTGGGATAATCACTATGAAAGAAAAGATAACACCGCCGATATAAAAATAATACTTTGATCTTGGGCCTTTGTATTCATTTACCATTCGAACTCACCTTTCCCTGTCTGGATCTCATAAACATCACAAGAGCAGCGAACACGAGAACGAATGCCAGCAGTATCGTTGCCCCGGCGTCAGCTGGATAAGCGTTAACCGTATCGAATAAGGCGTATGTCATGGTCGTGAGCAGTGCATGTGGAAACAGCAATAGTGCCATTGCGAATATATTGAACTCGCTTATGCCCCTTATCATCAGAGCTATGGCAATGAATCCGATCATATTTGGTATTGTTATATGGAAAAAGCGCGATATCGGACCGGCACCATCTACCATTGCCTGCGCATACAGGTCGCTAGGTATCGTTACCATTCCGGATAGCAATACCAGCGTCACTATCGGAGTATTCTTCCATGAATCCGCAAGTATCAGTACTAAGAGAGAGGTTCCATAGGAACCGGTCCAGTCTATGGGCTTTAAGTGCAGATCCAAAAGTACTGTGTTTGCGTATCCTCCAAACGTTGAAAATATGTCATGGAATATTACACCAGTCACAATCGTAGCCACACCGAACGGAATCAGAAAAATGGCTGAAAACACTCCTCTACCTCTGAATGGCTTTGAAAGCAAAGACGCAACTAGAAAGGCAACAGTAAACTGAAGTAGAAGAGCAGAAGCAGTAACGATGAATGTATTTATGATCGGAGAGGTTCCAAAGGTAGAAAATACGAAATTGTAATTGTACAAAGACGTCTTGCCGGTGGCTGTGTGAAAACTTCCGTAAACTGCTTCAATTGCAGGAATAAACGCCAAATACAATACATAAATAATAGCGGGCAGCATAAGTATATATGCTGTCCATTCGTCTCTCCATTTCATACTAAATACCTTATTTTTTCAAAGTTTATACAGATATCGGTGCATATGCATTCGGGTTATTGTAGAGTGTAGCGTTGGCTTGGCCATAGTTAGCTGCTATATAGCTATACATCTGGCTGTGAGCATAGCTTAGAAGACTCGGTATATCCGAATATGTCTTACTGTGGGTAACGAATAGCGGATTGAATACATCGTTGCAGAATATAACTTGCCATTCTGTGATCCATGGTGTTGGGTTTCTGAGGAATACTCCCGTAGCGATAGCCTGCTCAAGTGCTGTGAATATAACGGATTCGCTTTTCGGTAGATTCCTATAGGCGTTTTGATTTATAGCAACCCATGAAAGGTTCAGCAGGGTTTCCCTCTGTGCCTGCGCGCCAAGCAGGAATCTTATGAATGCTTCAAGACTTGGGATATTTGTCGCACCCTTTGGTATGAACAGAACGTCACCACCAAGTACATGATTCGCATTCACTGGACCGGCTGGACCAGGATAAACACCAAGCGTGGAATTAGTCATATTGTATGGTGAAGCCGTAAGTATATTGTAAACGTATGGCCACTGGTAATCAAGAATGGAATAATTACCTACCGCTAAACCCCTGTAGGACCCCCAGTATCCCGTTTTGAAGTCCGGGCTGAAATATGCGCTTAGATTGTAAAGCATTTCCACGGCGTGTATATCTCCTGTATCATTGAGATACAGCGGGTTGCCTCCAAACTGGACCATCATCTGGTACATCTCGGTTGCGGTGCTGGATCCTGTATGCCCTCCGTTTGTGGATGCCCCTTGGATCATTATTGGATCTTTACCAGTCTTGCTGTGTATCGTCATTGCGTCCTGAAGCAACTGTGTATAATTGGCTGGTGGAGAGCTTATGCCGGCATCAGACAGTGCGGTTTTATTATAGAATACAAGCGGAACATTACCACGGAATGGGAAGAAATATATTCCCCCAAAAACCTTCTGTTCATACTGAACCAGATTGGATGCCGCGGGAATAAGGCTTGATGGCATTAGCGCCGGAGACATTGCCGTGAGATTCATCAGCACATTTCCATGCGAGCTGTATATGAGCTGGCCGATTTCGAGGTTATCCTGTCCTGCCACTATTGGGCCTACATGGCCTGAAGCTTCCATAGCAAGTATATCTTTAGATACATCTTCACTTCCAACGTTAACGAATGTCACATGAATTCCAGGATATTCTGCCTCAAACTGTGGTATAAGCGTATCATTTATGAATTTGGCCTCAGATGCTGCTACGCTCTCATAGAATTCAATGTTGACAACGCTAGAGCTTGTCGTTTTTGCTGAATGGAATGGAAAGTAGCCCGCAGAGAATGCCACTATCGCGACAACCACTATCGCGATTATCCATCCCCATGGTTTCTTCTTTTCTTCATAGTCCTGACTTTCAGTCATTTTAATCATGGTGGTATTTCAAATCATTCTATTTAAGTATTTTTATTAGTAAATAGATTTTATGTGGAATAAATTAAGCTGTAATAAATTATATAATAAGCTATCTTAATACATTAAATGAATTAGGTCATTGTACCTGATTCTGTGCTTCTTCAAATGTTTTGTATTTTTTTATACTGAAGCTCACCTTATCTCCGGCATTATATTTTGTTTCAGACTTCAAAATGATCGATGAATCCTCCGGCCCAACGCAGTGGAGAAAATAAGTTCCACCTACCGTCTCCACCGAATCAACAGTAGCAATATATTCTCCTTCATCTTCGATAATAGCCCATTCCGGACGAAACCCTTTTTCCCCAATGAAGTTCATTGGATAATCCCCTATAAAATCTCCGACCCAGACGGTTTTTGGATCATTGTAGAGTTCTTCATACGATCCAATTTGCTCAAATTTTCCACTGTGCAAAACACCTATTCTGTCCCCAAGTGCTTCAGCTTCCTTCTGATCGTGGGTAACGAAGAGAAAAGTCTGATCAAGTTCCTGTTGAATCTTTTTTAGTTCATTTCTAGCTGCATATCTTACTCGCGCGTCCAGATTGCTTAATGGTTCGTCAAGCAGAAAGAGCGCAGGATTGCGTACAATTGCTCTTGCCAGAGCCACCCTTTGTTGCTGCCCACCACTTATCTGCGTTACTTTTTTATCCAATAGATTTTCAATTCCCAGTTTTTGTGCGGTTTCATGAACTCTTCTAGATATATTCCTGAAATGGTTCATCCTGAGAGGAAATGCGATGTTGTCAAAGACATTCATATTTGGATACAGGGCATAGTTCTGAAAAACCATGGCTATATTTCTCTTATTTGGAGGTAATTTTGTTACATCCTTGCCATCTATTATTATTTTTCCAGAATCAGGCTGTTCTATTCCGACTATTATCTTTAGAAGAGTAGATTTCCCAGTTCCAGAAGGTCCTAAAATAACAAAGAATTCTCCCTTCTCAATTGTCAATGAAAGATCCGATATCACCTTAAATTTACCATAGGATTTATTGATATTTCTAAGTTCAAGTTTTGCGGTCATACGTCGATATATTAAATCATTGATATTTAATCTTTTTAGAATTCTTCTATTTTCATATAAGAATGTCTATTAGATTTCTAATCTTAATTTTGTATAAAATAAGATAGAAACTATGTGATATACTAAATCTTTTAATATATTATATCAAATATAACTGACATCAATACCATTAAAAGCGGTATTTTTTAAATAATTATAAGAAAATGGAATTAGCTTCTGAGGAGAAATTTTATATATATTTTAATACATATTCATTGCATGGGAGAACAAAGTAGCATACCATCTGATGCAAATATATCCTATGCTGAAAATCAAGATAAGAAATTGAGAAAGGCCCTTTCAACCTGGGATCTCCTCATGCTTAGTGTTGGTGGTATAATTGGATCAGGCTGGCTCTTTGCCGCATATGCTGCTTCTGTATTATCCGGTCCTGCATCAATATTAGCATGGGTGCTTGGTGGCATAATAGTCATCTTCATAGCGCTGGTTTATGCCGAACTAGGATCGATGATACCGCGTTCAGGCGCGATAGTTAGATACGGTCATCTATCGCATGGAAGCTTCGCAGGATTTCTCTTTGGGTGGGCCTACTTCCTCAGCGCCGTGTCCGTTCCGGCCATAGAGGCTGAGGCTGTTGTTACCTATGCAGCCAGCTACGTTACAAAGCCGGCGTTAATAGCAAACGGTATAATGACTGGACTCGGAACGCTCATCGCTATGATACTTATGATAGGATTCTTCTTCCTTAACTATGCTGGTGTTCACATAATGGGAAAGACCAACCAGGGCCTCACATGGGTAAAGGTCATAATTCCAGTCATAACGATATTAGTTCTCATATTTGTGCATTTCAATCCATCCGAGATAATACCAAGCAATGGCTTCATGCCTTACGGATGGGCGCCTGTATTTGCGGCGATATCCAGCACAGGCATAGTATTCTCATACTTTGGCTTCAGGCAGGCCATTGACTATGGGGGCGAAGCAAGAAACCCACAGAGATCAATACCGATCGCCACAATTGGATCCGTTCTCATAGGCATGCTAATATATTCTCTTCTTCAGGTTGTATTCGTGGGAGGTATAGACTGGTCGAAGGTTGGACTCTTGCCGGGCCAGTGGCAGCAACTCTCTTCACTGGCCTCTTCATCAAATGCTGCAACAGCTTATCCATACGCATACGATCTCATGAACGCACCGTTTGCAACTGTTGCCCTCTCAGCTGGCCTTGTGTGGCTTACCTATACGCTGTACGCAAGTGCATACCTTGCACCATCTGGAACGCTTAACGTCTACATGGGAACATCCGCCAGGACGCTTTACGGCATGGCGGTCAATGGCCATCTGCCAAAGACGTTTGCGAAGATAGAGGAAAGGAACAGGATACCACTTATACCGCTGATAACGACACTTCTCGTTGGATTCCTGTTTTTCCTTCCGTTCCCGAGCTGGTATAAGATGGTCGGATTCATAAGCGGTGCAACCGTATTCACGTACATCGTCGGTGGTGCTGCGCTGATGAATCTCAGAAAGCAGGCTCCAGAGCTTAAAAGGCCGTTCAGGCTTCCTGCTGCAGACGTTTTCGCTCCTATTGCCTTCATACTGGCATCGGAAGCGGTTTACTGGACCGGTTGGCCAACGACGCTGTATCTGGCCATTGGAATATTTGCTGGCCTCGTTCTATACGGTATCCTGGCTGCGCTGCACAAGATAGAACAGAGTTTCAACAGCACAAACGTAAAAGCGGGACTCTGGGTGCCATTTTTCATAATAGTGCTCACGGTTCTATCATACCTCGGCGAATACGGTGGCATTGATGTTATAAAGTTCCCGCTCGATCTCATCGTTGTTGCCATAGTCAGTGCGCTGTTCTATTTCTGGGCCATAAGAAGCGGGATAAAGACAGAGGAGATCGCCGCCATGGTCGCTAACGAAGACCAGTACGTTTGAAAAAAATATAAAAATTCATAATTTTATATTTGACAGATCAACGCCTTTTGTTTCTTTTGAAAGCACAGCAGAGATCAGTATGAATATCTCGCCTATTATGATGAATGCTCCCCACCATGCGTAAAATGCCTTGGAGGTGAAGGCCACTATCAGGAGCAGGAACACGGTGCTCCAGTTGCCAAGTATGAAGCCTCCGTTGAATCCTATGCCTGTGCCGGTGCTCCTCATCTCGGTCGGGAACTTCTCAGCCAGGTATGATGGTATAACACCGTAAACACCTGTCGTGACGAATGCTATTATGCTGGCGAATATCAGGGCACCTGTGAAGCCGAGGTAATGACCCATTATCATATAAGTCAGCGGTATTGCAAGAATTATGGCCATCGATGAAAATATCACCATTGTGAGCCTTCTTCCAATGATATCACTGAGATATCCAGAGGCCATGTATCCAAGTAGCGAGATCAATATAGCGGTTATAACCACATAGATGAAATACGGGAACTTCATGAAAGCATGTACGGACAGTACGGTCGGGAAGAATCCAAGCGTTAAGCCATAAACCCATGCGATGCCCGTCATCGCAAGCGCACCAAGTATTACGTTGTACACTATCGTCGGACTAAACGATCTTTTCAGAGGGTTCTTTTTCTTTACACTTTCCTCCCAGAGCACCGATTCCGGCATCCTTATCCTTATTATTAGGCCGATTATGGCTGGTATGAGGCCTATCCAGAACATCCACCTCCATCCGGTAACGTTGAAGCTTGATCCTGGAAATACATAATGGAGATAGAGGAATATTGAAGCTGCCAGTGTATAGCCTATCGGATATCCACTCTGTACGGCTGCGCCCCATATACCCCTGCGATTGCCAGATATCGATTCCATTATGATCGACGAACCGTTTCCATACTCGCCACCGGCGAATATGCCTGTTATTGCTCTGAACAGAAAGAGAAGGATCGGTGCAATTATGCCTATGGTGGCATAAACTGGAAGGAAACCTGTGGCAAACGTGATAAGACCGAGGCCGAGCAGCGTTATGAACATGGTGTTCTTCCTTCCGATCCTGTCTCCGAGGCGTCCGAATATGAAACCGCCCACAGGCCTGAACACAAAGGTGGTTGTGTATATGCTCCATGTTCCGACTATGGCGAGGCCATAATGTGCCGGAAAGAAGAGATTGGCAAGCACCGGAACCAGGAGAAACATCATGCTCAGGTTGAATGCATCCATGATCCAACCAACCAGAGCACCTGGATACACTGACCACACATTTATTTTCCTTGTTAGAGAAGATGCATATTCCATCATTGCGGATCGCCGCTGAAGAAATAAAATTGCCTCTAACATGTTAAGGATGATTCGATCATATTTTATTCATTATTACTAGATAATGAGTATCAAAATTTTTCTATTAGATAGCGATGATCCACCATGGCCTGGAAAAGGACGGTTTCAGTGAAGGCACTTGAAAATGCAGGCGGGCAAATAGCTGTCAACGTGGACGGAAACGTAATATTCATAGCCAGGGGAAAGGATGGCCTCCATGGCCTGAATGCAGTCTGCAGCCACGCCAGATGCATACTCGGAATTTTTGAGGAGGATACGATGACAGTCAGATGCTCGTGCCACGGTGCAAGGTTCGAGGTAACTACAGGAAAAATGATCGAACCACCTTCCGTTGCGCCAAACGCACCTATGGAAAAGCTTGGCCTTAAGGTCTACAACGTCAGGGATAATGCCGGTTTTCTTGAGGTTGACGTGGACTGAAATGTCCAACTGAAGAATTTTTTAAAATTAAAGAGGCATTTTTCATCAACTCAATGAGTTGGTATGGCCCATAAAATTCCCATTTAGGCAGATCAATTCTTATCAGATTCTTCTGGAAAAAGATCCTTCGATATCTTTCTTGCCTTAAGCGTTGACGATTCTATGGCCTTCATTATCGATGTCCTTATCTTGCCATTTTCAAGCTCGTATATGCCATCAATGGTGACTCCGCCAGGCGTTATGACCTTCTCCTTTATTGCTGATGGATGGTCGCCGCTCATGGCAAGCAGCTTTGCAGATCCCATTACCGTCTGGTATGATGCCTTCAGTGCAATGCTTCTCGGAAGACCAACCTTCAGGCCGCCATACATCATGGCCTCTATTATGGTCAGTATGTAGGCTGGCCCGCTGCCGCTCAGTGCGGTCAGCGCATCCATGTATTTTTCATCTACACGCTCCGTTTCCCCGAACACCCCCAGTACACGGCTGACGAAGGAGATCTTACCTTCATCCTCTTCCAGGGTGCAGAAAGGTGTGTAGCCTGCATTGACCTCAGCGGCTATGTTCGTCATCGATCTCACTATGAAGGATCTGGGAAGGATGTGACGTATCACCCTAATGGGGACTGCAGCGGCCATGGAAACTACGATCTTTCCCTCGAGGATCTGGGATAGCTTCTTCATCTCTGAAACCAGATCAGCAGGCTTCAGCGTCAGTATAACCATATCGGCCGAGGTTACGGCCTGAACATTATCCGATGTTACCGTAATGCCATATGCCTTGAGACCTGCATTCAGATCCGGCCTTCTTCTTGTGGAAATAACATGATAACCCGCCTTTGCAAGCGATATGGATATGGCCGATCCAATTGTTCCTGCGCCTATCACAGCTATGGTTTCCAAGTCTCTACCCGCCTGAGGAATTTTTATCATGTTATTAATTCTTCCTGAACCTTTCCGGCAAAACGTCAATATCTTATGTATAATGGCAAATTTTAGACTGTACGGAGATATATATAGAAATCCCATGGCTTGACTTCTTTCTGATTCTCCCTCACAGCGATTAATGAGTCTTTCGGAAATTTCATGCGCCCATTCTTTGCCATATGTACGGATATGGATCTGCCAGCCTTGACCTTCTCTATGACGAATGATGCTTCGTCCTCAAAGACCGTTATCACGCCAGCTGATCCAAGACTGTATTTTTCTCTCAGATCACCCAAGTTCATGAAGAAGCTGTGCATATCTTCATCCATAGAATCCCACGGGAAGCATCTCCTGTCGTCCGGATCCTTTCCGCCATCCAGACCAACCTCATCGCCATAGTAGATTGTTGCTATACCATCGAACAGATAGAGTATCGAGTAGGCCAGCTTAACCTTCTTCCTGTCTCCATTCAGGATCCTTAAGATCCTTGGGGTATCATGAGAATCCAAAACATTCATCATGGCCTGCTGTTTCTCTATACCATTGACGATCAGCATTCTCTGCACCCTATCGTAGAATTCTCCCAGCGTTATCGATCCCTTCAAAAAATCGATGATGGATCCGCCTAGGAAATAATTTGTATAGCTCTGCCATGCTGATCCGTTCACAAGGTAGGTGGGCAGGCACCACGCCTCCCCTATGTGCAAAATTCCGGTACCGATCTCACTGAAGACCTCCTCGAAGAATTTGCTGTATATGGAATGCGCCACATCGTAGCGGAATCCATCTACATCGAACTTCTGCACATAATATTTCAGGACATTTATGCAGTATCGCCTCACCTCAGGATTTCTGTGATCAAGCTTCGGCATGCCTCCGTACCCCATGAACGTCTCATAGGACGGATAACTACCTCTCTTTCCTCTTCCCCTGAATACTGTGAATTCATCCCTGTGGAATATGTACCATCTGTAATAAGGTGAATTCCTGCCCTTCTCTATTACATCTCTGAAGGCCGGGAAGTCGGTTGAAGTGTGATTGAAGACCATATCAAGAACTATTTTTATACCGCTTGCATGGGCATCTGATACGAGATTCTTCAGATCCTGATCCGTACCCAACAACTCATCGATGCTGTAATAATCATCAACATCGTACCTGTGATTGGATTTGCTTTTGAATAGAGGATTCAGGTATATGTGATCCACCCTGAGATCCTTGATATACTGGATCTTCTGCCTTATACCTTCCAGATTACCGCCGAAGAATGAGTCGCGAGACGGCTTCTCGCCCCATTTTATGAGGCCCGGACGATCTTCACCATAACGATGGAAACGATCTGGGAATATATGGTACATTATCTTCGAGTTACCCTCTGAGTTTATCCTTTTGGTTGATCTGTAGTATCCATGATCCGGATATCTCACCTGATCCACCTCAAAGGCATACCCAGATACTCCTGAAATAACAAATTCAACAATGTCGTAGGTCGCCTGGGATGATCTTCTGGAATAGACCACCTTAACCTCCGATTCAGTTAAAATACGAACCGAGACCACCTGCTTGGGCACAGCTATCCTAATATCCATCAACCTATCGTCAAGTATGCAGGAAAATTGAGAAAGATCAGGATCGTGATACACAGCATCAAGCCATAATGATACCTGGAACATGTTAGATCTTGACTGGCTATTCCTCAGAAACCGGTACTGATCGAGAGCTATCCTAAATTCGTATTTATCTGGAACGAGGCCATCCACTTCATCTGTCGATTCGCTGTTCCCCTCCAGGACTATGCTGCCCTCGCCCTGACAGTTGAACGTACCTTCGACATAAGCGGTACTTGCATCTATTTTGCCTAGATGCACCTTGATCTTCCTGAAAAATGGCGCATCTCCGCCGATTTCAATATCAATCATCGGTTGGTATACTACATCGTATGATATAACCGATGCGGCAAGCGTTTTTTAACAAGACGATTATACCATAACAAATGGTATATAGATCCAGTGTTGCAAGCTTTCTTCGCCGTTTCTTGAGAGGGCAGGGAACAACGGAGCAGCGGGTTATGGATCTCTCAATAGGCGACGGAGCGCTCTGGTCCATATACAGTTCCATAACTTCACCATATATAGTGCCGCTGGCCATCCTCATGATAGGGTCATCGGCGCCAGTAGGCTTCATCACCGGCATTCCTGTAATAGCAGTGCCGTTTTCACAGATTGCTGCTTACAGGTTATTACGCCGTATGGATGATCTGAAGGCTATAACAATCATAACAACGTTTCTCGATAGAATTCCCTGGATCATAATTGCAATTCTCATTTTCATCCACACCCGCTATTTTCTCTACCTTTTGCTTGGCCTGCTGCTTATGAGAAGCTTTTTTGCCTCTTTCTCTGGAACAACATGGACTCTCTGGATACCTGGAATGATAAGCGAGAAGAACAGGGATGGTTATTTCTCGACAAGGAACATGGTAATGAAGGCGTTCGGCATAGTAGGCTATCTGATAGCCATTGCTATCTTCATATCAGTTGATGGATACAGATTTGACTACTTCCTGATGTTCGTAATATCATTCATATTTTCTGCGCTTTCCATAAGCATAATGAGGTTCATACCCTCGGCAAAGGTTAGGGATGTATATTCAACATCATCAACAGGATCGACGGAACTGGAGTTCATCCTTGCTGTGTTGGTCTTATCAATTGTGGGATTCGCTTACTATTTTTCACAGCCTTACATAACGCTTTATCTCCTCGGAAGGCCATATCTCAATCTGGGATCAACGGTGTACACGGCCGTGCTGATAGCCAGTGGGATACTATACATACTATCACAGAAGCTGGGAAAGATCATGTCCATGCGAACCGGGTATTTGGTGACCATATTGATCACCGCAGCATCGCTGGCTGTGCTCTTCCTCATACTCTATTCGATGAGAGGCCCATTCTATGTTATGGCCATCGTAATTCTCATGTCCATACCGTTTTCCGTGTATTCACTTGCATCCTTCAACATGATGGTAAGCAGATCCTCTGGAGAAAACAGGGTAAAGAGGACGGCCTATTATACACTATCAAACAGCGTTGCCTTATCTGCAGGGCCAATAGTTGGGAACATCGCCTACGACTATGTTAACGATGTGCACACGATGTTTCTGCTTTCTGCGTTGATTCTAACCGTCTCAATACCGCTTTCCATATACCTTGGAAGGCTTGGAACAACTCATTCAGTCTGATCTCCGTGAGTTTCGCCTTATGCTCCTCCAGGTGAATCCCTTGAAACGTTCCTCATCTTCCACACGGCCCACCTCATGGTATCCATACTGTTCCCAGTATCCGTCCTTGTAATCCTCTATGAGTTCAATAGAAGTGAGCCATTTAGCGCTCTTCCAGCCATAGAGATCCGGTATGAATGGCCTTGCAGGAAATCCGTTCTCCCTCTTCAGATGGGATCCATTCATCTTTATGGCAATTAGGGATCTGTCTGATAAGGCGTATTCCAATGGCACCGGCGTGGAATAACCGTCCGCAGACCAGAACATAATCCATTTCGCCCTCTGATCCGGATCACTTTCCCTTATGAGTGCCGATAGTGACGGGCCTTCCCACACAACATCCTTTATTGACCACTTGGTAACGCAGTTAAAATCCGCTGTGTAGTTTATGTGCGGCATCCTTTCCAGATCATCGAAACTGTAGCATTTCTTCTCCTTGACCAAACCTTCAACGCAAAGTCTCCACTTTTTGAGATCTATCTCCGGTTCTCCTAGTGCATCATATATTATGAAATTTGATATATACCTCTGGCCAGGGTTTTTGACAGTTACTCTTTCCATAAATTTTCTATACACAGCTTATATATATCATTGATCTAAAGCCAAGCTAGACAATTTATATATACCGTGGCCGGATCATATTATATGGAGAAAGTTGTTGAGAAATCTGGATTCGTTCACCATTCAAATGATGCTGAAGATATGCCGATGGACGGAGGTGCAACAATAAGATGGCTGATTACGCATAGAGACGGCGCTGAAAATTATTCGATGAGACTGATAACCGTGAAGAAGGGAAAATCAACGCCGCACCACCATCATGATTATGAACACGAGATATTCATCATATCCGGCAGAGTAAGAGTTCAACTTGATGGTAAGATGTATGTTGCGAAAGCGGATGACTTCATATTCATTCCTCCAAACGTAGAACATGGAATGGACGCAGAAGAGGACACCAGAATGATCTGCGTTGTACCGATAAAAGCAGCGAAGATGATACTTGGAGAATAAAAAAATATTAATTTGTCCATATAATATACATTTATGAATGAAGAGGAGGATGCTTTTTCTTATCTGTCAAAGCTTGGACTGACACCTTACGAGATAAAGGTTTACAAAACACTCCTGATCTATGGCCCAAACAGTGCAACGGAAACGGCAAAACTGTCAAAGGTGCCGCAACCCAGAGTTTATGACATATTTGAAAGCCTTGAATCCAAGGGCGCTGTGGAGGTCAGTCCAGGAAAGAGGAAGATTTACCGGGCTGTACCCATCGACAATTTTATCGATAGAAAGCTTATTGAAATAAGGGATTATAAGAAAAGGATTGAGAGCTATATAGAGCAGCAGAAGAAATTCAAAGAAAGCAACCCCTATCTTTGGATGATCAAGAACAATTTTCAGATCAGAGAGAAGATGAAGGATGTGATAAATGAGGCCGAAAATGAACTCATAGCCTCACTCAATTATGAGAATATCAGGTATCTGAAAAAGTATTTCATAGATGCGGCAAAGCGCGGAATAACCGTTGTGATAGTGGCGTTTCCCGATGCTGAGTTGGACTTTCTAAGGACCTTTCCAGAGGATATAGTGATCAGAATCAGGAGAGGGTCAGCTTCACAGGTAATGATCGCTGACAGAAAGCATGGCCTGATCAACGTTGAGAGCACTGAGGATTCCGAGGGATATGCTCTTTACTTTGACGAGAACGAGCTCATACATATACTGAACTATTATTTCTACCACACAATTTGGGGCCCTTCAGACATGTTCCATGACTTTCCGGTGAGGCAGAACATAAAATTTTCCACCGCATGGCTGAGCTGTGAAGCAATTGATTCGTTTTTCAAGAGATCTTACAGCGTATCCGGAATCGTCACGGGCTACAGTGCCACGGGACAGGTGAAAATAGAGGGCACAATAACCGGAATAGACCTCATACCAGGGTTCAAGCATACCTTCTTCATCAAGGACAACGAAAGGGTGTATTCTGTGGGCGGAAAAACTGCCAGAATGGAGGATATAAAGCTTGAAACACTCACAATGAACGTCTGGATACCCAACAAACAGGCGATATCGCAGAAGCAGTAGAGGGCTTTTTTATACTACAATTACGCTTATTTTAAGATGAGTCGGTGTTTCCAAAAATGGCACAAATCCATGAAGACTTAATATTTCCTCTTAGGAACACCGGATATGTGAATACCTCACAAAAAAGAAACAACGCATGTGATATCGTTTCGCGTTATATCTCACTGCCAAACCGGATTCCTATTCTTTACAAATTTTCCTTCCTGGAGTTCATTGAATGCCTGGATCAGCTGATCCCTAGTGTTCATGACTATAGGCCCGTACCATGCTATGGGCTCATTGAGCGGTTTGCCAGCCAGAAATATCAACCTAGAATTTGCCTGCGAATCGATGAATATATCAGTCCCTTCCTTTGAGAGCACCGCGACGTTTTTTTCATTGAAGGTGGATCCATTAACCCTAATGCTACCCTCTACAATGGCCATTATAGCGCGATGCCCTTCTGGAACAGACAAGCTGGTTCTAGTGTCTGGTTCCATTAGTATCTCTACGTAATATGGATCGATTCTCTGCATGAGATCATACTGGAAATTCTCGTTTAGTGCTCCGCTTACCCTGTTCACCGTACCCGCAACGATCCTTATACGATTTCCATAGTCATCTGAAATTTGAGGTATCTGATCCGATCTTATTGACCTGTAGGCCGGATCCGCCATCTTTGAAGATGCTGGCATATTGAGCCACAGCTGTATTCCAGCATTGGAATCGTTCCTCTCCCGATACTTATTCTCCTCTCCGTAGTAAATCGGCTTTGGCATCTCCTCATGGAATATTCCGCTGCCTGCGGTCATCCATTGTATCTCGCCTGGCGCAATGATGCCCCTGTGCCCTTCGCTGTCCTCATGGAAAGTCTTGCCTTTGATCTGATACGTGATCGTTTCTATACCCCTATGCGGGTGCCATGGAAAACCGTTATCGTAGTCGGCCCTGTTATCAGAGCCGAACATATCCATTAAAAGAAAAGGATCGGTTATGGCTGTGGTTCTTTGAGATCCGAACATTCTCCGCAGCTTGACCCCAGCACCATCGTATGTAACCGATCCCTCGAACACGTACTCTGGTATCTTTGCCTTCAACTCTGTTTCATCTCCACCATTTCCAGCGCAAGTTCCACCTTAACCACATCACCAACCATCACGCCACCATTGTCAAGCACCATGTTCCATGTGAGCCCGAACTCCCTGCGATTGATAGAGGCTGTAGCAGAAAATCCGAATCTCTGATTTCCGTAAGGATCTTTGAGTTTTCCACCCAGCTCTCCATCAAATATTACTTCTTTTGTGACATTCTTTATCGTAAGATTTCCATGCACCTTGTACTGATCGCCGGATACCTTCTCTATCTTTGTTGACTCGAATGTTATGTATGGATATTTCGAGATCTCAAAGAAATTCGAGGACCTTAGATCGTCGTCCCTGCCATTATCGCCGGTGAAGACGCTTGCGACCTCTATCTTTGCGGTGGCCTTTCCGCTTTCCAGATTCTCCGGATCACCGTTAAACGCTATCTCAAACTTCTTGAAGCTGCCCCTTACACGGGATATCATCATGTGCCTTACCACGAACTCAACGTTCGAATGCACGGGATCCGCCATCCATGTCTTAAGTACTTCCATTTTTTCACCTACTACATTTACTGAAGCTGATATAGAATAAACATTTAAATATTTTAAATAACTCTATGTTCACTAACTATACCCACATTAATAAAGGTGGTGTGATTGGACAAAGGCGAAACATGCCCCATAGTGGAGGCAATTAGAGAGGTCGGAAACGAGAATGATCTACTTGTGATAAGATTTCTTTCTGACGGCAGCCTTGGATTCAATGACATGCTCAGAATGGCGGGGAACATGAGTCCTAAAACGCTTTCCAATACGCTCAAAAGGCTTCAGGAAAAAGGCATCATAGCTAGAAATGTAGTTTCGACACAGCCTTTTCGTGTCATGTATTCGCTAACACAAAAGGGGATGGATCTGAAGGTAGTTCTCAACGATCTGAAGGCATGGGGTTCAAAATGGCTGATGACATATAATTCGTACTATGTAACGAATAGCCAGGATTCGTTATAAATTGAAATCTTAATGACATACCACGCATGGAAGCATAAATTACAAAAGTTTAAATTATCTGTTAAGACTACACTATCATCATGACGGTAGTGAGGCTGGAACATGTAACCAGAGATTTCGGAAAGAATTCGCCTAATGGACCTCATACAGGTGTTTTCGATATCAATCTCACGATCAACAATGGTGAATTTTTTGTTATTCTCGGCCCTAGCGGCTCTGGGAAATCTACCATGCTGAGGATAATAGCAGGACTAGAGAAAGTTGATTCCGGTCATATATTCCTAGATGAGTATGAAATCACGGATTTTCCTCCGAAGGATAGGGATATGGCAATGGTCTTCCAGAACTATGCTCTTTATCCCTTCATGACCGTTTACGACAATATAGCATTTCCCCTCAAGATCCAGAAGATCAGTAAACAGGAGATAGACGAACGCGTAAGGGAGGTTGCTAAGCTACTTGATATAGAGGGCATTTTAAACATGAAACCGGGACAGATATCGGGGGGACAGAGGCAAAGAGTTGCGCTGGGACGTGCAATCATTAGGAGGCCGGCTGTTTTCCTCATGGATGAGCCATTATCGAACCTCGACGCGAAACTGCGAGGCACGATGAGAGTTGAATTGAAGAAATTGCACGAGCAGTTGGGTATCACAACAATATACGTCACTCATGATCAGATCGAGGCTATGACACTTGCCGATAGGGTTGGCGTTATAAACAGGGGAAATCTCATACAGGTAGGAGGGCCTATGGATGTCTATGATTCACCTGCTAATACCTTTATAGCTGGATTTGTCGGAGATCCACCAATAAACTTCATAGATGGAACAATAGTCACCGAAGGCCGTGATAAGATTCTGAGGATCAACGAATTCAAGCTTGACATAGGGCAGGAATTCCCAGACAATGTCGCTGAAGTGACTGTAGGCATTAGACCTGAGGATATTGGAGAAGGCGATGAAGGCTTCGTTGCTGAGCTTGAAGCGATACAGCCTCTTGGACGGAGACGGCTTGAGTATTATATCGTGAAGAATACTGGCACAAGAATTGTGAGAGCTACTTCTTTGCTCCAAGAAAGAAGAATAGGCGAGGAGGTTAAACTGATACCTCTGAATAACAGGCTGCTCATCTTTGACAAAAGCTCAGGAAAATTACTGTGGAACGGAAAAAAGATAAGCGTTGCCGAGGCCTGATTCGGACTGCAAAATTATGAATTAATAAATTTCAATATTTTCTGGATTATAGTTGCTGGTGGCTATTTCCAGCGGAATACCGAAGTTGTATACACTGAGGAATGAAGGGCATGCTTCCTGGTAAAGATACGGGATCGGCTGTAATATTGGTGATGAAAAGAAATCGCTGAAAAGCATTGTACCCATATTTAACCGCATTGCAAACACCGTGTTGTTTAGGTTGTACACCTGATGCCATGCAAGTATAATGCTTCCGAACTGCGTGTATGCAATGTATGGATTTGATATATCAAATGCTGATGATGTTATATTGTAAGTATACATTGAACAACTATTCATTAACAGGTTTATGGCTGCCACTTTCAGCATGTAAGACTCACCAGATGTTGATACATATGACACTAAAAGCATTCCAAATGGAGAGGATGCAACCGATATTCCCCCAGTGAGATCTTCATGAATGTTTGCACTGTATTTTAAGACAGTACGCATATTCCTGTTCATCAGAATGATATGCAATGCGTCGTAACCGATGTTCTTGGTGTAGTACGAAACTGTGATCATGCCCATAGCACCGCTTAGCGAACCTGGAGAACTGCCCATCACAGGAATCATCTCGCTGGTAACATGTCCGTTGCTTATATGCACGAGTGCGTAATAGTAACCATTGCTTGTCTTGAAGCTCTCGAGCAGATAGACGGTGAAACCATAGGAATAGATGCTGATCCTGATCGCGCTGGAATGCATGACGTAAATCTGCCTGAAAATGGATCCATGGCCTACCTCGATTATGATCTCCGAACCAAGCATGTATGCCAGATACACATTCCCCATCCAGGATGAAACACTCAGATCCTCTGCGCCATCAGTACCAGGTATCGCTACTGGCTTGCTCCATGAGATGAAATCATTCGTGGAAGAAACGTAGACTCTGTTCGAGCCGCTCATATTGGATATGAAGTACATGTAAAAGTTCCGTCCGGATCTGATCACACTGGGAAATTCGTATACGATGCTATTTACCTTCTCCAGCGAGATTCTCAAAGTTTCATTCAACGGTGGAAGCGTTATCGGGACAAGAGTGGCATAGTGTCCAACAGAAAAGTTCGACAGCGCCTCCTGCTGGGTCAGCGTTCCCTCACCAACGGTAGCCGGGGCTATGTACGTGTATATATTAGAACTCCATGGTGGCGATCCTCCACCGCCCTGCCAGCCACCATTCGTAGTGTTGTACTGGTCAACAACCCTCCATCCATCCACGCCGTATCCATCGTAAGATCCAGCAACTATCAGGTATCTATATGATAGAAAGTTCTGCCCCAGGTATTCTATCGGTATTGTAACATATATTTCGCCAAGCGACAGGTTTACAGATACGAGTATTCCATTCGAATAGGTACCGGTCAATGTCTGCACATAGGTTGCCCATCCAGAGATGTATATCATCTTCTGCCACGGTATGCTGGATTCTGCGTTCGGTCCACTTCCCAGGTATGTATTTCCAGACGTGCTTCCATTTGATAGGAAGATGTTTATTATCTGGTTAGAAAATCCAAGCGGCCCGTTCCATATGTTCCAGAGCTGTGCATATTTGAACGCCCACAATACATTGAACTGATTCTCAGATACATTTACGTATTCAAGATTCAGCGATCCAGGAGGTATCTGCGTCGGCTGATCAGGATAGGTGTAATATCCATCCCCTACTGGCGGAACTGTGTTGTGTATAGAGGATACAAGTACATAAGCAGCGATGGACTGTGGTATATCTATGTAAACTGGAGATAGCGAACTGCTGATATTGCATTGCCCATCGTAGGCATACACCCCCATCTCAAATGATTCGCCTGGCACTATGCCGATCATAGACATGGGAATGGCGAACTGCACCACTGATCTGGCAAAGGCGATCATGTTTGGATTATGTGGCAAAATAGACCAGTGGTCAAGGCCGGTCGACACGAATGAATTGTAATAACCCGCACCATCACTGAACGAGGACACGTTGATCACAGCAGCGTACATGGCTGCAAAGTCGAGACTCTGCAAACCATTTACCGTGTAGAATGAAGAACTCTGGACGTCATTGCTGATGTTGCTTCCCATCGTAGGATCAGGCATTGAAATGTAGACACCAATGCTGTTCAGCGGATCGATGCCGTAAATCCACGCTGGACCGTTTATGTAGACCTGAACGAACAGCGTTGTTGAATTGTACTCTATATCAACCTGCGATACGCCTCCATGCGAAGCGTTGTTATCGGTGTACTCTATGCTGCCATTCCACTGGTTTCTCACAACCGGAGTTGAAGCTATCCCGTAGGGAGTGCTGATGGTCTCACCCGGGTATCCGTTCAGAGATGGGGAATGCTGAACAGTGTAGTTTCCCATCGAAGTCGGAACCAGAGGTGGAGTGTAACCAAGTGTAAGATAATTCGGCACCTTTGCGCCTATCTGCTTCAGCGCATATGTAAGATCCCCTTTGAAAATGTAGTCAAATGGAAGCGTGTTCGAACTGCTTATGGTCCATGGAGCCATCTGGAAGAACCAGTCGCTTCCCTCTGCTGCGTAGATGCCGTTCCATGCCCTTGTCAGATTGCCCTCAATGCTGTTGGCGGTAAGGTTGTTTTCAAAAGATGAATAGTTCTGCAATTGCGTTAAATTGTTTATCTTCTGATATGTCAAAACTTCACTTCTTACCTCATTTAGTGCCTGCCAGTAAAAGTCCTGAACAGAATCCCCAGACCACTGCGTAAGGTATATATTGCTCTGATAGGGAGCAGCTTCTCCATTTCCGCTGTTCCAGCCTGCGGTAGCAAGGTGCTGTATCACTGGTAGTTTAATTCCCTCATTTTTAATCTGATTTATAAACTGTTCAGGCGTAACGGTGTGAATATATGTAGAGTTCTGTTCCAGAGCTGTATAGAGATCCTCGAGAAACGGAACGCCATCCTCTGCGAACGGAGACATAAACATCCAATTCTCTCCGTCTATACCGATTGTTACCAATGTTCTCTGATGATACTGTGCCGGGATTGCGCTGTAAACCCCTTTGAGATAATTTATAATGTTGTCCACTGCGGTCCATGTTGGCAGGTTGCCGTAGTTGAACGCCCAGTTATTTGATATGTACCCGTCCCTGAAGAACATGTAAACCGAGGTGTTGTTTGGTCCCAATGCTATGTATGGGGTGTAAAGGTTCATCATCTGGGATACGTTGCCACCGTTACCAAAGTCATATCCCAGCGCATTTATTCCGGAAGCACGAAGGGTTGCTTCAGCACTGTTGCTCCATATGGCTCCGGATTCATTTATGGCCTGCATCATCTGATATGATACCGTGAACTCTGGGGCATACATACCTGATGGCCACTGCCCAAAGAGTTCGTGGAACTGACCCCTGCTTATATTCATCTGAGCCAGCACATCGCTGTAATAAGAGGCTTTCTGTATAGTTCCATCCGGTCCAGATATATTATTGGCCAGTAGCAGCGGCGTAAGCGGGTGATAGAATGGGCTTGTAAATAGTTCAACGTTGTCGCTCCCCAGATCATTTCCAAGCATATCATTCCTGAAAGCTGGTATAACCTGTCCGGTAAGCCATTTTGAATAGTGGAGTATCTCCGTCAGGTCTCTCTGGCTGAACGAGGTTTGATTGTGCATGGCCCAAATTGTGCTGTTCATCCAGGTGGATCCGAGCTGACCCTCAACAAGAGGTGTGCTGATATCATACAGGAACCAGAGCACCTTGGCATCTTCAAATTGTGCCTTGCTCAATTTTCCACCGGAAGCCCATATATTGTGAAGCTCAAGGTATTCATTGGAAGCTGGTTCGTCCAGCTTATACACGTAGGACGGTATGCTGAAGTAGTCCGCTGTTATGTTCGCCAGTAAACTCTGATTCTGTGTTGTGTTCAGTTCGCTGTAAGGTATGAATGCATACTGTATGAATGTGTTATTATAGTAAGGATCCGTGGATATGTTTACGAGCTGATAAAGGAGCGATCCGGACAGCTCATATGTTACATTTATTTGCGGGAACATGTGTGCAATGAGCGCCTGTTCAATGTATTCGGAAGTGGCGTGTACTTCCGTCCAGGGCAGTACGTAGTTGTTTGATCCGACGATCTTGTAGAGCGGTTGATGATCATTGTATATTATGGCAAGATCTATTGGTTTTGGCCTTGAAGACGGTATATTCATGTGCCCGAAGTCCAGAGAAAGTGTATTATTGACCATAAAGAATGGCTGGCTACCATCGCTGTATATACCCTGCTGATGATACGGTATGCCAGTTCCCACCCATGATCCTTCTCCACCCACCACGAAGAGTGAAAAGTTCATAATGAGCTGCCCGGTGTAGCCATCCGGAAACAAGGATGTCCAGGGAATTGCTATCTCTGTGGTGTTTGCAGATGAATTGAACCTGAAGGTACTAGGTATCAGATTTGCATTGGGTGATGGGTTTGCGAGAGAGGTATTGATGAGATATGTTCCGTATCCCGTTATGCCCGTATTATCTCCACCAAAATATGCTGCAGAAAAGTAGTTGATCGGACTTGAGAACTTTATGTTTCTCGCCCAGACGTTGAGATTCGATATTTCGTAAGTTCCGTAAGGCGAATCGGTACCGTTGCTTATGAAAACGTAAAGGGCGTTGCTGCTGATGTTCTCTTCAATTCCGAGAAAAAGATCCGTTGCGTTGAACGAAACATAAAATGATGATATATTATTATTACTTCCCCAGAGCGAAGGTTCCGTATTCCTGTAAATGAGGTGTCCAGAAAAGTCTGCTTTAACGTTGCCTGTGAAGCTTATGCTTCCTTGCGTCACCTGTATGGGCTGCGAAGGCATCGGAGAGGCTGCTGACACTGAAGATGCCATAAGCGAGGTAAGAAAGAGAGAGACCATTACTAGAACTATTATCATCTTATTACTACTTTGCATGGTATAATAAACCCTAATCTCTATAAATATTTTTTTCAATGTACATTTACGATAGAAATAAGCAGAAAATACGGAAATTAATTTAAAAAATTATGAATAATTATCTGTGCAAAAAATCATTTATACGTAGCTAGACTGAAACCACTGACGAGGTATTTCTGGAACACGAAGAAGAGTATGAACAGAGGAAGGCCCATGAGAACGGAGAAAGCCGCATAAACGTTGTAATTCATGACCACTGTCCCTGTTGAAGTGTAGTAAAGACCTATGGCCAGTGTGTACATACTCGGTGTCGTTATGAATTGCCCTGCAAGAGCATAATCTGTGTATGGACCCATGAATGCGACCAGTACTGCAAATATTATCACTGGCCTTGACATTGGAACCAATATTCTGAATAAGGCCTGTGACTGCGTAAGACCGTCAAGCTGTGCTGCTTCTTCATAGTCCTTTGGCAGGGAGTTTACATAGTTCATTATCAACCAAGATGAGTATATCAGGGCACCGCCGGTGTATGCCAGTATGAGGCCCTGGTACGTATCAATAAGATGCAGCGTTGCAAACATGAAATAGAGTGGTATAACCATAACAACAAACGGAAACATGGTCAGTATTAGCATCATGTATAGGATCGCCTTCTTACCAGGTATGTTGAACCTCGCCATGCCTATGCCGGCTATTATTGCGAATGCAATTCCTATCGCTGTGGAAGCTGTACAGAATATAAGTGTGTTCCCTAGCCATGTGAAGAAGGGATACTTGAAAAGTATCAGGTAATAATTTGATAGCGAAAAGAATTTGGGGAGAAGATCAGACAGGCTTGTTTCAGCTATGCTGTTCACAGAGCTCAGGGATGTTAAAACTACATAATATATCGGAAATATGGAATATATCCCAACTATTATGAGTATTATGTGCGAGAGGATCTTCTTGATTAAAGAAATGCGCTTATAATACGTATTCTTACGCATATAAGCCTCTGCGTATCTTGGGCGCCTCATATTCTTATTCTCATTTGTTTCTTCCATTTTACCACCTAATAGAGCACCTGCATCATCTTGGTGTACTTATTTGCAAGCACAACCAGTACTAGCAGGATAAGTATGGAAATTATTGCATAGGCAATTCCAACACCATAGGCAAGGTATGTGAAGGCCTCATAGTAGGAGTAGGTAATGAGTATCTGCGTGGATATCAGTGGCCCGCCACCTGTAAGCAGGAATACAGGATAGAAGTTGTTCCATGTGAATATGAAACCGAATATCGTTATGAAAGCGAATTGCCTGCTGAGCATTGGAATTGTTATACGCCTGAGCGTCCGCAAAGTGCCATATCCATCCATCTCAGCTGCATCGTATAACTCGGACGGGATACTTTGTATGGAAGCGGTAAAAACGTATGTATAATATGGAAATGAAAGCCACAGGTTCACGAGTATCAGGGAGAGCATGGCCAGTGAAGGGCTTCCAAGCCAAAAAAGCCCTTTTATTCCAATTGCGTTCAGGACTTCGTTTATTATTCCAAAATGGTAACTAAGCATATTTTTCCATATAAGGAGCGTGATAAAGGCTGGATAAGCCCATGGAAAGAGTATAAGAGTTCTGTAGAATCTCTTTCCTATAAGGCCTTTCTGGTTGATGACAAGTGCAAGGGCAAAGCCCATCGGCACCATTAGAGCCGTGCTTCCAACGCTCCATATTATCGTATGCAATATTATCTGTAGGAATGCGCTGGAGGTCACTATAGATACGTAATTTGCAAGGCCTATGAAACTATAATCGTAGAAATGCACAACATTGAGGTTTGTGAAGGAGAAGTATATGCCAACACCTATAGGGTAGAAGTCGAGGAATATCAGAACGGCTATCACCGGTAAGACATAGATGATGCTCTTCCAATCTAGATTCTTATTGAAAAAATTTGATATGTTAGATGTTTTCATGCTCTTCATAGCTAAAGCCTAGCGTTGCTTATAATTTTATTCCGCTAACTGAACTTTCAGCGAAGAAATATAGATTCTCGCTTGCAGAGGAAACCTGCAGAAGCGAGATCGTAGTTGCAGAGATGAATGGTGGATATCCAGCTGATTTCATCGTGGCGATTATCTGATTCTCCAGAGCGGTTGCTGCCTGTGTTATGTTCCCAGAACCTCCAACATATAGAGCATACATCTGCGTGTTGAATGGCGTCCAGTATGCGTTGAATGCAAGATAGTTTGGCTGTATCTGTGTGTGTGCTTCCTGATCAAACCAGTACTGTGCGTATGGATCTGTGGAATTATGACTTATTGCCCAGTTATTTGCAGCTATTGCCGATGGAAAATCACCGGCCTCCTTGAATAGTAGCTCCTGGTTTGTTACGTTTGTCATCATCTTCACGAACTGTATTGAGGCCCATATCTGAGTCGGGTTTGCACCGCTAGCCTTGCTGTTGGAAACCACATAGCCTATAGAACCCCAGATTGGTTCAACCCATGATCCTGTGGCATTGTTAAATGGCAGTGGGGCAACGCCGAGATTGCTTCCGAGATAGCTCTCAAATGTTGACTGCTCCCATGGGCCCTCCTCTATGAATGCTGATTCATTATCCTCGAACATGCTTATGACGTCTGTCTGGCTGCTTAGCCCGGTTGGGCTGACCTTATAATAATAAGTGAGATTGTAGAGGAATCCGATCGTTTTAGTAGAATTTACAGAGTTCAGCTGCGGATACATCGAGGAATTGAAGATTGTCGCGTTAAATGCAGGGAACCACGCAGCTGCATTGTAGCCATACCATAGCCCCAGGCCGTAGGGGAAGCCATATACAGTCTTTCCATTTGGAGCCTTTTCGCCAGTAACACTCTTCGCGTCCTGTATAAGCTGGTATATTGTCTTTGGCGGTGTCTTTACATACATCTTGTTGTAGTAGAGTGCATTCCCGTTTATGTTGATGGGTATACCGTATATGCTTCCATGGTACGTCCAGTCATTCAATGCTGCTGGCTCAAACTGCGAAAAGTAGGAACTGTTGAATTCATCGCTCATGTTTATCAGCGATCCTGAAGCCCAAAGAACTGCGGCATCGTCGCTAGTATCCCTGTACACATTAGGTGCTTTACCCGCATGGGCTGCCGTAAGATATGTGGATGCAGAACCAACTGCAACAGCTGTATCTATTTGAAGCGTTATGTTAGGATATTTTGCTTCGAACGCTTTCACAGCCTGATCAAATACCTGCGTCTCCCCGCCTGCACTCTGGGAGCTCCATATTGTTATCGTGTGCGCTGCCTTGTTTGAGTAGTATGCCTCAACACTCACGGTGGCTACTACCACTATTACGACAACCGCAACAACCGCCCAGACAAGCTTTCTGTTTTTCTTTCCGGAAGAAGGGGGCTTGTATCCACCACCGGAGGGTGGCTGATAGCTGGTCCCCTTATTCTTATCGTCATTACTACTGTCCATAGTGTATAATCGGAAATAGATTATTTAACTTTTTCTTTAGCAAAATATATACTCTCTTGCAAATCCATAGAATTAAGTTATGATGTGATCTGCAAGGCAAAACTCATCAGGATTGAATGAAAACTATTATATAGAATAATAATCAATGCAAAAAAAATTATTACAAGATATAGTAAATTTTATTTACTGATGGTCGTAGGCCTCCATAACGTACTCCGCGAACTGGTCATCCGGGTACGCGCCTATGAATGTAACATCGTTGTTTATGACTATATGCGGAACGCTGGAAACACCGACCTCTTCGGCCTCATTCTCGAACTCCAGCGCCTCTATCATCTCACCCTTTATGTTCGGATTGAGAAGTGCAAATTTATGCGCTGTTCCAACTGCTCTCGGGCAGTACGGGCATGTCGGCGTAACGTAGACCTTTATGGTTATTGGCTTGTCGATCTTTGATATGAGTTCTGCAGCCTTTGATGAAACGTCTGCTTCTCCCATCGATACATTCTTGAGGTCTTCTATCAGCGAACCGAATTCATAGCCAGACGGAAGGCCGTAATAGACGATCCTGCCATCCTCGACACCTGCCTTTGAAACGATGGTTGCCGGATACTTCTCAACTCCGTACTTCTTCACCATCTCCTTGTCTTCATCGAAGTTATAAACCTTCAGGTGTATCTTCGGATTTATTTCCGATACTTCAGTTGCAAGCTGAACAGTTTCTTTGCAGTACCTGCAGTTCTCATCATTTGAAGTGAAAACCACAAGATCAACATCGTTCTTGAGATACTTTTCAAACTCCCCCTTAAGGTATTCTCTGTCTTCCTTTCTTATCAGATTTGCCATGGTCAGGCATTTTTTTATTATATTTAAGCCTTGCTACACAGATCTGTGTATTCACAATGGCAAAGCGTTTAAGGCATGATAGCATGCTGTGTACCGTGACAGAAAAACTGTATTACGACGACATGTATATGAAGGAGTTCCAGGCTGAGGTTGTTTCTGTGGACTCCAACGGCATTGTGCTTGACAGAACTGCGTTCTATCCAACCGGTGGAGGCCAGCCCAACGACACCGGAATCATTGTGAATGACGACAAGACTTACAGAGTTGTGGATGTGCAGAAGCATGGTGACGATGTTGTTCACATCCTTGAGAGCGTAGACGGCCTGAAAGCCGGTGATAGGATATACGGAAAGATAGACTGGGAGCGCAGATATGCCCACATGAGGTATCATACTGCGATCCACATACTGGATGGTATTGTGTCAGCAAAGCACAATTCTGAGGCCTTGCTGACCGGCGGGCAGATCTATGAAGATCGTTCCCGCATTGACATGAACATCGAGAATTTCACAAAGGAGTTCGTGGATCAGATTATACAGGAGGCTAACGAATTTATATCCGAAGGCCATCGCGTATACGCGGAAAACATATCAAGGGAGGAGGCCATGAAGAGACCAAATCTCGCAAGGACGGAGCCAGGAAGGAAGCTCATAGAATCTCTTCCCGTTGTAAGAATAATAGTCATAGAGGGGCTGGACGAACAATCAGATGGCGGTACGCACGTTGCAAACACTAGAGAAGTTGGAAAAATAGTGCTCAGGAAGATAGAGAATAAGGGCAGGAAGAACAAACGCATAGAATTCGAACTGAGCCCTGCATGAGGATGAAGATATCAATTTTACCATGATTCTTTAAATTATGATCCATTATATTTATTTGTGATAATCATATTAATTTAATAAATTATATCTTTTAAATAAAACCTTTCGTTGCGGAACTCATATAATGGTACATCTGCCTAATGTATACACTGCATTCCATGGATCAGATATTTATATATACCATCTTTCAGCTGAAACAACTATGCTCGCGATCGACGAATCAGAACTCAATCAGCATGCAATGAAATGGATAGAGGGAATAAAGAAATTCACAGAGGCAGAGGATGTTGTGGTATGTGATGGGACGCCTGAGGAGTTCAAACAGATATCCAATGAATTAATCAAATCTGGTGAGTTCATAAAGCTCAATGAGAATCGTTATCCAAACTCGTTCCTATACAGGAGCGATAGGACGGATGTTGCGAGAAGTGAGGAACGGACATTCATAGCAGCGCCCGATGCCAGCATGGCCGGATCTCTGAACAACCACATGACGCTGCAACAGGTCAGCGAAGTTTGGAACAAATTTTTCAGAGGTGCTTACAGAGGAAAAACCATGTTCGTAATACCTTATGCACTGGGCCCGCTTAATTCAAGATTCACAGACTATGGCATTGAGATCACCGACAGCAGATACGTTGTGCTTAATCTCCACTACATCACGAGGATGGGCAAACAGGTTATTGGAAGCATGCCTGAAAAGTTCGTTAAGGGCGTGCATGCGACGGGCACGCTTGATCCTGGAAACAAGTTCATAATACATATCCCGTGGGACAAGCCTGAAGGGGTGGATGCTGACATACTCAGCGTTAATACAAACTACGGTGGAAATGCACTACTGAGCAAGAAATGCCATGCACTCAGGATAGCTTCGGTGAGGGCAAGAAAAGAGGGGTGGCTGGCAGAGCACATGCTGCTGCTTGAGGTGGAAGACCCGCATGGAAGAAAGGTTTACATAACAGGTGCATTCCCCAGCGCCAGCGGAAAGACAAACCTGGCAATGATAAACCCTCCAAAGCAGTATGCAGAGGCTGGATGGAAGACCAGGCTCTTAAGCGACGATATAGCTTGGATGAAGATGAAGGACGGTATGCTGTACGCTACAAACCCTGAAAACGGTTTCTTTGCCGTTGTACCTGGTACGAACTACAGAACAAACAAAAATGCCATGATCACGCTGAGCAGAAATACCATATTCACCAACACAGGCATGACGAAGACAGGCGAACCATGGTGGGAGGGCCTCGATCCGCTGCAGGAGGAACTGTACGATTGGAAAGGTGTTCTCAGGAAACCCGATGGTGAACCAATAGCGCATCCCAACTCCAGGTTTACGTCTCCGCTTTCAAATTATCCGTTTTTATCGGACAGATCGGAAGATCCGGAAGGTGTTCCAGTCTCTGCCATACTGTTCGGTGGCAGGCGCGCATCACTGGTGCCTCTCGTTTACGAGGCATTCAACTGGAACCACGGCGTCTTCATGGGCGCGACGATGGGCGTGGAGAAGACTGCGGCATCTGAGGGAAAGGTAGGCGAACTCCGGAGGGATCCGATGGCCATGCGTCCTTTCTGCGGCTACAATATATCTGATTACTTCAGGCACTGGATAGAGATGGGACGGAAGCTAAGCCGCAGGCCGAAGATATTCTACGTCAACTGGTTCAGAAGAAGACAGGATGGGTCTTTCATATGGCCGGGCTTCTCCGAGAACTTCAGGGTCATAGAATGGATACTGTATAGGCTGGACCACAATGACAATGCCATAGAGACCCCAATTGGATACATCCCTGAGAATATAAACACAGATGGCCTGAACCTTACCAAACAGGATATGGAGGAACTCTTCAGGATCGACAGAGATGGATGGAGGGAGGAAATGAAGAGTATCGGAGATTACTTCAGCCAGATAGGAAATATACCGGAGGATCTCCTGATCGAATTCGAGATGGAAAAGAGAAGGATATCTTAGGATGTAGGTACGCTGTCCAGGAAGAGGAATTTCTTGATGTCCTCCTTCTTATTTTCAAGGATAGAGTTCAGCTGATCTATCATCTTGTTCCTCAGATCCACGCTGATGCTTCCCTTCTTCTCTATGCCGATTAGAACATCGCCTATTGCAACCTGGTAACCATAATATATGCTGACATCGACGCTGCTCTTCTTCCTGATCATATCCCTGTAGAAATCTCCTGCAAGCATTGTGCCACCTAGAACCGAATATTTTCCAGATCTTCCAAAGATTCTGGACTTGGCATTCAGCAGATCCGCAATGTACGATGAGCTCTCCTCAAATATTGAAATGGCGTATCTGTTTCCTGATCTCGCCATAGCAGATACCTGTGGCGCAAGAGCAGCTACAACCCTTTTAGCTATCTTCTCCTTTGATATTGCGTAAACGGTCTCATAGAGATCCATGCCGAAATAACGCCTGACGACATCGAGGAAGCCTGTCTCTGCTATGCCATCATGTTCCCGTTCAGCAAACAGTATGGCCTGCTTTGCCATCCAGCTAGCGGAGGCTTCATCGCCTATGAACCAGCCCCAACCTCCAAATCTCTCAGGATCGCTGCCATTCTTTATGAAACCCACGCTCCCAGTGCCAGGGGCAAAAACAACGCCATCGTCATTCAAATTCGCAAACTTGTATGCACCCAGGCCGTCTGAATAAACATCAGCATGGCCAACGATGGATCGGACTATGTCTTTCCCAAGTTCTGTGGCTTCCCTGCTGTCCCCTATGCCAGCAAGCCCGAATACCCTTATCCCGATACCATCCAGGTCTGTTCCTGCCTCGGAGCATGCCTTGCGCACTGCATCTGATATATTGGATTCGGCTGTTTCCCTTGGGGCATTGGTAAAATTTGATGGGCCGGATATGCCTACACCCATTATCCTTTCGCTGCGTTCATCGAAAACTATGGCAAGCGTCTTTGTAGAACCCCCATCAACACCGAGAATCATCATCTCTTCCTCCATCTGTTCAGCAGATCCGTTACCTCTTTCCGTGTGAATAGCATGGAGAAATATAATGCCTCTTCCTCCATAGCGCGGTCGACTGGCAGGTCCAGTGATGCATTGACGAGCTTCTTTATGTACTGAAGGGTCACCGCCGGTTTTGACGAGATATCCTCAACTATCTTCCTCGCCTGATCCTCATCGTCCACAACTTCGTCCACAAGGCCAATGGCCTTTGCCTCGCTGGCGTTCATCCTGCGCCCGCTCATCGCCATGTACATGGCTATTCCGCTGCCCACGATCCTTGGCAGTATGACGTTTCCACCAGCCCCTGCGTTTATTCCTATGGAGACCTCTGGCTGCCCTATGATGGCGTCCTTCAATGCTATCCTTATGTCAGCAGATTCTGCAAGCTCAAGGCCTCCTCCCAGTGAGTATCCCTTCAGTATCGCTATCACGGGTTTCGGAAGATCCCTCATCTTCCTGGATAAACGGTTCATGGCCATCCTGAATTCATAGGCTGAAGAGCTGTCGAACGAGGACAGCATATCTATATCGGCGCCTGCCGAGAAGTCCTTTCCCTTACCTGATATGGCCACTGCACGTATCTTTTCATCAGAGCATGCTTCATCCAGCGCTTTCTCCAATCCCTTTATGGATTCAATGTCAAGTGCATTCTTCTTATCGGGCCTGTCTAGATAGACGTAGATCGCAGATCCAACCATGTTTTTCAAGACCGGCATATGTATCAAAAAAATAGCCTTCGGTTATATTTTTATCTTGCTTTTTCTTGCCAAGGTTCTATCAGGCTAGAGGCCTTCCAATGGCTGCATCTCCTAGTGCATCACCACTCATCCGGAACTTCGTAGCTTTCCGCTTCAACTATCATCGCATGCTTATGCACCCATTTCAGCATGAGGCTATTCCTATCATATTATATGCAACAAATCATATAATCTTGCCAGCAGATAAAGCCTCTACGCTATTGGTTAGGATGGAGTTTTTAATGTTTCTACCGATAAAGAATATTATTTCATCCTATGGTTGCATCCTCAAATTTTTAATGGGGTTCGGCATACCTCTGCGTTATGAAAATAATAGGCCTTCAATCATCTTCAAGCCTTGCCAGAAAGGTTGCAGAACAGCTCCATAGCGAACTTGTTTTACCTGAGGAAAGGCGTTTTCCAGACGGCGAATTATACGTTCGGTACGATGCTGATCTGAATGGAGAGGACGTGTTCATAATCGGGAATACACACACCGATGCGGAGATCATAGAGATGATCCTCAGCCTATCGGCAGTCAGAGATTATCAAGTAAAAAGCGTTAACATCATAGCACCATACTACGGCTATGCAAGGCAGCACCAGAGATACAGAAGAGGCGAACCCATATCGTCGCAGATATTCACGGAGATCTTTGCCTCCTACAGCACAAGCATAGCTACGGTTGACATACATGACGAACAGACCCTGAGCTATTCAAAGGTCAGATTCACCGACCTGCATGCCGATCGTTCAATAATAGATTTTTACAGGCATGTGGACATCGATTATGTGGTATCGCCGGACGATGGAGGGTTGCAAAGAGTAAAGCACGTGGCAGAGGCCCTCGGAAAGAAATATTTCTACATAGAGAAGAAGAGAATAGATGATAGAACCGTTGAAATGAAGGCTCCAGACATAGATCTTAATGGGAAAAAGGTTCTGATACTGGATGATATAATATCAACAGGCGGAACCATAGCAAAATCATCATCGATCCTCAGGCAAAAGGGTGCGTCGAAAATATACGTGTCTGCCATACATGGCCTCTTCGTGAACAGCAGCGAATCAAAGATCCTGGAAAATGCAGATGAAATACATGTAACGGATACGGTCGCTGGAAAATTCTCCGACATATCTGTTTATCAGGTAGTTTGTGATTACATAGCTGGTAAACATGCCTGAGCTCAGAACTTGCCATGGCCCGTATCGTGGCAGAGAATGCCCGGTCTGCGGAAAGCCGGGAAAGATACTCATGAATGAGAGGGAGGTGGATGAGGTCAGCAGGACGCTGGCAGCCATCCTTAGGCATGATCCAGAGAGGTACCACATAAGGCTAGACAGCCATGGCTATGCCAGGATAGCGGGCATAGTAACGGTGCTGAGAAAGTACAAGGGAATGAAATGGATAACTTTTGACCATATCTTGTCCTTGGCCGAGACCGATCCAAAGGGAAGATATCAGGTTTCAGGCGTGCTCATCAGAGCTATGTACGGCCACACGATACCGGTCGATCTCAGCGATCTGCCTGAAGACAACATACCTGATGTCCTGTACTACCAGTCATCGGCCGCTGAAGCGCCGCTTGTCAAGGAAGCTGGCATATATCCTTCAGATAAGACATGGGTGCATCTTTCTGGAACATACAGGAGATCGTATGTGTCCGGCTTATATCACATCGATGATCCCTTCATACTGCGCATAGACGCGAGATCGATGATTGATAGCGGGCATGATATATACAGATCCAGCGATGATATCTACCTGACCAGGGAGATACCTCCAGAATACATTCAGGACGCGGAACCAGAAGAGGTCACGCTGACGGAAGAGGAAAAAATGGATATAGATAGAGTGAGGAATAAAAACAAAAAGGATCAGTGAACAGGTTTTTTCATCCTGTTGATTATCTCCTCACCGAATTCAGAGCATTTAAGTGCTTTTACGTTAAGAAGCCTTGCAATGTCCTGCGTCAGCTTCTGATCCCTGTACGTCTGCATTATTGCCTCATCGAGTATGTTCGCAGCCTCGTTCCAGCCAATGTGTTGCAGCATCATCTCTCCGGAGAGTATCAGCGATGTTGGGTTTGCAACATCCATGCCAGCGTACTTCGGTGCTGTTCCATGCACGGCCTCAAATACGGCATAGTGGTCGCCTATATTCGCTCCAGGTGCCAGGCCTATGCCGCCGACCTGGGCCGCCAGGGCATCTGAAAGGTAGTCGCCATTCAGATTGGGCGTCGCAATGACATCGTACTCCTGCGTCCTGGTCAGGACCTGCTGGAACATGTTGTCCGTTATTCGATCCTTTATGACGATCTTGTTCGAGTATTTTTCAGGATCCTGAAGGTATTCCGTTTCCGTCACGGTGTAGTTGCCGAACTCCGTCTTAGCAACCTCATAACCCCATTCCTTGAATGCCCCCTCAGTGTACTTCATTATGTTTCCCTTATGCACAAGCGTTACGCTCTTCCTCTTGTTAGCTATAGCATACTGTATAGCCTTCCTGACAAGCCTCGTGGACTTGAACTTGCTTATGGGCTTTATCCCTATGCCGGTATCGCTTGTTAGGTTTATGTTGAATGTTGACGCCAAGAATTCCCTGACCTTCTTGGCTCCATCTGAATCGTACCTCCATTCTATGCCGGCATACAGGTCCTCGGTGTTCTCCCTGAAGACGACCATGTTCATATATTCTGGATGAACTACAGGGGAAGGCACGCCTGGGAAGTATCTTACAGGCCTGATGTTCGCATAAAGATCGAGGTACTGCCTCAAAGTGACGTTAAGGCTCCTGAAGCCTTCTCCTATTGGGGTTGTCAGAGGTCCCTTCAGCGAAACTACACACTTTTTCAGTTCATCTAGCGATGACTGGGGAAGCCTGTCACCGGTCTTATCGTAGGCCTCATCTCCTGCAAGTATCTTCTTCCATTCTATTGAACGCTTTCCACCATAGGCGATGTCAAGAGCTGCGTTGAGTACGTTTATCGTTGTCTTTGATATATCAGGTCCTATTCCATCGCCCTCTATATATCCTATAGTTACTCTATCTGGAACCTGAAGGGTTCCATCCTCCTTCACTTGAATATATGCCATATGACTTGAATAGCACCATTCTAATTTATACTTATCATCTAGCTACGAAATCAGTCGAAATACATCTTTTTAAGTAAAGAAACAGGAAAATAATTAACGAAAAATCAATAAAACAATGCCTTAAACGCCTGATAATAGTAATCAGCAGGTGGCTGTCCATAGGCTGTCGGCCGGTCTGCCATCGCGTAGACTATATCTGAAACATAGTATCCCGCAAGCGCCCTCCAGAATGTCCTTCCCATAGGTACATATGCGATGGGCTTCCTGCGATTCTTCCTGATGTCTATGATCCTTTTCAGATCTCCCAGAAATTCCTGATCTTCGGAATAGGAACAGGCAACCTTAACCATATCAACATCACTATCGATCATGCGATCAAGCGCAGACATCATGGCTTCGGAATCTGATGTGTGATACGATCCTATGACCTTCGTCACGGTGGGTTTTGCCTCGAGCTTTCCTATCAGATCCATGTCTATATCGACGGCTGGTGCCATCTTCCTTATCGCAGTCTCATAGTATTTCCTGGCATCCTTTCCACGGTACGTGAATATGTAGTCTATATCCATCTCTCTCATGGCTGATATTAGCTCCTCTTCATCGGAGATCTCCCTCTCCGTGAACATATCGAAACGTATTTCGTATAAATTCTTGTCTGATAGAACCTTTGTCTGCAACCTTTCCACGAACGTACTCACGTCCTCGTAGAAGACCGACGTCACAACTATTGGCATTGGGTTGCCTATCACAAACTTTCCGATGCTTATCTTGTCCCCACTGTACAACGGCACGGCACATGATCATCGAACAGGTTAAAAACATATTGGAGCGAACGATTTCAGGCATCAGGATCTTGCAGGGCAACTTAGGGATACGCTTCAGACTGCATATCAGGAAAATACCACTGCAATTCGCTAAAAATTTTAATGTAGAATACCTGAATTTTCTCTATTGTTTCATCATTAAATGGTCTCTTCCGATCAATTTAATGGCGCGAACTAAGCTTTGCCGTTCTTTATCAGGCTGTTTATGTGCTGTACGTTGTTCCTGTAGTTTTCTATGGCCATCTTTATGTTGATCTCTACCCATGACCATGCCTTCTCCAGATCGCCCGATCTTATCCTGTATTTTTTCACCTTTCCATCCTTGATCTCCTCCAGTATGTCCAGGTATTTCAGCTTGTTCAGATGCCTGTAGAGCGTGGATCTGCTTGTGTTTAGATAGGACATTAGCTCTTCTGGTGTCCAGTATCTTTCACTGTGTATAAGGAAGCACTCCTTGAACAGCCTGAAGTATACGGAGTTCTTTATGGAGTTCATGTCTGTTGAGGGGCTTATCCTCGGTATGTAGCCTATGTCTGAGAGAAAATATGCTATGCTTCTGTCCAGATCTGATTCATCAACCCTTGATGGCACTGACGTTATTGATATTTTAAACATCCCATGAATATTATCTGCGGAGTAGATAACATTTTTCCCAATGTAGAATTGCGTCTGCTTGGTATTGGATGACCTTCAGGGTCATGATTTTATGACGGCGAATCCCTTAAACATGACCCAATTTGCCCATTTTACTGCTGATGATGATCATGGCCGTGCATAAGCTGTTGACAAGGCATTTCTTATGCTTTTAGTGTCAGCTTGTAGAGCACTATCGCTTCAAATTCAAAGCTGATCTTCTTTATGATGAAATAATCGTAACCCATCATCCTGAACATGCCTTCGTTGTCCGTCAGATCAGACAGAACAATGTAGATCTGACCAGATGCGCTAAGATGTTCCCTGGCCTGGCCCAGAAACCGTGAAACAACCTCCAGATTCCTTCCTCCGCTCCATGATGCATCCTCGCCCTCTACAGGTATGTATGGGGCATTGAACAGAATCGTATCGTATGTACCGCTGACGCCTGAGAACAGATCTGATCGGTATACCTTCAGAGTCAGGCCATTCCTAGAGGCGTTGTCCTTTGCACATTCGACGGCGAGATCGCTTATGTCCACAGCTTCTATGTCGCATCCCCTCTTCAGAAAGCAAATGGAAACTATACCTGTACCGCAGCCAATCTCTATGGCCTTCCCTGAGCAGGATGCGTATTCTATGATAAGAAAAGAATCTTCGGACGGTGGATAGACACCGTCACATTCCGCAATATCAAGATCGCAGTAATGCATGGGATCCTTCTTCATGTTACTTTGAAGATGTAACCCATCTCCCTGAGCGTTGATAGTATCCTGTCCAGATGATCCTGCCCCCTAACGTTGACGCTGAATATCACGCTCTGGAAGCCTGGAGGTGTCTCCTTCCTGAGATTGTCGACCTCCGCATGGTATATATTTCCACCGTTCTTTGCTATGGCCTCCGCAATCCTGTAAAGATTTCCTGGCCTGTCCGGTATTATGCATTCTATGCGCACCAGCTGCCCAAGGTTCTCCAGCTCCTTGTATATTATCTTTGACATCAGCAGCGGGTTTATGTTGCCGCCTGATACGACGATAGCAACCTTCCTTCCCTTTACATCGACTTTGCCCTCCATTATCGCAGCCAGGCCAACTGCTCCAGAAGGCTCCGCAACTATCTTCATTCTCTCGAAGAGCCTGTATATGGCTTTGGAAACAGATTCTTCGGTCACCGTCACTATATCATCGACGTAATCTTTTGCTATGTTGAAGGTCAGATCGCCAGGATATTTGACAGATATGCCATCGCATATGCTAACACCGCTTGTATGCGCTACGATCTTCCCCTCCCTTAAGGAGGCCTTCATGGAATCGGACAGTTCTGACTCTATGCCTATTATGCGCACATGCGGATTGTGGTGCTTGGCCGCCAGTGCTATGCCAGAGATGAGGCCACCGCCGCCAACAGGAACAATTATGGTGTCGATGTCAGGCCTGTCCTCCATTATCTCCAGCCCTATCGTTCCCTGGCCGGATATCACCCATCTGTCATTGAATGCCTCTATGAAAACCCGGTTTTCCTTCCTTGCGAGATCGTCAGCGTACCTGTGCGCCTCATCGTAGTCGAAGCCATGAAGTATCACCTCGGCGCCATAGCCGGCGACCGCGTTTACCTTCTGAGGTATGGTGTACTCCGGCATTACGATCTTCGCGTTTATGCCGTTGACCTTTGCAGCATACGCCACACCCTGCGCGTGGTTTCCCGCGCTGGCCGTTAAAACGCCTCTCCTTCTGTCATCTTCGCTCAGCTTGGAGAACTTGAAAAGAGCGCCTCTGGACTTAAATGACCCTGTCTTCTGGAAATTCTCAAGCTTGAAGTACATCTCGGAACCGTACTCGTTTCCGAACGTCGTGGACTTTATCAGCGGCGTCCTGTTTATGCGGCCCTCCAAATAGGCCTTTGCAGAAAGGATATCCTCGTATGAAGGTATCGCTTCGCTGTCCATGACGGTTAATCGCCGCCCTGGTTATAAATGAGTTGCAGTCTTGAAATTAGATCGTACAATTCTGGCAATTGCCTGATGTACAATAAAAATTAAAAAATTGTTCGATTAAGGCTAAAGGCCCTAAAAATTGAAAAAAAATCATGAGGCCAGTATCTTTTTGAGCGAATATTGCAGTATACCGCCACTTTTTATGTAATCCGATTCAGCTGGCGTATCTACCCTGAGCCTCACATCGATGGTGTGTTTCTCACCCTTCTTGTCCGTATAGGTAATCTTTGCCTTCGATCCCGGATCGATGCTCCCTATGTCAACGTCTATTGTCTTTGTATAATCGATATCCTGCGGATTGAAGCCTTCGTACTCGATGGGTATCACACCCATTCCAACGAGGTTGCTGCGATGTATCCTCTCGTAGCTCTTTGCTATGACGGCCTTCACTCCCAGAAGGTATGTGCCCTTCGCTGCCCAGTCTCTGGAGCTTCCGGTACCGTATTCCTTGCCAGCTATGACGACAACCGGTATGCCCATCTTCTTGTACTGCATGGCAGCATCGTAAACGGACATCTCCTTGTTCTCTGGTACGAATAATGTGTATCCTCCCTCTCTCTTCACCATGAGGTTTTTTATCCTGACGTTTGCGAACGTACCCCTCATCATGACCTCATGGTTTCCGCGCCTGGATCCATACGAGTTGAAATCCTCTGGCTTGACGCCGTTCTCAATCAGGTATTTGGCGGCGGGGCTGTCCTTTGCTATGGATCCTGCAGGGGATATGTGATCCGTTGTAATCGAATCTCCGAGGACGAGCAGTGGATAGGCACCCTTGATGCGGAAATCTGTGAACTCCTGATCCAGCCTGAAATTCTCGAAGAACGGCGGGTTCCTTATGTATGTGCTCTTTGGATCCCAGGCATAGGTTGGGGATGAAGGTGCATCTATCTTTTCCCATCTCTCATTGGTTATGTTTCCATACCTCTTCTCGAACATGTCCTTCCTGACGTATTTGTTTACAGCCTCATTGATCTCTTCGTTAGTGGGCCATATATCCTTCAGGTAGACCTTCTTTCCACCTACCGTCGCTATCGGATCCTTGTTGAGGTTAACGGTTATGTTTCCGGCCAGTGCGTATGCGACCACAAGCGGAGGTGACATTAGGTAGTTTGCCTTTACGTCCTTGTGTATTCTGGCCTCGAAGTTGCGGTTCCCAGAAAGCACAGATACCACGCTGAGATTGTTGTTGACTATTGCGTTACCCAGATCCTGATCCAGCGGACCGCTGTTTCCTATGCAGGTTGTGCATCCATATCCGACTATATAGAAGCCAAGCTTCTCAAGGTATGATAGGAGTCCGGATTCAGTCAGGTAATCCGTAACGACGCGCGATCCTGGGGCCAGGCTTGTCTTGACTTTTGGATTCACCTTCAGGCCAGCTTCCACAGCCTTCTTGGCAAGCAGCCCAGCAGCTATCATCACGTATGGATTGCTTGTGTTGGTGCAGCTGGTTATGGCTGCTATAACTATATCTCCATCCGACAGTTCTAGGTTTTGGCCCTTCATCTTGAGTGGGACTTTACGCAGCGTAACCAGGCGGTCGCCTCCGTTCTGTTCGAGCGTGGAGAGGAAGCTTGCCGGAACCTGATCGAGATCCAGCCTCTGCTGAGGGAGCTTTGGGCCGGCCACACTGGGCTTGACGGTGGACAGGTCTAGTTCTATCACCCTTGTGTACTTCGGTTCTGCGCCCTCTCCGAAAAGCCCCTGCGCCTCCAGATATTTCTTTATCAGATCTATGTGATCCTTTGGCCTTCCAGTCGTCTCCAGATACTGCAGCGTCTGATCGTCTATCGGGAACAGTGCGCACGTTGCACCGAACTCAGGGCACATGTTTGATATCGTTGCCCTCTCAGGCACGGATAAATATTTCACGGATGGCCCGAAGAACTCAACGAACTTGTCCACAACGTTGACCTTTCTGAGCATCTCGGTGACTGTTAAGACAACATCCGTAGCTGTTACGCCCGGTTGCATCTTTCCCTTGATCCGAACGCCGATGACCTCAGGCAGGGATATCGTTATTGGCTGGCCGAGCAATGCAGCTTCTGCCTCTATTCCGCCGACACCCCAGCCCAGTACGCCTATGCCGTTTATCATGGTTGTGTGTGAGTCCGTGCCCACAAGCGAATCGAAGTAAGCGTAATCTTTACCATCCTTTTTTCCTTCGAAAACGACCTCTGCCAGATATTCAAGATTGACCTGGTGTATTATACCGGTACCTGGCGGTATGACTTTGAAGTTCTTGAAAGCCTTCTGTGCCCACTTGAGGAACCTGTACCTCTCCATATTCCTGTCAAATTCTAATTCCTCATTCTTCTCCAGGGCGAACGTTTCCCCGTAATAATCAACCTGAACCGAATGATCTATTACAAGATCCACCCTCACCTGAGGATTTATGAGCTCTGGGTCCTTTCCAAGATTCTTGACGGTATCCCTCATCGAGGCAAGATCAACAACTGCAGGCACACCTGTGAAATCCTGCATGACCACACGTGAGACCTTGAACCTTATCTCGGTATCGGCAACATTCTCCGCATTCCAGTTGAGAATGGCATTTATGTCGCTATCTGAAATTGATCTTCCATCCAGATTCCTGACCATCGACTCTAGTATTATCCTCAGGGATCTTGGGAGGCTGTTCACCTTTTCACCGAAGATCTTCCTCAGTGGATAATAGTAAACCTTCTTTCCGTTCACTTCAAAAGAATCTGTCTTTATTTCTACCATAATAAGATATAGCTAGATGAGATTATACCTTTTCGTTTCAAAACAATGATGCATAATCCGCATTCATCATTGCATGATCCGAAAATATTGTAGATGATCAAAGGATACCCATAACCATTGATCCTATGATATTTCGCTCCATGAAAGTGAAGACCTTGGCAAGGCAAACCGATGGGCATCCTTATTTTTTGGCCATGTAGGATCTTGAATGCTCAATGGACCTCATGAGGAATATTCCAGCGAGCAGTATTATTTCGTAATAGATGAAATACAGTATCGTCACTGAAAACACGCTGTCAGATAACCATGTGCTCAGCGGTGCATTTATCGGACCGGGGGCTGCAAGAGTGTAATTGTAGAACGTAAAGGTGTAATTGTATATGCCGAGTGGGAGCGAACCGGGCGATGCAACATAGTAGACGACCATCTGATCGCCCGATGTGTAATTTTTCAGCATATTGTTAGTTACGTTGTATACGTATCCTGGAGAAGCTATACGCAAGCTGAAATTGAGATCCTTAAGATCCTTGTAATTGCTTATATCAAGCGAGAAGTTGTAGGCTGGGAAATTGCCGGAGAATGGCTTCACGCTTGCGGTGGCTGTGATCGAACCTGCGGGTGTTGTATACGATGCCGAAACTGGATGATCAGTTGAATAATAAACCTGGGCCTCCGCTGATGCGATGAGGACCGCAGCCAGAAAAACTATGACAACGCCATAGAGCAGCCTCTTCTTCAGCCCGTAGAGGCCAAGATAGTGCATCAGCACGAGTATTATTATCGGAACCAGAAATACAAGTAGGAAAAGGCTCTCGAAGTATGATACAAGGTATCCAAGGCCGTAAGCCAGCAGCGCAACCACGATGAGGATGAATACCGCGCTGTACTTTCTGATTTTAGCATTTACAGGCATAATGGGGGATTACCGCAAAAGACCTATTTAAAGTTGAGCGCTTGTTCACTGCCCGCAAAATTTGCATTACAATGAACAAATTTTATTCAAGAAATGCGGGTCAGGCAATTTTGCAAGGATTGCATATGATCAGACCGAGAATTCATCCTTATCGGACATTATCAGATCCATGGCCAGTTCTGCTATATCCGTACCGTAAAGGCCGATCCTTGAGATCTCCTCGGCTACGGAGCTGAGGACCGAATCATAGCTGAGGATCTTAAGGAGTTCGTACTTTCTTGACGTTATCTCGCTCTTCCTGTTTATAATGCCGTCTATCTCCCCGAAGTTCTTTGAATAGAATGTCTCCATAGCCTGGTTGTAGACATCCTTTGAATATGCCAGGTTCTCCACCATCTTCTCTTTTCCCTTTATTCCCTTCCTGTTTTTAATGGCCTGGCATATATTGACAGCATGATCGGCTATTCTCTCCAGTATCCTTGAAAGAACAAGTATGTAGACGTTTGATCTGTCGTCCCTGCACCTTATCTTGACCTCACGGTATATGTACCACTGATATCTGTCAACCTCATCGTCCCTGAGTATGATGTTTTCGACAAGATCATCATCTTCATCCTGTATCGCCTTGATCGTGTCCTCTATCATCGTGGATACATTCAGAGACATCCTCCTGATGGCCTTCTGAAGCGGAAAAGTACTGGCATTGAGCACGTTCTGGAGCACTATGCTCCTGGATGTTTCTTCGATAACCTCTATTCCCATTACTACCTTGGCAAAGCGCTTTATATCGTCTCTCATCTCCGCCGTCATTTTATCCTTTGAGACAACGACAAGCGTGTCAAATCCAGATATATAAGTTGAAGTGAGAAGCCTCTGCAGGGGTTTTCCCGTGTATGATCCAGGAAGCGTTATTTTTTTGGTGATCTCGGGTTCACTGTTTTCCGGAGCGGTCACTACGAGATCGCTGCCCTGATCGATGACAGAAACCTCACTGCCCTTGCCTATATTGTTCCTCTTGATCCATTCCGGTGGAAGCGATATAATGTACGTTGATCCACCTGTTACCTGCACCTTTCTCGTCACACGTTCCATGACTATTTATCATATATATTAATAAAAGGTTTTCCATATCAGTATATATAGCATCTTGGCTTGATTGGGGTTGTTCGTTCATTGGCTGGAAAATTATATATCGATTTTTTTGATGACATCCTGTGATACCATGGCGGACATGCAGACTATCATGAAGGCTCAGGCCGAACTATCATACGTCAACGAGAGGCTACAGCAGATACATCAGAACAGGCCAGAACAGGGCTATGATAAGCACGAATATGAAGTGCTGATGCAGAGGAAGGCGCAGCTCCTAGCGATCCTCAACAGGAGAGAATGAAGTCTCGTTCCTCCTGCGTAAAAGCATTTATAGCATACAGTGAGCTACTCCTCAGCTGAAGCTTTGGATCTTCTTCCTGATTCAACGACACGCGACCAATACCTTTATGATTTAGATATCCCGTCGAGATATACCATAGGCGTAAATTCGGATCACACCAGCTGTATTTTTTAATATCTGCATTGACATTATAAACTCCTCTATTTGGGGAAGTCCGTGTATCCCATCGCTGAAGATGGGAGTTTTACTGCATCCCCTAAACCTCTAACTTTCTTATAAATTGATGGGATGAATGAACTAGCCTCTCTGCGATGCATGATCTTATAAGAGCTTGTATTTTCCTGTTATCTTATCAAGTTTTTCCTCTTCGTCCGGCCCAAGGCCTATGCATGTTATCGTTCCGGGCTCAACCTGGGTATAACCTCTATCCTGGACAATTTCATTGACTATGCCCATGGAATCTGCCATGCGCTTGATCTCCATTATTTCGTCAAGATCGTTTACCTTTACCACTATCTTGCGCTGCCCTTCATCATACCATTCGTTGAAGACGTCCCTGTTTATCTTCATGGATCTTATAGCACATGTGACGGCTGCGTGCGCAACCTGAGCGGCGATCTTGCCCTTTCCCATGTCCAGATCCTTTCTGACTGCTATCACCATTTTCTTTACCATGGCACATCCTTCTTATGCATCTTGTATCCTATTATATTGACAGCCCGGTGTATCGGCGGTACAATAACCAGTATCACTATCATGGTCACATAGAAGTAATGATACATAAAAAACGGCCTTTCGAATATATATAGGAAGAGAAAGGCCATGAGGGCAAATGGCCACTGATCTAGGAGGCCTCCCTTGCCGCCACGATCTATGCCGATCCTCCTTTTCACGAATGAACCGGCTATATCGCCAGTCAGGGATCCTGTGGCCATTATGAAGGGTATGATGATCGCCTCAGCCAACGTTCCGTATGTTCCCAGGGCATAATTGAATAATGTAGATATCAGATAAATGATGAAGCCGGTTACCGTGCCTATTGCAATGCCGCCTGCGTATCCGCTCAACGTCTTGCCATTTCCGAGTATCCTGCGGCCATCGATGAATTTTTTTCCTCTATCTATTATGAAATGCCCTCCCGTGATAACCGCACCGGAATTGGCTATCAGCGCGGGTATGAACAGTATGATGGACTGCACAACGGATACTATCTCATTCAATAGCTGGCTAATCTACAGATATTTAATAAATTTCCCATATTCAGGCTAGCACCTGCGCTTCTCACTATTTCCTTCGCCAAGAAAATAGGTGCTGATCAGATCATGCCTGCAACGGTCTTCAGAATGTCTGCCTTCGTAATTATGCCCACAAGATTTCCAGCTTCTATCACCAGAACGGCATTTGAATATTTGAGAAGCTGGTAGATTATATTTACAGGTGTATTTCTGTCAACCTGTGGCAGGACATCGCTCATCACTCTCCTTACGGTGAGCCCTCTGAGTGAATCGATGCTCATGCCCTTCAGCAGCATGTCGTTTATGTTGTTCTCAGCTATCGTACCGATAACCTTATTCTCCTCATTAACGACAGGTAGCTGGGAAAAGCCCTTGTCCCTCATTATGTTGAGTGCATTAAGTATGGACTCATCTGATCTGCATACAACAACATTCCTGGTCATTATCCTGTCGCACGTCAGCACCATGGTGCTGGCCTTCTCACTGGACTTCGTCAGGTATTCGTATATCGCCTTTATCTTAGAATATGTCGGATTGATCGTGCCCTTCTCCAGCCTCGCTATGTATGACTGACTTACGCCCGTTACCTTGGCCAGATCCTTCTGGCTTATCCCAAGATTCTTCCGCATCTTTCTGAGCTCTTCAATGTTGGGCATCATTTCCATGGAGCTACATCACGAATAAATATAATAATATTACCTGAAGTAATAAAAAGGTGCATAAAATATAATCACGCATAAACGTGCGTACAGATCACATCTCAACCTTTTCAAATGTCGGATTCTCATAATCTCCGTGAAGCAAAGCGGCAGGAGTTTCCGGATCATGGTTGAAAACGCATACGTAGCCATCCCTTATAGCCTTCTTTATGAGTATCTTCTTCATCTGAACCGTCTTCAGCGGCTCAATATCTATGGCTGTCCTGTAGGGCAGCTTGAGATGGAAGGTCGACGGAACCAGATCGCCGAGGTACATGAGTCTGGTACTGCCGGTGTTCACGAGAATGACCTGATGGCCTGGCGTATGGCCGCCAGTCTTTATTACTGTGACGTACTTACCGATCCTCCTGGATCCGCTGATCGCAATCTTTCGCTTTAAATCTGAGTATCGTATAGTATAGTTTGCCTTCGTCACGGCATTCCTGTACCTGAGATCCCTGAACTCCAATGACTGGGCGTATGTGTAAGCGTTTCTGAAATCACTATTATGGCCAACGTGGTCAAAGTGCAGATGAGAGTTTATGATCATCGTGACAGAATCCGGATCACCGTGCTTCTTTATGTAATCGAGTATATCGCTGCTTTTTTCTATTTTATATATCTTCTGAAACTTCTCACTGAAATTATTCCCAAGGCCACTGTCTATGAGAAATGAGATGTCATCCCCATGGGCATAAACCACGTTTGTTGCAAGCTTTATCGTGTTATCCTCATCCTTGATCGTTCTAGACCAGATAGCTTTCGGTATGACCCCGAATATAGCACCGGCATCAAGGTAAAAGTACCCGTCATTCAGTATCTCCAATGTCAGGCCGGACATGCGATAATATCGCTACATCGAATTAAAGGTTTGCCGAAGCGGTTCTCTGTGATGCACCAACTTTTTAAAGACGCGTGTTTTCGTGTCACGATGAAGATCAGATCCGCCAGGATGAACCTCGAGATCGAGGAGCCGATCGACATAGGCTATGCCGATGACATAGCTGAACTGGCCAATGACAGAAGCCTGGTCAGAAGCATAGGCAGCCATTCATTTCCATATCCTTATACACGGGAAGATGCAATATTCTTCATTGAATCTCAGCGATCCTATGGAAACGAGATATTCCGCATTGATTTTCTGATTAAATTCGATGGCAGGCCAGCAGGAGTCATTGGCCTCAGTGAGATAAATAGAACGGATAGCAACGCTCACGTCGGCTACTGGGTGGGAAGGAAATTCAGAGGCAGGGGAATAGCAACTGAGGCCCTTCACCTCGTTGTCAAATATTCCACGGAAATTAAGATACACAGGCTGTATACATCCGTAGTTGAATTCAACTATGCGTCAATGGTGGTGCTGATGCGAAATGGCTTCAGAATAGAGGGGCGCGAAGAGGATGCCATTAGAATTGGCAGGAAGTACTACGATTTCATAAAATTCGCAAGGCTGAACAGATGATGATACTGAAGATAGGCGGAAGCGTGATCACCGATAAATCCGCTTACCGGACTGCCAGGACGTACGCCATAAGGAGCATAGTTAAGGTTCTATCCGGAATCGAGGATCTGGTGTGCGTGGTTCACGGCGGCGGTTCCTTCGGCCATATAAAGGCGATGGAATTTGGACTGCCAGGCCCAAAGAACCCAAGATCCAGCATTGGATACAGCATAGTTCACAGAGACATGGAGAATCTTGATCTCATGGTCATCGATGCAATGATAGAGATGGGCATGCGACCGATATCCGTGCCAATAAGCGCCCTGCGCTATGACGGCCGCTTCGATTACACCCCTCTTATCAGGTACATAGATGCTGGTTTTGTTCCTGTATCATACGGTGACGTATATATAAAGGATGAACATTCATATGGTATATACTCTGGAGACGACATAATGGCCGACATGGCAGAACTGCTGAAACCAGATGTAGCTGTATTCCTTACCGATGTTGATGGCATCTACAGCAAGGATCCGAAGAGAAATCCTGATGCGGTGCTTCTCAGGGATATAGATACAAATATCACCTTCGATCGGGTGCAGAACGATGTTACCGGCGGTATAGGGAAGAAGTTCGAATCCATGGTGAAGATGAAGAGCAGCGTGAAAAACGGAGTTTACCTGATCAACGGGAACCATCCAGAGAGGATCGGAGACATTGGAAAGGAATCATTCATAGGTACGGTGATAAGATGATAGGAAAGAGGAAGGAAGAACATATAAGAATAGCGGAAAATGAGGATGTATCTTCATTTCACAACTTCTGGGATGACATCAGCCTGATGCACGAGGCTGACCCTGAGGTCAATTACGATGAGATCGACACCTCGGTGGATTTCCTTGGAAAAAAACTGAAATTCCCCATGATCATTTCATCAATGACCGGTGGCGCTGAGATAGCGAAAAATATAAACAGGAACCTCGCTGTTGCGGCGGAGAGGTTCGGCATAGGCATGGGCGTTGGAAGCATGCGGGCAGCCATTGTTGACCGAAGCATCGAAGATACCTATTCCGTCATAAATGAGAGCCATGTGCCACTGAAGATTGCCAATATAGGTGCGCCGCAGCTTGTGAGGCAGGACAAGGATGCGGTGTCCAACAGGGACATAGCATATATATACGATCTCATAAAGGCTGATTTCCTCGCTGTACACTTCAACTTTTTGCAGGAGATGGTTCAGCCTGAGGGTGATCGAAATTCCAAGGGCGTTATAGATCGCATAAAGGATCTTTCAGGATCGTTCAACATAATAGCAAAGGAGACCGGAAGCGGTTTCAGCAGGAGAACTGCAGAGAGACTGATCGATGCGGGCGTGAAGGCGATAGAGGTATCAGGTGTCAGCGGAACCACATTTGCCGCTGTTGAGTATTACAGGGCCAGGAAGGAGAACAATCTGGAGAAGATGAGGATAGGCGAAACGTTCTGGAACTGGGGTATTCCATCGCCCGCTTCCGTTTATTACTGCAGCGACCTTGCGCCAGTGATCGGCAGCGGCGGTCTGAGAAATGGCCTAGATCTGGCCAAGGCCATAGCCATGGGAGCAACCGCCGGTGGATTCGCCAGAAGCCTGCTCAAGGATGCCGATACCGACCCAGAGATGCTTATGAAGAATATAGAGCTGATACAGCGTGAATTCCGTGTTGCTCTGTTTCTTACTGGAAATAAAAATGTTTATGAACTTAAATTTACTAAAAAGGTTATCGTTGATCCACTGAGGTCATGGCTGGAGGCAAAGTAGATGGATGTGCCTAGGGAGATTGAGACGGAAATGGAGTGCCCAGTATGTGAGGCCAATCTTTACCTGATCATGTATGATACGGAGATACCCTATGAGGGCAAGATTTCCATTTACACCTATTTCTGCAAGGAGTGCGGATACAGGAAAACAGAGGTCTATTCGGATGAGAAGCGTGATCCGAAGAAGATAACCATAAGGATTGAGAACCCTGACGATCTTAGAATAATAGTGTACAGATCGAGGAGGGCTGACGTATACATACCTGAGATGGAGGCATCCATAGATTCCGCGGAATACTCAAACGGAGAGATCACAACTATAGAGGGAATAATTTACAGAATTGGAGAGAAACTTGACCTGCTTGCCGCGGATGACCAGAATAATAAGAAAATAGCCAGCCTGAGAAAGCGCATAGACGGAATAATAAACGGAAAATTTGAATCCTTCACATTGATAATAATGGACGAATCTGGAAAAAGTGTAGTTCACAGCGATAAGGCCATGGTTGAATCCATGGACTAATTCTGTTTAAGGCCGTAATAGATCTTCTTACCGCTCTTCTTGTTTGTTTCTATCCTGACCAGTTTACCGGCCTTTACCAGCTCCTGAAGCTTCCTATCGAGATCCTTCAGGCCAGTCACAGACAGGATCTGCTCTTCAGTCAGGTACACATCTGGGTTTTCCTTGAACAATTCCAGTACTGGATCCATGAGCCTCCGAGAATTAGAAAATATTTAAAGTTTTTTCATTTCCTTCCAGTTCACGTTGCCTGTGAAATCAGATGTTCCACGACGGAGTCGAGCCCCACATTTTCCTGCGATCCGGTATACATATTCCTGATCGTCACGACGCCCCTTTCCAGGTCGCGTTCCCCAAATATTACGGCGAAATCCGCCCCTATCGCTGAAGCATACTTCAACTGCGCCGAAAGCCCACGTTCCATTATCTCCACAGTAACGTTCATTCCCCTTTCCCTGAGCTTTCTGGAATACTCATTCATTATGCTGGAATTGATCTTACCGACCCTGCATATGTATACCGATTTCTTCTCCCTCGGTATCTGCACGTTTTCCCTCTTCAGCAGCAGTGATATCACAGCGTCGCCCATGCCGAAGCCAACAGCTGGAACCGATTCTCCTGACATGAGAGAAGCAAGGTTGTCGTATCTTCCGCCACCCAGTATGGCCCTGAACTGCCCGGATCGATCATACGCTTCGAACACGATGCCCGTGTAATACGAAAGGCCGCGCACTATTGAAAAGTCATAGCGTACGTTCTTGACGCCATATGAAGCGAGGAGATCCTCAACCGCAGCCATCCTGGCTATCTCCTCGCTGCTCTTTCCCGTTATCCTTGCCATTTCATCAATGCCGCGTGTACCAGAACAAAGATCGGCTATCATTGATACGCCGTCCTCCCCTATTCCTGCGGATCTGAGCTGATCAACAAACTCTTCACGGCTTATTTTGTGATATCGATCGATTATGGAGAAAACTGAGAACGGATCTGATGAGGTCATGCCGCCTATGATCTCTTCCATGATCTTTCTGCTGTTTATCCTGATCTCGTAAATATCCTGGAGACCCAGTCTGTCGAGTATCGATGAAGCAAGTGCGATCACCTCTGCATCGGCCTCGGGGCTATCGCTTCCGAATATGTCTGCATTGAACTGATAGTGCTCCCTGTACCTGCCGGCCTGCGGTTCCTCATAGCGCCATACCTTGGGAAAGCTGTACCAGCGAAGCGGCCTCTGCAGATCCTTCCTTGACGTAACCATCCTGACCGTTGACGGCGTTGCCTCCGGTATCAGGGTAACCTCCCTGCCTCCCTTATCAACGAATGAATACGTCTGCTGCAACAGCTCTTCTCCGGACTTAATCCGGTAAAGATCAAGATACTCAAGACTTGGAAAGTCTATTCGCCTGAAACCGAATGCCTCTGCAGCCTCCTCTGCCGTTTTGAATATGAACTTCTCAACATCCATGTCCTCTGGATAAAAATCTCTGAATCCACGTATTTTTTCTATCTGCAATCGGTACACCTTCTGATAAAATTGTGGGACAGTATATATTGATTTTTATTTCGATAGGAACTAAATGCAGGTTATTGAATTGTTAAAAATGAGTTCTACAGATCATTCGTATGATCTGTCGTCAAGGTTGTAGTTGTAGAAATCCTTCTGCGACGTTGTGTTCTCGGACGAATAGGCTGCCGCCATGCTGCCGTACTCCTTGGTTATCTTCTCTTCAACAGGCACATACAGCTTTATGGCTTCCTCGACGTCCTCTTTCTCAATGAGCTTATTGCCCTTGAACACTGCTATATCACCGGCCGCCCTAATCAGACCACCGAGTTCCCTGAGCCTCAACGTGAGTTCGTTGTTCTTCTTGTCTATGATCCTCGCCCTCTTCTTTCCCTCTTCGATGATCAGCTCCGCAGCCTCCATGGTCATATGGGGTATCTTTCCATCCATGGTTATCTCCTGCGATATGAACTGCAGATACTTCATCCTGTTTTCGTCCGTATCCTTCATCGTGGTCTTCATGAGGATCTCGTATCCGTTTCCCACTATTCTTGATCTCAACGGACTGAGTATGTAGGGCAGATCGTTTATATTGCACGCTGCCACAAGTATGAAATCTGCCGGGACCTTGTCCACCCTCACGCTGGCACCTGCGCTCTGCGGATTCCTGCCTGTTATTGGAAATGTTTTTTCCTGCATGGCTGTGAGAATATACCGCTGCAGGTTTCCAAGATGCGTGATCTCGTCTATGAAGAGGACACCCTGATGCGCTTCGTGGACAGCACCTGCAATCACCCTTTCATATGGAAGCGTCCCAAGCTGCGGATGCCCGCCGTAGGGATCGTGCCTTACATCTCCCAGGAGCTCGGTTTCGCTCGCACCCGTCGCAAGCACAAACGGGTTCCTGTCTATGGGCACTATCGTCTTGCTTGGACTCTTCTTCTCCAGCCGTCTGCGCCTTTCAAGCGTCTTCTCATCAAGTACGCGTATCTTGTCGTTGTACCTTTCGTATACGATGATTTCATCATGATCCCCATTGCGTCTCGTGAGCGTTACCTTATCAAGGTTGTTCTGCACTCCGAACGCCGCCCCTATGACGTTGAATACATCTCCGAATGGGCCCTGAGTGCCCATCTGTATCTTCGGTGAGTTGCAGTTGGGGCATACTGCATCTGATGGTGAAGAGTAAAAGCCGCATTTGCTGCATCTGTATCCAAGGCGTTCGGCTACGCTGGTTGGGGCATCCTTCGGGTCAATTATTATACCTGATGTTGATGTCTCCTCCTCGCGTTCGGCCATGACCTCTTCCCTGGTTTTTATCTCCACAAATGGCCTTTCAGGGTACTGCGGATTGTGTACAACTCTTATCTCCTCGGTCGGCCTGTCTATGTAGAACGACATGGCCTGTGCTATCATTGATTTTCCAACGCCTGGCGGCCCTACTAGCAAGAGATGCCTTCTCTGCTTCGCGGCAACCATGGCTATCTTTACGGCATCGTCCTGGCCTATCACCCTATCTAGCGGGTTTGTTGGTATCTTTATGTAAGATGTGTCCGGATACTCATTATAAAAATCTACAAAGAACGTTCCCATGCTATCACGTTTATATCAACGGGCTTCTTCGTTATGTGCCCTAATTTGAGCCCGTATATATTCTTTATCCCAGCGTTGTAGGAGACATCTATGAGTCTCTGTGAAATTATGCCTCCGGTGACGATCGTGTTGCCCCTAGGATCCTGAGATATCCTCTCCACAGCCTCCGAAACAGGAAAGGAAAAGATCCTCTCTCCGTTTGAATCGTATACTTCTGTCATCTTGAGCTGGGCTAGAGCCTCTATCCTCTTTGACACCTCATGGGGATTCAGCAGGTCTAGAAATCCCTCCTTCTGCACTGTCACCTGCTGCGACTGCTCTTCACGTATCTCCTCGTTCTTAGGGGGCTGTTCCGGAGGCTCTTCTATGACCTCCGCCTTGGCCTCATGGTTGTTGTTTGGCTGTGAACCGAAAACAAGATTGTTCCTCTGGGAGTATTCCTTGAGTTCATCGTTCATTCCGTGCATTGACAGATACTGATCTATTGGGGTCTTGTACCTCAGCGCTTTTACGATCTGCTTGTAAGTCAGTTCCTCTACCTCTGTGCCAGGTGGGGCCCTCGCCACGAAATCCGCCTCTGCAACCTGAAGCATCTCCTTAAGTATCAGATCGCCTCCCCTGTCGCCATCGAGAAATACAGTTACCGTTCTTTCCTTTGATAGCTTCTTTACCGTTTCAGGTATGTTTGTGCCCTGAACAGCTATGGTATTCTTTATTCCGTATTTCAGAAGGTTCAGCACGTCGTTCCTGCCCTCTACTACGATTATCGAATCGGAATCGTTTATCGCTGGGCCGGCTGGAAGCTTTTCCTCGCCATAGGAGATTATCTCAGATTTCTCTACTTCTTCCCTTACACTCTTGACAAGACTTTCACTGAGGTCATCGCCCTTGCTGTTCATATCCTGGTATATCTTCTTAGCCCTTTCGATTATCTTCTGCCTCTTCTGAACCCTGACGTCCTCGACATTGGCTATCTCAACCTTGGCCTTGCATGGGCCTATCCTGTCTATGGTCTCAAGGGCTGCTGCCAGAATGGCTGTTTCAACCTGATCAAGACCAGAAGGTATCAGGGCATAACCCTCTGTTCTGCCCTTTTTACTGTCTATCTCGACCTCGATCCTTCCGATCTTCCCGCTCTTCTGGAGATCTCTTAGATCCAGATCGTCCCCAAGTAAACCTTCAGTCTGACCAAATATTGCACCAACCACATCTGGTTTTTCAACCACCCCATCGGTATATATCTTCGCCTTGATCATGTATTTTGTTAAGTTTGGATCTACGTTCATCCATATCACCTTTTTGAATGATAATGATATTAACATTACCACCTAAAATCGGCATCAAATTAACAAATGCATAAATGATATATAATGTATTCTATCACACAACACACAGGTGAAATACAATATATGTGTCCGACCGATTACCTGTTTTTGCGCATTGATACGATGATGGTCAGATATTTATAGGTCAATTAAATAGCAATATTAAGGTTATACATGATAAGATTCGGTATTGCTGGGATCCCCCTCACAAGCAAGGGAAGAACTTTTATAGATTCGGTTGAAGAAACACATAATCTTGGCCTAAACGCATTGGAGGTACAGCTCCTGCGTGTCAATGTGCAGGAGAACTCAGCTGAAGAGTATACCGGCCTCAGGCCCCAGGACGTGGAAGATTCTATAATAATAGATGTTCTCAGGCAGGATGAAGACGGAAATTACAGAAGCGTGGGTATAGATACCGAAATAGAGGAGGATGACATAGTGCAGGAGCTCTTCTGGAATATGGCCAGAAATTACGACGAGCTTCAAACCGGGGGAGAACTTGCAAAGGAACTGGACGTCACACTCTCCATGCATGCACCCTATTATATGGACATGATCGGTTCGCCGGATATAGCTGAGAAATCAATAAACCACTTGAGATGGACGCTCATCTTGGGAAAATACCTTGGCGCAAGGAGGGTCGTGACACATTCCGGATTCTACCATGGCAGCAAAAAGGACAGTCTGAACAAATTTGCCGATGTTTATTCAGACATTCTGAACGAATTCTCGCCAGACAATGGTTATCCATATATAGGTGTAGAAACGTCTGGCAAGCAGGAGGTCTTTGGAACACCTAAAGAGGTGCTGGAACTTGCCAGAAGAATAAATATAGAACCGATACTCAATTTCGCCCATGTGCATGCGATAACCGGCGGATCTCTGGTAGAAATAAAGGATTTCGAAAGCATCATAAACGACTTCAAGAAGTATGCGAAATACGATCTGTACACTGAATTTTCCGGTGTGGAATTTATAGGCAACGAGGAGCGCAGGCTTACTGCCATAAAGCACGGAACCCTGAAGTTCGAAACGCTGTCAGAATATCTTATAGATTACCAGGATGACATGACCATAATTTCGTCTTCTCCCCTGCTGGAGCATGATGCCCAGTACATGCAGATAATCTATGTGAGATCCTATTTCAAGAAGATGCAGAGAAGGAAGGTGACGGAAAAACCGGTTTCAGGTGATTGAATGAGAGAGTATCCCGTCAAGAAGGGTTTCCCAACAGATTATGATTCTATAAAAAGGAAGATCTCTGAACTTGGATTCGACGTGAAATCTGAGGGAGACCTAATCATTGCTTCTATACCCGGCATTTCTAGGATTGAAATAAAGCCCGATAAGAGGAAAATACTGGTCAATACAGGTGATTATGATAGCGATGCCGATAAGCTCGCCGTGGTCAGGACATATAACGACTTCATAGAGAAGCTGACCGGCTATTCAGCAAAAGAAAGAAAAAAAATGATGACAAAGGATTAGGATGGCATAAAGAACTGCAGTGCAACCGCCAGCCCCATTATCACCAGGAGCAATCCCAGAGTTATGAATGAAGCGGTGTGGGTGATCTTCCTTATCCTCTTCATCTCATCATATTTCTTCTCTGCGGCCAGGCGCATTATGAGTTTACCATGATATATGTTGTTTGCATACATCAGAACGATGGTGATCCACACTATGATCACCTTATAGAGCAGTATCTCTCCACCGATTGTTGTTGTGAGGAGTGAGAAATTTCCGCCTATATATTCGTAGCCAAGATAAGTACCAGTGACCAGCAGAATGGCAACCGTGGCGTCCGTCCACCATCCAAAGTACCGCCCTATTATGCCGACAATCTTTGTCCTCTGGCTCTCATCAGATGCCGCCTTGTAGGATGCGGGCCATACTATGAACCATATGAAGAGGGATCCGCCTATGAAGATCATGGCAGCAAAGACATGAATGATCAATACTGCGAGCAGAATTCCTATTATACTCATACGCTTCAATTTTTAACTTGTATAAATTACTGTTGGCTTATCTGCGAATTTCGATCATAAAGATAGCGTCGGATCTGTTAATCTTATCGTTGTAGCAGGAAATGTCTGACAAATGCAGTGAAAAAAGCTTTAATTTTGATCCATCTATGTACAATGCATTTGTAAAAATAATTTGCGTATATGAATAAATTCTGTTTTTCTGGTGTCAAATGTGAATAATTAATGATCAATTTTTTTATTATAAATTTAGAATATTGGCAGACTGCGTTTAAACAACGCTCTAATTAAAACACGATAGAAATATTTTAATACTTCCTATGTTATTAACATACAGGTGGTAAAAGATGGTAGGAATCAGTGAGCTATCCAAGGAGGTAGCAAAGAAGGCAAACACCACCCAGAAAGTGGCAAGAACCGTGATAAAGTCTTTTCTGGATGAGATAGTCTCTCAGGCCAACGGCGGCCAAAAGATAAACCTGGCCGGCTTTGGTATATTCGAAAGAAGGACGCAGGGTCCGAGGAAGGCGAGGAACCCGCAGACCAAGAAGGTAATTGAAGTCCCATCCAAGAAGAAATTCGTCTTCAGGGCTTCAAGCAAGATAAAATACCAGCAGTAAGCTGATACGTTTACATTTTTTAATTTTTATTGTTTAACTGCATCTCCAGATTTTGTTCCCTTCTTCTAAAATATATTTAAAAAAGAAGAGAGTGTCCAGTAAAGCCAGGAACCGCTTTACCTTGCGGACTGTGCAACTCTTTCTATCTCTTCCTTCTTGCTTATTGCAAATGAAGTTGGATCGTTTCTCGCTGCAGCCATTATTTCATCTGCAAGGCAGTTAACGATCGACTTCTTGCTCTTGAAGGATGCATTTGTTGCGCCAGTAGCGATGTTCCTGAGAGCCTCGTCTACTCGCCTGGAAGGGGAAACATCAACCGATTTCGGCACAGCTATTCCGCCGTATTTGAGCCTAGTAACCTCTTCCCTGGGGCCTGCATTCTCGATCGCATTTATGAGTATCTGGAGCGGATTCTGCTTTGTCTTCTCCGCTATTATTTGAAAGGCCTCTTCCGTTATCTTGTAAGCACTGTACTTCTTGCCGGTCCATTTCTCGCTCCTCATGAGCTTGTTTATCAATCTTTCCACGACGTTCATGTTTATTTTTCCAGCGTAGTATGATGAAAACCTGCCACCAGTGTGCAGGTTGAGTGCAGATTTCACATTGATATATTTCACCATACCAGGATCGTGTATCTCCACCGCATTGACATCGTATTTGTTGAATAGCATCAGCATTTATCTCACCGTCTTCTCCTTTCTTCCCTTCACAAGCTCCTTGAGCGATATACCATTTACGGCTACAACCTTGTACCTGACACCAGGTATATCCCCCTTACTTCTACCCATCCTTCCGCCTATTCCCTCAACGGTAACTTCATCATGCTCATCGATATAGTTAATTGCACCGTCCCCGACAGCAAAGGCGGTTATCTGCCTTCCATTCTTTATAAGCTGAACCTTGACACATTTTCTAATGGCTGAGTTAGGCTGCTTTGCCTCTATACCAACTTTTTCTATGGCTATTCCCTTGGCCTGAGGTGCACCCTCAAGAGGATCGCTCTTTCTCTTAAGCTGAAGCACTCTTCTCTTATAGTCCCTATCAGACCATCTGAACTTCTTTCGGTTTTCGAGTAATTTCCTTCCAGCGTTTATACCATTTCCCATTATATCACCATGATGCCATGAAGTTGAACTTGCTATGCGTGATGCATAATACTTATCTGATATTTATATCTGACATCTCCAGTTCTATCTATATTCATATATAAAAGGACTGTATTATCATATCTGACGAATAATCACAATAAAGTTATTATATGAAGTGATACCGAAATCATGAGCGAAGTTGAAGGGGGGATTATCAACAGGAAGCTTCAGGGAGAATTCGTAAATACCTTCATAAGGCAGCTTAAGTTTCACCGCGAAGATTTCAAGAATATAGGTTATATAGGTGGATTCACGTCTATAATTGACATGGGGAATTTTGGCATCACGTTCAACAACGATGGCGTTGGGACGAAAGCCATGATTGCCGAGGCCGTAAATAAATACGATACCCTTGGCATTGACTGCGTTGCGATGAACGTAAACGATGCGATAACCGTCGGATCTGAGCCAATAGCGATGGTAGACTACCTTGCCGTAAACAAAATGGACGAGGAAATGGCAAAGCAACTCGGTACCGGATTCAATGTGGGAGCACAGATGGCGAACATCAGCATAGTGGGAGGCGAGACTGCGGTACTGCCCGATGTTGTCAAGCATATAGATATCTCCGGCGCCGTGATAGGGATAGTGCAGAAAAACCAGATAATAACAGGTTCGAATATAAAGGAAGGTGACGTAATAATTGGACTTGGCAGCAGCGGCCTGCATTCAAATGGCTTCACCACCGTCAGGAAGATAATTGCGGACAATAATCTCGATCTTCAGGACACGTTCCCCGGCGATTCCAAGAAAACCTATGAAGTCCTGCTAGAACCGACCAGGATATATGTGAGGGAAATTCTGGACATAATGGGCATAATAACAATAAAGGGCATGGCGAACATCACAGGGGGCGGTTTCAAGAATATAACACGTATGAAGGACATGAAATACGTTATAGACGATCCATTCGAACCGCAAAACGTCTTTATCAGGTTGATGGAGATGGGCAACCTGAACTATGCCCAGATGTTCGAGATCTTCAACATGGGCACTGGTTTTGTACTGGTCATAGATGAGGATGAAAAGGTGGATATAATGAACGCACTGAAAGGCAAAGTGCCCGTTAAGGTTATGGGCCATGTGGAAAACGGATCTGGGGTTGAGATACCGAAGTATGAGGTATCGTTGAAGGGGTATTACTGATCCGATCCATTTTTAAGTATTGATATATAGGCCTCCTCAAGCTCTGATCCAACGCTATCGTACCTTATGACCCTCCCGACCTCAATGAGCTTCCTTAATATCTCTGCGCGTGCCTCATTGTTTCCGTCATATGCTATTATGACCGAATTTCCGTTGTTCTTCTGAACCTCCAACCCCATACCTTTGATGGTAGATATTATCTTATCATCAACCGGATCTAGAAATTCCACTATAACGGCCTTTGCCCTGAACTCCCTTGATATATTTGCAACTTTATCTCTTGCAAGTATCCTGCCATGATTGATGAATATGACTTCATCGCATACTTCAGAAACCTCGGATAAGAGATGAGAACTCATGAGGACGAGCCTATCGCTTTTGAGCTTTATTATCAGATCGCGGATTATCTTCATCTCGAATGGGTCGAGGCCGCTGGTCGGCTCGTCCAGCAGAAGCACTTCAGGATCCGGCAAGAGTGCTGCGGCTATGACGACCTCTGCCTCTGCCCTTTGAGAGATCGCCTATCTTCTTTTCCAGGTCTGGAAGAGCAAGCGCCTTGGCATAGTACTCGATCCGATCCCTTGCATCCTTCTTGCTCATCTTCCTTAGTTCCGCTACGAACATCAATGAATCTTCAACTGTGAAATAGGGGAATGGAGATGGCGATTCTATGACGGATCCCATGCTCTTGAATGCACCAACGGGATCTCTGTTTACGTCTATCCCGTTTATCATTGCCTTTCCGGAAGACGGCCTTAATAAGTTCGTGAGTATCTTCAGCGTTGTTGTTTTTCCTGCGCCATTTGGGCCGAGATATCCAATGGCGCCGTTCTCATCGTATCTGAACGATACGTCTTCCAGCGCTTTGAATTTTCCGAAGTACTTAGATACGTTAACAAGCTCTATAGATGCCATTTTTCACCCCTTTATCTCCTTTCTTGTGAATACGAGGATAGATATCAGCGAGAACACGATAATGTACCCAAGCATCACAATTATGGCCTCGTTTCCAGTCGGATTGAACGTATATATGGTGGCAAAGTGCGTGTGAGTAACCGCATGCACCGGGTAGCTCTTTTCATAGACAAGGTATATCATCTGCCCGACGTAAGTTACGAACATCCATGGGTTGATCCCAGCCAGCGCAGAGAGTATGCCCTGCACCGCCGGATAAACGAGTAAAAGGAACAGTATTGATACAACAAGGCCAATGCTTGGAGTTTTGAATATGGCGCTAAAGAGCGTTGCGAATGATATCAATGCAAGCATGTATAGAAGCGCGAAACCGAAGGATGGAAGGATGAGATCCGAAACTTCACCGTAAAGGTAGAGCGATCCTGCGATGCCACCCAGATATACTATCAGTACAAGTACAGCAGTTGAAAAAAAGGCCGCGGTGTACCTGCCTATATACAGAACACTGCGCCTTATGGGCTGGACCAGCGTGTAATAGGCTGTATTTGTGCCAAGATCCATGGAAACCATGTCCCCACCAAAGAAGGCTGCGAGTATAGCAAAATACGCGATTATATCGCTTGAGAAGTACGCGTTGAGGAAATCTGCCGAGTTTTCGGACTTATACAGCGAATAGTTATAGTGAAGGTCAAGAAACAGTATCAATGCAGTTATTAGCACTGAGAATATGAGAAGCCCAACAAATCTCCGGCTCCTGAAATAGTATGTGAACTGAAATCTTGTACCCACAAAATAGCTGTGCAGATCATTGGCATTTGCAAAGGCCATATCGGTGTATCGAAATCGATATTAAAATCATTTCTATATATTTACAGTAAAAATTTTTCAAACTTTTGATATATTCATTTGCACTTTATTTCGTATTTCGCACTGTCTCAATAATTTGTGGATTAGTCAACGTTAAATGAGATTGCCTTTGCTTAGCTGTGATCTCCATCGATTAATGTTTTTATAATCTTAGTGGATATGTATTCTATGAAGATCAGTGAAGGTGTTGAGAGGATTGACGGGGTAACCGCGAATTCATACCTTCTGACGCTGGATGGAAAGAATATCCTCATCGATACCGGAACAGCCGGTGGGGGTAAGAAAATAATAGATTACTTTAACAAGAATGGGACAAAGCCAGATTACGTGATAGTAACGCATCACCATGCGGACCATGTCGGCGGTCTAAAGGAAATATCGGAGAGGTTCAATCCTGAGATTTACGTACCCGATCTGGAGATGAAGATCATAAGGGGAGAAGAAGATCCTCCAAAACCAAGATCCTTCTTTGGCAGAATGATAACCGGAATGCTGAAGTTCGAGCCTGTCAAAGATGTAAAACCAGTTTCTAAGGCAAGCATCCCCGGCATTGAGGAGATGGCAACACCAGGCCACACCATTGGCAGCACATCATACATAGTTGAAGATCTGCATATTCTTTTCAGCGGGGACGCGGCCGTGGAATCTGGCGGCGAACTTAAGATCAACAAGAGTTTCTCTTACGAGATCAACAGCGCAGAGAGATCCCTGGAGATAATAAAGGGCATGAAGGGCTATCTGGTGCTTCCAGGACACGGTGATAAGGTACAGCTCTGATCTGCTCCTGAGCCGTAATGTTCGATCGTGATCGTTCGAATATAGATATGCGATCATACGCCTGAAATTCGCATGGTTAATACGTTTCCAGCGTACCATAAACGCTGAACGTTCGACTCTTCTCTCAAGAAGAAGCCAGCACATGCTTCCTGAAAACATGTTTTATTGCTCCCCCCAAACCATAACTTTTCCATAAAACAACCATATCAAAAATATAGCGTTGAAAGCCGATACAGCCGCACTCGTATTTATAATTTGATTGGATTATGCAATGTCTTCTAAAATCACAACAGTTTTATGAGGAATGAGAGGATATCTCAATCATGAATTCTACCATCAAAAACATAGAGATAATAGAGATGGGAGAAAAATCGCGTGAGACTTCCTCTCCCTGGAGTTCAACGATTTTGCTTGTGAAGATAACAAGCGCTGACGGACTTGTCGGATATGGCGAAGCACCGACGACACTCATGACGCTTCCGGTGCTTGAGAGCATGAAGGAAGTTGCAAGGGTCTTCAACGGAAAGGACTTCTTCAATGTGGAACGCAACGTTTTCGACTTTTACAGAAATTCGTTCTACCTTCCTGTGTCCATGGAGGCGACCTCAGCATTGAGCGCATTCGAAATAGCCTCATGGGATTTGATAGGAAAGCAGCTTGGTACTCCAGTGTACAAGCTTCTGGGCGGAGAAGTAAACCAGAAGATGAGGGCCTATGCCAATGGCTGGTACAATGACTGCGTATCGCCAGATGACTTCCTCAAGAAGGCAAAGGAAGTTGTGAAGATGGGATTCACAGCAATGAAGTTTGATCCCTTCGGTGATAACTACGATTCAATAACAAACGACGGCCTAGAGAATGCCAGAAACATAGTTGGAACGCTCAGATCCGAGCTTGGTGATAAGGTAGACCTGTTGATCGAATACCATGGCAGGTTTTCGAAGATAGCAGCCATAAAGGCCGGCATGGCTCTGGAGGAATACCATCCGTTCTTTTACGAGGAACCCCTGCATCCTGACCTTGATCACGACCTGCTAGATCTGAAGAACTACTACAGGGTTCCGATAGCGCTTGGGGAAAGAGTACTTAACAAGAAGATATTTGCTAGGTTCATCTCACAGAAACTGGTTGACATAATACAGCCAGATCTTACCAACTCAGGAGGCATACTGGAGGGAAAGAAGATAGCCGCTATCGCAGATGGCTTCGGTATACCTGTAGCGCCGCACAACGCATTCGGGCCCATACAGACCGCAGCAACGCTGAATCTGGATACTACCATAACCAACTTCATAATACAGGAGAGCTTTGAAATGTTCTGGCCAGATTGGAAGAAGAAGCTCGTGTCCTCTGGCTATAAGCTCGAGAATGGATACTTCACGCTGACCAACGAGCCTGGCGTATGCAAGGTTAACGAGGACATCGTTGAAAAATATCAGGTTTCAGGTATGGAACCATTCGATGATAAGGAACCTCCATGGGTTGTCTCTGGTACATTCAAGCCATACCGACAAAAATAATTTTTATATCAGTACACACTCTTTTTTCATATGGCGCTAGATCAGGACGGAATCCAGAAAGTACAGAAGATTTCAACGGGAATAGAGCGCCTGGACGATCTCTTCTATGGAGGTTTTGACAGGAACGATAATGTGGTAGTTAGAGGCAATAATTTTTCGCAGAAAAGGAGCTTTATCTATAGCTTTATAAAAAAGTCGGCAAACAGTGGAATAGGAGTTGTTCTTGTCGATTTTGACTTTCCGTCCGAAGGTATAATGGCCGATCTGGTGCGCAGCGGAACAAATACGGACATGGTACATATCCTAGATGGGTTTGCAAAACCGTTCCAGATATCTGCACCATCAAATACAGAGATGCTTGATGATCCTGGAAACATACCCTCAGTGCTCAAGCAGATAACGTCAACCGTGCAGAAGATGGACGAATATGTGTTTGTCATGCTTTCTGCTACAAGATATCTTATCGCCAAGGACCAAAACACGGATCGTTTCTTTGTTCAGCTGATAAATATGAACAGGAAAAGATCACTCGTATCGATCTATGCTGTGGATGATTTTGTGCCTGAAGATAGATCTGAATGGTTTGCATATCTGATGGATTCTGCGCTGCATTTCAGAAACGACGGAGACAGGGATTATCTGAGGGTTCTTACCCTTAAACGCATAAGAACAAAGGAGTGGGTGAGAATATACCCCGAGGAAGGGACATTCACGCTTGGATCATTCAATGTGGAAAGAATAAAATAGCACTTTGTCCTGCATACTTTTCAAAACGTATTTTAACCAGAAGACCGATCGTATGTTATGGCAAGACTTGTACTGCACACAAGGGATCATCCCTACGTGGTAAAGGTGGGCGATAAGGAAGTACACATATGTGGCTGCGGCCTGTCGTCGCATAAGCCCTACTGTGATGGCACACATAAGATAACGGCAGATGAAGGAGATCACATATACATATACAATGCGGAGAAGAAGAGGGAGGAATTCCACTCATTCTACGACAATGAATGAACATAGGAACGTTCAGAAAAGAAAAATTGGAACATAAAATATTTTGAGATCACTCAGCCTGCCCGTCTTTCATCATATATCAGAAAGATGAATTCTCATCACAGTGATCCACACAATGATTGGTTGAATCTATTTTTCTGTTTCCATGGCAAACGCAGACCCAAGACAATGAATACGGGCTATCGCATTCCGCGCCTTGTATCGTCTACGCCACTATTACACGTTTTCCCACTATTCTATAGTTCCCAGATATGATTATGTTCAGTGCCTGCAGTACGGCAGAATGCTCTATGGCATGTATCTTGTTCTCAAGGGTTTCGGGCGTGTCGACATCATCAACCTGCAGTACTCTTTGTAGTATTATGGGGCCACCATCTATTTCTTCTGTTACGAAGTGGACCGTGCATCCAGAGAACTTTGCTCCGCTTTCAATAACAGCCTCATGCACCCTCATTCCATAGAATCCCTTTCCGCCAAAACAGGGAAGAAGGCTTGGATGTGTGTTTATTATCCTGTTTCTAAATCTCTCAATTATGCCAGCATCCAGTATGCTGAGGAAACCCGCCAGGAGAAAGAAATCCGCACATGAATTCTCCATTTCCTTCATCAGATCGGACTGGAAATTCCTTCCACGCCTCACGACAACTGTTTTAACACCAGCCTTTCTTGCACGATCTGCTGCCATGCATTCACGATCCGCTATAACTTCTGATATCCTGGCATCAAGCTTTCCGCCTGCAATGGCATCAATGACCGCCTGAAGGGTTGTACCAGTCCCGGACACCAGTATGCATATATTCTTCATGGCCAGATCCATATCCTTGCGACCGTCTTAATTGTATGCTTCTCTCATGTCTTTTCCTGACGTAACCTCGCAATTATTTTTTCAAAGGTTTCAGATATAATTGCTTCCTTGTCCCTGCCACCATCAACGATCAGATCCCACTGAAATCCTTTGTATATCTGGCGTACACTCCTAAGCTTCTGCTCGTTCTCAAAATGTGGATTTCTAAGGCCCCTCCTGGATATGCGTTCCATGGCTGTTTCCTCATCCACGTCCACGTATATCTGCACATCCGGCCTGATCTTTATAATTTCAGATACGCTGTCCATCCACTCCCACGCCTTTTCGGAATTTCCAAAGAACTCAGCTATGCCTTCAAACTGATATGCGTATGATGACCTTATGTAGCGGTCGCATATGACAATTTCACCATTCTTAATGTGACGATCTATCTCTCTTTGATGCGCATACCTGTTTATCGTGAACTTGAGAAAAAGTTCTACTCCATCGCCAGCATAGTTTTCCATGCCATCTGTAGGCTCCTTCGTCATGTAGACACGATAGCCTTCGCCCAATAGCATATTTCCTATGCCTCTTGCAAGTGTTGTTTTGCCAGCGCCATCTATGCCCTCAATAGCTATGAACATTCAGATGGATAGAAACCACATGATAATAAATGTACTGAAAAACGCTCTAATCTGCGCATGTACACATTGGCTAAAGCAAATGTTGTTATCCTGCACTGTCATGTCGATTCATGGTATCACACAGGTATAAGGGCTTCAACACCAAGGCTGTTCAGTCTGGAGAGCTCAGGGATCCAAGATTCGGAAACGTCACCACACCTATATTCGAGACTTCTACATTCGTATATCCGAATCCTGAAAAGGAAGCTTACACCGATCACACAAGAGACCAGCCTTACATATACACCAGATGGGGAAACCCAACGGTACAGGCATTTGAGGAGAAGTATGCAGCAGTTGAGGGCGCCGAATATGCACTTTCTTTCTCCTCCGGTATGGGTGCAATAACCTCTGCGATCACTGGGCTTCTCCATCCGGGTTCAAGAATGCTTTCTTTGTCGGATCTCTACGGGCAGACGTTTTATTTTTTTAACAAGGTACTCGGTGATCTTGGCATAAAGGTCGATTACATCGATACCGAGAGGATCAACAGCCTAGATTTTGATCCATCAAAATACGATGCTATCTACATGGAGTCGATAACGAATCCGACACTCAAGGTACCGGACATAAGATCCGTGTCAGACTATGCGAAGAAATCCCTTGTTATAGTTGATGCAACGTTTGCATCCCCGTACAACCAGCACCCTCTTGATCTGGGGGCTGACGTAGTGATACACAGTGCCACAAAATACATTGGAGGTCACAGCGACATCGTTATGGGCGTTGTGGGTACGAACAGCAAGGAGATATTCAACAGCCTCGTCATCCGTAGGAAGACCTATGGATCGAACCCAGATCCCATACAGGCCTATCTTGCGCTTCGCGGCTTGAAGACTCTCGGCTTGAGGATGGAGAAGCATAACAGAAATGGTATGGAGATTGCAACCTTCCTGAGGAAAAACGATTCCATATCCCGGGTTTATTATCCGGACACCGAAATGGGAAAAAAGGTGCTCAGCGGGTTTGGAGGCATGGTATCCTTTGAGATAAGGCGCGATAGGGATGTCCACTCATTTCTGAGGAAACTCAGCATACCGATGGTGGCCGCAAGCCTTGGCGGTGTTGAAAGCCTCATAACACTACCGGCGGAGACTTCGCATTCCTCGCTGTCCAGAGAAGAAAGGGAACGAATGGGCATAAGCGACAACCTTGTAAGGTTCTCAATAGGCATAGAGGATGCAGAGGATCTGATCGCAGATATCCAGAATGCCCTTGGAGCTTGAATGCAAAGATCTCAATTCAAGCTCTGGTCAATCCATTCCCTTATTTCAAACTGCATCGCCCCCATGAAAAAATCTATAAGATGCCAAATTTAATAAGGGGATCATGGACGGTCTGATCATCCCGCGCAGGGGATTCTATGGTGGATCCAATGGGCGGTTCCAGTTTGAGATATTTTCCGAGAAAGCCCCACCTGTAGAACACGAGGAGATCACTGAAGGTGGAAAGAAAAAGTACATTGTGTGGGCAGATCAGAAGATGTTCAGGGATCTGATGGAATTCTACTCCATGTATCCAGGACACGAAGATGCTGCCTCTGCTGCCGTATTCAAAGCGCTGGATGACAAGCCATCAATACCCAAGATAATGGGCATAGTGAACGCCACGCCGGATTCGTTTTATCCGGGAAGCCGCGTTCTCGGACACTCAGACCTCGTATTCAAGATGATAGATGAGAAACCCGATATACTAGACATAGGTGCTGAGAGCACAAGGCCTGGTAGCAAGGGGATCGATCCATCCACTGAACTCGAGAGGCTGATTCCCGTGGTCAAGATGGTCAGAGATTATTCAGACATACCAATTTCGATAGATTCCAGACATCCATCTGTGATCGATGGCCTCATAAAATATGAAATAAACTACATAAACGATATATCAGGATTCACCGACAGGAAAATGATAGATATTGCAAAGGATTCCGGGCTGAACTGCATAGTGATGCACATGCGCGGCACGCCGGAAAACATGCAAAGCCTGACCGCGTACGATGACATAATTTACGATGTGGCCGGATTCCTCGCCAACAGGGCCGATGAACTCCTGAGGAATGACGTTGGTTTCGATCGGATAATACTTGATCCTGGAATAGGCTTCGCCAAGGACATAAAGGGAAATGTGGATATACTCAGAAACATAAAGAGCTTCAATGTCGGATTCCCATTGCTCGTTGGTACCTCCAGGAAGACGTTCATAGGAACCATAACCGGCCAGAATGTCGAGAACAGGCTTGCTGGAACAATAGGCACGAGCATATATCTAGCCGAGAACAGGGTATCAATACTGAGAGTACACGACGTGAAGGAGAACAGGGATGCACTGACCACCTACCTGGTCCTTGCATCTCAAGGAATGGGCAGCAACACTTGACCTGCGGTTGAAAATACCGATATTCTCCTAGTAAAAGGAACATCATCTCAGGAAAGTTGTATAGAAATCATCTATTGCAGATTCTATCTCTTCCCTGCTGAATCCAGCGATCCTTGCATACGAGTAAAGTGCACCCATGCCAACACCCTCACGGACGTGGCCCTGATTGTATAACCTGAGGCCATTATTCCTCATCCTGCCAAAGTCCATAACTGAAATTATACTGCGATCCTCCAGGCCCAGAATCCTGAACAGATCCGATCTGTGGGAGAATACCCACTGCGTGGTTGCCACTACCTGGTCCGTACGCCCATTGACCTTCGCTATGAGATTTGCCGCGTTGGCCATCTGTGTGCCACCACCAAGTATCATCTTGGAGGATCTGATGGATTCGGCCAATCCGATCATGAATATCATTAGGTTATCGCCGTATTCTGTGGCCGCTTCCAGTGGCGACCGAACATTGCGCCTCCTGAAACTCTCCTCTGCAACCTTTTTTTTCAGGTTGTCTGGATCGACAGGCATGCTACTGCTCGTTCCAGAGTCTATGCCCAAGGATCTCAGCACCACGTACGCCGTCGTCGTCCCTCCTGGAAAGCTCTCGCCCAGGATTATATTTTTGAAATTTCCATCCAGAATCTTTCCAAGCCTGCGACCGGCTTCCATTACCCTCTCTGCTTCCATTACGGCCCTATCAAGGCCAGGATCCCTGGATGGTTCGATGTATGTCTCGAAGAATGCCGTTTTCGGACGCACGGAAAAACCGCCATTGACTATCAGGGATCGCAGGCCTGTAAGATCGAGAATTGCACGAGACACTATTGCAGGCGTGGGTATGCCCTCCGGAGTCATCGGCGGATCGGCAGTGCTCAGGCATTTGCCCTCCCCTATTATCTCTGCATCTACCGTTGGAGTTATGCGCGTGAACTCCGGTGAAGCCCCTGCAGCAGTTATTCCTGAACGCAGCGATACCTCGGTTGTACCGGCTATGAGGACAAATATGGTGTTTTCCCTGGAGAACTCGATGTCACCTATCCCCTTTCCGATGATGACGTCATCGATGATCATGCCTCATCACCACCAAATTTTACCCGCTCTAAGGCCTTTCCCTTGAAATGGAATAGAATGGAGATTGAGACCAGAATGACGCCGGCTAAATAGATCAGGTCTATCATAATGTCCGATGTAGCATCCGCTATGATGGAATAGACCAGCGTCACCGCCAGTATTAGGAACGATGCAGAAAGTATTGCCATGTAACGATTCCTGCGGGATGAGATCTCATGCCTGGAGAGGGCGACCGTTGAAATGAGATGCACCGTGAGATACATTGAGGAAACAATCCCGCTGACTATGATAAAACCGTAGAATACCCCTAACGTAAGGTAAAAGCCCCATGAAATTGCAAGATTGAGAGCGAAGATCAGTGCATAGAATCTGCGCATATCAATCTCAAATATGTTGTCAAGCGACATACGCACAACTGCATTCCTGAACGAGTTAAGGTAGCCTATGGTGAGATTGAATGCACTGGATACGGAAAAGAATATGAAGGCATAATAAACGATCGAACCGGCGGATGATCTCAGGTAATCCACTATTATATACGGATTCAGCGAATAGGAGATCATTTTTTCTCCGAGAAATGACTGGACAGCGTATGCCGAAAGCGACATCAGAATTCCTGACACGATGAATGCCGTGAGAATTCCAAGCGGTACCCTCTTCCTGCCATCCTTCGTGTTTTCAGTTATGAAGAAAGCAGAACCTACCCCTGCGAACATCAGCATTCCAAACAGAAGCCCACTCCACAGGCTCCCGCCTGCAAAGTTAATCTCGTTCGGACCCGGAACGTGCCCCTCGGGATGCGCCAGCATGAACCCATCGAGGGCTATTATGAAAGCGATCTCGATTATGTCGAGCGCTTTCATGATGTTAATGGATCTGCCAACACCCTTTGATACCGCGTAAAGGGCGATTGAAGTGTAAAATACGGGAATCAGCATCTCAACGTAAAAAGAATTCATGAAAAATGATGCAAATGACATCAGAAACAGCGTTATGGACGGCAGGGTAGAGAACCCGTATATGAGATACAGATATGCTGTGGCAACACCAGCGCGCTTTCCAGACATCAGACCTGTGACCGCATAGTAGCCACCGTTTGATCTTATCAGAGATGAGGCCCTGTACGGCATGTATATGTTGAATGCAGAGAAGGCAAAGGCAATGATGACTATGTAAAAGAGATCTCTGTAGTCTATGGCAGCTATGATTGAAAACAGGCCGATTATGTTGAGCATCGGGCCTATGGAAGAAAGAGACTGGATAAATGGCCCAAACGAACTAGATATTGCACTCCCCACGCAAGTTAATTTGACTTTATTATAAGAAATTTTCGTTATTAGCCTGCCCTGAGGCACGATACCGAGCAAAGATGATCACAGGAGGAAGGCCATTGCCACGAGAAGCGGGAGAACGAATATTATTGTGTAGGAATAAACTGCAACATAAAAGACGTGCATGGATCGTTCTATATCCCTGACCGATGGCTGATAGCCCTCATCATTCACTATGTATGATCCCCTCTTCTCAAGCCTCAGGTTGAGAGCGCATGCCATGGTGGATATGGGCCAGCCGGCATTCACGCTGTCAAACCTGCTCACATATTTCCGTGGGCTTATGACCTTATGCCTGTAGTTCAGAACATCCGCAGAAAAACCTATGAAAAACCATGATAATCTGGCCGGGATGTAATTTATGACAGTATCCATGAACGCGGAGAATCTTCCGAATTCAAAATTTTCCCTGTCCTTGTAGCCACACATCGAATCAAGGGTGTTTATGATCCTCGCAACGAAGGCCCCTGGAATGCCCAGAAATATGAAGAAGAACAGTGGTGTCATGTATCCATCCACAAGCCCCTCTGCAATGGTCTCTATGGCTGCTGAGGATATCTCATTCTCATTCAGATTGGATGTATCCCTTCTAACCACCCTTGACAGATAAACACGTGCATCACTTATGTTTCCATTCTTCAGGGATTCAACTACGAGGCGTATGTGATCTCCCATGGCGGAAATGGAAAAGGTTGTCTTCAGAATCACCATGGACACGATAACATAGATGACAAGAACAAAACTTGATACGTATATGGCAAGAAAATATGGTATTGCAGTTATGACAATAACGGCCACGGCAAAAATTGATCCGTATACTATCCTGTTATCATGGTGCCTGAAATACGTCTCTATCCTTTTCGACACCTTGCCAGAGAAAACAACTGGATGTATGTACTCCTTTGGTTCGCCGAATATTATGTCGATAGCGATTGCACCGATCAGTATTATTATCATTATGATTAGATTATTCATACATCCACCAGTTTCCCGGCTACAGTAACTTGCTACACGTTATACATGTTAAATGTTCTGCATACTGCCATTCCATCCGTCATATAGACATTTATCGTTTTTCATTTACCAGAATGAATTGTTATTAATAAAGAAGTTGGAGATTGGCAAGAAACAGCTGAAAGATTCACGCATCGCAAAGTTCTTGGCATAAAATTGTACCGGGATGGATACAACGATGAAAACACGCAATATGGACCCATCTATTTCCTTAGCACGTTTGGCCAAGATTTAGCGCAAATGCTATTCACGCCTTATGACGTCGAATGATCGCCTTTATTCCCTTGAACTTGCATATTCGATGAGATCAGCAACATCTATGCTGCTTTTGACAACATCGGCGAACCTATCGATCTCACTTCTGAGATACTCTTCCGGTTCGCCTATATCCCTCCCTGTCATGAACCTGAATACGGATCTGTTCGCCAGTATTCCATGTATGTTTGTTCCGAAGACCAGCCTATTAGCGTCCACATTTCCTTCAGGCCCTTTATCCGTCTCATTCATCCTCTCGCCTCCCAGGCTGATCACGGCGCCATAATGTATCTCATATCCCTCTTCCCAGGTTCCGGACATAAGGGTGTTGTCAACACGATACCTAACGGATCTTGTTGTCTTTGTCCTTTCGTAATTGGTCTTGGCCCTGAGCAGCCCAAGGCCGTCTGCCGAGATTTCACCCATGGTTATCCTCTGCCCCAGCATCTGGTATCCTCCGCATATGCCAAGTATCTTGGCCCTCCCGGCGTTTTCAATTATTATTTTGTCTATACCGTTTTTCCTCATATATTCAAGATCCGCGAACACGTTCTTTGAGCCTGGGAGCACTATGAGATCTGCATCTGACAGATCCGATGCGTTTTCAGCGGTTACATAGTTGTATCCTGTGCTGGTATATACAAGAGGATCCAGATCACTATAATTTTCCATGAATGGATATCGAACTATCGTTATCTTCGATCCTCTGGCCCTTGGATGGTCATAATCGAAAGAATCCTCTCCCGGGAGTCTGTTCTCAGAATACGGCACTACGCCAATTACCCTCTTTCCTGTTAGATTCTCCAGTTTCTTCAGTCCGGGTTCAAGCAGTGAGGCATCGCCACGCATCTTGTTTATCATTATCCAGCGCACCAGATCTGGCCTTGGCATAAGGGATAGAGTCCCGTAGATGGATGCGAAGACCCCACCGCGATCTATATCGCCCACAAGTATTGCGGGCGTGTTGTATATGGATGAAACGTAAATGTTGGCCATATCCCGATCCAGAAGGTTGATCTCTGCTGGAGATCCAGCTCCTTCTGCAATTATCAGATCGTAGTCATCCGATATCCTGTCTATTGCCTCTCTTATCACCCTTTTCCCATCGTTCATTATGAATTCATAGTATTCGGGGATGGTCTTCTTTCCAAGCGATTTTCCAAGCATTATTACCTGGCTTGCCCCCATGCCCTCCGGTTTCAGAAGTATAGGATTCATGAACCTGGTGGGCTCAGTATTGGCAGCCTTTGCCTGGAGCCACTGTGCCCTGGCGATCTCGTATTCACCCTCCACTATCACAGAGTTCAACGACATGTTAACGGCCTTGAACGGCGCCACCCTGTATCCAGATCTGAAAAATATCCTGCTCAGGGCCATCGCTATGGTTGTCTTGCCCGATCCCGATGATGTTCCCAGAACCTGGATCATCTTCATGCAATTCCCTCGGCAACGGATATCAGGTACCCAGGAATCTCATTATCCATGGCCTCCTAGGAAGTATGTCGCGTGTCTTATATTTTCGCCCGAGTTGTCTGTACATATCGTCCATCATAGAATCCATGGTTCCGATGCCGTCTATGAGACGGTTTTCCATTGCCATTGATGGAGAGAATATCTGCCCCTGCGCTATATCCTCCATCTTATCTTCCGGTATATTCCTCTCGGTCATGACAGAATCCCTGAATTTTCTGTACACATCGTTCAAAACCCTCATGTAGTGTTCATTCTCCTCATCGCTTGGCTCCCTGTATGATGAGAGCATGTCCTTGTACTTGCCTACCTTGTAAATTTTCATCTCAACACCGATCTTGTCGAGAAGAGGCTTGATGTAGGGTATCATCGATATTACACCTATGGAACCTATCAAGGAGGTATCAAGCGAGTATATCTTTGAGGATCCCGCCGAGATCCAGTATGCACCGGAAGCGCATATGCCCTGTATGAAAGAGTATACGGGCTTCTTCTTCCTGATCTTGCGGATCATCTCGAACATCAGCTGTGAAGCAACTGCATCACCGCCTCCAGAATTGAACACCAAAACTAGTCCTGCCACGGATCTTTTATTTTCCGCGAAGGAAAATATAGGATAATACGATCGATAGAGCTGCTGTGTTATGGTTCCCTCTATCCTTGTTCTGAGGATGTACACGTATACTTATCAAATATCCTCTATTTAGTGTTTTGATACATCTTCTACAATTATGAAAAGATGCGATTGGAATGCAAGCAAACGCTAGTTTTGTTCAACGGCCTTTGCTATTTCCTCGTTTATGGCTTCTGCTGCTGTCACCGGATCTGCACTTTCGTATATGGATCTTCCGACTATAACCAGATCCGCGCCGGCCTTTATGGCATCCGATGCCCTTCCTCCCTGCGATCCTATGCCTGGAGACATTATGGTCTTTTTCGTGCGCTTCCGTATTTCAGACAGGTCGGATAATTTATTGCCAGGCGCTATATAGCCGTAGACGCCTGCCCTCTCAGATATATCCATCAGCTTCCGGTAATTGTCGTTAATGAGATCCGAACCGGGATGCGACATGGCCACAACCGAGAAGACCTTAGTATCGCCAGATGCTTCGACGACCGATCTCAGTGATTCAAGGCCTGTGAATGAATGCGATATTATGCCCCATGCTCCCTGATCCCTCGCAAATTTTGCTATTATGCTGTTCGTGTTCGGTATATCTGCTATCTTGAAGTCACAGACAACCCGCGACACCCTTGCGATCTCGCCTATTATCGATCCGGATCCTGCCAGGACCAGGGGCCAGTTTATCTTTATGGCGAACACCTGTCTTCCTATGGATCTGGCTATTTCCAGGGCTCTATCCTTGTCCGTGAGGTCTAGTGCAACCACAAGCCTTGATTCCGACATCACGTGGTGATGATCAGGTTAAAGAAAATGTTTCCCTGATCATCGGTTGATCTAATTCACCGTGTCGATCTCGGCCGCATATGATCCTGTGAACATGCTCGCCAGCTTCCTTGCACTTTCAACATCCTTTACAAGATAAGCTGAGCTCACTCCCGTCATGAATATCAGGACCTTCACGTCTTTGTCCAGGTCCTTGTCAATGGTCAGGCCCCATATTATGCGGGATCTAGGATTGATCTTCTTCTTGATCTCGTCCATGGCCTTTCCAACTTCGCTTACAGTGATGTCCGGCGGTGCTATGATCTTGAAGACGCAGTCCTTGGCTGTGCTCACGTCAACGTCTATGAGCCTCGGCTTCAGGGCTTCTTCCAGTGCAGTCATTATGCGATCTCCGCCCTTCTTGGACTGCCCCATGCCGATCAGGGCAACGCCTCCTGACTGCATCACTGTCTTTATGTCTGAATAATCTATGTTTATTATCCCAGTTTTTGTTATTATCTCCACTATGGATCTTATCGTATCCGCGAGGACCTTGTCAGCATAGGCAAAGGCCACCTTCATCTCAGCATTTGGCACTTCGCTAAGAAGCCTCTGGTTCGGTATTGCGACCAGCGTATCAGAGAACTGGGCCAGCTTCTCTAAACCGATGACTGCGTTGTCCATCCTGAGCGGGCCCTCCGATTCGAAGGGCAGCGTAACCACGGATATCACTATTGACCCAGCCTCCTTGGCAGCCCTTGCTATAACAGGTGCGCATCCTGTTCCAGTGCCTCCGCCGAGTCCTGCGGTTACGAAGGTGATGTCAGTATTCTGCACTATCTTCTTTATGGCTACTATCTCCTCTATTGCAGCTTCCTCCCCTACCTTAGGATCCGCTCCAGTTCCCAGACCCTTCGTTGTCTTCTGGCCTATGAGTAGCTTGTGCTTTACCTTGATGGATCTCAGATGACTTGCATCCGTGTTAATAGCTATGAGATCTGCGTTCTTCAGGGCATCATCGTACAGCCTGTTGACGGTGTTTGATCCGCCTCCGCCACATCCTATTACCTTAATCTTCACATTCAAAGTCTTATAAACATTCTCGATCTCCGCATCCTCTGGCAGGCTACCGGATGCCTGATCTTCCCATTCGTCGTATACATCATCGATTGAAACTTTGGAAAGCAGATCCGTTATATCTCCCATATGTCTGACAACGTCATAACGATATATATACTTTTCTGTATTCTGTCATCCCGCATTATAAGGTTATCAGTTTTATAAAAATTTAGGAGAAAAATATTGCGTTTGTGGTATTCCGATACCTAAAATTTTTGGAATTGCCCGATATGCCTATACAACAATTATCGGATCAGTCCTTACCATAAACACGGGTTCCGCCGATGATGACGTTGTGTTCAATGGCACCACACTACTGACCACCGATCAGGAATTCTAGTATGATTTCAGACTCAGCGATTCTTCCGGCAGGATCGTCTTTGCATTCTAGGATAATTCGAGCGTTGACGTCTTCTGTGAGCAGTACTATCCAGGAGATGTACCTGGTTGGAGATTCACCATTGGTCTAGTGATAAATATATCAACAGTATTCCTTTATGGTCAATACTTTCCTGCGGGCACATGATCCATTGAGCTATTGACGAAACAAAGCATGAATCTGAGGTTCAAATTAACAGTTTTCTATGTATAAATGCCCATCAGGTACTATAACAAGATCTCGCAAACTATTTTTCAATAGGCCTATGTGTTCCTATAATACGATACATTTTCCGCATTCATACAACTTCAGCGTTTCCCATTACCATAGTGCGTTATATTCGCGTTCATCCCTGTTTCAGCTCGTTTAAATATGAACGGCAACCATTATCGAATATGATCTATCAGATCAGGACATGCCGATTCGACATCCCGAGACTTATGCCGATATCGTCATGTCAATATAATTGGAAAACTATCTTCAATGCGTGTCCACAATCTTGTTAAAAATACACTAAAAGCAATAAAATACTCCAAATCTAAACAATAGAGCAAAGACCATCGCTGTTAATCGGAGAAGAGATCTTGTATCTAAAATAGAGAGGAACATATATGGAGAGAACTTGATGCGAGAGATATCGGATCAGATGAGGGCAAAGATAATGAACATGATGAAATTAGGACAGGCTGAAGTTCTGGATACGATAATTTAACTTACTTGCGGAACAAATAAACGACGAAACTTGAAATAGCTAGGTACATCAAGGTTCGCGGATTGCTTTTGATGGAGTTAAACCGTGCATGTATTCTTGGATCTTTATGCTCTTTAATGAATTACTATCATTGGTGTAGAATGCTACAGAGTCTTTATCAGCGCAAAATGCCGCCAGAGCAACCTTGTCACCTATTTGTATTCTGGAGTCGAGACCATCAATTTCTTCGTAATAACGGAAAACCTTTGATGCAATATCATCCATCTTTAAAACTGAAATTAAACCGTTATTTACAAATTCTTGAAGTTCTTTCAATATCATCGATTTTCTGTTATCAAAAGGATCAAAGTTCATATTCCCATTTCTTTCTTCTGGAGCCATTTGAAAACCTCTCCAAGTGAATAAACAAATATTCTGATTTTTATGTCGCCAGAGTTGGAACGGATAAAGAATTTTTTTATTTTGTTCTTTAGATCTTTGTCGATTTCATCTCTTGAGAGATAGTTTACGAGTGCGTTTGCATCTATCGTATTCACCTGATGTTGCATAACGTTCAATCTAGAGTAATTTTACTTTTTTTAGGAAGTTAAAAGTATCTCTAACATATTTATGAGCCTCACTCTTTCCATTGAGCCGTTCCGATTTAATATCGGTCACGATATTTATAAGGAGATCTTCAGATGCATCCGGATTTGCAGTCTTTATGGAATGCAGTGTTGCGGCAATTTCCAAGAATAGCGCATCTCTCCCCTTGAGTTGTTTTAAAAGATCGGACACGTTAGCCGGTATATCGATTTTACCATTTGCCCATTCCTCATCACTTATGTTGAAATAATCCTTTGTAAGTCCGGAAGAGTATGGCCCATAAAGATACAGGTTGAAATCATAATCCAGCGGCAGACCAAGGGCCTTTCCAAAGTAGACAAGCTTTTGGACTTTTATGCGGTTATCTATATCTTCTTGCATAATCTTTTTCCGATTGAATCCTATATATTTCAAGAAACCAATAAGTAAAATTTTCCTCTCATAGTCCATAGACATCGTTTTCATCCACATTTAATTAGTACTCATCATAAAAATTATCATATAGCATTATATTCTCAACTTACATTTGTATTATTTAACTTTGCACTTATTATTCAATTGATATATTCCCACGACAAAAGATCGAAGCTTTCTTTTTAATTCTTACGTAAAACGATATTAACGAGGCGGATTCTAGTTTCCAAGAATCATAATAACCGGTTGCTTACTGCATTATGGAATCTATCCGATTTCATGTTATTCCATTCATTCTATTGGTCATCATTGCTGCTTGTTATGGTTATAACCTGATGATACCACTACATTGAAGAGTCCATAAGGCTTTAGATATCGTCCTTCTGTCATTTGCATTAACAATAAAGCATACATTCAGACACATCTTATAATCATGAAAGGTTATGTTAAATTCGATGCGCATAAACGCCTTTGTAAAATTTCAATTCCCTGATGATCTTCTTTTAAATTCAAACTTGGTATACGGAATGGTGAATGGAAGTACCTATGAACGCGAGATAAGGGATATACTGGGTGGAAGAGAACAGGCTGTGAAGAAATATGCCAGTAAGATCCCTGAAAAGTCAGATGCAATAATGTCCCTAATAGAATCTCCGTTCTACGTGACAAGATCCGCCGGGTCCTTCGGTGCAGATGTGATAGCCATAAGGCATGATTTTTCCATGGTCATAGAGGTGAAGTCCTCTGTTAGGCCGTACCTCATGTTTTCCGAGGGATCCGGAAAGAAACAGGAGCAGGCCAACAGGATAAATGAGATGTGTACCAAGGCAGGGATATTCCTGACCTATGCCTATAGGATAAAGAACGTGCAGGGCGATCCCTGGAAGCTGTTTGTAGTGGAATCAAAACCGATTGGAAGGTTCAGCATGGTATACGAACTTATACCGAAAATAGCAAAGACCAGAGAGGGAAACTACATCATGAAATGGGAAGATGGGCTTCCTCTATCATCGTTCATAGAGATAATAAATAAAAAAATAATTTGATATCACAGAGACTGCTTTATTGCCTTGTCAAGCACCTCTATGCCCTCATCGATCTGATCCTGCGTTATTATCAGCGGCGGGATGATCCTTATAGCGCTGGATCCTGTTGAAAGCAGTATTAATCCCAGCCTGAAAGCGTTGTCTATCACCGCATTCCTTAGCTTGCTGTTCGGTTCCTTTGTTCTCCTGTCCTTGACAAAGTCTATTGCCTGCATTAGGCCGAGACCTCTCACATCACCGATCGCATCGTACTTTGACTGTAGCTCCTCAAGGCGTTTCCTCAGGTAAGCGCCCTGCTTTGCTGAATTTTCAACAACATTAAGTTTCTTCATCTCCTCGATGGTGGCAACGCAGGCGGCTGACGCTATCAGGTTTCCGCCGAACGTGTTTGAATGGAGGCCGCTTTCCTTAAAGTTCATCTCCTTTCGCATAACCACTGCGCCCATGGGTATACCCGATGCTATAGCCTTCGCCAGCGTTATAACGTCAGGTTCAACACCGAAGTGCTCAGAGGCAAAGAACTTTCCAGTTCTTCCGAAACCGCTCTGAACCTCATCCATCATCAGTGGAATGTTGTAGCTGTCCGCAAGCTTGCGCAATTCGCGGAAGAAGTTCATTGGTGGTACTATGTATCCACCCTCACCCTGTACGGGCTCGGCCAGTATGCCGGCAACATCCTCCGGCGGAACGTATGTCTTGAGAAGGTATGTTTCTATGTAATCTATAACCCTGTTCACAAGCTCGTCTGGATTCTCATAACCGTCTATTCCGAATGGATTCCTGTACGGGTTCGGGTAAGGTACATGCTCCACTCCAGGCATGGACGGGAAGAAACCTCTGTGGTGTATTGGCTTGGAAGCGGTGAAGCTGAGCGAACCCTGAGTCCTTCCGTGGAAGGCGCCGATGAAGCCTATGAACATTCCTCTCCCGGTGTACGATTTTGCCACCTTGATGGCCGCTTCCACGCTTTCGGTTCCGCTGTTTGTGAAGAATACCCTCTTTTCAAACTTTCCTGGAGTGACTTCTATTAGTGATTTAGCTGCAAGAACCTGCATCTCCGTATAGAAATCTGTGCCTGGAAAGTGCCACATCTTGTGGAGCTGATCTTCAACCTTTGCGGTGACATATGGATCGACATGTCCGAGGTTTGTAACGCTTATACCACTTGAAAAGTCCAGATACACGTTCCCGTCAACATCTTCAACGTATACGCCACGGCCGATCTTGCCCACAACGGGCAGCGACTGTGTGCTTCTTGCCAGATATCGGTCGTTCATGTCTATTATCTTCTTTGCTTCTGGGCCTGGCGGTGTTACTTTTATCTTAATTCCGTTGAGCTCTTCCTGCATCATAGTAACAATATTAGAAGTAATAATATATATTTTATTGAATGAAAAACGTATGTGCAATACGATCTTCGTATTCAGTAAAATGTCAGGATGACCTTATTCGCAATCAATGGCGAACCTAGAAAAAACGATAATTATTTAAGGTAGATATCGATAATTAGATATGGATGCAGACGTCAAGCAGTGGTCAGACTTCTATCATGACGAACTTACCGACATGACATTCTACTCCATACTCTCAAGGAAGATCAAGGATGATTATCTGAGGGAAAACCTTTCCAGGCTCTCGGGCATAGAAAAGGAACATTCAGACTTCTGGAGGCAAAATCTGGAAAAGGCTGGTGTAAACCCGCAGCCCACGTACAACAGGCTGAAGGTTTTTTTCCTTGTTTTTCTAAGGCATTTTCTCGGCGTATTCCTAACCGCCAGATTGCTTGAACATGGCGAGATAAACACTGTGAGAGTGTATAGCGAATATCTCAAGAGGCCTGATCTCGACGAGGATTTCAGACTCAGGCTGCAGGAGATACTAGATGAAGAGATAGAGCATGAGGAAATCTTCGAAAAGGCCATGGAGAAATCGAGCGACACCATAGAGAGAAACAAGGACATGATATACGGCATAAGCGATGGCCTTGTTGAGGTGTTAGCTGCTCTAGCCGGCTTGACCTCAATAATAGTGAGCAATATCGATATTGCGCTTGGCGGCCTTGTTGTTGGCATAAGCGGTACTGCAAGCATGAGCATAGGTGCGTATCTCTCAAAGAAATCTGAGACCGAATACAAGCTCGTCGAAGAAGAGAAGAAGATACTGTTCAGAAAAAAGGATGTGGACATGGACTACATCAACTCCATAAAGAGCGAATCAAAGACTTCTGCGCTTTACGTCGGCGTTTCCTATATATTAGGTGCAGCAGTGCCAATACTCCCGTTCGTGTTTCTGAGCAAGTACATTGCACTTGCAGTTTCCATAGTACTTGTTTTTGTCGTTCAGGGGTTCACCAACGCCATCGTTGCGCTTTCTGTGAATGTTGGGATCTTCAGGATGGCAATAAGGGCATCATTGCTTGCGCTTCTTGCCGCATTCATAACATTCATGGTCGGTTTCTCCTTCCACTATTTCCTGCACATATCTATAATCTAATGCCATGGGCCATTACAATGGGCAGCGTTGAAGTGCCGGATGGTACCAAACGAAGACAGCCATAAGGAGAAACCGGCACAATGCCTATGGATATCCAGGATTCTGGCAAACTTGGATACGAAAATGTGTAAGGTACATCTCCACACTTATTAAGGTCATTTTATTACTATTGTCGTTGATGTATGATGAACTGTTCCATCAAGATCGATAACGTCTCCATGAGATACGGCGAAAAACTGGCTCTTGATGGAGTTACACTGGATATTCCTGAGGGAACTATATACGGGATACTTGGGCCAAACGGATCTGGAAAGACCACCCTTATGCGCATAATACTCGGCCTTCTCAAGCAAACAGCCGGAAGCGCAATCGTGTGCGGTTATGACAGCACACGTGATCAGATGAAGATAAAAGAAATATCTGGTTATGTTCCAGAGACCCCAATACTGTATGAATCCATGACACCCTCGGAACTGTTCAGTTTCATAGCCTCCATAAGGCGGATGGATGAGGGTACCTTCAGGAGAAGGGTAGATGCGCTTATAGATGCCTTCGGTATAGCTGAATATATTAACGAATTTATAGGATCCCTCTCATTCGGCAACAGGCAGAAGGTTGCCATAATCTCGGCCATACTCCACGATCCAAAGATACTCATAGTAGATGAAGGCATAAATGGCCTCGATCCACGTTCTGCAAAGCTTTTCAAGAGCATCCTTACTGATATGAGGGATCACGGTAAGATAATAGTGTTCTCAACGCATATACTGGAGATCGCAGAATCCCTCTGCGATCATGTTGCAATACTTTACAACGGGCATATAGTTGCAAACGGAACAATTGCCGATCTCAGAAATGAAGCGAATGCGCCATCCCAGAATCTGGAGGAGATATTTCTGAAGCTCACGAATGCGGATGACATACCGGAGGTTGCAAGGTACCTGAGGGATGAAATTGAACACTAAGACCCTGTTTTACCTTGCCAGGAGAATACTCATAGAGGAGAGATACCTCGCACTTAAAAATTCAGCATCCTTTATGGCCAGATCCTCCAGGGTAAGGAACAAGGGCAACTACATAATGAGGTATGTGAACATCTCATATGGCGCAACTTCGTTTTCCTTCATAGTTTTCTCGCTGATACTCGTTGCACCTAGCCTCATGGAGCATAGAATATACACACTGTCCAGCGTGGTACTCCTGCTTTTCGTATATTCCCTTTTCATAAACATATCAAATTCGCTTTTGTTCTTTGTATCGGTGAACATAAACCACATTCTGGACCCACTGCGCATTCTTCCTGTGGATTTTCCGGATCATGTCATAGCCGTTTCCTGGTTCATATATACAGGAAGTTCCTCTTTGTTTGCGGTTCTCCCAGCGATATTTCTCGCAGCCTTCCTTCTCGGCGATCCGTACATACTTGTAATAGGCCTTATATGGAGCATATTTTCCGTTCTCCTTGGCTATATAATAGGTTCTTCAATATTCGTTGCCTTCGGGAGCAGGATAAGCGGGAAGAGGACAAGATCAACCAACATACTGAGAAATGTTGGCAGAATCGTCTTTTTGGTCTTTGTGTTTGCAATATTCGAGATAATACTGTACAATGCCAACATTGTGAATGGTATAATACCTAGGCTTCCCTATCCATATTCTTACTTCATTCCGATTTTCAACATACAGTCTACAGTATTCTTCTTCCATGGCATTTACATGCAGGCCACTGGATTCATAATATCGATGGTATACACCGCCTTAGCCAGCTTCGCGTTTATTTATGTCAACAGGAAGGCTTTCTACAGGCTCCTTGAACCTACCGCAAGAAACCAGTCAAGGGTAAAAACCCAGATGAAAGCAGAGGTGAGAAGCAGGCCGTTTTCATTCTTTTCCAAGGATCTGAAGATCTCTTCCAGAAAGTCGCAGAATCTGGTACTGCTGATAATGCCCCTTTTCTTTGTATTCCCAACCATAATGTCCGAGGTTTTGTATGCTCCCACGTCTAAGGCAGATCCCATCATACTCTACAATGCCATGGTGGCATTCGTTATCGTGACGTCGTCCTTCTATTCCATACTGTTCCTGGTTATAGAAGGGAATGGCATATCCTTCATAAAGGCCCTGCCGCTGGATGGAAACAGCATAATAAGGTGGAAGATCTCTGCACCAACATTCATATTTGCCGTGATAAGCATATCGACGCTTGCGGCCATAAGCGTAAAGGCACTAATGGGCGCTGCGTTCTATATAATCATAATAGTGGACATGATGCTTTACTTCGTCTCCTCGACGGTTTACAATATGAACAGGCTCTATCGGAAAATCCCTGATACCGCTGATACGGTCAACTTCTATTCATTCGGTGGACAGATCGCCTTCATAACCACGTTCGCCTTCACCGGCCTGATCGTGGGATCTGCCGATATATTTTCTCTGTTTTTGCAGGATCTGCTGCGACTCAACGCATACTTTTTCTTCCTGATCAACACGGTAATTGGTATAATCGTCCTCCTTTTCATGGTCTTTCGATACAATATTGTGCTTCTTAATGCTGACCGTGAGAGTGGGCAGTCAGTGCATCAGTGACAAAATAATTTTTTCATTAGCAGGCACAGAAGCGAATGGCTGTTCTTGTGGATTGATATCGGGGATGCATTCCTTGCTCTCCATAACGCAGACCATAAAACTATTAGTCATGGTGATCTATTATGTCCTATAATGCTGGTGACAAAGAGAGTTCTCTTCTATGGCAGGGTTCAGGGCATAAACTTCAGATCAAATACGCTATCAAAGGCTTTGGAACTAAACGTGAAAGGCTGGGTAATGAACAGGATCGACGGATCGGTTGAGGCTTACTTTTCGGGCGAACTATGCGATGTGATGAGCCTGATAAATTACTGTGTTTCCGATATGCCGTATGCGGTTGTGAAAAGGTATGATGTGTATGACATACCGTATATGGAGTTCCCCGATTTCAGGATAAAGAGGTAGTCAGTTTTGGATGGTTTCAGGATAATAATCGCTGAGAAAGCTGATGCGGGAAGGAGGATAGCGTATTTTCTTTCCGGTGGGCAGGTCAAATCACATAGGGCAAAGGGTACGTCGTATCTTGAGTTTGAATACAATGGTTCCAAGACCTATCTAATTCCACTGTCAGGACACATAGTCGAAGCTGACTTCGAAAGCGGGTACAGCGACTGGAATAAGATAGACCTATCGGACCTAATAGATGCAAGGATAGTAAAGAATATAAAGAACAAGGTTGCGTACCAGACGCTGCAAGCCTTTCGCGGGAAGGTTGAGGAGATAGTCATCGCAACAGACTACGACAGGGAAGGCGAACTCATAGGCGTCGAGGCGCTGGATATAATAAAGGAGGGCAAAGAGGAGATCAGGCGCGCTAAATTCAGCGCACTCACAAAGAATGAGATACTGGATTCTTTCAAAAATCTGATAGGCGTAAACTACAGCCTTGCCGATGCTGCAGATGCCAGGGAATCCATAGACCTGATATGGGGATCGGTGCTCACCAGGTTCTTCTCGGTCACCACGGGACGCCTTGGCAAATCATTTCTCTCTGCTGGAAGAGTGCAGACCCCAACCCTGGCAATAGTCGTAGACAGAGAAAGGGAAATACAAAGTTTCCGGCCGGAGCGTTACTGGACGATATCCATCACGTTCGACAAGGATGGGCAGTTCAAGGCACGGTATCCTGAGAATATAAAAGATCAGGATACCGCAGAAAAGATATATGAAGCCATAAAGGGAAAGAATGGAAGGGTTTCCTCATATACATCGAAGGAAGATCACATAAGAAGACCAGCCCCATTCAGCACGACGGAATTCCTCAGGGAAGCTTCCAGAATAGGAATCATGCCCACCAAGGCCATGAGCATAGCTGAAAATCTTTACATGAGGGGGCTGATAAGTTATCCGAGAACAGATAACACCGTTTACCCAAGATCCATAAACCTGAAATCAGTTCTGAAAAAACTTGAAAATACTGCTTACTCCAAATACGTTAAGGAGATCGAAACCTTCGATAGAATATTACCCTCCAGGGGGAGGATTGAGACAACCGATCATCCGCCAATATATCCTGTTGATTCGCCAAAAGAACAGCTCAAAGGTGATTACGGCCGCGTTTATGATCTGATACTCAGGCATTTTCTGTCCACACTTTACAGAGACGGTAAGAAAACCGTTGCCGAAGCTGAAATTTATGTCAATGGCTACACCTTTAAGGCCGCAGGACAGCACACAACCGACCGTGGCTGGACGGAGATATACGGATATGACCCAAAGGACGTCTATCTCCCAGAACTCACAGAAGGAGAGGATCTAAAGGCCATAGACTGGAACATCCAGAGAGAAGAGACGAAGCCACCGCCAAGGTACGATATGTCATCCCTGCTTAAGAAGATGGAGGAACTCAACCTTGGAACAAAGAGCACGAGGCACGACATAATAGGAAAGTTGATAGAGAGGGGCTTCATCGAAGGAAACCCAGTGAAGCCTACCCCCCTTGGCATGGCATTTATAGATGCTGTGAGATCCGTGAACTCGCACATAGCAGATCCTGAGATGACGGCCAAACTTGAAGAGGACATGGACAGGATCGAGAAGAATGAAATGAGCAAGAATGATGTCGTGGAAGAATCCAAGAAAATGCTCCATGAGGTCCTGAGCCACTTCCTGACCAAGACAGCGGATGTGAAAGACATAATAACAAAGGGCATAAATGCAGGCCAGGAGATAGGCGATTGCCCGTTCCATGAGGGAAAGAAGATAATGGTCATCAGGGATCGCTTTACATACACTGTAAGATGCGAAGATCCATCTTGCAAGATAAACTTCAGGATAAAAAGGAATGGATCTATAACACTGTCTGACCAGAAATGCCCTGTGTGTGGCCTTCCAATGATAAAGATAATAAGGAAAGGACAGTCTCCGGAGATCAAATGCATAGATCCAGACTGCAGCTATAACCGAGAAAACGAAGATTATGGAGAATGCCCTGCGGATCACGGGAGGCTGGTCCTCAGGCAGTCAAAATACGGAAAGCGCTTCCTTGGATGCAGCAATTACCCCAAGTGCACGGTCACATATCCTCTACCTCAAATGGGGAGGATAACAAAAACAGGCGAAGTGTGCCCATACTGCGGTGCTCCCATACTGGCTTTATCAAGAAATGGAAGGAAGTGGAAGTTCTGCCCCAACATGCAGTGCGAGTACAACAAGAAAAGGAAGCCGGAGGCTGCGGTGGAGAAGAGTGTAAGGAAAAAGGGGAGAAATGCGAGCAAAAGCTGAAATAGTCTCGATGACGATATTCGTTCTTTCTTCGCTTCTGGCCATACTGTTGGCCGTGGCAATTTACAATTCGGAGCCATCTTCATATGCCCACAGATCGCCCACATATGGGATAGGCTATGTATTCGTATACATAATCGCCGCATTTCTCTTCTCCTTCGTCATCATATACCTCGGGAGGAAAAAGAAGCTCAGGATTTTCAAAGTGATCTATTCTATAGTTGTTGCCTATGTGATCTTCTACGTATTCCTCATATTGCTATCCATATTCCTGTACAATGTTTATGCAATATTCACGGTATCGATTGTAGTAGCAATAGTATTCTTTTACATGATACTCTTCAGGAATGAGTGGTACGTCACAGACCTTGCAGGATTCTTCCTCTCCGTTGGAATATCCTCCATCTGGGGTATAACGTTCGGTGTATGGGCTGCAGTCGCGTTCCTTATAGCATTTGAAATCTATGACTACATAGCAGTATACAAGACGAGGCACATGATAAGCCTCGCAAGGTATGCGGTAGATTCGGATCTTCCCATGCTCTTCGTCCTTCCTGAGAACAGCGGATTCACAATGCGCGGTCTGAGCTTCGATAACCGTGGAGATGGAAACGTTCTGATGATAGGCTTTGGAGACATTGCACTGCCAAGCATAATGGTGGTTTCATCCGCAATATATGGAATATCACACATTCTGTTCTTCACGGTACTCCCGCTTGCAGGCGGGCTGATTGGCATGGCCGTGCTTTATTTCTGGAACCGAGATAGGCCTGCACCTGGCCTTCCATACATAAACACTGGTACGATAGCCGGATTTCTGATAGCATTCCTCGCATTCCGCGTATTCTGAGATGTAATGCGAATATTTACAGGGAAACTTTTGTGGAGAAAGGATGGCGATGGTCTTTATTTTTCTCTTTTGATATTCCACGATCCTTGACAGCTTCGTTCAGAATCATGCATTGAGCAGAGTATCGATGCATCATCTTTCGGTGTAAGCATTTGCAATATATGCATCGTAGATATGTGCAATAATGGATATTCCAGCCTAGCTCGGAATTTTCATATATTTCGAAAAACTTGCAAGTACAGCATTTCGGTCTTCTCCTGCCCGAACTTGCAGAAAGCATAAAGAGATTTCAAAGGATCATCGTAATGAGGTGCCCCATTGACAGAAGAGAAATATAGGGAGATAGTTGTGAAGGACGAGGATGGTGTTAGGGTGATAGAGATAAGGAGAGAAAACCCACTAAACCCGTTGACAATCGATTTGCTTCAAGAGATCGATCATGCAGTGAGGGGATCTGGAAAGGTAATAGTCCTCAGGGGAAGCGATCGAGCTTTCTCTGCAGGTGCAGACATAAACAATTTCCTGACAATGGATGACCGTGCAGCCTTTCGTTTCTCAGATCTTGGCCAGAATGTCATGAACAGTATTGCAACCTATGAAAAACCCGTGATAGCCGCTATCCATGGGTATGCACTGGGTGGTGGCTTCGAGCTTGCATTAGCTTGTGATTTCAGGATATCAGATGTCAACACAAAGTACGGATTCCCAGAGGTGGGGCTTGGCATAATGCCTGGATTCGGCGGTACGCAGAGAATAATGGAACTTGCCGGCCCGTCTTACGGAAAGTACCTCGCCATGACTGGGAAGATCATAGATGAGAAGGAGGCCCTTGCCCATGGCATAGTTAACATGGTTTCTGAGAATTACATCGATGAGGCGATGAAGCTTGCAAGGGAACTCGCCGAGAAGCCTGCGGTATCAATCAGATACATAAAAGAAGTCATGACCAGCATCGGTAGAGAAGGCTATGAACTCGAAAAGGAAAAGTTTGCGCTGACATTCAGAACAAAGGATGCAAAGGAGGGACTAACGGCCTTCAAGGAGAAGAGAAAACCGAAATTCACCGGAGAGTGAATTTCGGATCGTCACATTTTTTAGTGCAGAAAGACCCTTTTTCCAGTGAAATACATAGGAATGCCGAGTTCGTTGCAGCGCTTTATTACCTCATCATCCCTTATTGATCCCCCTGGCTGGATTATGGCCTTTATGCCAGCTGATGCCGCTACATCGATGCTGTCAGGAAACGGGAAGAAGGCATCTGACGCCATTACAGATCCTCTGGATCTATCTCCTGCACGCTGTGCTGCTATTCTTGCGGCCTCAACCCTTGAGGTCTGCCCTGCACCTATACCTGTGGTTACTAGATCCTTTGCAAAGACTATGGAATTGCTCCTCGATCTTGCCACGACTTTCCAGGCAAATAGGAGATCCTGGACGGTCTTTTCATCCGCACCTTTTTCGGTAACAAGCCTGAGGGAAGATGCATCGATGGATGCACGCATTGGCGTCTGCGCAAGGAAGCCACCAGATACGGATCTTATGCGCAGGCGATCGTCCCTCTGCCACCTGACCTTCAGCACCCTGAGGTTCTTCTTCTTCCGGAGCAGATCCAGAGCCTTTTCATCATAATCCGGAGCGAGCAAAACCTCTATGAAGTAGGGTTTCATGGCAGCGGCAAGATCCTCGGTTACCTTCCTGTTTACAGCTATGACAGAACCGTAGGCACTCTCCGGGTCTGCATCCCATGCTTTTCTGAAAGCGGCCACGATATCGTTATCCTGGGCCACGCCTGATGGTGTGTTGTGCTTCATGACTATGACGGCCGGATCATCGAACTCGAGCGCCGTCTCAAAAGCGGAGTCCGCATCGAGGATGTTGTTGTACGACAGTTCCTTGCCATTGAGCTTTTCTGATGCAGCCACGCCCACAGAAGGATCGCTCGTGAAGAGGTATCCCGCCTGATCTGGATTTTCACCGTACCTCAGCTTTTCCCCGTTGTAGCCTATGGCCACGTACGAATCACTGGCCAGTCCGGATATCCTTGACAGGCCTTCGTTTATTCTGGCATCGTACTCGGCCATCCTTATGAAGGCCTTCATGGCCATCCTCTTTCTGTAGTCTTCCGGTATATTTCCTGAGTTTATGACATCAGCAGCGGTGGCATAGTCCTCCGGGGAGGTCAGGACCAGTATGTTGCGGTAGTTCTTCGCAGCAGCCCTTGTCAGGGAGACGCCCCCAATGTCAATGTTCTCGATCATCTCGTCCTCGGTCTTCATGTCAACGCTGAACGGATACAGATTGGATATTACGACATCGAATTTCACCTGGTTGCCTTCATTTCTATCCCTGTACAGAAGGCCTGCGTAAAGCACCGGATGCAGCGTTTTTACCCTCCCTCCGAGCAGATCATCGAAGCCGGTTATCTCGGAGGTCTCATGCAGATTCAGGCCAAGATCCTTGAGCGATCTGTAGGTGCCGGATGTGGCGTAAACTACATCGATATGTCCCCTGACCTTTTTCAGAAATTCAGCGAGGCCAGTCTTGTCATAAACACTTATGAGGAAGTTCATGGGTGTTATTAAACGGAAAGCATAAATATTGTTCTAATTACCCCCAGTAATATTATTTTCCGATGCCGTAATATTTGGAATTTGCTTACAAAACATTTAATAAACCATAAATATGGACTACCCAGAGGTAAATTATGGAGAGAAACATCTCAGTCGAAGAGCTGCACCAGATACCGACTCCAAAGAAGGAAGTGGAAATAGTAGAGAGAAAGGGTATCGGACATCCAGACAGTGTCGCAGATGGAATTGCAGAGGCAGTCAGCAGATCCCTGTCAAAATACTACATCGAGCATTACGGCAGGATTCTCCACCACAATACAGACCAGGTCGAGGTTGTCGGAGGGCAGTCTGCGCCGAAATACGGAGGCGGTCTTGTCCTTGAGCCAACATACATACTTCTCAGTGGAAGGGCAACGACGAAGGTTGGAAACGACCGCGTACCGTTCAAGTCAATAACCATAAAGGCTGCAAGGGACTATCTCAGGGAACACTTCAGGCATCTTGATGTTGATGCAGACGTGATGATCGATTCAAGGATAGGCCAGGGATCGGTTGATCTCGTTGAAGTTTACGATACAAAGAAACTCGAAGCAAATGACACGTCATTCGGAGTTGGCTTCGCGCCGCTCTCAGAGACAGAAACAATGGTTCTGAACACCGAGAAGTACCTGAACGGAGAGCTCAAGAAGAAGATGCCCATGGTTGGATACGACATAAAGGTCATGGGTTTCAGGCAGAAGGACACCATCAACCTGACCGTCGCAGCCGCAATGGTGGATAAGTACATACACGATGCCGACGAGTACTTCAACATTAAGGATGAGCTGAAGCAGCTAGTTCTTGACAACGCTGTGGAGTACACGGATAAGGAGGTAAAGGTCTACATCAACACCGCTGACATAAAGGAGGATGGAAAGGCTGTGGGCTATCTGACCGTCACTGGCATGTCCATGGAGAACGGCGACGACGGTTCAGTTGGCAGGGGCAACAGGGTTAACGGCCTGATAACTCCATACAGGGCCATGAGCATGGAGGCCGCTGCAGGAAAGAACCCCGTAACGCATGTGGGTAAGCTGTACAATGTGCTTTCAAACAAAATAGCGAATGACATCGTCAAGGAGGAAGGAAACGACATAGCGGAGGTTCTTGTTAGAATAGTATCGCAGATCGGAAGGCCCATCGACGATCCGCATGTGGCGAGCGTGCAGGTTATATATGAGGGAAACGTCGACCACTCCAAGCACAAGAACAACATCAGAAACCTTGTTGACGACCGCCTTGCCCACATATCCGACCTGACAATGGAGTTTGTAGAGGGCAAGATCCCGGTATTCTGATGCCTGATTCCACCTTAATGGTGGAACATTTTTTAATGATCATGGTCTTTGATATAAATGCCGACCTTATCCAGCTGAATTGCGCCTCAATCCCACGATGAAATTAACCGCCACCGCATATCCGATGATCTTCTGGAAGATAGAATCTCCTTTGAATCTGTGAACATATTCGCTGTTCTCATAATGCAATGCGCGCGTCATAGGACTATGACGCCATTTTGCTAAACTATGCGCCACATAGTGTAGGCGTTTGAAGAATCGCTGTAATATCCTGGAAGGAGTGCAGTTATGACGAAACCGTATTTCTTGTAAAACCTTATTGCCTCGTCGTTGTCTGTCCGTACCTCCAGGCGCACACTCAGCATGTTCTCCTCCCTGCAAAGCTGCAGGAAGCGATCCATGAGCGCAGATCCGACCCCCATCTTTCTGAATCTTTCGTCCACGGCGAAGAGGAGTATTCTTGCTTCCGTCCTTGAATATTTGGATCCGACTATGAAGCCGACTACGGTATCCGTTATGGTGTACACCATAAATGACTCCGGCCATTCCCTGTGCAGATCCATGATCAGGGACTGCGTGTAGAACTCTGTCAGAGATTCCTGAGCTATCCTGTATACCTGATCTATGTCCTTAGGCGAGAACTCCCTGATGGAGCCGGCCACAGCATTTATAGCCATATAAACCATTTTTACAAATCAAAACAGGCATAAAACGTTTTCCACGCAGGGTTCAGGCCCCATATTTTTCGCGTGCCTGCGCAGATATGAAAAAATTGTATATATCCGATGCCGGATCCGACGTCTTCTTCATATCAGGTATGAATTTCCTGAACTGGCCGGCCCTCTTGTCCAGGATCACGCAGGCGCCTGTATCTTCCGCACTCCTTATGAGCCTCCCTATCTCCTGCCTTATCTTTATGGCCGTTGGATACACGACGCTGTATTCCCAGCCCTTGCCGTATTTCCTCTCATAGTAGTCAAACAGCGATCTGTTGATGGCGTCCGGCCTCGGGAAAGGCAGGCCCGCGAGTATTATCATCTCCAGTTCGTTTCCCGGAAAATTTATGCCTTCAGAAAGCCTTCCGCCAGATACTGCGAAAATTGTACCATGATCCCTCCTGAATTTCTTAAGCATGGAGTACAGTTCCTTCTGGTCTATGCCCCTGTACTCCTTCATGTGTTCGAATGATACCCTGTTCTCAACCCTGTCCATGAGCGAATATGATGGAAAGTACACTATGGTGTTCTTCTTCACCTTCAGTATTATATCCTCTATCACCGTCGCCATTCTGTCCAGTTCCTTTTCATCCAGCGTGTCGTATTTTGATGACACCCCATCGTAATACGCAATGTATCTGTTCTCAGGAGGAAATATTTCGCCTATCTTCTTGAAAGGAATCTCGAAACCGGTGATGTCGGAATAGAAATCGAAAGGATCAAGCGTTCCGGACATGTGTATCGTCTTGGATTCCTTCAGCACCTCCAGTATTCCAGACGGATCAAGGCAGGCCGCCTGCATATATCCGCCGTCTTCCGGCGAAAGTATGGCCGCGTACTTCTCCTCATCCTGGTCAGAGAATGCGATGATCCTGCTGGCAACGGACGAGCAATAACTGAAAGGTACCTTGCCCACCTTTTCCTTCTCGTTTTCCACGTATTCGCCGAAGAGATAGAGATAGTTCAGCAGCGATCTTATTTCTCTCTCGCTCCTCTTGTTCATTATCCTCATATATTCCATGAATTCCTGGAACCTTATCCTGACGTCGCCCTTCCCGCATCTCTCGCTGACCATGCTCTGCAAAGCACTTCTGATCATCTCTATCAGATCGGAAACATGGATCTTCTGCGACAGCTCTGGATCACCGTATGCCTGAGCCTCCCTGTCTGCTCTGTTCAGCGATTCCACAGATATCCTGAAGGATCCTATGGATCTGCCTATATCCGGCAGGTTGTGCGCTTCATCCAGTATTATCACTATCTGGTTTCTTGAGACGCCCCAGTGGCTGAGAAACTTCTCTGCCACGGACCTGTTGAGAAAATATGCATAAGGTGCTATAACAATGTCTGCATCTGGCAGTGCTGCCTTCATGCTTTCATAAGGGCACACGTTGTTCCTTTCCCCATAATCGTAAAATTCCTCCGCAGTCGGCAGCTCGTCGAAAAGAAACCTCTTCGTTTCATCGGATCTTATCTTGAAGTTGAAGTACGGGCATGCAGCCTCATTTCCGGCCATGACCTCACGCTTCTTCATGTTGCAGAATTTTGCAAGAGATTCTGCATTTATCTCGTGCAGATCGTCAACCATCCTGTAGAGTATGCACATATTGACCCTGCCCTGCATTGGTATTGCGCGGATCTTCATCGTGGATGAAAGAGATCTCAATTCCTTTATAACCTGTTCCTCCTGCGAATTGGTGCGGACAAGGTACAGAACCTTGAGCTTCCTTTCACTTGAATACTGCAGGGCAGATTTCAATGCCATGATGGTCTTGCCGGAACCGGTTGGAGATTCAAGTGCCACGCCGTAGCTTTTCTGCAAAGAACTCCTGAGAAAATCGATGGCCTCCACCTGGTACTGCCTGTTCTCGTACATCCTCTGTGAAAGATGCTGACCCGGTTAATGAATATTAGCAATCCTCATAGTTCCACTTAGAAGCGGATGGAAACCTTTTTTTCTGTCCAACAGATCGCCTGAGGATACAGATGGGTGGTCTGGAAGAGGATCTTCTTAGAGTTGGAGCAATAAAGTTCGGTGATTTTGTTCTCACATCCGGCAAGAGATCCACATACTATGTGGACATCAAGGAAGCTGCAACAGATCCTTCTGTTTTGAGAAAAATAGCCTCGGAATTCTCAGGAATGATAAGATCCAGCAAGATAGCCGGCATGGAGCTGGGCGCTGTGCCACTCATTGTGGCAACCGCACTGCAGATGTCCATACCGTACATAATAGTGAGAAAGGAGAGATCCCATGGAACTATGAGCCTTCTTGTGGGGAAGTTCGAAAAAGGAGAGGAGATCGATGTGATAGAGGATGTGGTAACGACTGGCAACTCTGTTCTGAAGGCGGTAAATACGCTCAGAGAGAATGGGGCGGTGGTGAAACGCGCTTACTGCGTTGTTGACAGGGAGGAGGGCGGATCGGATCTCCTCAAGGAGAATGGCATAGATCTTCACCCGATAATAAGGATTTCACAGGTTAAAGGCTTCAGAAAATAGAAGTTTTTATGGCTTCTTTCACCGATCAGGACAGGACGTCATCTATCCTGTCCATCTCGATTGGCGTGGTGTCCTTGCCAACAAGAACGCCCTTTGAATTTGCCACTATGGATGCTCCAACATAGATGCTTCCAAAGTTGGCTGTTCCGGACTTTACCGAAACCTTGAAGAAGTCTCTCAGAAATTCGAGCTCATCGTCATCGGTTTCCGGATTTACCAGCATTCCCTTTGATGTCAGTATACCAGCTGAGCCTACGGTCAGTATGTTTCCTATGGTGGTTCTTATGGTCTCCACGCCGAGCGTGTCCTCTATCTCCTTGCGCGATCTGTTGCTGAAGTTCTTGTGTATTATGGCGCCGTGATCGTTTGCTATTATGTCATTGCCTATGGCATTGATCTTGTCCTTCAGCTGAAGAACGTTTCTTCCGTCCAGATCGCCAAGGCCGGTTATCTCCGAACCGTAGGGAACTATGAGGCCATTAGAGTTCATGACCATCATTGTTCCTATGAGGCTGGAATTGTCTATGCTTATCCTCCTGACATCAACCTGCAGTACTTCCTGAAAATCGGCAACCGTCTTTTCATCGGCCATCATGGTGATGAAGGCAACGTCATCCCAGGCCTTCGCGTAAATGCCGATAAAGTTACTTCTGAGAACTGACGTTTTCCTTATCACAATACATCACCGGTTGATGAGCAGATTGAAAAAAGTTGAGCCGGAATCACGGCATTATGATTTCCGTTGTCCCTTCTTCTAATTTTATTACCTTCACGGACATTTTCGATGGAATATGTTCCCTTCCACGCTCCCATATCTTTTCACTTACTTTTGGATCGATCCATATCTTGCCCTTATCTATTTTCATCTTCTTTGAAACAAAATTCCTCAGGATCGATACGGCAGTGTCAGCTCTCCTCTTTCTTGAGGATGCCTTTGCATCTCTGAGCGGTACATTTATTATGACTTCCTGAGCCACTGTTTCATCTGCCATCAGCTTCACCTCATATCTTCAGACTTCCGCGTCTCCAGTTTCTCCTGAGTGGGTTCTGCGTCACCTTCCTGGCTGTCCTCATCATAACCCAGCCAGGCACCCTTCTGTTCTGCTTTATCTTCTTCATCAAGCGTATCTTTCTACCAAGCTCCTTGTTCCGGCTCATTTGCTTCTCCTCTCTATCTTTGGTTCTCTTTTATTCTCGGTAAGCTTACTTAATATATCAATTATATCCCTTTCTGAAAGCATGCGGTTTATCCTTCCCATGCTGGCAAGCTGAATCAGCTGGTTTTCGACGTTATCGGCAAGATCTGGCCTGACAAGCCTGACATTGTTGAGGCGCTCTCTTGCGGACGGATCCAGTATCTGCCTCAGTATCTGCTGACGCCTGGCCCTCTCTGCCTCTCTCTGCTTCTCCTGCTCCTCACGCATCTGCTCCTGCATGGCCTGCCTTTGCATGCTTTCAAGCTGCTGCCTTCTTATTCTTTCAAGTTCCTCGTCATCATCCATATGCATCACTTTCGGATGAGATGCCATGTATCATCAGCGGGATTATGGACACACCCTGCTGGGGTACATCCATCAAGCAATCAGATCCAGTATATTACCGATTTCAACTTAATTTATAAGGATTTTTATTCCCACGCAAGACCGATCGAACCTGCATATCCTGATGCAGATACGTTATCAGATGAATTTCTGGAACGCAGGGTCCTTTTCTGCAAGCTGCTTTATTATATCCTTGCTAGCGTTGTCAAGCAGAGACATTCCCTGAGGTGAAAGAGATCTTCCCTTCGGTGTCTTCTGCACGTATCCTGCCTTTTCCAGCTCGTGGAACAGATACCTTATAATAGACCTGCTTCCCTGGGCAGCATGGTATCTTTTTGATCCCCTGTCAACCTTTCCGCCGTATTCGCTGCTCATCCTGGATATACCGAGGTAACCGTTTATGTAGAGCTTTCTGAGCATTGCCGCAGCGCGTACATAAATCCAGTCCCTGTTCACCGGAGATTTCTCACGGCTTATGCCGGTCTTAACGTATTTTGACCAGTCAGGCTCAGCTATCTTCTTCTCGCTCTTGAGCTTCTCGGAGACGTAATTGATCAACAGATCACTTGGAACGTATTTGACACTAACCATATTATCACAGGATGTGGGGCATATTTAAACTTGATTAATAATGTTTTCGTCGGAATTTCTTGTGGCGTATGGTCAGAACAAAACACTTCTTTAATCATAGAGATAACACTGGGAACGGGGATGACTGCAGAATCTAGTATCCATACTGATGAATTTGTACAAACAGTTTATCTTCCAGTATAGCAAATAATTCGGTATTTCAGGGAGCGAAGATGCCTCTCAGTCCTAATCCCAACGCGGCATTCGATACTATCGCATGGATAAATGAAATATTGGCGAATCCTGTAAAATCAAACGATTGTTATCTGAGCATTAAAACTCATCCAAATGGTATTCTTAATGCATTAAGTAAAAAAAGTTTATATTCAGAAGTTATATTTTTATTTATGAACTTATCTTCACCCGGGCATATTAGTGTCTCTCGCATAATAGGCATAATTGTCGGTTGGCTTATGCTGATTTTTCTCTATTCGGCCTATGCGGACAACACAAACAGAAATTACAGCATTGCCATGTGGTTCATTTATTTCATCTTTCTCACATGGTCTATAATTTCACTTATTCTTATTTACAGGACACTAACAGGTGGAAATGCGCTCTCAGGTCCTTCTAATTTTCAAGCAGAGAAATATATGCCTGATTATGCAGGATACACCATGAACAGGAAATTTGGCCTTGTACTTCTTGGCATCGCTGTAGTTACTATCATCACAGGGACTTTCCTTTCGCTCGCTATTGAGGGGTACAGCCTATCGTTAAGTGCGTACTACTATTCAAGCCAAATTCAATACGCCTCAGTGGCGATGTTTATAGTCCTCTCACATGCAGGTATAATAATATATTCGCTTAACAAGAAGAAATTCAATAACATGGTTGGATTCGGAAATACTGAAAGCCCAAGTGCTAAATAGCAAGAAAATCAGCAGAGACGTTCGATCAACGTGATCTAAACTAGGCTTTTTACGTGGGGGAAACATTATTTACCCATTGTTAATTATTTTCCAGCCAAGGCATTATCTTCTGATTTAGAAATTGATTTCTGTCCGTACACGCATATACCATAGAATTCAGAAGGAGTTATTTTAGCAAACGCGTTTACAAGTATACGAAGCAGAATGATAAATGAAACTCTATTTTGGAATCCAGTGTATTTCCTAAATATCTCAATCTCACCGCTGCTTCCATCCTCAAACATTCCCTATAAAAATGATTCATGTTTGAAAAACATACGATATTAACGATTCCCATCCTTCCCCATTTATATGCGGCACTATCGAAATGTTATTTACTATGATCTCAAGAGGCACTTCTGTATTACAGATACCATTATTAGATGTCGGCATATCTATGTATCTTCGATCATTAAGCGCACGCGGTACCGCCTTCGTAACTGATTCAGTTAAAGATGAAATGCAACCATAAACCAAGTGCTTTTGATCAAATATAAAATATAGAAGAGATAGAATACCTTTTGAAGACTGCTGATTCACTTCTTGGATCCACTGCTCAGTGCCCTTTTGTAGTTTCTCTCGCCGGAGATATCCTCAAGACTCCTGCCGGACGTCTCCGGGAGGAAGAACATGGTCAGAAGTGCGCCGGCAATGGATATGAATGCGAGAATGATGAACAACACACTTTCACCGAAGATCGCGTATATCACAACGTTAAGTGCAGTCCCTATGAACGCTCCCAGTTTGCCACCTGCAGATGACAGACCTGAGCCCATGCCCCTCAGAGACGTCGGGAACATTTCTGGCCCGTATATGAAAGTGGTAACGTTTGGCCCGAATTCCGTGAAGAAGTAGCTAAGGCCGTATATGATCATGAACCAGATTATGTAAGAAGGCGCAGATATGAATCTGAATACGCCCAGTATGATGTAGGATAACGCCATCATGAAGAACCCGAGTATCTGAAGGGGCTTTCTTCCTATTCTGTCCACAGTAAACGTCGCAATCCAGTATCCAGGAAGGGCGGATACGGCAAATATTATGAGGGCATAGAAAGTGGTCATCTTTACCTTCGCCACCCCTCCGAGAGACGCAGGAACTATGGCAGATAGCATCTGGTGGCTCATTATCGAGTTGCCATAAAATGCCCAGTCAAGGGCAAACCATGCGCCGGCCGTGCCTATGAGCGTCATAAGGAAGTACCTGTCCGTGAACATCTTCTTCCAGCTTATGTGCTCACCAATCAGCTCATCCGGATTTGCCTGCACTGTGGATTTTCCGGATATCTCCTGGATCGCTTTTTTTGCTGAAGAGATGTCTCCTGACACATTTATTGAATACCTCGGCGTCTCACCTATCGTCCTCCTTCCATAGAGAACGATCGCGGCAGGTATTGCACCCAGAAACAGCAACAGCCTCCATACAAGGTCTATGCTGGGTATGTATCTAAGCATCACAAGCGCTATCACCGGCCCGAAGACGAGGCCGAAGCCCTGCATGGAGAAGACCATGCCGATGAGCTGGCCCCTGTTCTTTGCATTTGAAAACTCAGCCATTATGGTGGAGCTGCCTGCGTAATCTCCGCCTATGCCGAGACCAAGTATGAACCTCCAAATGAGCAGATACAGGACACCGTTGACAGGAACAAGAAATGCACTGCCAACAGCACCTATTATGAGAAGCATGAGTTCGAAACCGTAAACTCTGCTCCTTCCGAGCAGATCCAGCAACCTGCCAAAGGTAAATGCCCCTATGACCGATGCAAGAAGGGCGACTGAAGATATCAGCGAAATATCCGCTGTTGTTAGGGAGTTCCAGCCAGCAAGCGGTAGCAGTGATACTACTGTGCCTATTATGAAAAGATCATATGCATCCGTGAAAAAGCCCATTCCAGATATGACCCATGCCCTCAGATGGAACTTTCCAACCTTTGCATTATCAAGCTGCTGGAGCAGTCCTTGTGCCATTTATCCTTCCTCAGATCAGTTAGGATATTCGGAGTGCATAGTTAAGGTTCATCTCAATATAATATATAGATATATATTCTCATATTTTGACTATTTATCTGCAGCCGCCGATGACGTCATCGCTATACGATCCTTTACGCACTATGAATACGAGGCGCACTCTTCAGTTTCAAAGAAACAGTTCAGGTTCGTTCATCACATCCGAGTACCTGAATATTGGGCCGGCCTCGCACACATACCATTGCCCAAGGTTGCAGTGCCCGCAAACGCCTATGCCGCATTCCATCCTCCGTTCAAGGGACAGGTATATGTTCTCAGGCCTGAATCCCTGCTTTATGAGTTCCTGAACCGAGAACTTCATCATTATGGGTGGTCCAATGACAAATGCACGGCCACCATTGAATTTCTTCACACCCGGTATCAGAGTGGTGACAACACCCACATGTCCATTCCATGAGGCGTCACCGCTGTCTACAGTTATTTGAAGATCCAGCTTCTTCTTCCATGCCTCGATCTCATTTTTGTAAACTATGTCCCCTGGGGATCTCGCACCATAGAGAACGGTCAGATCGTCGAGGTTTCCTTCGGATTCCATATCCTCTATCAGCGCCTTTATTGGAGGTATGCCTATGCCTCCAGCTATGGCCACTATGTGGTCCGCGCCTTTCCACGGCCATTCATTTCCGTAAGGCCCTCTAAGTCCTATTTCGATGTCTCTGTGATCCATTATGTATCTTGTGACCGATCCCACGGCCTTTATGGAGAATGTCAGCGGATTGCCGTAGCCTGATGCTACGGATATCGGCGATTCGCCAACACCGTCAACGGAAACCATGTAGAACTGGCCGGCATGCGAGTCTGTTTTCTTCTGAAAAACCATTGTGTAGGTGTCTTCAGTCTCCATCCTGAACTTTATGGGCTTCATTTTTTCAGGACGATACTCATTCTTTATCGTAATCGTGCGTTATCACCTCCTTTATATCAATATCAACGGGGCAATCGTCCACGCATCTGTTGCACCCGGTGCACAGGTATTCGCCCTTTGAGAGCCTGTAGTATTTGAACTTGTGGTAGAACCTCTGCCTGAGCCTGTCTGAAAGATCTGGCCTCACATTTCCGGCTGCCGTCCTTGTGAATCCTTCGAGTATGCATGAATCCCACTCCTTCTTTCGCCCAGTCTCATCATCATAAACGTCTATGCAGTAGCATGTTGGGCAGGAATAATTGCAGGCGCCGCATGATATGCAGTAATTTGCAAACTCATTCCACAGTTTCGAAGACCACTTCATCCTCTTCTCTATATTGTTGAGTTCTAGCCTTCCATAGTGCTGCAGAAAAGCCTCAGAGTGCTTTGAGAATACGTTCTGGTCTTCTGATACTTTGAATCCTTCCAGAAACTTCGCATATTTCTCATCAGCCTGCACAAAATACCTCCCATCCATATGAATAACCTGAATGTCGAATTTATCAAGAACCGGGCCGCCAAATGAGGTGCAGAATCCCCCCGGGCACATCTCGTTGCACACAAAGTTCACAAAGATGGTGTTTTCCCTTCTGACGGTGTAGAATGGATCTTTATTGAGTATCTGCAGATCCATAAGCTGGAAGCCGCGAAGATCACAGCTCTTAACGCCAAAAACCGCCTTCTTTTCGGCGCGTGGTACTTCTAGAACATTTTCCGACCTCTTTATGAGAAAATCCTTCGGTGAATAGCTGCTCTTCTTTTCCGATACCTGGCTGAAAGATGATATTTTTGAGAAAACCACTTCTCCAAGATCTTCCTTTGCCCCGAAGGTTTCGTACTCTTCTGATATCCTCCGGAAGAGCTCTTCCATATCTTCGCCGGTGAGTTCGTATATCATGCTTTCACCTTCACGGCCACCACCTTGAATTCAGGTATCTTTGAGTACGGATCAAGGTTTTCGCCCACAAGCAGGTTCACCCTGGCTTCCTTGAAATGGAATGGCACGAACACTATGCCATCCGGAATCTTCGATGTCACCATGGCCGGGAGTTTTATGGATCCGTGCCTTGATTCGATGGTTATCGTCTGGCCATTTCTTATCGAGAGTTTCTTTGCGTCGTTGACACTTATTTCAACATACGGATTGGGGGATTCCCTCTCCAGTATTTCGCTGCGGCGCGTCATGGTGCCTGAATGCCAGTGGTAATAGTTCCTGCCCGTGGTCAGTATGAAGGGGTACTCTTCATCCGGCGATTCGGATGGCGATTTGTACGGTATGGCCATGAACCTACCGAGCCCCCTGGCGAATTTATCGACATGGAGTATCTCTGCCCCTTCAGGATGCTGATCGTTGATGGGCCACTGTTTCCCATCCGGATACAGATCGCTGTATCTGACCCCAGAATAGTTCGGGATTGCCAGGCGTATCTCATTGAATATATCCTCAGGCGATCTGTACGCTTCCCTGTCGAAGATCTTTGAATAGATCTGGCTGAGTATCCACCAGTCCGGCCTGGCATCCCCGGGCGGATCTTTGACAGGAACGACGCGCTGTATCCGGCGTTCGGTGTTGGTGAATGTGCCCTCCTTCTCCAGAGCTGATGTGGCTGGAAGTATAACGTGTGCGTATCTGGCCGTGTCCGTCATGAAAATATCCTGTACAACGAACAGCTCAAGATTCTTCAGGCCCCTTTCCACATCTGAAAGGTTTGCCTCCGTTATCACCGGATTCTCACCCATCAGGTATATTGCCTTGACGCGCCCATCTATGGCTGCATCGAACATCTCTGAGAGCATGAGGCCAACCTTCCTCGGGAGCTTCGCCTCCCAGATCCGCTCGAATTTCTCCACGCCTGGTGAATCTGGCGGGACATAACCTGGATAGAATTCGGAGAGCGCACCCATATCGCTGGAACCCTGGACGTTGTTCTGGCCCCTGAGAGGAAATATGCCCGAACCGTATCTGCCAAGGTTGCCGGTCATCAGCGCAAGGTTGGAAACGCTCATAACGTTCTCCGTTCCATGGATGTGCTGCGTTATGCCCATGCCGTAGAGTATGGCTGAAGGCCTGTTTGAAGCGTAGATCTCCGCTGCCTTTTCAACCAGATCCGGCGGCACACCGGTGATCTGTTCTGTCAGTTCAGGCGGGTATTTTTCTATTTCCTCTGCAAATGCTTCAAATCCCTCTGTCCTACTCTTTATGAACTCTGAATCTATCAGGCCCCTTTTCAGGATAACGAACATCATGGAGTTCAGGAGAGCGACATCAGAACCAGGTTTGAACTGGAGAAAGACGTCAGCTATGGATGCTAGCTTTGTTCTCCTTGGATCAGCAACTATGAGCTTTTTGCCCGCCTTTTTCTGCTTTATTATCGTTGTGCCTATTATTGGGTGCTGTTCCGTTGTGTTCGATCCTATGACAAAAAAGGTCTGGGTTGACTTCAGGCTTTTAATGGATCCGGTTGCAGCCGCAGTTCCCAGTGTCCTTATCAGGCCGGCAACCGTGGAGCTGTGGCAGCTTCTGGCACAGTGATCCACATTGTTCGTTCCGATCATTCGTGCTATCTTCTGAAGGAGGTAGTTTTCCTCGTTCGTGCACTTGGCTGACGCCTGGAATGCTATTGCGTCCGGACCGTACCTGTCCCTTATCTCCTTCAGCCTTTTCACAACGTAATCTATCGCCTCATCCCAGCTCACCTTCACCCATGTGTCACCGCTTCTCAGCATGGGCGAGGTTATCCTGTCATGCGAGCTCGCATAGGAAAGCCCCTGGTATCCCTTTATGCAGAGCTTTCCCTCGTTCACTGCAGATCTTGTATAACCATGCACCGTGTAATGATCGCCGGAATAATCTACTTCAATCTGGCAGCCTGTCCCGCAGTAGGGGCAGACAGTTAGCGTCATGATCTTACTATTCTGTCTTGATTTAAATATATTTCTCCTGAAACAGACAGAAGATGCTGCGTAATACGTATTGATTATCAACTGATAACCTATCTTCATCCATATAAATATATATTTAATTCGTACCGGATCGCGAGTTGCCCTCAGAATTTCTGTACGCTGAAAAAGAACACAGCAATTAATAAACAACAGGCGCATTGTGATGGTGCGGGATAGCCTCAAATACGGTTCTCGTAAGAATTGAAAAATTTAATTAACGAGTCTGTGTTTATCTACAATGCAGTACATAGTTGTGACTGGTGGAGTTATCTCCGGTCTTGGCAAAGGTACAATAACTTCAAGCATTGGTCACATTCTCAAGGATTCAGGCATAAAGGTATCTGCAGTAAAAATCGACCCTTATATAAATTATGATGCGGGTACTATGAATCCGTACCAACATGGAGAGGTCTTTGTTCTGGACGATGGTGGCGAGGTTGACCTTGATCTTGGCAACTATGAGCGCTTCATGAACATAAATCTGTCAAGAGACAACAATATAACAACCGGAAAGGTGTATCTTGAGGTGATACAGAAGGAGAGGCATGGAGATTACCTTGGAAAGACTGTGCAGATAATACCGCACATAACCGATGAGATAAAGCGCAGGATCAGGGAAGTGGCAAGGACCAGCGGGGCGGATGTTGTTCTCATAGAGGTTGGCGGTACCGTCGGTGACATAGAATCGATGCCGTTTCTAGAGGCGCTGAGGCAGCTCAAGCGCGAGGAACAGAACGTTGTCTTCGCGCACGTTACGCTTGTTCCGGAGATAGGGCCGACCATGGAGCAGAAAACAAAGCCAACCCAGCACAGCGTCAAGGCTCTGAGGGAAATAGGAATACAGCCCGATATAATATTTGCAAGATCCAAGCAGAAACTAACGGAAGAGACAAAATCCAGAATATCCCTGTTCACCGATGTGCCCGTGGAAGGCATAATAAGTGTAAGCGACGTTGAAAATGTGTACCTACTTCCGCAGATGATGGTTAATGAGGGCCTTATAACAAGGCTGTCGAAGCTTCTGAACATGAACATAGAGTACAGAGACTCCTGGACTAGCTACGCCGAAAACATAAGGCACCCCAGGGATCGCGTGAAGGTTGCCATAGTTGGCAAGTACGTTGATCTCCATGATGCATATATAAGCCACAAGGAGGCGTTCTCTCACGTTACAGGAAACACAGGTATTGCCGTAGACATAATGTGGATCGATTCAGAGAAGGTCAAGAATGACCAGAGCGTGCTCAGCGAAGCCGATGCGATACTCATACCTGGCGGATTCGGCTACAGGGGCGTTGAAGGGAAGATAGCTGCCACGAGATATGCCATGGAGAACGGCGTTCCATTTCTGGGGATATGCCTTGGCTTCCAGGTCGCAGTCATAGCCGTCGCCAGATACGTGCTCGGGCTTGACGGGGCCAACAGCACAGAGTTCGACGAAAAGACGAAGTATCCGGTAGTTGACATACTGCCAGAGCAGAGGGGAGTCAAGGACATGGGTGGAACGATGCGCCTTGGATCGAAGAAGGTTGTAATAAAGAAGGGTACGCTTGCACACAGGATATATGGTGCAGATGTGATATACGAAAGGCACAGGCACAGGTATGAGGTAAACCCGGATTACATAGATATGATCGAGAAGGCAGGATTCAAGTTCTCGGCAACGGATGAGGAAGGCATCAGGATGGAGATACTAGAAAGGCCCGGCGATGAAAGCTTCATAGCAACGCAGTATCACAGCGAGTTCAAGTCAAGGCCTCTGGATCCATCGAAGGTTCACCTGCATCTGGTCGAGCAGGCATTAATTTTTAAGCACAGAAGGATGGGGGAAAATCATGAAGGATACGCTACAGCAGCTAGTAGCCAAGGTCAATAGGAAATTTGAGGATGACCCAAAATACAGGGAGAAGCTGAAGTCCCTTACAAGAAGCATAAATCTTGAGTTCGATGGCAAGGACAGCTATCACTTCTACCTCAAGGACGCCCACCTGAGCGATGTTGAGGAGGGGAAAATAGATGCAGACATAAATGTGATGGTTTCCTCAGAGGTATTCAGCAAGATACTCTCAAAGGAGATCGATCCGCTCACAGCGTACCTGACAAAGCAGATAAAGATAAAGGCCTCCCTAATGGACAAGCTCCTGATATCTGATCTGCTCAAGTGATTCGCTTCAGCAGGCGCTTTCAGTGTCCGATTCAGCGACTGGCAGTTCAGATATAAACCATTTTTTTGGAATGATTTGGAGATCCGATAGGGTATTGTTGGAGCAAGCGCTTTATCATACATGCCTGGGTGCATCAGAATAGCGGTATCCGGCCGCATAGAATACAGGTGCCCATTCTGCGGCCTCACCTTCCGATCAGAGGATGAGTGCAGGGATCATGTGATCGCGGAACACACAAAAAGTATGGCCTGATCAAAACAGCTATTATTTTCCAATACCTATCTGCAACGTCAGGTGATCGCTGCAATGCCGATGATATCTTCATCCGGTGCCATAAGGGATCTATCAGCGATGATCAGGAAGCTCAAGCCCGGATACGAAATAGAAATGAAGACCTTCAAGAAGGATCGCGGAATAGAGATAATGAAGGCGGAGGACGGTTCACTGAATATCAAGGAGTTTGGCTTCAGGAGCGCCGAATATCATACATCCACGGATGACTTCGAAAGATTATTCAAGGAGATCTATCAGAGGGAGTTTCCAAGAAGCCATGAGATAAGATACTCAGTCAGGAGGACAAGATGATTGGTGGCCGGGATGATTATCCGGAGAGTGGCTTCTCCCTTCCATTCGAGCCTGGACCGCGGAGAATGCAGATAAAGCGTGGCATAAGGATACTGGGCATAGACGATTCTCCATTTTCAAGGGGAGACCGCGAAAGCAATCTCGTAGGCGTGCTGATGCGCATGGATGGATACGTAGAGATGATGGAAAAAGAAAAGATCCAGGTAGACGGAGATGACGTGAACAGAGCAATAGAAAACCTGTTTCTCTATACAGGTCGCGTGGCACGCATCATAATGATGAGCGGCATATCATTTGCCGGCTTCAACATATGCGATATAGATGCACTGTATCAGCGGATCCGCGTACCGGTTATCTCTGTATTTGAACAGGGGGGAAGCGTAGAGAGGATGATCGCCGCAATAGAAAAGCACCTTGATGATCCGGAAAAGGTCAGGATACTGAGGTCTCTGAAGCCGGTTGAGATCAGAAACAATGGTTATATAATAATGGCGAATCTGTCCGGAATCGATGCTCAGAGCGCCCAGGAAATAATAACAAGAAATACCATCCGGGGAAAATTTCCAGAAGCAATCAGGCTGGCGGATCTCGTTGGAAAGATCCTTGGCCGTTAGACCTTTCTGATCATGGATTTTCTCTTGTCGTAATGCCTCTTCACCTCATGCCCGCATATGTCGCACACCTTCACCGGCCCTGGAAAAACCTTCTTGCAGCCAGTGCAGCGGTATATCCAGGCTATCTGCTTGTCTATGCGCTTTATATTTGCGTTCAGGAAGCCAAGGTTAAGGTACGATGCAACGTTTTGGATGGAATAGTCATCTGTTACGATGGTGGCGTCATACTGCAGCGCCAGCGCCAGAACATCCTTGTCCGTCTGGCTCAGGTTCATGAGATCCCCCGTCTTCGCCGCTGTCTCCTCCACGATCTTCAGGTATTCATGATCCGGGCTGGCCACCCTTATCATCGGCAGCAGCACGTCTATCATGTATCGTAGCTTTCCCTTCTTTATCTCGCCTATCACCGATGACGGAAACATCAGATCGCCCTCCAGAAGGTTCAGATTCCTGGAGATTATGGCGGAGGTGTCTATGACGTATATCATTCCTAAAGCTATCAATACTTGATATAAAACATTTGACAATGCCATTATTGTCTGGGCATCGCCTTTATGAAATTGAGAACCGACCCAAGGCAAAGTAAATTAATTAAGCGTCTCTCAATTACAAATCAGAATGGATATAGACGTAAATCAGATGGAAGAAAAGTGGATCAGGTACTGGGACGAGAAGGATGTTTACAGGTTCGAACCAGCAGATCGCGATAAGGTCTTTGCCATAGATACCCCACCACCGACGGTATCCGGCAAAATGCACATGGGTCACTCGTTTTCATATCCTCATATAGATTTCATAGCTAGATACAAACGAATGCGCGGATACCATGTATTCTTTCCATGGGGCTTCGATGACAACGGCCTTCCAACGGAAAGATACGTGGAGAAGGAAACCGGAATAAAGCCAAGCGACAGCAATGTGGAGGAATTCATAAGGCTGTGCAAGGAGATTAGCGAATCCAGCGAGAAAAGCCTCCTTGAGGGCTGGAAGCGCATAGGCATGAGCTGTTACTTCAAGGACTACTATGTAACCAGCTCTCCGGAATCCATAAGGATCTCGCAATCGATGTTCCTGGATCTGGTAAGGAAGGGCAGGGTTTACAGGGATCTCGCACCATCCATAAGGTGCCCAACCTGCAAGACCTCCATCTCGCAGATTGAGATGAAGGATCAGGAGATGCACACGAAGCTTGTATACATAAACTTCAGCGTTGGCGATAGGCCCCTTACCATTGCAACGACCAGGCCTGAGATGCTCGGATCATGCGTTGCTGTTTTCGTCAATCCTGACGACGCCAGATACAGGGATCTGATCGGAAAGGAGGCTACCGTACCGATCTTCGGAAATCACGTAAGGATAATGGCCGATGCTTCCGTTGACATGAACTTCGGAACTGGAGCGGAGATGGTCTGCACATTCGGCGACCAGAATGACCTTGATCTCTGGAAGAAATACAACCTGCCACTGAAGATCAGCATAGACAAGGACGGAAGGATGACTGAGGAAGCTGGGCCGCTCAAAGGCCTGAGCATATCGGATGCGAGGAAGAAGATAGTAGAGATTCTCAGGGAAGGGGGCCATGTGGTCAAGGAGGAGAGCATAAAGCACTCCGTGAACACCCATGAGAGGTGCGGAACACCCATAGAGATATTCATCGAGAAGCAGTGGTTCATAAAGTACCTTGACTTGAAGGACGCCTTCATTGAAAACGGCAGAAAGATAGAGTGGACGCCGGAATACATGCGCGTCAGATATGAGAACTGGGTAAACGGCCTGAAATGGGACTGGCTGATCTCCAGGCAGCGCTATTACGGTGTTCCATTTCCAGTATGGTACTGCGCTGATTGCGGCAATACGGTATATGCGGATGAGAGCGAACTGCCAGTTGACCCAAGGATACAGAAGCCTTCCAAGAAATGCGACAGATGCGGTTCAACTAACCTTGTGCCTGAAAGGGACGTTATGGATACATGGGCCACATCATCCCTCACGCCGAGGATTGCCCTGACCCACTTCGGCCTCTTCGATAAATACTATCCAGAGGATCTCAGGGGGCAGGGCCATGACATCATATCATTCTGGGCCTTCACAACCATAGCCAGGTCGAAGATCCACGACGACAGGATACCATGGTTCAGGATAATGATCAGCGGAAACGTCTACGATATGTACGGAGAGAAGATGAGCAAGAGCAAGGGGAACATCGTGGACATATACAGCATGATCGATAAATACGGGGCTGATGCCCTCAGGTTCTGGGCCTCTACGGTGTCGCAGGGGGATGACATAAGGATCAAGGATCAGGACTTCACCAGGGGCCGCAGAACAGTGATAAAGATGTACAACGCAAAGAAACTCATCGACATACTGAAAGGCGATCGTAAGATCCGCCTGTTTGAAGATGTGAAGCATCCAGTGAACAGATGGATACTTACGGAGGATTCCAGGATAATGGAAACGATCACCACGCATATGGATAACTATGAGGTCTCAAAGGCAAGGACCGCGCTGGACACCTTCTTCTGGAACGTGTTCTGCGACAATTACCTGGAGATGATAAAGCCCATAATACAGAAGGCTTCTGCAGCCGGTGACTATGACACGGTGGATGAAACTGTTTATACGGCTTCAAAGGTCATGCTGGATGTGGCAAAGGCGTATGCGCCAATAATGCCATTCATAGCCGAGGAGATCTACCAGACCATTGATTTTCCAGGAAGAAAGATCAGCATCCATGTGGATTCCTGGCCGGATGAGAAGCGCAGATACAGCGATGCCAATGAGGAGGTCTCATACATTGTCAGCGTGATCGATGCGATAAGATCTGCAAAATCAGCAGCAAAGGTGTCCGTTGGAACCAGGGTGAAGGTAGCATCGGTAAAAGGAAGAAAAGATCTGATAGAGAAATACAGAGATCTGCTCTCCGGGATGCTCAGGATAGACAGCATGGAGATAGCTGACGGAGACGCTGTTGACGCTACAGTGTTTCCGTGAGGTTCCATGAAGGTCTTTTCTTTCTTCGGATCCTCATCATCCGGAAAGACAACGGTGATCGAAGAGATCATACGCCGCCTCCATGAAAAGTACAGGATAGCGTACATAAAGAACATACCGCACGACAATCTCGATCTTGACACCCAGGGAAAGGACACATGGAGGGCTGAGAAGGCAGGATCCTACGACACAATAGGCCTTTCCCCAACTATGACCTACAGGCTGACAAGGAAAAGGACGGAGATCGGGGAGGTGATCGCTTCACTTGATGCGGATATAGTTCTGATAGAAGGTTTCAAAAGCTTTCCCACTTCTATAAAATTTCTGGTCATAGGCGATGAATCATTTCTCAGGTTTCCGCATGATTTTGTGATAAGGGCCAACAATTCCACGTATGCAGGGGAAGCAATAATCTTTCCAGAGGAAGCTTCGCGCATAGTGGGCATAATAGAAAGCAGCAATTCAACGTAAAGTAGCGTGTATCAATTGCTGATTTTCAATATTAGTTTTCTCATGGAAACAAAAACATTGTATAATAGCTCCGTTATAGGACACGGATAAGGCATGTCTGACGAATTCAAGCTCAATAATAAGGAACAGCGCGCGGATGAGTACAACGAGAGGGGTATTTCGTATTTCAACATCAACAAGTATGATAAAGCCGTGGAGGAGTTCACCAAGGCCATTGAGATAATTCCGGATGATCCCGATCTTTACCATAACAGAGGTATGGCCTATTATTCCATGAAGAAGTACGAGGAGGCCATAAAGGATCTGAAGAAGAGCATCAGCCTCGACGCTTCGCAACCGGATTACCACAACGTCCTCGGTTCAGTGTATGAGGATATGGGCCTCGTGGACAAGGCAATACAGGAGTTCACAGCTGCAATAAAGATAGAGAACGACATACCTGATTACTACTACAACAGGGGAAATGCCTACTGGAAGAAAGGCGATGTGGATAAGGCCCTGGAAGACTACTCCAAAGCTGCAGATCTTGACTCCACGGACCAGATATTCGTGTACAAGAAGTATGAGGCCCTCATGAACCTCGGCAGGCTGAATGAGGCCCTGGCCACGATAGAGAAGGCCATAAAGATAGTTCCAGCAAACTACAACTACCTGCTGATGAAAGCTGACGTGCTCATAAGGATGGGAAGGAAAGAAGAGGCCTCGGAAGTGATCGAAGAGGTGGAAAAGCTGGACCCAGGAAATCAGGAGGCTGAAAGGCTGAGAAAGATGATAATGCAGGGAGATCCGGTGCGCTGAGATCGGAATGCAAAAATTGAACTTTCTGTATATTTTCAAAATGATACGGCCTTTCCAGGCCGTGCCTGCATAGGAGGAGGATCATATTTTACGGCCGAGGCCTAAGCCTGAGCTTGGGTGCAGATCGCGGAGTATCATCCCTCCTCCCTGTATGTGTCGTTGTCTTCGCCACCGGTAAAATAGAGGGCCATCTGCGAGTAGATATCCTCGAAGCCAAACGAATCCCTGGACGATACCGGGTAAATCTTCGTCATTATGTTGCTCTCCTTGAAGGCCTGGAGTATGCCAACAAAATAGTCCTTCTCCATCTGGCCCTTTTCCTCCATGAATGCATCGTTGAGAAGATCCGGCGAAGATTCCCACTTCTTGACCTCCTGTATGTCTTCGTCTGAGACGAGGTCTATCTTGTTTAGAACGAACATCATTGGCCTGAAGAACCTCGAGAAAACAGACGCGTAGAGCATCTTCTGGGCGATGAACCCCGATGGGTACGTGGCCAGCGGCGCATCGGCTATGTACGCCATCATGGATCTCTGGCCGGATACCTTCTCCACTATCTCCGTGGATGATGTCCTGAATGTGAAGAGCTCTATCTGGCCCGGGGTATCCACCACCACATAATAGTCATCCAGATCCTCTAAGAACTCGGTGATCTTGTCCGTATAGCTGACGATCATGTCTGCCGCAACTATCTGCGACCCATTCGGCCCGAGGTTGTAATCGGACATGATCGAATCCAGGGATATGTATTCCCTTATGTCGAAGTCAGGTTCGTACGGAAGGTAATCCGCGCCTGGGTCCAGGTTGATTATTGCGGAGTCGAACTCCATGCGCTTCAGCCATTCATTCAGTGATCCTGAAAACGTTGATTTTCCGGTACCTGCTGGTCCGACAACGTAAAGTGCACCTATCATATCAGTACATATCGAGGCCGGTTATTTTAACTTCCCTGGGTTCTGGCTTTTCCTCCTCCTCGGTATCCGGGAAGGTCTCCTTTATGGTCCTTGCAAGGTTGTCGATCCTGGCCTTCAGATAATCTGGAAGCCTGTAGTTCTCGGCTATCTTGAGCGTTTCGTTGAGGTACTTCACCACACTTCCCTTGTGTATCGTAAGCGTCAGGCTTGTTGATCCGCATTTCTGGCACCGCCCGGACAACGGTATACGCCTGTACTTTGCATTGCACTTGGTGCATCTGAATTCCTGCGAGAAGAACTTCCTGAAGTTTCCGTACATGTCAGGCAGAAAGTGCGTGGATATAACCCTGGCAGCAACGTCATCAGCGTCCACGGCACGGAGCTTCTTCGCAAGGCCAAGCTGCTCGTTTATCTTTTCATCCATGGTTCCAAGCGTCTTGTACGAGGATACGAGTACCCCGCTGTTTATGTCCGAGGTATCCATCGTATACGATGATCCCATATAGGTTCCTGTCTTCTTGATCCTGACCTTCATGGTCATCATCGTGTCCTCTATCTCGGCCGGAGACGCATGGCGTTCGGCCGCCTCGTAGAAAAGCACAGGATACCTGGAAAGCGTATCAACGTTAAGCGCTTCCTTGTCTATCTCATCCGGGTTGATCAGGACGGACAGGACAAGCGGCGCATCCATGAGCCCCCCTCTGGTCGATGGCAGGTACCTGGCAGAGAAGTTGAGAAAGCCATCCATCAGGAGCATGACGCTGTCTTCATCACCGTCGCAGTTCCTCCTCTTTGCGGCATGGAAGAACGGATGTGCATAGAAGGCGTTGACGTCGCTGAAGCCTATTATCCTGCCCACGACACCGCCGGATGTATGCGGGGCCAGCCCTATTATGAGGTGGCCGATGAGGTCCTCTTCGCTTTCAAGCGAGTAGAACGGTGGCATGTTGTAGTATTTCACCAGAAGATCGTCGATGAATCTGGAGACGTTGAAAAGATACTTTGCCGCCTTTCTGGGAATTATAACGTCCTGCGGAAACAGCTCATTGACATCCCTGACCTCATAACCTAGATCTGCAAGTGTCCTTTCATCAATGCCTATCTCACGGTACCTGAAATGCGTTATCGGTATATCTGACATATCGAAACGGCATGTTCCGTCCTTGTTCACTGAAATATCATGCACAGCCCTGAGTATGCCTTTCTCTATAGGCTCCGCAACTTTCTCCTTTGACATCAGCTTCTTAACGCCCTTGAACTCCTTCAGGCTATCCAGGGAGATGCCAAGGATCGATTCTGCCCTGTTCAGTATTGATTCGAGATCTATGCTGCCGGTTTTCTCACCCAGAGGTGAACAGTGCCCTCCACACCTCGGGCACACTGGTGTAGGCGTCTCGAAGCCGCATGAATTGCATCTATAGAAGAATACCTCAGCTTTGTAGCTTCCCTCGCTGTTTTTGTTGGCTCCTATGATGGATCTTCTGGCCTCGCCGTAGCTTTCCACAGGAAACAGCGAGTGCACCATGGGTTTCATCTTCCGGTCCCCGGCCTTCTCTGGCCTGCCCAGCCTAGAGCCAACCCTGGTAGGTGCCCTCGGCTTTATTATGAGGCCGGAAAGATAGTTGACCGTTTCCATCACGCTGCCCTTCCTTTCGTATTTTTTCACGTTCACTATCTTCCCATTCCTAACATCGTAGCCCAGGGAGATAAGAAGCGGGTAGTAATCCCTGATGATGAGGTAATCGCCAGATCTTCTGAATTCGATGCCGAGTCTTATGAAAACGTCAAAGGCCGGATAAGGTACCCGCATGCCGTCCTCGGTTATACTCCACTGTTCCGCATTCTTAACAAGGAATTCCAGATCTTCAAATGATATATCGTGCCAGTAATAATCGTAGTATGGATGCAGCGGTATACCGTACTTCCTGGATATCTCCACCGCTGAAAACTGATCGATATCCTTTGCGTTCACGCCATCCGGCAGGTACTGCTCCCACCATTCAACCGTGAACGAGGGCGTGGGAAGCGGATAATTGTTCTCCAGAAAATCGCCGTAGGCTATCAGTATCTCTCCGGCATCGGTTATCTCCACAACATCATCGTACACTTCACGCGCCTTCTCGATATCGTTTATCTTCACATGATCCCCGTTTTTCAGCAAAACGGTTGGGCCATCGATCGTATCGCATGGTGTAACGGCAGCCGCCTTTCCGGGAAGCTCAACCTTTATCTGAGATCCGATGGCTATGAACTTGCCCATTATGTACATTGTCGCGGGATTTAGCGATGCGGCGGCAAGCCCAGATACCCTGCTCCTTCCGTACCTGAGCCTGAAACCGCCTGGCCTGGATGGGTGTGAGAAAACTGGCCTGCCTGCAACTATATCCTTCAGGAATTTGTCCGATTTCTTCGAGGACTTTCCCTCGGCCTTCCCACCGAGGTTCGCCAGGAAGTTCCAGTCATCAAGGTGCATTGAGCTTGTATACTTGAGTATCTTCCTGGCCTTCTGCACGAGGCCTTCGCACAGAACCAGGCACATCCCGCCCCTTATCCTGTTGGTCTTTATCCTCTCCATATCCCTGTGCCCGGACACCTCCTCCTCTTCGCTGCCCTCGCCATCTATGCATATGGGCGAGTTCCTCACAACCAGCTTGATCTCGTCCGGTGTCGGCATATACTGAAGGTGCTTGATGCGATCGTAACTTTCAATCTCCTCTATGTATCTCTCTATCTCATCCTCCGTTGGCTGAAAGCGTGATATGCCGAGCTCTCTCCTGACCACATCCCCTATGAGAACGCTCAGCGCCTGTGCAGTACCGCCTGCACCGCGGATTGGCCCGGCATATGAGATGCCAACATACTCGCTCCCATCCTGGTTCTTGCCGATGTACACATCGGCTATACCCTCAAGGGGCGCGACGAGTATACCCTCCGTCAGTATGGCGAGTCCCACCCTGATGGCCTTGTCCAGAGCCTCTTTCCTGTTATCCTTGAACATGGCGGCTATCCTTCTGGACATTTCCAGAGATACCTCCTCCCTGGACATCCTGCTGCTGAGATCCCTTATTTCCTGCGCTATCCCCTTTATTCCGATCAGCGCCTCTATTCTCTCCGCCATATCCGAAGCTAGCGGGATCTCCACATGATCGGAGACATCCAGGCCCTTGGCCCTGGCCTCTTGGGCCACATTGAAGGCCTCTCTGACCTTCTCGGTTATGTATTTCCTGTATCCCTCAAGATCAAAAGGCTTCTGGGACATTATCAACATCGGTAAAGCAAATGGGCATTAATAAAAGTGATGCGGATCTTCGTCAATGCCTTTTATCTAAGCGATGGCATTCATCATCGTGAGATGGGAATAGCTATTAGACGCGGATGGATGATCAGGCATGACAGATCTTTCGGAGCTTTTGATGGTTGAGCATTCCGCAATAAGGATACTTTCAAGGGTTGTATACGGAAAAGAATCGCTGGAGGCGTTCGAGGACTTCAACGAATACCTTGTGAAGGACCACGTAGAGGTTGAAGAGAAGATACTATTTCCCGTAATCGTTGATTTTGACTGGGAGGATCGCAAGGGTTTCGAGCAGACCGTTAACAGGATCAAGGCCGATCACAAGCTCATAGAGACCCTTGCGGAAAATATGCTGAAGTGGAAGAGATCCGGCAACGATGATCTGTACAATCTCAGGATGCCGCTTTTTTACAAGACGCTCACAGACCATAACCTCTCCGAAGAGGATCAGATCTTTCCAAGATGGAAGAAACTGGAAGCCGAGACAAGGGAAAATGCACTGAAGGAGGCCATGGATATAATACTTGACACCGGTCTGGACAGGTATTCGAGAAACACCGGTATTTCCAGGGAATTTCTGGCATACATAGAACCAGACGTTATCAGGTGATTTCATAATTATCGATTTATTTTATGAATATTGAGTAATCGGAGAATTCAAAGTATATATTTATAAGATAACGGAATAACATATCATGCCAAGATACGAGGTCTCGGAAGACCTTTCGGAAAGAATAAAGGATCTGAGCAGGGCCAGGCAGTCTCTGATAGAGGAGATCGAAGCCATGATGTTCTACGATGAGCGCGCTGACGCAACAAAGGATGCTGATCTGAAGCACATAATGGAGCACAACAGGGATGATGAGAAGGAGCACGCCGTTCTGCTGCTGGAATGGATAAGAAGGCATGATCCTGCCCTTGACAGGGAACTGCACGAGATACTCTATTCAGAAAAGCCCATAAAGGAACTGGGAGATTGAAAATAGTATTTTTGGATCGGTGAGTTTTTTCACAGATCCCCGAGTTCTTCTTTTTCAACGTCTGATATGTATTTTGTGGGGCATATTTTGATATCGCAGTTGTTACACAGTATCTGATCCGTGTCCATGTTGACCCTGACCTCGAGCGACTTCACACCGTCGATCTTCCTTATCTGGCCTATTATCCTGTCAGGGATCGGCCTGTAGAATATTATGCGGATGAAGCTCTCCTCCTGGCTCATGTTCCTCGAAAATACCTCCCTGATATAGCATCCGTACTTCGATATGGTGTTGAATATCTCCTTGAAAACATAGGGGAAATGCCCTAGGGTTGTGTATGCAGTTATTATCTGGTTTCCGGTCAGCAGAGCAACATCGGCAATATCTGCCATCGGCTTTATCGATGACATTACCCGCCTCAGAGAATCGTTTGACTCAACGAGCTTTATCGTTTCATAAACGGTCTTCCTGTTGACATTGAATGCGCTCGCTATCTCGCTGACCGATATCTCAACATCATTGGTGAAAAATCTGCCATTCCTTATTGATATGCCAGATGTGTAAAGCCCATCCACTATCCTCAGCTTGATTGGATGTTCCTTGAAGTACTCGTCGAGGATCAGCAGCATATGTCCACATTTTTAATATGTATAAATAGGTATCCAAATTTGACCAGCGATAAAAATATTTGAAACACCGATGTCCGCAAGAGGTGCTGACCCAAAGGTCGGTGGTGGATGGAATGCCGCCGGATGATGGCCGGAATGAACGGATTTAAGAAAGCATTTATAATAGAATAGAGATTTTACATGTGAATCCTAAAACCTGGATGGCGAATGTCTGGTATATCCATGAAATTGAGAATGTGCTGTATGATCAAGGGGCATAAAAGATGAACATAAAAAAGATGTCTGCCATTGGTTCGATCATCATCGTGATCTCCCTAGTTGTGTTCTCAGTGGCTATTTTGTCGATATCCAGAGATACCGGTGTGTACACTGTCAATTTATCTCCACAGGCCTCAGAGAACATATCCAGGTATGCCGGCCTTGATGATCTTATATCCTACCGGATAACCTTCAACAACGTGACAGGGCCGCTTTCATCATACCTCATATCGCCCACAGGAATACGAAGCCCATATCACAGCAGCCCCCTCAACACGACCGGAAACGTGGTTGCGGATGAAAGCGGATTGTGGTCGCTGTACATACTGAACACGGGAAATCGTACGATCCAGCTGACCGTTGAATTAACGGTGGTGCCGGAATCAACAATGTTCACGGTACTGGCAGCCTTCACGCTTCTTCCCATAGGGATAGTTATCCTGATATTCAACCCGGTGAAAAATAGAATAGAGAAATTTAAAAATACCAGGAGGAAAGTCTGATCATGGCCGCGATATGAGATATATCGTGGCACCATCCTCTTTTCTCTTCTCCACCTTTATGACCACATCCATTCCAACCTGCGGCTTATCTATGCTGGCATCGATCCAGGCAAGCACATTGAGGTTTTCCCTGTCAAGATGGGCTATGCCGACCGTGTAATCGCCAAACCCCGAGAAAGACTTCGGCTTTGCGAATATCCTTGTGAATGTCAGCAGATGCCCGTGCGTATCAAGCTGGTAGAATTCCATATCTCCGGAATAGCCACATTCAGAGCACCAGGCCTGGGGCGGGAAAAACCTGGCGCCGCACACAGGGCACCTGGTGCCCATTATGACGCCATGATCCAGACCATCGTAGAATTTCTCTATCCTGGAAACCGGTATTCTGTACTTTATGCTTAGATTGCGCATATCCACGAGCAGTGCGTTATTTGTCTTTTCATCCCTGGCAATATATTCTGGCATTGCTTTCACCTCACACAGAGTAAATGGTAACATAGGCATAGTGCCCTGTACCGCCCACGTTATGGGTCAGGAATTTTCCATTTTTAACGTCTATCTGCCGGCCTGGTTCGGCCTTTCTCAGGAGCTGCTTCGAGGCCTCCACGGCCATGGCAACTCCAGTTGCCCCTATTGGATGGCCCTTGGATATCAGGCCGCCGTCAACGTTTACAGGTATCTTTCCGCCTATGTATGTTTCACCGTCCCTCAGCATGTCAAGGCCCTTTCCCCTCTCGGCGAAGCCCAGATCCTCATATGCCAGAACCTCGGCTATCGAAAAGCAGTCATGCACATCTGCACCGTCAAGGTATCTGTAAGGTTTAGCTGCGTCTATTTTCGCCATCCGGTATGCCTTGGCAGCAGCTTCCCGTGCAGCTTCTATGTGAACAAAATCGTCCCTCTTGCTGAGATTTGCAGTTCCAAGGTTTGAACCTATGGCATCAATCCAAACGGGAGTATCCGTGTACTGCTTCGCCACATCCTCTGATGCCAGTATGACCGCTGCTGATCCGTCGGTTATGGGCGATGAATCGTACAGTTTCAGCGGAGACGCTATGTATCTGCTCTTCATAACGTCATCCACCGTTATCTCGTTGCTGAAGTGTGCTATTGGATTCAGGTGGGCGTAGTGATGATTCTTTACCGATACAAGCGCCAGGTCTTCTTCCTTGCCCGAATATCTGTTCAGGTATGCCGTCGCGTACAGAGCATAGTATCCTGGAAATGTCAGTCCGAAGAACTCATACTCCCAGAGAAAGTTTCCAGCCCTTCCTATGAGCTCTATCGCGGTTTCGCTCTCCACCTCGTTCATCTTCTCTATGCCAAGTGCAATGGCTATCTTGGATCTGCCGGACCTTATGGCATCGTATGCGGAGGCTATGGCAGAGCTGCCACTTGCGCATGCAGCCTCCACCCTGTGAAGCCCTGCATTTCTTATTCCAAGAACTTCGCCAGCAACGACCGCAGGCAACTCCTCGGAGCTCCACATGCCCATGTTCGATACAACCATGTAGTCAATGTCCTTTTTATCAACACCGCTTGATCTTATGGCTTCTGACCCGGCTTCCCATATGAGGTCGTACATCGATGCATCCGTGCGTTTGCCAAATTTGCTGATGCCGTACCCGATGATTGCTACTCTGTTCATCATCTATAGTATTCCGTCTCCATATTTAGGTTATGGTTTCCGTTAACCATGTCAACGGAGACCTTTAGAAGTTATCATCTCTCTGATGCTTAAACTTCTCGGATACAACCCAATACCCTCTATCCCGTCCGCAAAAGCTTCAGAGATTGCCTTTTTTATGGTGTTGTATAATGCGTTCAGATCCGCATGTATCAATATTCCTTTATGGGATCGGAATATGCCTCTCTTTATGCGCTTTCCCATGTACGTTTCATGCTTTTCTATGCTTTCATTGTCGATGAAGGAGCATACGCTTGTGTAGCTTTCATCAAGTACGATGACGTTTATGCCTGCTTCCTGCCCCTTGTAGCGTATCTGTTCGATCAGAATGTTGAAGGGTATCTGTACGAAGTTCTGGTTGTTCTTCTTTCCCATGTCCGGAGTATGCTTCCATCCTTGACTGTGACCGATGACGATCGTATCTACATTCATGCTTAAGGCATATCTGATTATGGCTCTGCTCAGCTTGTGCATGATGTCCTTAATCTTACCGTTTCTAACCGCGTAGAGATTCTTTATTCTTCTTGTATTCCCCTTACCATCATTCTGCCTGTCGCTTACCGATTTCAGCTTCGATAACTCCTTGTTAAAGTACTGGTTTATGGATCTAAGGACACCGCCCTTAACAGCAATACCCTCTTCGGACATGTTGTTTCCAATGGTTACGATATTCCTTACACCCATATCGATGCCTAGTATTCTTTTGGGATTTAAATCTGATATATCTGATATCTCTTTAGAATATACAATCCCTACATTATAACCAGAACCTAATGGTATAATTCTAACCTCTCTTAGATTTCTATTATCATCTAATCTAGTTCTCACCTCCAAATCCATTATTTTGTGGTTTTGGAACACCATTAAATAATTCCGGATGCTTCTTATATGCTTTCAATGCCCTGAAGAATGAATTCCATGATTGTTTTACCTTTTTAATTGTCCACTGTGCTGTCTGTGCAGGCAGTTTCTGGAAGTTGTTGTTTTCCTCAATATCTGATGGTATTGAGAACTGTTTTGCAAGATCTTTATATGATGACATCTTCTCTTTATTGAAGAACTGATTTCTTAGAATGTAATTTGCCTGGTTGAACAGGTTCTTTGACATATGGCACATTTTGGATATTACACCATTACCACGGATAAATACCTGTTCAGTTCTCATTACCTTCATAGCCGACCTCTATTGAATCCTCTTTTCTTCTTGAATGCATCCTCACAGAATGGTGGTGGATCATGCCCATGATGTCCTCGAAAAACTCCTCCGAATCATCCTAATCATTATAATTATAATAACCATTGGGCATAACCGTAAACCTTATTTTACCTGTTGAGGCATATACATGGAGTGCCTTTCTGGAAATACGCAACAGGTTCAATACCTCATTTGCTTTCATGGTTATTATCATACTATATAACTTATATAAATCGTTATTGGGATTATTAGTTATATCAACGGCAGAACGTATTCTTGATGAATTCATACTGCAGCCCGCAATGCTTAAATGCCGCTCATCAATATGAATGGGATGCAGACAGCGGAATTCGATGGTACGGGAAGAAAGGTATCGGTCATCGGTGTAGGAACATGGTCACTTGAAGGATCAAGATCCGAGAACGTAAGATCGATAAGATACGCTCTCGACCACGGTGTCAACTTCATAGACACTGCGGAAATGTACGGCACTGAGGATATAGTCGGCGAGGCCATAAAGGGCTATCGCAGGGAGGATCTATTCATAGCGACAAAGGTATGGCCGACACACTTCGCCTACCATGACGTGCTGAAGTCCTGCGAAGAGAGCCTCAAAAAGCTCGGTACCGATTACGTTGACCTGTACCAGCTGCACTGGCCCAACCCTTCCGTAAGCATAAAGGAGACCATGAGCGCGATGGAGAAACTCGTTGATGAAGGCAGGATAAGGTACATAGGCATAAGCAATTTCTCCGTCAAGGAGATGAAGGAGGCCATGAGCGCTCTGGCAAAGTACAGGATAGTTTCAAATCAGTTGGAATACAATGTTGCCACAAGAGAGATAGAGGATGAGGGCATTTACGATTTCTGCAGGAAGAACGGCATGGCGATAATAGCTTACAGCCCGCTCTCCCATGGAAAGATCTTCGGAAACGAAATGATACTGGAAACGCTAACGGATATAGGCAAGAAATACGGAAAGAGACCCGCCCAGGTTGCACTTAACTGGATCATAAGGAAGGGTGCGTTTCCCATTCCAAAGGCAAGCAAGCCGATCCACATGGCAGAGAATATAGAATCGACGGATTTCACACTCTCTGATGAGGATATGAAGACCCTGGATTCGCTGTACCAAAGGCATCCTATCAGGTCCATAGCCAGCAGGTACAAGGGTCACTGAAGTATTTCATGGCCATGCCTGGATCATGCGAATGAAATCGCCGAATCTGGAAACAAGCGAAATTTCGAACTTCGAAAATAAAAATTTTAATACTGTATTGCATTAACTTGTCGTACCAGTTTCAAGACTGGTAGATAAGAATGGAAGAACTGCTAAACGTTGAGGCAAAACCCCCGGGGCGTACGCCCACAATAAAAGCGTATGCACTTGGGAACAAGCTCCATCTGAACAACCTTTTTTTGAAGTTCGAAGGGGCTAACGCAACAGGAACTCAGAAGGATCGCATCTCTGAGGCGCACGTTATAAATGCCATGCGTGGTGGATACAACGGGATCGCCGTGGGTACCTGCGGCAACTACGGTGCTTCCATAGCGTATTTTGCCCATCAGTACGGCGTGAAGTCCTATATTGGCATTCCAAGATCCTATTCACACGACAGGACAGATTTCATGCAGTCTGAACAGGCAGAGATCCTGTACTACGACGGAAAATATGAAGAAACTGTGGAATTCATAAGAGATTTTTCCAAGGACAACGGCCTCTATGATGCAAGCCCTGGATCCGCCAACTCATCCATCGACAAGATGATGTACGCCACCATAGCGTTCGAAATATACGAAGCGCTGCTAACCGTTCCTTCCTACGTTATAGTTCCTGTGGGAAACGGTACCACACTGGCTGGGATATACCATGGTTTCAGGAGAATGTACGATGAGGGCGTGATCGATCACCTTCCAAGGATGGTCGGCGTCAGCACGTCGGGAGGAAATCCCATAGTTGATTCCTGGAGGCATGGATACAGCAGAGTGGTGGATCTCAATCCTGAAGAGATCAGGGAGACCAGCATCAATGAACCTCTGGTCTCGTACAGATCATTCGACGGACAGGATGCCCTGAGCGCAATAAGGGAAACCCACGGAAGGGCAATGTACGTCAGCGATGAGGAGATGGTGTATTACTCCAACCTCATATACAGTGCGGAGGGTCTCAACCCCCTGCCAGCCTCGGCTTCTGCCGTGGCTGCTATAGGCCATCTTAAGGTAAAACAGGATGAAACTGTTGTCTCTGTAATAACCGGGAGGCAGATATAATGGAAAATGCAACTATTTTGTCGGAGGGCGTTTTTGGTACAACGTACGGTAAGACTGCAAACGGTCTGGTAAGGTACAGCAAGCGCTACAAGATACTCTCAGTGATAGACTCAAGGCTGGCTGGCCAGGATGCCGGCAGCGTGCTGATGCACAGGTATGCAGGAATACCAATAATCTCAAGCGTGGAAGAGGGCCTCCGCGGCGGGGCTGAAACGCTGATAGTCGGTATTGCCTCAGATGGGGGTGTGCTTCCTGACAGCTACAGGCCATACATAAAAACCGCCATAAACCACGGTATGAACATAGTGAGCGGCCTTCACGATTTCATAAGCGATGATCCTGAATTCTCCAAGCTTGCAAAGCGCACTGGATCGAAGATAACGGATGTAAGAAAGATGTTCAAGGACAGGAAGTACTTCTTTACCGGAAACATTGAGAAGGTCAAGGCGAAGAAGATAGCGGTGCTTGGAACTGACAGTGCCATAGGAAAGCGCACCACGGCCATCTACCTGAACCGCGCCATGAAGGCCATAGGAAAGAAGAGTGTAATGATAGGTACCGGTCAGACCTCATGGATGCAGGGATTCAAGTACACGGTGGTCATAGATGCCATAGTGAATGACTTCGTCGCCGGAGCCCTTGAATCCATAACATATGAGGCATGGGATGTGGAGAGACCTGACTACATGTTCATAGAAGGGCAGGGATCCGTTCTGCATCCGGCGTACCCTGGCAGCTTTGAGATCATAGGCGCAACCAGGCCGGATGCCATCATACTCCAGCATGCTCCGATGAGAAAGTACTTCGACGGCTTCCCTGGATACGAGATCCCGCCTCTGGAGAAGTTCATAAACATACTTGAGCTCCTGTCAAACAAACGTGTCATAGCCATCGCGCTCAATACCGAGAACATGGACGAATCCATGATCAAGGAGGAAAAATCAAAGCTGCAGGCAAAGTTTGGAATACCTGTTTTTGACCCGCTGCAGAGGCTTTCCTCCGTTACAAGAGAGATCGACAGCTACAAGATCTGAAATAATTTTTTTAATTTTGGTGATACATTTTGAACACTAGCGTTGAGGATTCAAGAAATTACTACGACAGGGTCCGCCAGTTCGATCTCATCCAGGTCAGCATCGATTCAGTTTCAGGCAGAAGGATAAAAGCCAGGATATTAGCGGATGATCTTTCATTTAACCTCTACTTCGACTACGACGAGGATGTACCGCTGGATGATCGCGTCGCTGGGATGATCGCCTCTCTTCCAGTGGTTAACTATGCGTACTTCACAAGGGAGATCAGGCTGAATTTTCCGGTGCCAAAGAGTTTTCTAGATCAGCTGCGCGAGTTTGTCAGGATAAACAACATCGAGACGTTCATAAACAGCATAGTGAGGAGAAGGTACGAGTTCTTCAGGAGAGATTACCTTCCGGATGAAAGCGAAATAACGCAGGAAAACGCGGAGGGTCATACGATTATAAGCGCTGAGTCCGTTTACAGCAATGAACCATTCCATCTGGCCACAGAAAGAAACAGGGTTGCCGTGATGTCATCTGGCGGGAAGGAGAGCCTTACCACGTTTGGAATGCTGCGGGAGATCGGCGCTGACGTTTTTCCTGTGTTCTTCAACGAGTCCGGTGGACACTGGAAGACGGCCAAGATTGCCTACGATTACATGAAGAAAAATTACAGCAATGTACACAAGGTATGGTCTAACGTAGACCGTTTCTATTCCTTTATGAACGGGCACATGCCGATGCTTGACCAGAAGGAGATAAGGAAAACAGCTGACAGCTATCCAGTGCAGATGTTCATCTTTCCAGTCTACGTTTTCTCTATGCTGCCCTATGTTATAAAATACGGCATAGGGAATATAGCCCTTGGTGACGAGTTCGATGATCCGATCTATCAGGAGAAATACAGGGGAATAAAGCATTTCTACGGGGTGTACGACCAGACGAATGAGTTCAATGACACCGTCTCCGATCTGCTTGCCAGGATCGGGATGCCTGTCCGCGTATTTTCAGCGGTTTACCCAATATTCGGTACTCTTGTTGAGAAGATACTCGTGAAGAGATACCCGGAACTGCTCAGGATACAGAGATCATGCCACCTCTGCCATTATGAGGGGGAAGAGGTCGTTCCGTGCGGCAGATGCACAAAGTGCCTTGGCGTACTTCTCTTCATGATCAATGCCGGAGGCGATCCCACCACCGCAGGCTACAAACCGGAAGCGGTCAAGAACCTGAAGAAGAACCTTGAAACGGCAAACATGCGTCTCGATCCTGTTGAACTGGATTACCTTACAAGATCAGTTTTCCTTGGCCAGAGAGATGAGAGCCATGTGGAAGGCATTCACATACTGCCCGGAGAGGATAGACTGCTTTCAAAGGTTCCGGACGAGTTCCGCGACGGTGTTCTGCGCATAATATCAGAATACGCAAACGGTGCATACAGAATAGACGGCGGGAGATGGGTACGGATGGGAACCCCATGATTCAGAAATAGGCGTTCTCGATCTCCGGAATTTTTTCAGGATCCGCCTCGCGGTATTCATCCAGTGGATTTTTGTTAAGTTGAAGGAAATTCTGGCCCCATGTGTACTTAGACAGTATCGCTGATGCATCGTCCTGAAAGCCCATTATATACAGGGCCGCCGCAACGGCCTCTATTGAGGAGAGTTTTTCCAGCTTTCCGTAGTTGACCGGATTGGCCGCCAGAAGCTTTGGAAGCCTGCGGCCATACGGAAAGCGAAGGCCTGCGAATGTATCCTCCCTGTTCCATGAGCCCTCAATGACGCAGATGCCGCTTCTTTCCGCAATGAACCTGTCATTCTTTGACAGCACCGTATCAGCAGATCTGGTGAGCATCAGCTTATCCCTGGCACCGCCAGGGCTTATTCTCCTGGCGATTCCAAAACGCTCAAGCTTCCTCATGGTGGATTTTTTTGGATCGTCCTGCTTCAGGTATATGAAATAAATGTAGATCATATGGTGATCAATTCCAGAGAATTTTCGTCAGCATATTTCTTGACCATCTCCCTCACGTTTCCGCGCGTACCCTTTCTGTCCATAATGAAACCTTTGCATCCAGGGGTCCTCTTGACGGCCATGTCTATCTCCCATGGCTCAAGGGCGTCATGGTCATGCTTGGATATTATATGGCCTATATTCACACTGTTCTCCCTGAAATACTCCTTTATCTTCGGTGCGTAGTGGCCGCCGCCTACACCCACAAAGGCATCGTAATCGCGAACGTCAGGGTTCATGACGGAGTCAACCGTGGTACTCAGCGCTTCAGGATCGTTCCACTCGTTTTCTGTTGTACCTATTTCAACATAGTAGTTCGGTATATCGAAGATCGGGCCATGGTGCGTGGCCTCAAATGTGACCTCAAATCTGCTGCCGGAATAGGATTCCATCATCCTCCGCAGCGTCCCGGACATGACCCTGGGGCATGAGATGTTTATGGTCCTCGGTTTGCCACCAAGATCTGCTGAAGGCCCGAAGTTGCCAGTCGGGTGTGCGGTGAGAGATTTCACATCTGCTGCGGATGAATGCCTTGAGAGAACAACCAAATAGTCGTATTTTCCTGAAAGCGACATATCATGGAAAATGTGCCTGTCCTCTATGATCACGAGATCGAAGTCCCCATGGTTTAGAACCCCGCCTTTCTCAGAGAATGTGTACTTTTCGGTGAGATAATCCAGCATCCTGACGCTTGCTGGATCCGATCTGGAAGCGACTATAAGATGCATCGGAATGCATATTTTTACATCTTATAAATACATTGATAACCGGTATATGCGCCATCTATGTGCTTGGATCCTCATCACAGGATGGCGTTTCTCAGAGCCTGAATCAGGAGGGCATTTTCAGATCGCCCCCTGACGGCAACCCTGTAGCAGTTCTTGCCGAAATCCGCATAGTCTGAAAGATCCCTTATCAGTATTCCAGATTTCAGCAGCTGCTTCTTCAGATCGATCTCAAATGGGGATCTGAAGGCTATGAAATTGGCATGCGGATCTCCAAGTATCTCGAAACCCATGTTCTCTAAAGCTTCCATCAGGTAAGATCGCTCTTCGCCGATCCTCTTTAAACTGGTATCCCTCAAAGCCTTGAGATCGGCCTTCCTCACGAATTCAAGTGCAGGTTCGCAGACAGCCCACGGTTCCTCTCTGTCCCTTATCATGCCGAACACCTGATCGCTGACCAGTATGTATCCAAGCCTTAAAGACGGAATTGACAGTATTTTCGTCAGAGATCGGCCTATTATCACGTTTCCCATTTCTTCAGCTATCCTTACTGTCTCCTCTGCATGTTCTGGAACGAAGTCACCGAATGCCTGATCCACAAACAGTATTCCGCCCATCCTGCTCATCTCCATGGATAACTTACGGAGGAGCCCGGCGTCAACGAGATCTCCCGTCGGGTTGACCGGAGAGCATATGAAAATTGAATCTGGCCTGTAGGACCTCACGATCTCTGGATTCCTCTTCAGGACTCCAAGGCCGAGTGATGATGTTCTTGAGCCATAGGCAAGCAGCGATGCTTCGTATTCGTTGAAGTTTGGTTCTATGATAAGCGATCGCCTCAACCCCATCCATGCAGGTATTCTGTAAATGAAGTGTGTAAGTCCCGGCCCGATAATGACTCGAAGAGATTTTGCACCGGTGTACTGCAGTATCATCTTTTCAATATCGCCTGGAGATACCTCAGGATATCTCGAAAGCACCCCGGTATCTATGAACGCATTTGTATTTGCGCTGAAATCCAGAATATTTTCGTACTGACCACTGTATGCATATACATCTCCACCGTGTTTCCTCATGCCCTGATGCCTCTGTTCGTTTTTCAGTTATACCAGCGCTGATCTTCAATCTTTGCTGTTTGCATCATTCCGGCATGGATCCCATTGCGTGCGCAAAAGAGGAATTGTATTCCATTGCCGTTCCCAAGCTTTATTAATGAATTAAAATTAGACCCTCAGATATCATGGAAATGATAGAGATTAAAAAGGGTGGAAAGTACACTGTTGTATCGAACAGTGGAAACGATAAGCCAATGATAACGAAGGGTGAATTTGTTGGATACACGATCATTGGGGAGGAGGGAGCCGTATGCTTCAGAACCACTGGTGAGGATGGAAAACCAATACTGAGGCTGATACCGGTATCAAATCTCATATCCATAGAGTTCTCAGAAGATGAACTTGTCACGACAAAGAAGGCAGAGAACAACGAACGGGATAAGACGACGTACATAAGCTGAGGAATCTGAGTACGAAGATCTTCTGTCATTGAGGTGTTCAGACACCTTCATTTTTATCTATATTTTCTAGATGTTTGCAGCATATTCTGGTGTATATGGGCCCTGATGGTTTAAGTTCGCTTTTGAACAGGCATACCTCATCCACACTGTATTTTTCCTTCTTGAACTCTATGTCAGGCATGGCGATCTTGTGCTTGACCCTTCCGATCGTTATGTGCGGGATGAAATCCTTCTCTATCGGCACGAATTTTCCAACCTCTGCTAAAAGCCTGTAGAGGCCATCTGATCTGCATTCTACATATATAACCCTTGGCCTGGCTAAGGAAGGGAAGGCACCTATGCCTTCTGTTTCCAGATAGAAACTGCTGGCTTCTATACCGCTGATGCCTCGGCATATTTCCGATGCCTTTCCATCATCGATATCACCGAGAAACTTGATTGTGAGGTGGACATTGCCATACTCAGTTACCTTTATGCCCTTTATGCTGCCGAATATTCTGAATACGTTTGCAAGATAATCGCTTGGCTTTATCTGAACCGCTATGAAAGCACGCATGGTTAAACACCCGTTATGCTCTTCACTATGAATGCAAGGCCAGTAACCATGAAGTCTACCGCTATGGCTGCCAGAAGCAGACCCATTATCCTCGAAATTATGAGCGATCCTGTCTTGCCCAGATACTTGAACAGAACAGAGCTGTAGTGCAGTATGAAATATGAGATTACAACAACAAGAGATACAGATATCACAACCGCTATCTTCTCAGGTATGTTAACGCTGTATGAATTGAAGTATATGATCGCTGCAGTTATGGATCCTGGGCCTGCGAGCAGAGGCGTGCCTATAGGTGCTATGCCTATTGACGTTCTCTCTATGCTCTCCTCCGTCTCAGCGGGCGTGAGCTTCGTGGTAGACGTTCTGCCCTGCAGCATGTCGAACGCAACCTTGAACAGCAGCACACCGCCTGCGACCTTGAAATCGTTTATGTTTATTCCAAGAACCTCGAATATGTAGATTCCGATGAGCATGAAACTGAACAGCATCAGTGCCTCTGACATGGCAGCATAGCGCACTACCCTTTCGAAATCATCCTTTGAATATCCCTCTGTCACGGATACCAGAACCGGCAGTGCGCCGATGGGATTTACCATCGCGAATAGCGCGACGAATACCGTGACCAGGTAGAGTATTAGATTCATTCTTGCAGAGAGTATATTTTTAGCGCGGATAAAATTATGTTGATCATACCGTATCTCTGTACACTATGATGTATGAAAGATTTTTAAAAATATATATTGAAATAGTGTTAAATATCCGTTGGCAATAGGGGAAGAATGGTCAATTCTCACTTTTTAAAAAGGATAATATCCGTAGGTGAGAAGGATATACTGTCCCGATTAACGGATTATACCGAGCTAGCTTACAAAGAGAGCGACATACTCATAGATATGCTCTCCAACAGGAACTCGCTTGTTGAGAAGAACGAGGAGATAAAGGAGATAGAAAAGGTTGGCGATGAGCTTGACATCTCCATAAGGCAGGACATAACAAAGGGCGCGATAAGCCCAACCCTGATGAATAACCTCCTTCAGCTGGTGGAGAAGTGCGATGACATGGTTGATACGGGATACTTCATAAGCAGGGAGATAAAGAGGATGTTCCTTGACTACGCTGGAGGGATGGAGAAATGCATAAACCTTGTGGCAAAGAGCTATTCAACGTTCATATCCATGCTGGAGTATAACAAAGCCGCATTGAAGCACCTCAACCAGATGCTGACTGCGTCTGAAGATGACAAGATCAGGGACGAGAGGATCGCAATAGAGAAACTGGAGGAGAAGGTGGACGAACTGAAGGACGACACCTTCGATTACATATACAGAAATGCCGACGGTTTGCCTTATCTTGTGTTCTCGCATCTTACAGATCTGACGCACAAGATAGACGACATGCTTGATGACTGCGAGGATGCTGCAGATCTGATAATAACAATAACAAGGTCGATAACCAGCTGATGTTGGCAATATTAATTTTCTCATTTCTGCTCGTAATACTCGTGGCAGGCAACAACTCATCCGCGGTATCCGGCACCATAATCGGATCGAAGATGATGAACAAGAGCCTTGCACTTGCCATAACCGCAGTGGGATACATAGCCGGCTATCTTCTGGAGGGCAGGTTCCTGCAACATGCCGTAAACGAACTGCTGCCATTTGAACCAGAATACGTGCTTTACGCCATAATAGCATCATTTGTGATATTCACGATCGCGTTTTTCGTAAAGGTTCCCATATCTCTCACCATGGCCCTTGTTGGTTCAGCGATAGGCCTTTCGCTGAAGCTCGGATACAGTTCTGACGCGAGGTTTCTGACTGAGGTAATAATTGCATGGATAGCTGCGCCCCTGATATCCGTGGGATCATCTTACGTATTCAACGACAGGCTGTCAAAGATGCGGCACGGTGACATATGGCGGTACGCTTCAGCAATAAAGGTGATGCCCATAGTTACCGCAATTTTCACGGCCTTTACCTTAGGAGCAAACACCATTGGCTTCTTGGGTGACATATCTGGCACGGCTGTTTTCAATGAGATCCTCATATCCATAGGATCTGTCATAGGTACGTTCTTCTTCAGCTCCGGTATAATGAAGAGCGTTTCCCAGAACATGTACATGATGAAGTACACCAATGCGTTCAGCTCCCAGCTCATTTCAGCACTTGTCGTCGAAGTTTCCACGCTTTTTTCAATCCCCATGTCCAACACACAGACGCTCACCTCAGCGGTGCTTGGGGCCGGGCTGTCATACAGGGCGAAGGCCATATATTTGAAGCCGTTTCTCTACATAGTGATCATGTGGATCCTTTCACCGCTGATAGGAATGGCATTCACTTACGCTCTGGCCTGAAGTAGGAAATGGATATGCATAACCGGAATGGGAAAAATTGATAAACGGATAAACAATAAGCCTCAGCCAGTGATTCCGCCCGTGCACTGACGAATAGTAACATACCTTAATGGTTGGGTCTGAATCCTGATCTGGGTGCGAATATGGGCAAGCGGAGGTTGTCGAGACTGGTCAAAGGCGCCAGATTGAGGGTCTGGTTCCGTAGGGATGCGAGGGTTCAAATCCCTCCCTCCGCATACTTCCTTCTAATTGATGTGCTATGTTCCTGTTAAAGGCCTTTGTATATAATAAATAATTTTCCTTGCGTACAATCTTTCTGTGTAGAATAACATCATCTTATATGCCACGGGTTTTTATCGAATCTGGCTTCTATGGTATTTTGGACCACAAAACGAATTACAGATAATGTTAAGATGCTCCGGCATCTTCATGAATCATGGATGATATGATAAAATACTTTGATGAAAATTCAATTAAATACGATAACTGGTATGAATCCCACAGGAAAGAATACGGTGATCAGGTGGAATTCATTGGAGGCAGATTACCTTCTGGAATGGGAGTCGAGATAGGTGTTGGAACCGGGCGTTTTGCCTCAAAGCTTGGAATAAAGGTTGGAGTTGATGTTTCAGAGAAGATGCTTTCCATAGCGTCCAAGAGGGGAATTTTTCCCATAATGGCAAGCGCCGATCATCTACCATTTATATCAGGTTATTTTGATTTTTCAATTTTCATCGTCACAATATGTTTTCTAGATGATCCTGTGTCATCACTCAGAGAGGCCAGAAGGGTTTCGAGAACTGTCATTTCGGTACTGATCGAGGCGGGCACTGAGTACAGCATGAAACTTCAGCGAGAAAAAAAGGGCTTCTACGCCTTCGCAAGATTCTACACCGAGGATGAAGTTGTGGGAATGTACGAAAAGGCTGGAATGAAGGTATTGAAGAGCGAATTTTCGGATCTCTATTCCGACGGCATGCGTTACAGATTGAGATACATTGAAGGCAGCTGAGGAGATGATGGATAAATGTTTAATATCATTATGAATTAATGCGCAGGGTGATCGGATCGATTCTGACGCGTTTGGATATTTTGAGATACTCGGTTCAACTGTTTTCTGGGGCCTCGTACCTGTCGTATCGCTGTTAGTGGGTTTGCCATCCCCGATTTTTGTTTTTTTCCGCGTGCTTGTATCATTTCTGTTCCTCTATTCCCTGTACGGAAGAAAGCTGAATATCCGGAATATGGGCAGATGGCCTGTTCTCGTTTCAGGCATACTGGTTGGAATAAATTGGATATCGTTCTTCTATGCGCTGACGATGATGCCGGTTTCTGATGTTGTGGTCATCTATTATTCTGGCCCTGCCATAGCGATATACCTCAGTTTTCTGGTTGGAGAGAAGCCAAATCGCATGGCCGTTGCCGGCGGTTCGTTTTCATTCGCCGCAATAGTTCTTATGTTCCTGCAGTCTCTTCATGTCAATCTTGTTGGTTTTCTTGTGGCGCTTATATCGGGTATAAGCTATGCCATGATTGCCATAGCATCTAGAAAAGCCGTGGATCATGTGAGTTCATCGGATCTTGTGCTGTACCAGACGATCATCGTCCTTATCATGACTGCTCCATTTCTATTCTTCATGAAGTTCAGTTTAAACTACGAGAGTATGCTGCTTCTGCTGTTTGCCGGCATCATGCAGACTGGCCTTGCCCTGATACTCTGGTACGATTCCCAGAGGAGGATAGGCATTCAGACCGTTTCAGTCCTGAGCTATCTGGATCCAGTTTTTGCTGTAGTTTTCGCCTTCCTGATACTCGGGCAAAAACCTGGAGATATAGCGATCGTATCGATATCGATGATACTCGCATCAGGCTTTGCGGTATCTTTCAGCAGGATACGCGAATTGAGAAAAATGCGGGAGGACAGGGCTATTTGATAACTGTACCTGTTTCCTCATACCATATGAACAGGTCCAGTATACCTGGCTCTATTCCAAAGCCTGCCGATATATTCCTGAATATCTCCTCATTGTAAAGATAGTTCTTTCTGCTTGTATTCTTCTTGACGGGGTAGTACTGGGCCATCCATTTCATAATGTGCTTGTCCAGTATGGCAAAATCGAATATTCCAACGTTCCTCAGGAAATGTGAGGCTTCCTTGTATCCTATGCCGTAAACATTTTCAACCAGATAATCCCTAGAACCCTCGTGGTCCGGTGATGCCACGAGTGCTGGAAGGTCATCTATGATGTTCCTGGATTTTACTATAAAGTCAGATCTTACGTTGTAGAACCTGTACTTGTTTTCCTTGAGTGCCTTCCGCAGATCATCTCTTGACAGGTAGAGGAAACCGTCACCTATGCTTTCCTGCATCCTCAGGCTCATGGATGCGGAGGTATTGGCAGCCAGGATGCAAAATACCAGTTCCTTGAACAGAACTTCCTTTGAGGATTTTCCAATGGATCTAAATTCTTCAACCTTCCTGTAAATAGTTGATCTTACGCTTTCATCATTTAAAAAAGGTATGGATATGAGTGAATCCATAAAAAATTCAGGATTTGAAAGCTTCGTATGCCTTCTTTGCCCTGTTGAGCCTGTCGAGAACAACCGGCCAGTTTACATTCTTGAGGAATGCGTCAAGGTAAGGTGCTCTCTTTGCTCCATAATCAACGTAGTACGCATGTTCGTAGACGTCCATGGTCAGTATGGCTATCGAGTTCCATATCAGTCCAACGTTGTGCGCATCGGACCCTATGTTTCTAAGCTTCCCATAGTTTAGATCGAAGACAAGTATTGCCCATCCCCTGAATGCGGTTCCGGTTGCCTTAAAATCCTCGAGCCACTTCTCATATGAACCGAAATCCTTTGCAACTGCATCCTTGAATTCCTTCGGAACCTCGGAATGTTTCGGGGTCAGGCCCTCAAAGTATAGTTCATGTAGCAGAGAACCTCCATAGTTGAATGTTTCCTCAAGCTTCAGAGCACGAAATTCGCTGTAATTCTGATTTGCCTTGCTCCTGTCAACATCGGGCAGCCTGCTCCATATCTCATTGAGTTTGTTGACATACCCCTTGTAGTGTACATCGAAGTGGTTATCTATCTGCACGTCTGATATTCCTTCTAGACCCCTTGGTTTCAGTTTTTCCTTTATTTCCCATGTCTCTGCCATTTTTACACCAATACTCTATGTATTCTTTATTTAAAAATTTTTTTAAATTTAATTATTTGTTAATAAAAGATATTATTTAGAAGAAGCTATCGAGCGTCATGCATTCCTTATCGTCTGGTTTGACATTTGAAGATTCCCTTGTTCGGGCGAGCCAATCTTCGAATGATTCGTCATCAATGGTGCGGGATCTCTGGATCTCTGAAAGGCAATCGGAACAGTATAATCCAGAATAAATTATAGATCCGCATATTATGCAATGGATCTTCTGTGACATGAAGGTAAGCATGGCGTGGCCGTAAAAATTATTTGCGCATCTACCTGAAATTACGTAGTTTTTTAATACTTTTTACATAGATATTTTTCATGCTTCATTTAACAATGACTGAAGGATAAAAACCCAGATCGGCCATGAGAACAACTATTATTACATCAAATATTACCAGTATATGAATGGAAAACATGTGATGATAACTGGGGGCGCAGGTTTCATAGGATCGAATATGGTGGAAATGCTTCTTGAGGACAACGATGTCACGGTTATAGATAACCTGAGCATAATGGATGACAGATACATAAAACCGTTCATGGGAAAAAAGAACTTCAGGTTCATAAAGGAAGACATAACGGAATCCGTTACGCCTGGAGATTACGATCTTGTCGTCCATCTCGCTGCTGATTCCGATGTGAGGAACGGATCCGTGGATCCGACGATAGATCTGAGATCAAACGTCATAGGGACTGTCAACGTGCTTGAGATGATGAGGAAGAAAGATGTCAAAGACATACTGTTCGCCTCCAGTTCAACGATATACGGAGAGGCAAAGGTTATGCCCACGCCTGAAGACTACGGGCCCCTCCTCCCAATATCCTCATACGGCGCCTCCAAACTCTCGGCTGAGGCTTTCATATCATCATACTCGCACTATTATGGAATCAACGCCAAGATCTTCAGGTTCGCAAACATAGTGGGAAAGAATTCCACGCATGGCGTTATATTCGATTTTATAAACAAGCTAAAAAAGAACAGCAAAGAACTGGAAGTACTCGGGGATGGAACGCAGGCGAAATCGTACATGCACGTCACGGACTGCGTTGGAAGCATGTTCTACATCTATGACAGGATCAGCGGAACGGAAGTGTTCAACCTTGGAAATGACGATGTAACAAACGTGGATACGATAGCAAAGTACGTCATAGAGGCCATGGGGCTCAGGGATACAAGGATAGTGCGCAAAGGAGGGTACATGGGCAGAGGCTGGCCAGGCGATGTGAAATACGCAAGAATGGATATAAAGAAGCTCAAGGCAACGGGGTGGAAGAACAGATATAACAGCGATCAGGCCGTTAAGGTGGCCATAGGCGAGATAATGAAGCAGATTATATGAATTAATTATATTAAATAAAAAATTAATATAGAGGGGGAGGGGTGTATTTCCACTGCAACATCATTTCACAATCCTAGGCTTTGTAACGACAGCCTTGTGATCTACGGATCTTATCTCTATCATAACTTCCGTATTTTCTTTTGAATACGCTTTATCTATGTATCCAAGAGCTATGCCCTTATTGAGTACTGGAGAAATTGTTCCGCTGGTGACGGTTCCAACCCTCTTCCCGCCTGCTTTTATTGGATTGCCATTTCTTGGAATCCCGTCAGAAAGCACGAATCCCCTGAATATCTCATGATCAGATCTTCTTCTGATCTCAAGATTTTTCTTTCCTACAAAATCTTCATCGTTGTTGACGATGAATGATACTGAAGCTTCATATGGATCTCTGTCTTCATTGAAATCATGGCCTGAGAGCAGCATACCCTTTTCCATTCGAAGGGTATCTCTGGCACCGAGGCCAGCCGGAAGCCCATTTCTTTTGTTTATCGCTTCCAGCAGTTTCTTCCAGAGTTCAACAGCGTGTTCGTTCGGTATTATGAATTCTACTCCTTTCTCACCGGTGTAACCTGTTCCTGATATAATAATTTGATCTTTACCTGTTATTGCATTCATGTACTTTCCTGAAACGTATTGAAACTTGAAGTATCCAGGATATGAAAATCCAAGTTCATTCAGCACTTCTTCAGATTCAGGGCCCTGAAGGGCTATGCTTGATATCCTGTTAGATACGTTCTCTATCTTTACGCTGTATCCTGCGGAGTGATCAGACACCCATCTGTATATCTTTTCCGTTGTCCCCGCATTTGGAACGAAGAAGTACGAATCTTCGCCCATCCTATAAACTATCGTGTCATCTATCATCAGCCCGCTGTCGTTCAGGAAGGCTGTGTAAACGCATTCTCCATTCTTCAGATTGCTTACCTTCGTTGGAAACATGTGGTCAAGGAAGGCCGAAGCATCCTTTCCGCTTACCGTCACGTCGCCCATATGGGATACATCAAATATGCCAACATGCTTCCTGACGGCCATATGCTCTTCGATTATGCTCCTGTAGTAAAGGGGCATATCCCATCCATTGAATTCGGTGAACTTTGCGTTCAGTTTTGCATGCTCATCATATAGTACAGTCCTCATACCATCACCTTTTCACATCTGCAGTGGAAATGTACCCCCCTCTCCCCCTCACCATGTTTATGAAGTATTCATGCAGCCTTGTATCGCCGGTGAGCTCTGGATGAAATGTCATCCCTATCACATTCCCCTGTTTGACGATAACGGGCTTTCCATCCAGCGTACCAAGAACCTCGGTTTTTCCAGAATCCTCTATTACCGGAGCCCTTATGAATACGGCCGGAAACATGCCGATTCCATTTATTTCTATGTCCGTTTCGAAGGACATGACCTGTCTTCCATAGGCATTCCTTCTTATGGTCACATCCAGTAGGCCCATACCTCTGACCCTTTCATCATTTGTATTCTTCGATACGAGTATCAGGCCGGCGCATGTGGCCATAATCGGCATACCTTCGGCAGATCTCTTCACTATGGCGTCGTAAAGGCCGTATTCCAGAGTAAGCTTGTATATAGTCGTACTTTCTCCTCCAGGTATTATGAGCGCATCTACGTGTTCCAGATCGATAACCCTTTTTACGTGGGTTAATGTAAGGTCTCTGTTCTTTCTGGATAATTTTTTCAGCATATCCATGTGTTCCTGCACATCTCCCTGAAAGCCAAGAACTCCAATGTTCATTTCACATCGCCTTCACAAGGGGAAAAAGAAGGTATCATCATCTTTGTATCGTTTCCATGCTTAAACGTTTATCTAGCCTTATCAAAATCGAGGCCATCCTCGGTGTATTTTCTCTGGCTCCTGAATGGCCTGAACATTCTTCCGTTTCCGTGGTAGAACTTTGAGAAGAACTCCACGTATATCAGCCTTGCTCCCTGTATTCCTGGCTCGAATACTGCAAGTATTAAGTTGAACATCTGCCCGAATATCAGTATGACAACACCGGCGATGGCAAGCCCGATGGAATGCGAAACTATGCTCTTCATGAATACCAGGTCTATTATCTCAGCGATGACGACGCTGGCTATCAGTATTCCCACAAGCCTGAGATATGAGAGTATGTGGCTTATTATGGAAGGCATCTCTATGAATCCCTGCGACTTCTCCTTGATGGCTATCAGAGGTATGCCGATAACTATCAGTGCAACTGCAATCAGATTCGATATCCCGGTACTTACGCTGAACGTCAGATCGTGGTGTATCAGGTTAAGCCCTATGGTTGCGATTCCAACCGCAAAGAAAAGCCATCCGAGTCTATCCATGGCTCCCTTGACATCCTTCATCCACAAATCCTCAATGAATCCGAGTATGAAGCCGAATACCACCATGCCAAGGCCTATGTATCCGGCGATCAGCATCAGCTTCGGAAGAACCGCGTACACATGGAAAACGGTGAATGGCAGGATAGCGAATCCGAAGAATTCATTGAAAAGTAAGCCAGCTATGATTGCTACTATGGATGACGGAATCAGGGCCTTTGCCAGCGTCTTCAGGGATTGCGGCGACATTATCATCAGAACAAATCTGCTTATGACTCTGGGTATGTGACTCTTTGCCGGTGGATGATCAACGCGGTGTATTATGAAAAGAGAGATCAGCAGGATGGCCAGCCCGTAGCCCCAATCACCGACCATCAACCCGAAGAATACGGGAAAGACCAGTGCGAATATGAGCGTAGGATCATACTCCGTACCCTCTGGAAGCGAATAGAATTTGATGAAGAATTCGAAAAGCGAGATCCTCCTGGGATTTCTGAGCAGGGTTGGCGGCATCTCGTTGGTCTTCACTGTGCTTATTATGCAGCTGTTCCCAGTAACTCTGTTGATGGCATCGCTCACTCTGCCGAACGAATCTGATGGTATCCACCCCTCCACGGCAAATGTGTACTCAGTTCCTTTTAATTTATCCTCCACATCTATCTTCTTTGCCTCGATCTCCAGGGCTTCCCTGATCTGGGCTATCTTCTCATAATATTTATCGGAAAGATCGCCAAGGTGCTTTCTTATCTCCTGCATTGCCTGATCCAGCTTTGCCCTTTCGTCATTGAGCATAGCTATTACATCATCAGGCTTTCCCTTGAGATCTGGAATGTGAATGAGCCTTGCTCCAATCGAATTGGCGATCCTGCTGAGATCCTGTGTTCTGTCCTCAGCCACGGTTATTATGAATGCATTCTTCAGCGGCACAATTTCTGCGTTCAGGCTGGAGAACGCCTTGATATCCACATTCTTATCAGGTATTATGTAAGACTCGAAGTGCTTCCCGTTGAATATGGATACGTCGAAATCATATCCCTTCATGTATTCAAGCGCAGAAAGCCTGCTATCGATATCCTTCATGGCTGCTGCAATGTCGTTTTCCCTGTTCACAGCTATGCGTATATCATCGTCTATGTTTATCTTGGATGCCTCGTTGAGGATATCTGCAAGAGAGGTGAATTTGGCTCTTGTTCTCACTGGCCTCTTCGGAAGTATGTTCTCGTATCCTCGGAACTTCTGCAGGTAATCCATAACGGTTTTTGCCTGTTCCGAAGCTTTGGCAGGAGACAGAAGCCTGTCAACATCTTCCCTCATCTCCTCTATCTGCATGACGCCCAGGTCATGAAGGGCGGATATGACAGGATCCCTGTAGGAATACGGGGCTATGATCCTGATCTTCTCCATCTTAACTGGTCTCAGCATATTACTCCTCTAGATACTTCATTATTATTTCCAGGACCATCTTCTGCAGATCCTTCTCCTTTATGTCAAGATTTATCGCAGATGCCCTTTGCTTTGCATTATCTATTATTTCCGATGCTTTCTCCTCAGCCTCCTTTCTTCTCGATTCCAGATACTCCTGATATCTGGATTTCAGTTCATCCTCGGTCTTTTCCAAATCAAGCGCTTCCTTCTCCCTGGCTTCTTTTATGATCTTTTCCTGTTCCTCCTTGAACTGATTGATCTCCTCATCTGCACTTGTTTCCTTTTCCTTGATAATCCTGATAGTCTCAACATCATCCATACGCATCAGCTCCAAACCAGCACCAGTATTAGCGCTGCAACAGCCACATTGAACAGCATGATCAGGTTCCTTATGATTATGAACTTCCTGATCAGCTTCGGATCCTTCGCCCTGGTTATATCGACATTCTTCACGTACTTCCTCGTTCCGATATCAAACCACGGGTTTCTAATCATTCTCAGCCTCTATCTTCTTCTTTATGGTTTTAAGCGTGGTGAAGGTATCCCTCTCCCTCTCATCCAGGGTCATCTTTATCATCTTCGCCTGATACTCAAGCCTGGGTATCAGTATATTCTCTATAGCGTTGCTCCTTCTCTTTGTTCTGTCTATCTCCATCAGCAGGTTGCGCAGAGAGTTCTCCTTTTCCACTATCAGAATGAGATCGTAGAACAGCTTCTGAAACCTGCGTATGGAATCATCTATGGCAACCGGGACAGACACTGTACGGTAAACGTCCGATAATATGGACAGGTTGTATGAGACCTCAAGGGTGGGTATATTTACGCCCATGACATTTCTGGAGTTGACATTTATCCTGGAATCGCTTGACATGTTCGCTATGCGCTCCAGTGCAAGGGACCCCTCCAGGACGCTGGCCACCTTTATGATGTTCAGGGCTTCAACAACCTCCTTTCTGAGGTTCTCCTTCATGCCCCTTATGGTTCTGCTTATCTGCAGGAATTCGTATATAAGGGCGGACCTCTTCATCTTCAGAAGGTCAAGGCCCTTCTTTGCAAGCCTTATTCTCCTCCTGGTGCGTATCAGTTCTATCCTTGTCGGTCGTATGTCCATGTTCACTCCTTCTTCCATCTGCCATACTTCTGGATGTGATCAGGCTTAACCCTCTTCATGTCCTGAACAGGAAGATCAGCAAGAAGATCCCATCCCAGGCCAAGCGTATCCTCTATTGAGCGATCCTCGAAGAACCCCTGCTTGATGTACCTTGACTCAAAGGTGTCTGCAAAGTGAAGATACTTTCTGTCGTTCTGGCTGAGGGCCTCCTCACCAACGATTGCAGTCAGTGATCTCAGATCCTTTCCTGAAGCGTATGCAGCGTAAAGCTGATCCGCCAGGCCCCTATGATCCTCCCTTGTCCTTCCCTTCCCTATGCCCTGGTTCATCAGCCTTGAGAGGGAGAGGAGCACGTCTATGCCTGGATACATGTCCTTTCTGTTGAGATCTCTTGAAATCACTATCTGGCCCTCGGTTATGTAGCCTGTGAGATCCGGCACGGGATGCGTTATATCGTCGCCTGGCATGGTGAGTATGGGGATCTGCGTTATGGATCCATTGTTTCCCTTCAGCTTTCCTGCCCTCTCGTATATGGTGCTCAGATCCGTGTACATGTATCCTGGGTAGCCCCTTCTTCCCGGAACCTCCTCCCTGGCGGCAGATATCTCACGAAGGGCCTCACAGTAGTTCGTCATATCCGTCAATATTACGAGTATGTGCATGCCCTTCTGGAATGCCAGGTACTCTGCAGTTGTGAGTGCTATCCTGGGCAGGATGATCCTCTCCATGGACGGATCCGAAGAGAGGTTAAGGAACATGACCGATCTTGATAGCGCACCAGTTTCCCTGAACTGGTTCGTGAAATAATTAGCCTCCTCGCTCGTTATGCCCATTGCACCGAAGACAACCGCGAAATTCTCTGAGGAATCCAGAACCTTTGCCTGCCTTGCTATCTGAGCGGCAAGCTGGTTGTGCGGCAGCCCGGAACCGGAGAATATGGGCAGCTTCTGGCCCCTAACAAGCGTATTCATTCCGTCTATTGCCGAAATTCCGGTTTCTATGAATTCGGAAGGTTCCTCCCTTGAATAAGGGTTTATGGCGTTGCTGGTGATCTCCATTCTCTCCTTTGCTATTATCTCAGGGCCACCGTCTATGGGCTCGCCAATGCCATTGAATACCCTGCCCAGCATGTCCTCAGATATAGGAAGCCTGGCGGTCTCTCCCCTGAATTTAACAGTGGTTCCCTGAGTGCCTATACCGGTTGTTGCACCGAATATCTGCACTATGGCGAGGCCCTTCCTGGTGTCCAGAACCTGCCCCTGCCTGGTTTCCCCGTTCTCAAGTTCGATGTCAACCATCTCGTTGTAAGCGGCATTTGGCACGTTCTCAACGAAGAGCAGTGGGCCACTTATTTGTGAAACAGATTTATAGGCTAGCTTCGGCATTTTTCTCACCAATGAAATTTCCATACTCCTTGTGGATCTCCTCAACAAGATCATTGTAATAGGATTCTACCTGCGCCTCTGGCACTATCTTCATCCTCGAGAGTTTCTCCCTAACTGCAAGAGAAGCCAGGTTATCCATTGTTGCGCCGGAGTCGAGCGCCTTGTTCTGATAGGTATCGATCTCCATTATTGCCTTCAGCATGAGGTACTGCTTTTTCAGGGAGCAGTAAGCATCGATCTCGTCGAACGCGCTCTGCTGCAGGAAGTCCTCCCTTATTATCCTGGCAACGTCCAGTATTGATTTCTCTTTTTCAGGCATGGCATCGTATCCAACGAGCTGTGCGACCTCCTGGAGCTCGCTCTCCCGCTGCAGTATTTCCATCGCTCTTTCCCTTAGAGCAGACCATTCGGATGATACGTTCTTATCGTACCAGGATCTCAGATCCTCGGTGTAAAGCGAATAGCTGTTGAGCCAGTTTATCGATGGAAAATGCCTCCTGTTGGCCAGGGCGGCATCCAGAGCCCAGAATACCCTTGTTACACGCAGGGTGTTCTGCGATACCGGCTCGGATATGTCTCCTCCCGGCGGTGATACAGCACCGATAACCGTTATTGATCCGTACCTCTCATCCGGCGATACGAGCCTCGCCCTTCCGGATCTCTCGTAGAATTCTGAAACCCTTCTACCCAGATAGGCAGGATATCCCTCTTCTCCCGGCATCTCCTCCAGCCTGCCTGAGATCTCCCTGAGTGCCTCCGCCCAGCGTGATGTGCTGTCTGCCATCAGGGCAACGTCGTATCCCATGTCCCTGTAGTACTCCGCTATCGTTATACCTGTGTATATGCTCGCCTCTCTTGCTGCCACGGGCATATTAGAAGTGTTGGCTATAAGGACAGTCCTGTCCATCAGCGGCTGGCCCGTGTTAGGATCTTTCAGCTCCGGGAAGGTGGTGAGTATTTCAGTCATCTCATTTCCGCGCTCGCCACAGCCTATGTAAACAACTATGTTTGCATCGCTCCATTTTGCCAGCTGGTGTTGTATCACGGTGTTGTGAAGGACTATGAGGCCATTTCCGCCTATGAAGTTGTATCCATAATCCGGAACCATCAGATCGTAGACATCGAATACGCCGCTATGCATTTCCTTTGATACCACTCTATCGAATGTCAATACCAGCGTTGTGGTGACGGTTTGGGAATCACCGTTCTCACTTACGCTTGCGCATGCTATTTCATCGCCCTCATTCACCTCTGAGGCTGGCCTCTCGATTACAGAGTTTCCAATTTTAACAAAGAGTTTGTGGACAGGTGTCACCCTGACCTCTCTTCCATTCTCCGTCCTAACGGTTACAATGGCATTGCTCTTTCCGTGATATATGGCGTGAGAGACGCTTTCGACTATTTCAGAACCGACCATGGAATATATGCGCAGCGGATCATGGAGCCGGACTATCTCTTCGTTCTGGCCTATTTCGACCGCGTTCTTTTGGTCCTGAATGGCCTCCATGAACAGGTCGCCTATCCTCCTCTCGCCGGCATCCAGAAGTACCGGTGTATCGCCAGACACACATTTTCCACTTCCGAATGGCCCGGGTACGGCGGCAGTTCCGCCCTTCGCCACGGGGAAAAGCGCATCTATTACCCTCTGTCCCGTTACCAGCGGGATCTCTGGAGGCAGTTTCCTCTGCACCCTCCTCGCCTTCCTGACGGGCCACGTTGTCATCATCTGAATATCGTAGCTCTTGCCATTTCCTGATACCGTCGCTATCACATCCTCAACCCTGTGCTCCCCATCGGCGATCATCGTCACCTTTCCTGAAATACCCTCGGGAACCATTATCCTGTGGGTTATCAGCGAGGTTTCCTGCACGGTACCGAGTATCTGGCCAGGAAAGACCGTCTCTCCTTTTTTTACAGCGGGAACAAACTCCCACTTCTTCTGCCTGTCAAGTGCGGGTGGGTTCAGACCGCGAGCTATGAAATCTCCAGAAGTGATCTTGATCACATCCAGTGGCCTCTGTATTCCATCGTATATCGATTTGAGTATGCCTGGGCCGAGCTCCACCGACAGCGGCCTCCTGGTGTTCTCAACCTTTTCGTCAGGCCTTATGCCTGCAGTATCCTCATAGACCTGTATGGTCGATCTGTTCCCCTCAATCTTTATTATCTCACCGATGAGGCCCATCTCTCCGACCTTGACAACATCGTACATCTTGGCGTCTTCAACATCTTCAGCCACGACTACTGGACCTGAAATTCTGATTATCTTTCCCATTGATTCACCTCAAACATTTCCAATATCAATACCGAGGATCCTCTTCGCCATCTCCTCTATGGTCTCCTCCTCCCTTACGCCTGGAAGGGGTATGAAGACTACCAGCGGCTTTGACGAGATCTCCACGCTTCTCAGCGTCCTTTTATCCATCATGTTCTTCACATTTTCGGAAACGATTATTATATTGCACTGAGGGTTCTGAAAGACCTCCAGAAACTTCTTCAGAAGATCCTTGCCCTCAGCTATTATGGTGTGCTGAATACCGAGGAGCCTGAATCCGAGGACAACGTCCCTTTCGCCTATGACAGTTATGCAGCTCTCCAATCACATCATCTCCGTTATCAGCAGGCTTTCCGTGATCTCCCTTGGCATGCCGTTCACCTTGGACAAATATATTGTCCTTAGGTTGTGCCTTTCAATCTCGCTCCTCAGTATGAAGTAGAACAGGCTGTCCAGCGACAGAGGCAGCATGGACATGGTGTCAAGGAACCTTCTGGCAATTATGTTGCGGATCGCTATATCAAAATGGTAGAGATCGCCTGTTTCCATGTATTTCTTCTTTGGCTCTTCGAGATCGTAGTACTGCTTCAGAGCATCCGCAACGGAAACGGCGTCCTGGGATGAGTAGATCTCCCGCAACCGGTTAACGCCTATGTTACCCCCATCGATTATGCCTGAGGACATCCTTTCAAACGGTATCTTAAGCACCTTTCCCTTCAGCATAGTCACTATGTTCTGGCGATCTATGTCCGATCGCACATAATTGAGAACAGGCGCCTCGTCGCCCCTGTAATACTTCAGGGCCGACAGCAGATTCATGTAGTAATAGCGATCCAGCGAATAGAGCATCGGTGATATATCACCGGTCTTCCTGTAATCTTCCAGGAACTGCATCATGTACGTACCGTATCCGAACCTTGCAAGGTAATTGAGTATAGCCTCTATGTTGGGCAGATTTATCATGTTCCTGTAATCCTCGTTGGTGAGTGTTCCGCTCATTATACCAAGCGGTATGTCGCGAAAGCTCACAAGGAAAGGCTCAGCTTCCCTTATCCCGTGCCCCAGGAATTTTGCGGATATGACGGTCTTGATATTCTCTATATCCCATTTGCTGAGATAAGCCACCACGGCATTCTTCGCCAGAGGCGGGATGGCAAAAAGCACCAGGCGATTGTTCCTGACCATGTGCCTGTTTATTGCCATCTCGGTCAGATCAGGATCCTTGAAGACCGCGGACAGGCTGTCATAATCTTCCCTGTAAGGACCGTTGTAGAGAAAGGCAGACACATCCTTTGGATCAGTCATTGACAGCATCTGATCTATTTGCTGCCTGCTGAAAAACTCTGTCTGATAAACACGGAGCCTGCCATAGGACCCTATGTAAGTTGAATCCATCTCAATCCTCTATCATTGAATAAAGCCGCACCTTGAACCGTTCAAGAATATCGCGCCTTATGCTTGATATTCTCAGATCGAGTTCTATCTTTCCGTCTCTGGAGGTTGCCAGTACGCCCCCATACGGATCTATATCCTCGAACTTTATGTTTCCATCAGAGATGCGGCCCTTATCGGCTGTGTTCACCTTCACAATGCAGTCTGGCCCGAGGGCCTTTCTGGATACCTCGATCATCTTCTTCAGGACATCATCGTATTCCTTTGTTTTGGCCAGATTCTTTATCAGTTCATCGGCCTTTGCGCCATACTGGTCCAGGATCTCCTGAACCCTCATCCTCACGATGTTCCTGGCCTCCACATTCGCCTTGTCGATTATGGAATTGTACAGCCTGCTGCCCTCTTCCCTCATCCTGTTCTCGTATTCCCTCTGCAGAATCTGGATCTTTTCTTCCCTCTCCTTCTCTATCTTTGCCGTCTCCCTGGACGCAGCATCTGCTATCTCTTTCTTCTTTTCTTCCTTGTCGCGTTCGATATCCTTCAGCACTTCTTCGAGGGACATAGAGATCAGATTATATGGAGCAGCAGTATGATACCCAGAGCAAGACCTATGACCCAGAGCGTCTCAGGTATAACAAAGAAGAACAGAACCTGGCCGAACTTCTCAGGTTTCTCCGCGATTATACCCATACCAGCGGCTCCTATTCCCTGCTGTGCCATACCGGTACCTATAAGGCCGCCGGCGATTGAGATCGAAGCCGCAATAGCTAAAAGAGCATCTACTGTAGTT